>NZ_CP022303.1:3050000-3660000 GCF_004216475.1 Thalassococcus sp. S3 | reverse complement strand
AGGTGGTGAAGACTGTCACGAGGCTCATGATCGCGCCGAGCGTGCCGAGGAGCGCCCAGCGTTCGCCGAAGAAGACAAGGCCCGCCCCGTAGCCGGCCATAAGCAAAAGCGCGATGACGGAGGTCCAGGCTTCCCGGCTCAGCCAGCTTGATTTCCATTGGGTGAAAGCCTTCAGCGCGCGTTCGGGGTGGCCGAGGTGGAAGGTGGAGGCCATGAGCCCGCCGACGGCAAGCAGATAGGCGATGGCAAAGAAGGCGAAAGCGGTCCAGCCGGTGACGGAGGGGTAACCAAGGCCCAGCCAGAAAAGCAGGCCGAAGCCCAGCCCCGACAGGGTCGTGAACAGGATAACAGACGTGGCGGGATGCATTCAGATCTTCTCCAGAGCCTTGTCGAGCCAGCCAAGAAAGCCCTTGGGCTCTTCGGCGACGGGCTGCAGCAGCGGGGCCAGAACGTCGATATCGGTGTCGAGCGTGTCCTTGGGCCGCGGCGGCAGGTACTTGTTAACGGGTTTGGTGCCTTGTTCGGGCATCAGGTCCATGCCGCCGCGTTCGGCGACAAGCTGGCTGACGGCACTGCCCGGGTCGCCTAGATCGCCGAAATGGCGCGCGCCGGCGGGGCAGGTGCGCACGCAGGCAGGCTCCCGATCTTCCTCGGACAGGTTCTCGTTATAGATCCGGTCGACGCAGAGGGTGCATTTCTTCATCACCTTCTCGGCCCCGTCCATCTCCCGCGCGCCGTAGGGGCAGGCCCAGGCGCAGAGGCCACAACCGATGCAGTCGCTTTCGTTGACCAGCACGATGCCGTCCTCGACGCGCTTGTAGCTTGCGCCGGTCGGGCAGACCGTGACGCAGGGCGCATCCTCGCAATGCAGGCAGGATTTGGGGAAATGGATAAGCTGTGCGGGGCCTTGTTCCGGCTGCACCTCATAGCTGTGCACGCGGTTGAGGAAGGTGCCGGTCGGGTCGCCGCCATAAGGGTCCTGATCGGAGAGCGGCGCGCCGTAGTTTTCGGTGTTCCAGCCTTTGCAGGAGATCACGCAGGCATGGCAGCCCACGCAGGTGTCGAGGTCGATGACGAGGCCGAGTTTCTTGTCGGTGCTGGCAGGAAGTTGGGTCATTTGGCGGGCTCCGGATCTCCGCGAAGGGCGAGAAGGGCGGCGGCGAGGATCAGGCCCGCGCCAGAGATGACGCCGACCCAGCGTTCGATCCGCGCGCCCATGAGCGCGAAGAGGCGGGCGGCCGTGGCGCCCATCAAGACGAGGATGATGCCGTCGATCACGAGGTAGGTGATGCCGAGAATGGCGACCTGGGGGGCGACGGGTGCGGCGGGGTCGATAAATTGCGGAAAGAGGGCGGCGAAGAAGATCACCGCGTAGGGATTGGCTGCCGATGTGACGAACCCGGTGCGGAAAAGGGCTGCGCGTTTGGGGGCTGCGGGTTTGTCCTTGGCGCGGGAGGCCTGGCGGATCATGCGGAGGCCGACATAGACGAGATAGACGATGCCGGCCCATTTCACGGCCGTAAAGACATTGGCGGAGATCGCGACCAGACCGGCGAGGCCAAAGCCCGCGATCAGGATCTGGCCGGTATTGGCGGTGAGATCCCCTGCCAGGATCGGCAGCGCCCGGCGGAGCCCATGTTGCATGGAGCCTGCCATGAAGAGCACCTGGCTGGGCCCCGGGGGATGGGCAAAGAAGATCAGGACGGTGGCGAGGTAAACGAGATAGGTTTCAAACGTCATTTGCCGATCTTCCATTCCAGTTTCGACGGACCGATGCCCACCGGCGAGGTGATTGGATCGAAGGCGGGCTGCGCTTCGCCGGGGGCTTTGGCCTTTTCAATTTTTACCTTGAGGTCGAACCAAGCGGCCTGACCGGTGATCGGGTCTGAATTGGCCCAGCGGAGGCCGTCGCCCTTGGGCGGCAGAAGCTCATGGATCAGGTGGTTGAGCAGGAAACCACGTGTGGCTTCGGGTGCGTCATGCTCCAGCGCCCAGGCGCCTTTGCGCTTGCCGATGGCGTTCCAGGTCCAGACGGTGTTTTCGTTGAGGGCCGCCATTTCCATCACCGGCACGGAGATCTCTCCATGGGGGGAGGTGACGCGGACCCAATCTTCGTCTTGCAGGTCATGCTCGCGCATCAGCTTGGTGGGCAGATAGAGCGGATTATGGCCGTGGATCTGGCGCAGCCACGCGTTCTGGGTGCCCCAGGAATGATACATCGCCATCGGGCGCTGGGTGAGCGCGGTGATGGGGAAGCCGTCATTCCCGTGCTGGTCGGTCTCATACCAGATGGGCAGCGGGTCCATCGTGGCCTGGATGCGGTCGCGCAGGTGATCGGGGGGCTGGCGGTCCCCGTGACCTTCAGCGGCGAGCTGGAACTTCCGCATCGGCTCGACATAGAGTTGGAACAGGTAGGGTTGGGGGGCGTCATAGAGGCCGAGGTTCACGGCCCAGTCCTGATAGGCGGTGTTCCAGGGTTTGTAATATTGTGCCTTGTCCGGAATATGCCCGACCCAGAAGCCACCATTTTCAATGTATTTACCCAGTTGGTCGGGGTTGGGTGACCCGCGTCCGTCGGCGGTGCCGTCGGACGACGTCCCACCCACCGCTGAACCTTCTTGGGCACCCCGCCAGCCGGCGAGGGGGCCGATGCCGGGTTTGCGCTCGTGATTGGTGATGTAGTCGGCGTAGTCGGTGTATTTCGCGCTGCCATCTTCGTTGGTGAAGCCGGGTAGCTTCATCTTGTTGGCCAGTTGCACCAGCACTGTCTGGAAGCCACGCACGTCGCGGTCGGGTTCGATCACGGGCCAGCGGATGGCGTCGGCGGCGGCATCGGCTTCGCAGATGGGGCGGTCGAGGAGCGAGATACAGTCGTGGCGTTCCAGATAGGTGGTGTCGGGCAGGACCAGG
Organism: Thalassococcus sp. S3; assembly: GCF_004216475.1. Taxonomy (GTDB): domain Bacteria; phylum Pseudomonadota; class Alphaproteobacteria; order Rhodobacterales; family Rhodobacteraceae. The sequence continues at coordinate 3,657,090 of NZ_CP022303.1, read as the reverse complement.
TCGGCATAGGCCACCATCTCGGAGCTGTAGGCGTCGGAGTAGATGATGCGTGGGATAACGTAGTCGCCGCTCTCGTCGGTGTCGGTCAGCATGTCGATCACGCCAGCCGTGTTCATCGTGGAATTCCACGACATGTTGGCCATGTACATGAAAAGCGTGTCGATCTTGTAGGGATCACCGGCATGGGCGTTCGATATGACCATGTGCATCAGGCCGTGCGCGCTCATCGGGTTTTCCCAGGTGAAGGCCTTGTCGATGCGGGCGGGACTGCCGTCTTCCTTGAGGGCCAGATCGTCGGGTCCGTGGACAAAGCCCAGATGGGGGCCGTCGAGCGGGCTGTCAGGTGTCACGCCGCAATGCGGCTTGGGATGGGCGGTGGCCGGTTTGGGGTAGGGTGGCTTGAAGCGGAAGCCGCCAGGCACCTCAACGGTGCCCAGCAGGATCTGCAGCACGTGCAGCGCACGGCAGGTCTGAAAGCCGTTGGCATGGGCCGAGATGCCGCGCATCGCGTGGAAACTGACGGGCCGACCGGTCATCTTGCTGTGTGTTTCGCCCCGAAAATCCGTCCATTCCATGTCGAGCTCGAACGCCTCGTCGAAGGCGACGCGGGCCAGCTCGGCGGCGATGGTTCGGATCTTGGCGGCTGGGATGCCGCATCGTGCCGCCACGGCTTCGGGCGCATGGTCCGGGGACAGGTATCGTTCGGCCATCAGATGAAAAACCGGAACATGGGTGATCCCGGCCGCCCGATGGGTGGCGGAAAGATCTGGGCGCACGCCTTGTTCGTCAAAGGGCGTGAGCTTTCCAGTGGCACGGTCGATGACAAGCGATTTGCCGGAGGCATCGCGTAGGAAGAGACCATATTCAGGGGATTTCGGATCCTGGTTCACCAGCACCGGCGCGTTGGTGTATCGGGCCAGGTAGTCAAGATCGATCCGCCCTGCCTTCATCAACTCATGCACCAGCGCGAGGATGAAAAGACCGTCCGTGCCGGGGGTGATGCCCACCCAATCATCGGCCACCGCGTTGTAGCCGGTGCGGATCGGGTTCACCCCGATCACTCGTGCGCCGCGCGCCTTGATCTTGCCGATCCCCATTTTGATCGGATTGCTGTCGTGGTCCTCGGCCACACCGAACAGCATGAAAAGCTTGGTGTGATCCCAGTCGGGCTGGCCGAATTCCCAAAACGCACCACCCATCGTGTAGATGCCCGCGGCGGCCATGTTCACCGAGCAGAACCCGCCATGCGCCGCGTAATTGGGCGTCCCGAAGTTCTGCGCCCAGAAGCTCGTGAAACTCTGGCTCTGATCACGGCCGGTGAAAAAGGCGAGCTTCGACGGGTCCTCCTTGCGAACCGGTTCCAGCCAGTCGCAGGCGATCTGAAGCGCTTCGTCCCAGCTGATCTCCTCGAACTCGCCCGACCCGCGGGGCCCGACACGCTTCAAGGGCGCGCGCAGGCGGGAGGGGGCGTTCACTTGCATAATCCCCGCCGATCCCTTGGCGCAGAGCACGCCGCGATTGACCGGATGGTCGCGGTTGCCCTCGATATAGGCGACTTGCCCGTCTTTCATATGCACGTTGATCCCGCAGCGGCAGGCGCACATGTAGCAGGTGGTCTTGCGCACCTCGTCCGAGACGTGGGGGGATGTGTCGAGTTTGGGTTGCTGGATGGTCATCTGGCGTCCTTGTTCGCGGTCTCTGATCGTCAGAGCAGCAAATGCAGTCCGACAAGGATCAGACCGGCGATAAAGAGGGTTTCGGTGATCAAGAGGGCAATGGCCGGTCCTCCCACGGCCAGAACGCGCTTGAGGTTGGTTTTCATGCCCACCGCTGCGATCGCGGTCAACAACAGCCAACGCGAGGCCTGGCTGAGCGCATCGGCGACTGCGGCGGGGATGACATGCAGGGAATTGAGGCCTGCGAGAACGAGGAAGGCCACAACGAAGACCGGAAGGATCGGGGGGCGTTCTCCGTCCGCGGGCACTTCCGCGAATTGACGGATCAGCAGCGCGGCAATGACGACAACAGGCGCCAGCATGGACACGCGGATAAGCTTGATGAGGGTCGCTGTATCGCCGGTTTCTTCCGAGATGGAGAAGCCTGCGCCCACGACCTGAGCGACATCATGGATCGTGCCGCCCAGAAACATCCCGCCTTCCAGGGCCGACAGGCCCATCTGCTCCACCAGGATCGGATAAAGGATCATGGCGATGGTCGACAGAACCGTCACGCCCATCACCGTAAAAATGAGCCTTTGTTCTGAGCGGTCATCCTTGGGCAGGATCGCGGCGATGGCCATGGCGGCAGAGGCGCCGCAGATGGCGACCGACCCTGCGGTAAGCAAGGCAAAGCGCCAACCATGGCCAAAGAAACGGGCGATGAGCAATCCAAAGGCAATTGTGGCAAGCACGCCGCCGATGACCAGCAGGATCAGTTCGATGCCCAGCCCCGCCATCAGATCCATCGAAATCCTGACGCCGAGAAACGCGATGCCGACCCGCAGTAAGGTGCGCGCTGAAAAAGAGATCCCCTCGACGGCCTTGCCCTCTTCGCCCAGAAAAGAGATCGCGATGCCCAGAAGCAGTGCCATCAGCATCGCCGGCGCGCCGTGATGTTCGGCGATGAACTGCGCGGTAATGGCCACGATGAACGCAACCAGAACCCCAGGCAGCAGGCTGCGAACGCGGGTCTGGAATTCCGCGAAAGTTTGGGAAATTGGTGTGCCTCTTTGCGCCATGTCAGTCATTTTGTTCTTTGTGGCAATGCGGGTGACACAATGCAACGTCATTGGGCAAAAGGCGGGGTCTGACCTGAGAGATGCGGCGGGCGACCAACTCAGTCTCCCAGCACCTGGACGGTATCGCGTGCGATCTGGGCTTCCTCTTCGGCGGGCACGATCCACACCGGGACTGCCCCTGCCCAGCTCAGGTGGTCAAGGATGCCCTCGCGGATCCGCTCTGCATTCTCGCCGATGCCGCCGGTGAACGCGATGGCATCAAGTCCGCCCATGGCGGCAATCATCGAACCGGAGTGACGCGCGGCCCAGTAGCAGAAATGCGCCATGGCAAAGCGGCTGTCTTCCGTCTCCGCCTCTTCGAGGCTGCGCATGTCGCTGCTGAGGCCGGAAAGGCCCAGAAGCCCGCTCTCATGATGTAAGAAGCGATGCGCGTGAGCGGCGCCCAGCGTTTCGGCCAGACGCAGAACCGCGGCGGCGTCGATATCACCCGAGCGGGTGCCCATTGTAAGGCCCGAGACAGGTGAGTAGCCCATCGTCGTGGCCACCGACTGCCCATCCCGTATCGCACAAAGAGACGCGCCATTGCCGAGATGCAAAGCAAGCAGGCGCTGCGGCAGCGGCGCGCCGGAAAGCGCTGGCAACGCGCGGACAAGCGCCGCATAGCTGGTGCCGTGAAAGCCATAGCGACGCAGGCCCTGCGTTTCCGCCGTCGCGGGGATGGCATAGCGCTGGGCGACTTCAGGATTGGTGGTGTGAAACGCCGTATCGAAGCTGGCCGTTTGCGGCAGATCCGGCGCAAGCCGCGAGATCGCGTCGATTGCGGCCAGGTTGTGGGGATTGTGCAGCGGCGCCAAGGGAATGCAGTCGGCGATTTTGGCGCGTGTTTCGGGACTGATGCGCGTTGGCTTGGTCAGCATTGTGCCACCATGCACGACGCGGTGGCCAACCCCCCGCAATTGGTCGAGCGCCAGACCGTTCCGTGCCAAGCCCTGCAGCAGAAGATCAAGTGCTTTCTGGTGATCGGGCAGATCGGCGCGGTTGCGGGTGCCTGCGACCTTTACGTCTCCCTGCGCGCCAATGCCCGAAGCTTCGGCACGCAGGGTCATTTTGAATGCGGCATCAAAAACCGCAGCTTTGATCGACGAGGATCCGGCGTTGAGGACCAGGATAAGCCGATCTTCGGTCATGATCAGGCGAGTTGCGGACGCATGTCGTCAGAAGAGATGCCGGCAACCTCTACCGGTTTCTTCATCGCGTCGCGGCGGAACGGCTCCCCCAGCTCCTGGTTGATCATCGCTTCGATCAGCGTGGTGATCCCATTCTCCATCTGATCCTTGATCGCCTGGTTGAGAGCGTCGGTCAGTTCGTCCATGGTGCGAGCGACCACGCCTTTCAGACCGCAAGCATTGGCGATGCCGGAATAGGACACCTCGGTGTCCAGCTCGGTGCCCACGAAGTTGTCGTCGAACCACAGCGTCGAGTTCCGCTTTTCCGCCCCCCACTGGTAGTTGCGGAAAACGATTTGTGTGATCGGCGGCCATTCCCCGCGGCCGATGGCCGTCAGCTCGTTCACGGCGATGCCAAAGGCACCGTCACCGGCAAAGCCAACAACCGGCACGTCAGGCTGGCCGATCTTGGCGCCGACGATGGCGGGCAGGCCATATCCACAGGGACCGAAAAGGCCAGGCGCCAGATATTTGCGGCCTTCCTCGAAAGACGGATAAGCGTTGCCGATGGCGCAGTTGTTGCCGATGTCCGACGAGATGATCGCCTCTTTCGGCAGCGCCGCCTGGATCGCGCGCCAGGCCATGCGCGGGCTCATCCAGTCGGGCTTGGCGTCGCGGGCGCGCTGGTTCCAGCTGGTGCCGGGATCGTCATCCTCGTGATCCATCGAGCTGAGCTGCTGTGCCCAGGTGGATTTCGCGGTGGCGATGCGGTTCTTGCGGTCCTCGCGGCTTTCGTCGCCTGCTGTGTCGGACAGGTTGGCCAGAATACCCTCGGCCACCTTCTTGGCGTCGCCCACGATACCCACGGTGACCTTCTTGGTCAGGCCAATCCGGTCGGGGTTGATATCGACCTGGATGATCTTTGCATCCGCCGGCCAGTACTCCATGCCATAGCCCGGAAGGGTCGAGAATGGGTTGAGCCTTGTGCCCAGGCAGAGCACGACATCGGCCTGCTTGATCAGTTCCATGCCGGCCTTGGAACCGTTATAGCCCAGCGGCCCTGCGAAAAGCGGGTGAGAGCCCGGAAAGGCGTCGTTGTGCTGATAGCCCACGCAGACAGGGGCGGTCAGACGTTCGGCCAGCGCGGCCGAGGCGGGGATCGCATCCGCCAGAACCACGCCCGCCCCGTTCAGGATCACCGGGTTCTTGGCCGAGGAGAGCAGATCGGCGGCAGCCTTGACGGAGTTCTCGCCACCGGGGCTGACCTCGAAGTCGATCGGGTCGGGGATCTCGATATCCACGACCTGCGTCCAGAAATCACGCGGGATGTTCAACTGCGCCGGTCCGCTAAGGCGCTTGGCCTTGGAGATCACGCGGGTCAGCACTTCGGCCACGCGGGAGGGATCGCGAACCTCTTCCTGATAGGCCACCATGTCCTCGAAAAGCTTCATCTGCTCAACTTCCTGGAAGCCGCCCTGACCGATGGTCTTGTTCGCGGCTTGCGGAGTGACCAGCAACAGCGGCGTGTGGTTCCAGTACGCGGTTTTGACGGCGGTCACGAAGTTGGTGATGCCCGGTCCGTTCTGGGCGATCATCATCGACACTTTGCCGGTGGCGCGGGTGTAGCCGTCCGACATCATGCCTGCGGAGCCTTCGTGTGCGCAGTCCCAGAAGGTGATCCCGGCTTTCGGAAACAGGTCCGAGATCGGCATCATCGCCGAGCCAATGATCCCAAAAGCATGTTCAATTCCATGCCGTTGCAGGGTTTTGACAAAGGCTTCTTCGGTGGTCATCTTCATGGCAGCACCCTTTCTTGAGGACATCAGAAAAGCATCGCGTGAAATGCGACTTTAGTCTGGTTTACGTCGTCGGTCACGGGCCCGTTAGGGCCAGTATAAGCATCCGGTTAGGTCCAGTTTTCTTCCGCGTTTTCAAGCGCTTTGGAGATGTGACCGATACCGTCGGGGATCCGGCTGGCGGGGATAGAGGAGTAGGCCAGCCGGTAGAAATGATGTGGGCGTTTGGCGGAATGAAAAAAGGGCGCGCCCGGTTCGATCAACACTCCGGAAGCCGAAAGATCCCGGGCCAGATCAGCGGTGTTGACCTGTGGGGGCGCCTCCATCCAGAGAGAGCTGCCTCCGTAAACGCCCTGGCCCGCGATTTTCAGGTCATGAACTGAAATTGCCTCCTCCAGCGTCTGTCGCCTGCGGTGCAGCACCTCGCCCATCCGGCGGATCTGTGCATCGTAATGCCCAAGGGACAGGAAGTAAGCCGCCGTGCGCTGCACATGCCCCGGGGGATGGCGGAGAACCTGGGCCCGCAGCGCCCGCGCCTCGCGGATGAAGGGCTCGGAGCCGACCAGATAGCCGAGACGCAGGCCAGGGAAGAGAGACTTTGAAAAGCTGCCGATATAGATGACCCGGCCATCCCTATCGAGCGATTTCAGGGCCGCGGAAGGGGCCGCGAGAAAGGACATTTCGAACTCGTAATCGTCCTCCACGATGATGGCATCCAGATCCTGGGCACGCTGCAACAAGGCGCGTCGGCGGGCATGCGGCATCGTGGCCGTTGTGGGGGCCTGATGGCTGGGGGTGGCAAAGATGACGTCGGTGCGGGGTGGAATGGCTTCGGGTGGAAGGCCGTCGAAATCGACGCGAAGCGGGGCCAGATCACATCGGGACTGCATAAGAATATCGCGCAGGGCGTGATAACACGGGTCTTCGACCACAGCACGCTTGTCCGGGCCCAGCAGGATCTGAGTGGCGAGCCAAAGCGCGTTCTGGGCGCCCAGCGTAATCAGAATCTCCTCGGGTCGTGCGGTGATGCCACGACGGGGCAATGTGTGGCGCGCAATGAATTCGATCAGCAGCGGGTCGTCGCGGTCGTAATAGTCGGTGGTAAGTGCCGTGAAATCCTTTTGCCCCAGGGCCCTCAGAGCACAGAGACGCCAATTGGCATGATCGAAAAGCGAAGGATCGGCCTGACCATAGATGAACGGATAGCGATAATTGTGCCAATCGACCGGCTTTGCGGGCGTGTCGCCACCGGTAAAGCGATGCTCAAGCGCGCGTTCCCAGTTCACCCTGTCGATGCCACGCGCCGGTGGGGCGTAAGCCGGAGGAACGGGGGCGTTCGCCGAAACATAGTACCCCGAACGCCCACGAGAGGTGAGATAGTCGTTGGCCAGAAGCTCGGTATAGGCGAGCGTCACGGTGATACGGCTCACGCCGAGATGCGTGGCGAGTTTTCGCGAAGAGGGTAACTTTTCCCCGCGGTGGAAGCGCCCGGACAGAATACCTTCCGCTATCATCTGCTGGATCTGTGCCTGAAGCGTTCCCTGCGCATCGGGGTTCAGGAAGAAAGTCTCGACTGAAATGGCCATGTGTCAGTCTAGTTTGGATATATCAGGCTTGCAATCTGGATATACGGTCATTCCCTCTTAGGCTGTGCGCCTTTGGCAGGGCACCTACAATGACCGCATTAACCCATGCGCCATGGTATGTGTTGCCCAAAAGTAAACGTCGTTCGCGTCAACGGCGGTCTTGCGTCCAAGGCCAGTCTGAATTGCGGTGCGCGCTCTCCAGTCACTTGAAGTGAAACGATCTTCTGCCCATTTCAAATCCATACTGTACAGTTTAGTTCTGCAAAAATTAAGGAAGTCAAAATGACGGAAGATACCCTGCACCGGAGCGCTCTGACCGCCCGTGCCCTGAAGGTTTTGTGCCTAAGTGCGGTTGTCGCATTTGTGGCCGCGTGTGAGCCGGTTGGCGGCTTTTCGAACACCAGCGGCTTTGATGCCCAGAGCGAGCAGCGCGACGATTATAGAGGGCCACGAGGCGGCCACCGCTAAAATGAGAAACGCCCCGGAATGTCCGGGGCGTTTTGTTGTCTGCAAAACTGGTTTCAGCCGAAAACGCGGGTGAGCGCATTGTCCACTGCATCGGTGATGTGGTCGATATCATCTGCCGTCGCAATCAGCGCGGGCGAGAAACAGAGCGTGTTGTTCTTGCCCGGAACCGACCGGTTCGTCACGCCGATGACCACGCCTTGCGCCATGCAATCGGCCACGACCGCCTGGGCCTGCTTTTCGTTGACAGGCATGCGGGTTTCGCGGTCCGACACAAGCTCGGCGCCCAGGAAAAGGCCCTTGCCCCGGACGTCGCCGATCACGCTGTGCTTGTCGGCGAGCGCGTGCAGGTTGTCCATCATCCGCGCGCCCATCAATGTGGTGTTGTCGAGCAGGTTCTCGTCTTCGATGATGCGCATGTTTTCCAGCGCCGCCGCCGGACCTGCGGTGCAGCCACCGAAGGTCGAGATGTCGCGGAAATAGTTCATCGGGTCGTCCGCGTTGTCTTTGAACTTGTCGAAAACGGCTTCGGTCGTGACCAGACATGCGATCGCGGCATAACCGGACGCGACACCCTTTGCCATCGTCACCATGTCGGGCTTGATGCCGTAATGCTGATAGCCGAACCAGGTGCCCGTACGGCCAACGCCGCACACAACCTCGTCGATATGCAGCAGGATGTCGTATTTCGTGCAGATCTCTTGCACCCGCTCCCAATAGCCCTCGGGCGGAGTGATCACGCCGCCGCCTGCCGTCACCGGCTCAAGGCAGAGCGCGCCCACCGTATCGGGCCCCTCTGCAAGGATCACCTTCTCGATCTGGTCGGCCGCCCAGACGCCGTAGTTTTCCTGCGGGGCGCCGTCCTGCTCGAAGGCGCGGTATTCGAGGCAGTGGGGCACACGAACGAAGCCCGGTGCGAAGGGGCCGTATTGCGCGTTGCGCTCGTCCTGGCCGCCCGCCGACAGACAGCCGATGGTCGTGCCGTGATAGTCCCGCTCACGGTAGAGGATCTTGTGTTTCTTGCCGCCATATTTCGCATGGGCGATCTGGCGGACCATCTTGAAGGCTTTCTCATTCGCCTCGGACCCGGAGTTGCAGTAGTACACGCGGCTCATCCCCGGCATCTTTGAAATCAGCTTTTCCGAGAAGAGCGACCCCGGAATGGAGCCTGCGGACCCTGCAAAGTAGTTTAGCTTGATCAACTGGTCGCGCACCGCGTTGGCAATTGATTCGCGGCCGTAGCCCACATTCACCGTCCAGACACCGCCGGATACGGCGTCGATATGTTCCTTGCCGTGCTGGTCCCAGACGCGCATGCCGCGCCCTTCGACAATGATGCGCGGATCATTGGTTTCATAGGGTTTATGCTGGCTGAGATGGTGCCAGATATGAGCCCTGTCGGCTTCCACGATGTGGCTGATGTCATTTTCCTTGAACGTGCCGTCCATGACAGACCCCTTTTCGTAATCGAGAAATGCGCGTGTCGGATCGGGCCAAGTCTGACCCGTCTGAGACGTTATGACAACAGCGCGAAAATGCAGCGGACAATAGGGCCAGTTGTTTTGCGGCTTTAGGGCCAGTGCCGCTGAGTGGGGAAATTCGCCTTGGCTTCGCAATGCCGTATGGAAAGGTAGGCGTTATGGTTGTCACCCTGACCGATCCGTTTTGGCGCCAGACGGCTCAGCCCGCCCCGCCAGCCCGCTCTCTTGAGGGAGATATCTCTTGCGACGTTGCAATCGTGGGAGGTGGCTTCACAGGATTGCGCGCCGCCTTGCGCCTTGCCGAAGACGGGACCGACGTGGTCGTACTGGAGGCTGGCGAGGTGGGTCACGGGGCATCGGGCCGCAGCGGTGGGCAGGTAAACCCGATGCTGCCGTTGAAGGAACCCAACGATCTCAGGATGGCGGTGGGCACGCGGTATTTCGAACGTATGACCGAGGTGGCGCTCGGGTCCGCCGATGCGCTGTTCGATCTTGCCAGGCAATACCAGATCCCGTGCGAGGCGCGGCAGCAGGGTTGGATCCGTGTCAACCATTGCGAGGCCGCGCGCCGGTCGGCTGAGGCGGCCGCAAGCCTCTGGAACGCGCATGGCGCGGCGTTCGAGGTCCTGGGCGCTGACGAAACGGCACGACTGACAGGTACGCAAGGATTTGCGTCCTCGATTCTGGCCCCGGCGGGTGGTGCGGTACAGCCGCTCGCCCTGGTGCGAGGGCTGGCCCGGGTCGCCGAAGCGGCGGGTGCCCGTATTTTCAGCAGGGCAAGAGCCACCGCGTTGCAACGTGACGGTGAGAAATGGACTTTGACCGTAGCAGGACACCGGATTTCAGCGCGGTCGGTCATTCTTGCCACCAACGGGTACACCGATGATCTTATGCCGGATCTGAAAAGATCAGTGCTCCCGCTCTATCCCATTCAGATGGCGACGGATCCGCTGGCCGATGATCAGATCGGACCGATCCTCAGGGAAGGGCACACAATCTCTGACACCCGTCGGCTGATCATGTATGCACGGCGCGAACCGGGTGGGCAGATGGTTTTTGGCGGGATCGGTTTTCGCAAACCATGGGGCGGTGTTGGCGGTTTCAACTGGATGCAGAAAGACGTGGCCCGTCTTTTCCCAACGTTGAAGGACGTCGCCTGGCGCTATCGCTGGGGCGGTCATATCGCTTTGACACCGGAGCGCGTGCCGCATCTGCATGAGCCCGGGCCGGGTTTGCTGGCCGGGCTGGGCTATAATGGACGCGGGGTTGCGATGTCCCTTGTCATGGGCCGGGTGCTGGCCGAGCGTGCCCTTGGTCGATCACCGGAAGATCTGCCGTTTCCAGTTTCCTCAATCCGCCCGTTTGCATTTCGAAAAATACAAGTCTGGGGTGCCGGATTGGCGATGTCCTGGCTTAGGCTGCGGGATCAAATGGAGATCGGATAGGGGAGGATGTTCAAACTGGACTTATGCTTGTGCGCAGATTGGACGTATCCTCGGACACGCTCTGCTTTGCACTTTTGCGCGGGGCCAAGATCAAAGAAGTGGCAGAATACACCAAAAAGGATGGAGGCCAGATCAGGAAAGCATCAAAAAGAATTGCGTGCGTCTCTAAGGCTCTGCAGCTTGACAGAAAAGAGCCGAGACCAAGGCCTGCACGCACCTTGGAACTGAAAACTGAAAGTGCATCAACAGGATGCATGCAGAACGTAAAAACTGGGAGTTAAACATGATCAAGAAACCACTCACCTCGATCGTTGCGGGTGCGACGATGGCATTGGCGGCGCAATCGGCGTCGGCCATGGACGAGTTGACGGTGGCTTACTTTCTGGAATGGCCGATGCCGTTCCTCGAAGCCAAGGCATCGGGCGCTTATGACGAAGCGCTGGGCATGAAAGTAAACTGGGTGTCCTTCGAAACCGGTACGGCGATGAGTGCCGCAATGGCATCGGGCGACGTGCAGATCGCGGTGAGCCAGGGTGTGCCGCCCTTCGTGGTCGCAGCTTCGGCTGGGCAGGACCTGCAGGTGATCGACGTTGCCGTCAGCTATTCGGACAACGACAATTGCGTGGTCGACGCGGATCTGGAGATCGACAAGGAAACCGCAAGCGAGCTTGCGGGCAAGAAAGTGGCCGTTCCGCTGGGGACCGCTGCGCATTACGGCTTCCTGCGTCAGATGGACCATTTCGGCATTGAGCTTGCCTCGCTTGACGTTGTCGACATGGCGCCGCCGGAAGGCGCTGCGGCGCTCGCACAGGGCGCTGTGGACTTCGCCTGTGGCTATGGCGGCGGTCTTGCCCGGATGAAAGAGCATGGCAACGTGCTGTTGACCGGCACCGAAAAGGAAGAGCTGGGCATCCTGGTCTTCGACGTGACCTCCGCTCCTGCGAGCTTCGTGGCCGAGAACGGCGAAATCGTTTCTGATTTTCTCGCCGTGACAGCGGCGGCGAACGAAAAGTGGAACTCCGGTGCTGGCGGTGATGAAATGCTCGCCGTGATCGCACAGGAAGCCGGCATGGATGTCGAAGCGGCGCGTGGCGCCATCTCGACCATGAAATTCCCTTCGGTCGATGAGCAGCTGTCAGAAAAGTGGCTGGGCGGCAACGCGCAAACCTTCATGAAGGGTGTGGCGGACGTCTTCGTCGAAGCGGGTTCCATCGACGGCGCGCTTGACAGCTATGTCAACGCGGTCAATGCCGGTCCGCTGGGCGAAGCGGCTAACTAAGCCTCGTGCAAGCCGGGCAGGGCGGTGCGTGCGCCGCCTTGCCCTCGTTTCGGGCAGACCCGCCTCCCTGGCCTGATCCGCCCCCTTTCCCATCCGTCGCGCACAGGGGCTCTCCATGTCCGGACTGTCTATTGAAAACTTATCCATGCGATTCGATCTGCCGAACGGAAGCTCCGTTCAGGCGCTCAAGGACGTATCGCTTCATTTGAAAGAAGGCGAATTGATGAGCGTGCTCGGGCCATCCGGCTGTGGCAAGACAACGCTTTTGAACATCGTCGCGGGGTTTCTGGCGCCCACCGAAGGCCAGATCGTGATGAACGGCCATGCCGTATCCGGCCCGGACGCCGAGCGCGGCATGGTCTTCCAGCAAGGCGCGCTCTTTGAATGGATGAGCGTTCGCGAAAACGTGGGTTTCGGTCCTTCCATGAAGGGCATGGCCAGCGCAGAAAAATCGCAGATCGTCGATCATCTGCTCGAAACTGTGGGTCTGCAGGACTTTAAGGAAAAGGCCGTTTACGAACTCTCGGGCGGCATGCAGCAGCGTGTTGCCTTGGCGCGCTGCCTGGCCAACGATCCCGATGTGATCCTGATGGACGAGCCGCTGGGTGCGTTGGACGCGCTGACGCGGGAGAAAATGCAGAGCCTTGTCCTGAAGCTTTGGAAAGAGACCGGCAAGACGATCATCCTGATCACCCACTCGGTCGAGGAGGCGCTGCTTTTGGGTGAGCGTTTGCTTGTCATGGCGCCGCGCCCGGGGCGTATCCACACGGAATATCGTCTGCCCTTCGCTGATCTGGGCGTCGGGCAGGACCTGAGAGAGGTCAAGAAGCATCCCGACTTCGCGGTCAAGCGCGAGGAGATCCTCAGCATGATCTGGGATATGGAAGAAGAAATCATGGGCCGGACGGAGGCAGCAGAATGATCCCGTTTCTGATTTACGCGGGCATTTTCATCGGCTCGTTTTTCATTGTGAAATTTGTCGTAAATCGTGCGGCCCGACGCGACTTCACCTCGCTCAAGACGGTGACCTTTGGGGACGAAAGCGCGGTTGTGTCGGATCGCACGGCGAGCGTTGTGTCGATCATCACGCTGTTTGTACTTTGGGGCATGTTTACCGGATCGAGCTGGCTGCCCGGGTTTCTGCACGCGCCGGGCCCTTTCGAGGGCACGACAAGTTTTGAATACACCGCCCAGACCGAGGATGGAGAAAGCGATACCGCCACGGTCACGGTCATCGTGCATCCCATCGACCAGAATATTGAAGCGCCTGAGGTCGAAGCGGGAGAGGGCTGGGCCAAGAATGACAGCGCAGCGATTGGTGTGTGGCGCAGCGGGCTGATCCGGGTCGACCGCAACGACGAGCTGGGCCGGGACGAGGGCGCGCGGGTCGTCGCCATCAACGGTGAGGCCATCGAGCCGGGCCAGACGGTGCAGACGGCCGACGGTTCGGTGACACTCTCGGACCGCGGTACGCCAAATTTCGCGCCCAACAAGGGCTGGCAGATGGAGCCGATCTGGCTGCCTGCGCCAGAGGCGGTTTTGCAGCGTCTTGGCCTGATCGCTTCCGAAGGGTTCAGGGGCAGCACGCTGGCGGAGCATCTGGGTTATTCGCTGTTTCGCGTGATCGCGGGCTTTGTCCTGGGCGCGCTGGTCGGCATCCCGCTCGGCTATGCGATGGGTCTGTCGAACTGGTTCCGGGGATGGTTCGACCCGATTGTCGAATTCATGCGCCCTGTGCCACCCCTCGCTTTGATCCCGCTGGTGATCATATGGGCGGGAATTGGCGAACAGGGTAAGATCATTCTGCTGTTCCTCGCGGCGCTTTGGATCATGGCGATTGCGGCCCGGTCCGGTGTTTCGGGGGTCAAGATCTCAAAAGTGCATGCCGCCTATTCCCTGGGCGCGAGCAAGTGGCAGATCATGCGACACGTGATCATCCCGAATTCGCTGCCAGAAATCTTCACCGGCGCGCGCGTTGCGATGGGGGTTTGCTGGGGCACGGTGGTTGCCGCAGAATTGGTCGCGGCGGAGCAGGGTGCGGGCATGATGATCATGGTCGCCTCGCGTTTCCAGAACACCGATATCGTGATCATGGGGATCATCCTGATCGGGGTGATCGGTTTCGGAATCGATATGCTGATGCGTTGGGCAGAGCGGATGCTGGTGCCTTGGAAAGGTAAAGGCTAATCCGTTACAAAACTGTTACATGGCCCGCCCGGAGTGATCGGGGCGGGCCTTTTTTGTGGCGCAACGGATCCTTCTGGATATCGCCGATCTGGTTCCATCCGGTGTGACGCATACCAGATGCTGTGGTTTGTGACGGCTTTAACGAATCGTCATATTACAGTTAACTATCTGTCACATAACCTGCTTATGCCGCGCCTCTGGGGGCTCCGCACTGGATTTCGTGGATGTAATCTGCCTGCGCGGCCAAAACACTTTTGGGAGAATGACATGAATGTAAGAAGCTTGATGGCCGGTGTCGCTGCAGGGGCAATGGCCGCAACAGGCGCATTGGCTGCGGATAAGGCACAGGTTGAATTCTGGCATGCGATGGGGGGTCAGCTGGGTGAGCGAACCGATGCGCTGGCCGCTGCCTTCAACGAAACCAGCGATAGCTGCATGGTCAACTCGGTCTACAAAGGCAATTACACCGAAAACATGACCCAGGCCATCGCCGCGTTCCGCGCGGGCGAACAGCCGCATATCGTTCAGGTCTTCGAGGTGGGAACCGCCACGATGATGGCTGCGGGGGACAATGGTGCGATCTATCCCGTCTACCAACTGATGACAGATGCCGGCATCGATTTCGATCAATCCGCGTATCTTCCAGCCGTGATCTCCTATTACACCGATACAGAGAACAATCTGCTGTCACTGCCCTTCAACAGTTCAACGCCGGTGCTGTGGTACAACAAGACCGCGCTGGATGCCGCAGGCGTTGAGGTGCCGACCACGTGGGACGAGGTCGAAGAGGTGGCCCGCGCCCTCAAGGAGAACGGGATGGAAAAACCCTTCTCCTTCGGCTGGCAGTCCTGGACGCAGATCGAAAACTACTCGGCCTGGCACAACCTGCCGCTGGGCACCGAGCAGAATGGCTTTGCCGGTCTGTCCACCGAGTTCACATTCAACAATGATGCGGTCGTGAACCACATTCAACGGATTGCGGATATGGGCGAGGAGGGTCTCTTTGCCTATGGCGGTCGCCGGGGCGACAGCCGGGCGCAGTTCGTGAACGGCGAGACGGCGATGTGGATCAACTCCTCGGCCTATTATGGCGGTTTCAAGGACGAGATCAGCGATTTCGAGTTTGGCCAGGCGATGCTGCCAGTGGATACAGCGGTCGCGGATGCGCCCCAAAACTCCATCATCGGCGGCGCGACACTCTGGGTCCTGCAGGGCCACGAGCAGCCGGAATACACCTGCGCCGCGCAGTTCTTCCAGTATCTCAGCACCGCCGAAGTGCAGGCCGAATGGCACCAGGCCACGGGTTATGTGCCGATCACGACGGCGGCCTATGACCTAAGCCAGGAGCAGGGCTTCTACGAGACCGATCCGATGACCGACGTGGCTATCAAGCAGCTTTCGCTGAACGAGCCGACCGAAGCCTCCAAAGGTCTGCGGTTCGGCAACTTCGTGCAGATCCGCGACGTGATCAACGAAGAGCTGGAAGCGGTCTGGTCCGGCGACAAGGATGCCAAAACCGCCATGGATGCGGCGGTAGAGCGGGGCAACGCGCTGCTGCGCCGGTTTGAAGCGGCGAATGGCGGCTCCTAAGTCCTTGGTCTAAGACGTTCGGCCCCGGCCCGTACAGGCCGGGGCCAATTCATTGGTTTTACATGCAAAAACGCGTTACGTTTCGCAACAAATGGTTGCCCTATCTGCTGCTCGCGCCGCAGATCCTGATTACGCTCATCTTCTTTTTCTGGCCGTCCTATCAGGCGCTGGAAAGCTCCTTCTACCTGGAAGACGCGTTCGGCTTTGCCCGCAACTGGGTGGGGCTAGAGAATTACCGCCTGCTCTTTGCCGATCCCGGCTACCTGCGCTCGTTCCAGACGACGCTGATCTTCGGCATCTCGACAACGGTGCTGTCGATGAGCATCGCGCTGTTTCTGGCCGCCGCCGCCAACCGGGTGCTGCAGGCGGCGACGCTTTACCGCACCTTCCTGATCTGGCCCTACGCGGTGGCCCCTGCTTTGGCGGGCGTGGTCTGGTTCTTCCTGATGAACCCGAGCCTGGGCATTGTCGCCCATTGGCTGGGTCTGCTCGGCTATGACTGGAACCACTATGTGAACGGGGACGAAGCGTTGCTGATGGTGATCGTCGCCGCAGCCTGGAAGCAGGTGAGCTATAACTTCCTGTTCTTCCTCGCCGGTCTGCAATCCATTCCGAAATCCCTGATCGAGGCGGCCGCCATCGACCGCGCGGGCCCGGTGCGGCGGTTTTGGACCATTACCTTCCCGCTGCTCACACCAACCACCTTTTTCCTGCTGGTCGTGAACCTCGTTTATGCGTTCTTTGACACCTTCGCATTGATACACGCCACTACGGAAGGGGGGCCAGCGGACAGCACGTCGATCCTCGTTTACCGGGTCTACAGCACCGGCTTTGTCGGTCAGGATTATGGCTCCAGCGCCGCGCAGTCGGTGATCCTGATGGGCCTCGTCGTGATCATGACAGTGATCCAGTTCCGATATGTCGACAGGCGGGTGAACTACTGATGGTTGAAAATCGCCCCCTTCTGACCTTCATCACTCATGCGACGCTGATCCTGGGTGTCTTGTTCCTGTGTTTCCCGGTCTGGATGGCACTTGTCGCGTCGACCCATCCGCCAGAGGCGCTTGCCCGCAACCCGATCCCGATGTGGTTCGGCGATCAGATGGTTGCCAATTACCGGGAGCTTTTGTTCGGCGATCTGCCGCAGGCGGGCGGTGTGCCGGTGGGCATGATGATGATGAACAGCCTCTGGATGGCTTTGGGCATCACCATTGGCAAGATCGCGATCTCGATCATCTCCGCCTATGCGATCGTCTATTTCCGCTTCCCGTTCCGCATGGGCTTTTTCTGGATGATCTTCCTGACGCTGATGCTGCCGGTCGAGGTGCGGATCCTACCGACCTTCGACGTGATCGTGCGGCTGGACATGCTGAATTCATGGTCCGGGCTGACGATCCCGCTGATGGCATCTGCCACCGCGACGTTCCTGTTCCGGCAGTTCTTCCTTACCATACCGGATGAGCTGGTCGAGGCGGCCCGGATCGACAAGGCGGGGCCGATCCGGTTCTTTCTTGATATCCTCTTGCCGCTCAGCCGGACGAATATCGCGGCCTTGTTCATCATCCTCTTCATCTATGGCTGGAACCAGTACCTCTGGCCGCTGATCATCACGACGGAAGAGGATCTTTATACCGTCGTCATGGGCATCCAACGGATGGCCAATGGCGGAGAGGAAGCGCCGATCTGGCATCTGATCATGGGCACGGCGGTGCTGGCCATGATCCCGCCGGTGTTGGTCGTGGTGGCGATGCAAAAGCTCTTTGTCAAAGGGCTGGTGGAGAGTGAGAAATAATGGCGGGTTTGCAGATCAGCAATGTGGGCAAGATCTATCCCGGCGGCGTGCGCGCGGTCGAGGGTGTGTCGGTGGACATCGCGGACGGTGAATTCATCGTGCTGGTGGGACCATCGGGGTGCGGCAAGTCCACGATCCTACGGATGATCGCGGGACTGGAACGCATCAGTGAGGGTGAGTTGAGGATCGGCTCCCGGAAGGTTAACGACCTCGAGCCCGGAGATCGTGACATCGCGATGGTGTTCCAGAACTACGCGCTTTATCCGCACATGTCGGTTCGGCGGAACATGGAATACGGGCTGCGTAACCAGGGCATGCCAAAGCACGAGATCGCGGAGCGTGTGGCAGAGGCGGCGCGGTCGCTGCGGCTGGAGGAGTATCTGGATCGCAAACCCAGGCAACTCTCCGGCGGTCAACGCCAGCGGGTGGCGATGGGGCGGGCGATCGTGCGCCAGCCTGCCGTTTTTCTTTTTGACGAGCCGTTGTCGAACCTGGATGCCAAGCTTCGCACACAATTGCGTGGCGAGTTGAAAGATCTTCACCAAAGGCTGAATGCGACCTTCGTGTATGTAACCCACGATCAGGTGGAGGCGATGAGCCTCGCAGATCGGATCATCATCATGAATGCGGGGAAAGTGGAACAGATCGGGACGCCGATGGAGGTCTATTCCACGCCAGCCACACGCTTTGTTGCGGATTTCATCGGAAGTCCGGCGATGAATTTCATGCGCGGAGAGGTTGCCGAAGGCGGGCAGGTCGTGCGGCTGGAACATGGGCAGGTCGTTTTGCCCCAGGCGCTCCCGCAAGCGGCTGGGCGGTCGGTCCATCTGGGTATGAGGCCGGAACACTTGCGCATTTGTCGGGCAGAGGAGGCCATGTTCGCGGTCACCGTGCGGCTGGTCGAGCAACTTGGGGCAGACACCGTTGTGCACGGCACCCCGGCTGACGGAGCAGAGCCCCTGCTGGTGCGCCTGAGCGGCGCGGTTACCCCGCAGATCGGCACGGAATTGCATCTGGCCGCCGCCCCCGAGCACCTCCATCTCTTCGAGAGCGAAGGCGGAGCGCGCGTGCACAATGGCGACAGTGTCGTCGTTCCACTAGACCGGCGCCAGCCTGGCTGACGCCGGTTTCAGAACCGATCAGAAGATGAAGTCGTCCTCGCTTGGCGCGTCGTTTTGCCAAGTGAGGGTGAGCGTATCGTCGCCATATTCGATCTGGACCAGGCCGGATGCCGGCTTCGTAATCCGAAGGTCATCGAAAGAGAGGCCGGTTTTCGAGAAGTCGATCACGTCGCTGCCGGCTTCGAAATCGAGGATCGTGTCGTTTCCACTGCCCGCTTGAAAGACAAATCGGTCCGCGCCCTGGCCGCCGATCAAAAGATCGTCGCCTTTCCCGCCGTGTATCACGTCATCTCCCCCGCGCCCTATAAGGAGGTCGGCGCCCGATCCGCCCCGCAGCAGGTCGTCGCCCGTGCCCGCGTCAATCAGATCCCGCCCTGTGCCCCCTTCGAGCGTGTCGTTCCCGTCGCGGCCCCGCATCGTGTCGCGACCGGCCCCGCCAACGAGCTTGTCGTTGCCATGTCCCCCCGACAGGTCGTCGTTGCCATTGCGTCCGACAAGCTGGTTGTCCGCATGACGAACCTCACGTGCATCCCGCAGGACATCGAAACGGTCGCGCCCATCTTCACCGATCCACAGTATCGACCCATCCGAAAACGAGAACCGGCTGGTGTCCAAATCGCCGAGCCCGCCGTCGAGGGTCAGCGACGCATCACCAAGCGAGACTTCGGTGTCGCCGGAGGCTGTTTTGGAAAGGTCGATCTCCGATGCGGTCCCGGCGATATCGAACTGGTTGGTATCCGCGTCGAAATCTGCCCAAGCGGTGTCGTTGAAGATCCGGGCAAAGACATCAAGCACGAAACCATCCGGATCGGCCGTGTAATGCGTTGCGGCCGCGGTGACAATGGTTCCGCTTTCCATGTGAACAAGGGTCAACGTCGCGTGGCCAAGCGTGCCACCCGCATGCCCCACAAAAAGCTGTCCGTAAACAGTTGTTGAAAAGAGACCAAGACCGGCACCCGCGTCCGACGGGGTCCCGTCCGATGCGAGGAATGTCAGCATCTCTTCGAGTTGATCCGAGGCAAGCAGGGTCCGTGAAACCAGAAGGGCATCCATGAACCGGATCAGGTCCGAGGTGGTCGAGACGACACCGCCTGCACCGCCAAGCGTCAATGGAACATCCGTGACATCCAGAGTCCGGTCGAAGGCATCGAAATACCCGCTTAGCCGGTTGTCATCATGGCCTGGCACATCGAGGCTGCTGTCGTTCATGCCCGACGGATTGAAAACCCGGCTCTCCAAAGCGGCCCCGAAACTCTCTCCCGTAACAGCTTCCACCAGCTTCTCCAGAAGTAGATAGTTGGTGTTGGAATACCTGAAGTCTGTACCGGGCGCGAAATGCGCCGGAGTTCCGGTCACGAATTCCAGAAGGTCATCGCTGCCCACAGGTGTCGTCGGATCTGAAAGAAGCTGTTCGAGATAGGTCGGAATGCCGCTTTGACCCAAAACATCGTCGAAATCCACGATGCCCGAGCGATGGGACAGCAATTCACGTAATGTCGCATCTTCTGCGTTCGCAATGCCGGAGAGTACACTGCTCTCGACATAGTCCGAAAGTTTCGCATCAAGGTCCACCTGTCCTTCGGCGGCCAATTGAAGAACGAGCGTTGCGGTCATCATCTTGGTTTGGGAACCTGCCTGGATCTTGTTCTCGGTGCTGGCTTTCATGTCGGATCCTTCGGCAACCACGCCTTGTGCGCTGCTGACCGAAAGCCCGTCGCGCCAGACCTCTACAAGGACCGCCGGTGCTTTGGTGGACTGTGCGAAATCATCAAGCGCGGCGCGCTGGGGCGCGGAAAGTGTATCGGGATCGAAACGGGTCATAGTCATTGTCCTTTGGCAAAACGTAATCGGGCCTGAGCCCGTCGGCGCATTAGCGCTTTGGCAAAAGACATGTGTCCTGATGGACAGGGCAGGACATTTCCGGTGTCCTAATCGTCAGGGCTGGACGGTTCTTTGAGGCGAGGCTTTGCGGAAGGCGGACGGCGTTTGTCCGGTCACCCGCTTGAACGCCGTGTAAAACGCGGAACGCGAGTTAAAGCCAACATCATAAGCGATATCGGTCACCGCACGTTCGCTGGTCAGAAGATGGCTCTTGGCCTCTTCGATCCGGCTTCGGTTAACATAGTCAAAGAAGGACATCTGCAAATGTTCGTTCAGCGTCTGTGACAGGTAATTCGGAGTGACGCCGATATGGTCCGATAACCGCCACAGCGAAAGGTCGGGCTCGCGATAGAGATGCTCGGCATGCATCGCGCGGTTCAGCTTGCGCGCAATCCGTTGCTGATCGGGCAATGACAACGCGCTTTTGTTGTATTTTTCGGGTGCCGCGTCCGGGCGCGCTTCGGCCAGGCCGGGACGTTGCCGCAGCCCCCAAACTCCAAAGACGGCAACCAGCATCAGCGAAAGGAGCGTGCTCGCCAATGTGGTGATCTGATAGCCGATGGTCGACGACACGGTATCCGCGTCCACGAGGCTGAATATGCTGAAAACCAGATTAAGCAGCAGGCCTGATATCGCATTCAGCGCAAAGAGGCCTATGACCCAGTGGATCCACAGAAGCTCCTTCTGCTCTGTGCTGGCAAAGAGGTCGCGCAGTTTTTGCCGATACGCGACGAGCCTGCGATAGACCCGGATCCCATAGACGAGCCATTGCACGTAGGTCAGCATCGCCATCACGTTCAACGTGCCCACGACGAGCATGGCGCCCAGGCCAAGCTCTGCCTCTCCGTTCTGAAAGGCCGCCCGCCACATCGGTGTGGGCATCGCAAATGCAGCGAGCGCCGCACAAGCTGCGATGCCGGCCGGCACAAGGTCAGCGCGATCCAAACGGGTGTCGCTGCCTTTGGGTTCTGCGGTGAGCGCTTGGATATAGCTCCAGAAGACCGGTGCGATCATGAGTGCCAGGGGAACGGCCCAGATCTGCCAAAGTGCGAGGATCATGGGCGGGAGTGCGGCGGTCTGCGGGGGAGGGGAAATCAAGAAGATCAGCAGAAACAGCAGCCCCAGCGGGCCGAAGCCGACCCATATCCGCACCTGACTCCACGCCAAGGCGGCAGAGTAGAGCGCAATGACAGGCAGTGCCCCCTGCAAAAGAAAAATCACATCTTGGGTCATCCGTGCCGCGTCCATCGTAGTGGATCCGCGAGCGGTATACGGCGGTGACCTGCGATTGCAATCTCATGCAATCGGCGGCGTTATGCCGTCTTTTGATACCCGGATAGATAGAATCGTGATATGATCTCTCATTATACCTATTTTATTTGATCAGTTTATTCGGAGCACGGGATGGCGGCGCGTAAAGCCTCAGGCAAATCGTCGAAAGACAAGAAACGTCAAGAAATGCTGCGCGACTATGTGCGGGCGCGGGGGGCGGAGTATCTCAAAGATCCCAATGTGACCTCGATCGGCGTGGGGCGCAAAAATGGGGACGGCGAGGTATGCCTTGTCTTCACGGTCGGCCAAAAGGCCGAACCCTCCATGCTGGAATCGCTTGGCACGCAGGAGCTGCCCAAGGAGATCGAGATCGAGGGTCAGAAAATTCTGACGGATGTCGTCGCACGGCGCTATAGACCGGCCTTCGATGTTGTCAGCCCACAGGATCGAAGCATCCTCAAGCAGCGGCTCGATCCGGTGATGCCGGGTGCCAGTGTCAGCCACATCAACGGTACTGCGGGCACCTTGGGACTGATCGTGTTCGACGGAGATACCGGGGCCCCTTGCATCCTCTCGAACTGGCATGTTCTGCATGGCGACGGGGGACGCATTGGAGACACGATCGTTCAGCCCGGCCCGCATGACGACAACAATGTCGCCGGCAATCGCTGCGGAGATCTCTTGCGCAGTCATCTGGGCGTCGCTGGCGATTGTGCGCTGTCCCGCCTGCGCGGGCGGGGCATCGAGAGAGCGATCCATGGGCTGGATGTGGTCCCGACGCGGCTCGCTGATGTCGATCTTGATGACCACGTGGTCAAGACGGGACGCACGACGAACACCACTCACGGCATCGTACGGCGCACGGACGTGATCGTGAGACTGGACTATGGCGGGCAGACCGGTCCGAAGGATATTGGATGTTTTGAGATCGGACCGGACCCTGAAAACCCGGCCTCTGACAACGAGATCAGCATGGGCGGCGATTCCGGATCGGCCTGGATCATCAAGGACGCCGACGCACCGACCGATATCTTTGCCGGCTTGCATTTCGCCGGGGAGGGTGGCGGAAATGCCGATGAACACGCACTGGCGTGTTATCCCCGCTCGGTTCAGAACAAGCTCAACTTCACTCTGACGCCACCGGAGAGCGTCATATTCGACGAGGATGTAAGCGCGGCGACCGGCGCAAGGGCGGGCTTTGACGAGGGTTTTCTTGGATTGCCCGCGCCAATGCCGGAGATGTCGCTTTCCATCAAGCGGGATGCGGTGAATTTCGGGCGCGCGCAGACGATCCCTTACACGCACTTTTCGGTTTGCCTGAGTGCAAAGCGACGACTGGCGCGTTTCGTGGCGTGGAACATTGACGGTGCGCGCAAGGTGCAGCTGGGCCGGCACGGGTTCCGTTTGGACGACCGTATCTCGCCGGACGTTCAATTGGGTGAAGCACTCTACGAGGATAATCGTCTAGACCGCGGTCACATCGCCCGCCGTGCGGACCTGGCCTGGGGACCGATAGAAGAGGCCCGGCAGGCCAATCGGGATTCGTTCTTTTTCACCAACATCGCGCCACAACACGAGCGCTATAACCAGTCCATGCGAGGGGGCCTTTGGGGGCGGCTTGAGAACTTGGTTTTGGAGGAAGCAGCCCAGGCGGATATCCGGGTATCGGTGTTGGCGGGTCCCGTTTTTCGCGACGATGACCCGGAATACCGGGGCGCGCGCATCCCGCGGGATTTCTGGAAGCTTGTCGCCTATAAAGGGGCGGATGACGCGCTGACAGCCGCCTGTTTCATCCTGTCGCAAACCGATCTTCTGAGCGATATCGAAGCCTTCGATTTCGATCCATTTCGTCTCTACCAGGTGTCCGTCGAAGAGCTTGAACGCCGTACCGCCCTGGGGCTCGCCGCCTATGCCGAAGCCGATATCACCAAAGATCCGGGACGCTTGTCGGTTTTGAGCGCGGAGAGCCTGGCAAGTGTGCCTCTTGCTCATGGTGTTCGCGAGATCTTCGCGGAAACCGACATTGCCATTTGATTGCGCGCTTACTGGAAAGGAGATCTGACAGAAACACTTTTGATGCCAAGCTTAAATACGGAAAATCCGTATTCTGATTTTACACGATATTTTTGAAGAAAATTATTTTTTAGTCACTCTACCTGAAGGAGATTTCCCTTGGCTGGAATAAATGTATTGCTCGAAGTGCCGGCAGAAAGCGGCGATGCGCTTGAAATGCATAGCGCTGCGGTTGAGTCGGTCACCGAAGCCGAGCGGCAAGCATCGGCTTTTCTTGCTGATATCGGCGGGGAGGGGATCGAGTTCGAGGAAAACTTCACCCCGGTTCCGATGTTTGCTGCGGCGGATGGTGCGCTGCCACAGGCCTTTGTAGAATCGGTTCAGCCATCGAACCCAAGCCTGGCGCCCACCAGTCAGACCGTGGTGCTGCCCGCCGAGGTGACGCGCGCCCGCTTGAGCAGTTTGCAGGACGACCCTCGAGTGAAAGTCTGGCCAAATTCGGCGCTTACGCTCTTTGGCCGACGCCAAAGCGTCGAAGTGGCGCGGTCCGATGGCGGCATCGACTGCCGCCCGTTTCGCGACGCGGTCACGATGGAGGTGCTGCGGGACCTGCTGGGCACGGATGCGTTGTGGGATGCCGGATACCGAGGGCAGAGCGTCGTCGTTGGCATTTTGGACGAGGGCGTGAATGGAGAGGAATACCCGGTTATCGGCGGCTTTGCCCGTCCCAATGCCGGGCTGCAGCCCGGAGCTGCCGCGATCACCAGCCACGGGTCGATGTGTGCCGCGGATGTCCTTGTCGCTGCACCCTCCGCTCGGCTTTATGACTATCCGTTCCTGGGCATCCCGCGGTCCGGCGGAGCGATCCAGATGTTTCAGGCGGTGCTCAACCAGTGGAATACCGATGGAACGCCGCAGATTACCAACAACTCCTATGGTTTTGTCGGCGTTCCTGATCCCGCGCAATTCCCGGACCACGAGGTGAATGACATTAACCACCCGATTCACCGCAAGGTCAGAGAGGTCGTGGCCGCCGGCGTGTCCTGCTTTTTCGCCGCTGGAAATTGCGGCGCAAACTGCCCAAGCGGTGCCTGTCATGTTTCGGGAATTGGACCGGGCCGGTCCATCCATGCCTCAAACAGCCTGGAGGAGGTCATCACGGTGGCAGCCGTCAACAGCCAGCATGAGCGCATCGGATATTCTAGCCAAGGCCCGGGCATGTTTCATCAGCAGAAGCCCGACATCGCCAGCTATTCGCATTTCTTTGGCAATTTCGGAGAAGGCCGCCCCGGTGGAACATCCAGTTCGGCCTATGACAACGGCACATCTGCGGCGACACCGGTTGCCGCAGGCGTGGGTGCGGCGCTGTTGTCGGCCAATCCGGATCTGACACCGGCGGAGCTGAAGGCCCTGCTGATGCAGAGCGCCACGGATCTCGGGCGCACCGTCGGCTGGGACGCGGAGTATGGTGAGGGTGTGGTGAATGCCGCCGCAGCCTACAACGCTATGCGATCGGCTGCACCGCTGGTAGGCTAGACCATGGATGAATTGGCTTGTCACATATGCGGGCGCACAGCCTGAGGAAGAGATCCGCCGTCGCCTTTCAGAGGCGGGGGCGGAGACGGATCCCTACGCCGAGGCCATTCCGATGACAAAGGAGGAATGGGTCATCGAAATCACGGCCTCCGCTGACGTCGCGACCCGGTTGACGGACCTTCCCTGGGTTCTTGCGGTTCATCCGCAATCGGATCCTTCGGCATATCGTTGAACGTATCTGAGAGGATTTCGAGGCTATGTCAGAACACGGAAGGTCAGGTCCGTCTTGACATCCGGCTGGCTGGTGATGCGTTCAAGTCGCGCCGGGCCGGGACAGAAGCAGATCCAGGTCGTCCCCGGTGAACCCATATCGGGCTGCCAAGTCGCGATGTGCGGCGGTTCCCAGATACCCATCCAGGATCTCGTTCACACGCGTCAGGAGATGCCGATCCGACCGGCGAAGGGCGAATGAACCCATGCCGGGCGCAACCTCCTCTGCCGGGACGGCGATGGTTTCGACATGGGCCGCGTCTGTCCGTTCGATATAGCCGCGATGGGCCTGGTTGACGCTGGCATAGGCGTCGACGTCCCCGTCACGAACGGCCTCTGCCGCATCGTCGTAGGTGTCATAGACAAACAGAAGCTCTGGCGGCATGCTAAACGACCGGGCCGTCCGCTCCTGAACCTGATCGCGGATCACTGCAAGCCTCGCGCTGTCGTCCTTGGCAGTCGAGCGGTATCCGCTCAGACCGAGAGGATTGCCCCGTTTGACCAGCAGGCCGTCCCCCAAGGCCCAGACCGGACGTGTGAACGCGGCGTTTCGCGCGCGCTCAGGCGTTGCGAACAAGCCCGTGGTCATCTGCCAATTGCCTTTTTCAAGACCGGGCAACAGTTTGGCGAAAGTCGTCTCGACCGGTTCGAAATCCTCGCCCAATTGAAAAAAGATATGACGGGCGAGATCCGCGTCATGTCCGAATACGGCGCCGGACCCGGTCCGATCATTGAATGGTGGTTCAATAATGTACGCAAATCTCATGCAGGGTCCGTCCTGTCTGGTCCGTAACTTGCGATCTTGATCGCCAGGATCTTTTCGCAATGATCGAGGACGGCGCGCCTGCGTCTCAGCTCCTCGGCATGATCCATCAGGATGTGGCGTCTTTCGAAAGAGGCCGGGCCTTCCATCTTGGCCAAAGCGGTGAACCGTTTCATTTGGCGCAATGGCATCCCCGTTTCACGCAACCAATATAGAAGCGTCAGCCATTCCACGTCTTTTGGAGTGAACTCACGATGCCCCTGGGGCGAACGGCGGATGTCGGGAAGCATTCCGCAGCTTTCATAGTAGCGGATGGTGTCGCTTGAGAGCCCGGACTTCTGGGAGACTTCGGCAATTTTCATAAACGCGTCCTCGTGCTGTCATGCGCTTAGCGGATTGGAGCAACTCCAAGTCAACCACGAAGATCCATCGCAAGAGCTGGCCCCCGGCCGAACGCCGGAGTTCAAGCTCACGGGCTTTGGGGCACGCTGGAGATTGGCATATAGGATTTCACGGCAATTTGTGATCGAAAGCTGGCTAGTCCAAAGACCAAAGCAGGACGGTAAGTAAGGCCGACGCTCAACGCAACCGTCGCCTTCGCCATGAGACGCTAGGGTGGGTCTGAAAAGCTGAGATGGCTGGGGTGGTAGGATTCGAACCTACGATACACGGTACCAAAAACCGCTGCCTTACCACTTGGCTACACCCCAACGGTGATCGGCTAGTTACGCGGCTTGAGCGGCCCTTTCAAGAGCAATTGTGCGAAAAAATCACTCCACTTTGGCGTCGTCGCGATTGAGCAGATCACTGTCTTTCAGCGCGTCTCGTTCGGCGTTTACGATCTCTTCCAGCGCGTGTTCCGCGCTAGCATCGGTGTCCGCCACGGGCGATGCATCGACTGCCTTTTCGCGGGACGTCGGCTTGTCCGGTGTGCTCTGCGTTGCAGATGCGTTTGCCTCGGTCAGCAGGCGGTATGTCGGCTCGGGCAGGTCGATGCCCTCTTCGGCAAATCGGGCCGTCAGCAGCCGGATCGCCTCGCCACGGGCCAGGAAAAGATCCGTCTCTCTCTGATCGATCCAGGCGGCGATGCGCAGGGTGATCGTGCTGTCGCCGACGCCATTTATCCAGATGGACGGGGCAGGGGCGGTCAGCACAAAGGGCAATTCGCGAATGACGATCTCAGCGGTGGACCGTGCCTGGGCGAGGTCCGTATCGGGTGCGAGACCGAGATCGAAGACAAAACGCCGTTCCGCGTTCCGCGAATAGTTCACGATCCGGCTTTTGAAGACTGTGGAGTTTGGGATGCGGATATGATTGCCGTCGAAGCTCAGAAGGATGGTCGCCCGACTGGTGAGGCGGATCACCTTGCCTTCATCGCCATTGATTTCCACCGCATCATTCGGACGAAACGGCTGCCGGATCGAGAGCATGATCGACGCGATGAAGTTTTCGACCGTGTCGCGGACCGCAAAGCCGATGGCAAGTCCGACGATCCCCGCCGCGCCCAGAATGGTCCCTAAAAGCGCCGTGGCGCCAAGGATGTCCAGCGCCACGACCAGGCCACCGACGATGAAGACCAGCCTGACGATTTGACGATAGATATCGGCGATGAATGCGTTCGGAGCGATCCGTTCCCAAGGATTGCGCAAACGGGCCAGAAGGATGCCGATGAAGACGACCAGAAAGAAGGCGGCCAGCGCCACGCCGATCAGGGGCAAAAACGCCAGAAGCTGCGCCAGCCGCGCTTTGAAACGATCGACGGCGGGGTTCAGCCGTTCCACGACATCGGTTGTTTCGGAGACGTTGTTTTCAATTGCGACAACACCTTCCACTCGCCCGGCAAGATTATTCAGGCGCGCAGCGGAAGCTGCATCCAGCGTGGTCCCGCGCAAAGTGACAATTCCGGATGAGACGGTGACAGTGACATTGTCATACCCCTCGAGTTCCCCAAGAATGTCACGGATGCGCACGGCGATGGCCGCATCCCGGCTTGCACTGTCCTCGACAGTGATTGTCCCGGTCGGCTGGTTGACGTCCTGTGCGGTGAGTGGTGGTGCCGCCATGACCAACAGAAGGGCAACAAGATAGACAAAACGGCTCAAGGGGACGGATCCGTGCGGGAGTGATCAAGAAACATCAGGTTAGTCGTCCCCGGCAATCCTGACCAGCACCGAACCGGCCCGATGACCCTGCTCGACCATCTCATGCGCTGCGGCGCAGTTCTCAAAGTCGAAGATCTTTGCAATCGGAACCTCGAGAGCCTTGTCTTCCAGCGCTTGGTTGAGCTGCGAGACCGCGTTTGACCGTTGCTCGGTCGTCAAAGCGTAAACAAGCGCCATTTCAAGTGTGACAGCCTTGAACATAAGGGGATAAAACGGAAGCGAAGGCACCATCGCGGCGGCTGAACCATAAGCTGAGATCCGGCCATTCTCGGCAATGACCGCAGCGTCTGTTTCCGCGTTCAGACCGAACTCAACCTCGACGATCCGATCAATGGGCTTGCCGTCATTTGCTTTGAGGATCGCCTCGGCAAGATCGCTTCGCGTGAAGTCGATCACCGCGTCGGGGCCGGCCTGCCGCACGCGGTCAAGCCCGTCCTCGCGGGCTGTGGCGATGACACGCGCACCTGCCCATTTCGCGATCTGGACCGCAAGATATCCGACGGTGCCGGCGCCGCCCTGGATCAACACGGTCTTACCCCGGACCGGGCCATCGCCCAAGACGGTGTGGACTGCTGTCAGGCCCGGTATCCCCAACGTCGCTGCAACGGGCAACGATACCCCGGCAGGTGCTGCAACGGCTTGCTTTGCGGGCAAGGTAACGAACTCCGCGGCCGTCCCGAAAGCGCGGCGCCATTGTCCGTTCCAGATCCAGACCCGCGTTCCCAGCAGGGTCTCCGGAACGCCGGATCCGATCGCCACGATATCGCCTGCGCCGTCACTATGCGGCACGATGACGGGAAAGGGCAGTTCGGTCACACCAGCACGTGCGCCCGCGCGCGCCTTGACGTCGGATGGGTTGACCCCGGAATAGGACAGGCGGACCTGAACCTCACCAGGGCCTGGCGGCACTGGCGCCAGTTCGGTTATCTCCAGAACGTCACGGGCCGCGCCGAACTTTCGATAAGTGATGGCTTTCATCCGGCCTCTCCCTCTGCCGCGACGTTCCACCTGACGTCGTCAGTCTTGCTCACTAGCATGACCATAGATCATGGGAGGAGAAAACATGGAATTCCTGCGCACACCTGATGAAAGATTCGAAAACCTGCCGGATTATCCTTTTGAACCCAACTATTTGGAGGTCGATGATTTCGAAGGGGGTGTTCTGAGGATGCATTATCTCGACGAGGGGCCGCGCGACGCGGCGCTGATCCTCGTCATGCATGGAGAGCCGACATGGTCTTATCTCTACCGTCACATGATCCCCATCTTCGTAGAGGCGGGTCATCGCGTTGTGGCGCCGGATCTGATCGGGTTTGGAAAGTCCGATAAGCCGACGAAGCGCAGTGACTATACCTACCAGCGCCATGTCGATTGGATTGCGGCCTTTTTGCAGAACCTGGATCTGACCGGGATAACGCTGGTTTGCCAGGACTGGGGCGGCCTGATCGGCCTGAGGCAGGTTGCGGCGATGCCCGAGCGCTTTGCACGGGTGGTGACGGCGAATACGGCGCTCCCCACCGGCGATCAGCCGATGAACGACGCCTTCGAAAGCTGGAAGGCCTTTTCGCAGCAGGTGCCGGAATTTCCTGCAGGCCGTATCGTGTATGGTGGAACGACTAAAAAGATCTCGGATAAGGAGATCGCCGCTTATGACGCGCCTTACCCGGATGAGCGGTACAAGGAAGGGGCGCGGCAGTTCCCGACGCTTGTCCCTAGCCACCCCGACGATCCAGCATCGGCCCCGAACAGAGCGGCCTGGGAGGTTCTTTCAGAGTTCGAGAAGCCCTGGCTGACCGCTTTCGGCGCGGATGACAAGATCATGGCGGGCGTGGATCAGGTGTTTCAGAAGCGGATCCCGGGTGCGGCAGGTCAGCCTCACACGGTTTTGCCCGACGCGGGCCATTTCCTGCAGGAGGATGTCGGACCCGAGCTTGCCGAGGTTGTAAACCGCTTCATCGCGGCATCAGGCTGACAGTGGCATCCCGAGGTCGTCCCGTCGCTGTCGGACATCAGCGTTTTGCCACGTAGGCCCTTTGGTCCCGCAGTCTGTCGACCTTAGTCACGCAACTCGTCAGGACGAACGCCCCAGAGGCCCGATTTCTGAGCCCATCCGCGATATCCTCCGGCAGAAACGCGGCACCAGTTGGGCGTGCAATCGCCCAGCCGTGCAATAACGCCCAATTCGAAGGCGGCGACGATCGTCGCGGCTTCGTCCGCCCTGGCGTGTACGGTCAACATGTCGCGTTCCACGATGACTGTGCGTGTTCCCGACAAAAGCGCGTAATGTACCCAGCCGCCGGCCCCGTCACGGTCCTGCACACGCCGCCAGTGCCCATGTTCGGCGGTGATCCTCAGAGGCATGTCACGACGCTTGAACACCCAGTCAATGCGATGGGTCATGGACGGGCCGCGGCGCACATTTCCTTCGTTGGCCTTCATCGAGACATAGCGGGGCAGGGGTAGGTTGGTCACAGGACCGGTCGCGCGCTGCTCAGCCAGGGCCACCGTTCCGATCAAGGCAATTAGCCCAACGATGAGAAAATGACATAATGTCCGAAAAAACAAGATCTTCACTGCGTTCCTGCCCGCTCTCTGCCGTGCCATCCTCACCCTGCTGCGCCATTTTCCGCATGGGGTTCTTGTGCCCCGCAGGTTCCTGGGCCACCATGCCATGGCACGGCGTGATTTGAAAAGCGGGGGACCTCAAAGGTGGCAAGAGATCGTCTGAGTGTTGTCGTGACGCGACGGTTGCCCGAGGCGGTCGAGGCGCGGATGGCCGAGCTTTTTGATGTGAAGCTGCGCAACCTCGATGAACCCATGAGCCGGGATGCCTTGGTCAAGGCGGTTCAAACAGCCGATATTCTGGTCCCGACGGTCACGGACAATGTCGATGCAGGTCTGATCGGACAGGCTGGGGAGCGCCTGAAACTGATCGCCAACTACGGCGCGGGCGTGGATCATATCGACGTGGCGACAGCCAGACAGCGGGGCATTTTGGTCTCGAACACACCCGGGGTTCTGACGGATGACACGGCAGATATGACAATGGCGCTTATTCTGGCGGTGACGCGCCGGATCCCGGAAGGCCTGGGACTCATGCAACGGGGGACATGGGACGGATGGGCACCCACCGCCCTTTTGGGCGGGCGTATTTCCGGTCGCCGTCTGGGCATTCTTGGGATGGGCCGGATTGGTCAGGCGGTCGCACGCCGTGCTGCGGCCTTTGGCATGCAGGTCCATTATCATAATCGTCGTCGGCTAAGGACCGAGACTGAAGAAGCGCTTGAGGCGACTTATTGGGAAAGCCTCGACCAGATGGTGGCGCGGATGGACGTCATCAGCGTCAATTGTCCGTCGACACCCAGTACGTTTCATCTGATGAACGCCCGACGTCTGAAATTGATGAAACCGGAAGCCGTAATCGTCAATACGTCGCGAGGCGAGGTGATTGACGAAAATGCGCTGACGCGGATGTTGAGGGCAGGGGAGATCGCAGGGGCGGGCCTGGACGTTTATGAACACGGCACTGACGTAAACCCAAGGCTCCGTGAACTGCCCAACGTCGTGCTTTTACCGCATATGGGTTCAGCCACGGTCGAAGGGCGGGTCGAGATGGGGGAGAAGGTCATCATCAACATCAAGACGTTTGAAGACGGTCATCGTCCGCCCGACCAGGTGGTCCCGTCGATGCTGTAGTCGTTTTCCGGATCGGAAAACGCCGGATTTTGTTTCAAAATCCGGTGCCCTGTCCGAACCGGGTTAATCTGTCTTTAGGTTGCCAGAAAACATCCGGTGTGAACCCGTTGAGCAAGGGGGCATTTTCCGGATCGGAAAATGAACGTATTTTGTACAAAATCCGAGGACAGGAGGTGATGTTGTGCAACAAGTTCTTACGGTATGCGCGGCCCTGATGATGGCGACTGCAAGTGTCGCGCAGCAGAGCAGCGATGCGGTTGCCCCGGAGGCGGCCACGCCCGGCGTATTCAGCGCGCTTTCGGCGGATACGTCCGCTGCCTTTGCGGCAAAAACGGAGGGCCGGCCGGTCACAGCCTCGGATTGGATGGTGGTTGCGGCAAATCCGCATGCCGTCGAAGCCGGCGCGCGCGTCTTGAGCAAGGGCGGTTCCGCCGCCGATGCCATGGTTGCGGTGCAAAGTGTGCTCGGGCTCGTTGAGCCGCAGTCATCCGGGCTGGGCGGTGGTGCATTTCTGGTTTGGTATGATGCTGAGAGCGGTGAGCTGACCACATTGGATGGTCGGGAGACGGCGCCTCTTGCCGCCACGCCAAAGCTCTTTTTGGACGAAGCCGGCGAGCCGCTCAGCTTCTTTGACGCGGTTGTGGGGGGGCGTTCGGTTGGCACGCCCGGAACGCCTGCCTTGATGGAAGACGCGCATCGCCGTTGGGGCCGCACGGCCTGGCCATCGCTTTTCGACGACGCGATCCGATTGGCGCAGGACGGGTTTGCGGTCTCACCCCGTCTTGCGGGCCTGGTTGAGCGCGATGCAGAGAGGCTGGCGCGGTTTGAACCGACGGCTTCTTATTTTTTGCCCGACGGCGCCCCGCTTGCTGAGGGGGATATCCTGAAAAATCCCGATTATGCAGAGACGCTTCAGATGATCGCGCGTGAGGGAGCGGACGCATTTTATACCGGGCCCGTCGCCGCTGATATCGTTCGGACCGTTCAGACAGCTGATGGCAACCCCGGTGTGCTGTCGCAACTCGACCTCTCGATCTACCGCGTCAAAGAGCGCACTCCGGTTTGCGTCAGCTACCGCAGCCATGATGTTTGCGGCATGGGGCCGCCCTCGTCCGGTGCGCTAACTGTCGGTCAAATCCTTGGGCTGCTCGGGGGTGTTGATCTGGCCGAACTCGGCGCCGAAAGTGTCGATGCTTGGCGGTTGATCGGCGATGCCTCCCGGCTCGCCTTCGCGGATCGCGGACGCTACATGGCCGACAGCGACTTTGTTCCGGTCCCGTCAGAGGGGCTGCTTGCCCCCGATTATCTTGCCGACCGTGCCGAATTGCTGTCCGGTGATGATGCTTTGCCCGAGGTTGCCCCCGGAGCGCCGGACTTCGATCACGCGCTCAACTTTGCCGATGATATCTCGCTGGAGCTTCCATCGACGTCCCACATCTCGATTGTCGATCAATACGGCAACGTCCTGTCGATGACGACCACGATCGAAAACGGCTTCGGGTCCCGCCTGATGGTTCGCGGATTTCTCCTGAACAACGAATTGACGGACTTTTCATTTAAAACCCACGTGGACGGTGTGCCGATCGCCAATCGGCTGGAGCCGGGCAAGCGTCCACGGTCTTCGATGGCGCCAACGATTGTTCTAAAGGACGGGGCGCCGGTCCTGGCGATCGGGTCGCCTGGCGGAAGCCGCATTATCGGTTACGTGGCAAAGTCGATCATTGCGATGCTGGATTGGGGTCTGGATGTGCAACAGGCTGTCGCGTTGCCACATAAGGTGAACCGGTTCGGGACCTACGACCTTGAGGCGGGCACCGACGCCGAAGGTTTGGAAGCGCCGTTGCAAGCCCTTGGCTATGAGGTCAACATACGTGACCTGACATCCGGACTGCACGCGATCTTTATCGGTGAGACACTTGAAGGCGGCGCGGACCCCCGCCGTGAGGGGATCGCGCTGGGTAAATAGTTCCATTTGGAACTTTGACATCTGTTCTGCGGCGTATGATATTAGGACAGATGAGGTGACCGGCACGATTGGGAGGTAAGGCGCATGGTTCAATTGACGGCCCTGTCGCGCAATGACGCGGGGATCGAAACAGCGCTTGGCATACTGAAACAACGGTTTGGTGATCGTATGCAGACAGGTACGTCGGTGCGGCAACAACACGCGCATACGACCACCTGGATCGCCAACCAGCCCCCGGATGCGGTCGTCTTTCCCCGTGATACGGAAGAAGTGGCCGAGATTGTCAAAATCTGCGCCACGCACAAGGTGCCGGTTGTGCCATTCGGAACGGGGACGTCGCTGGAGGGCCATGTGAATGCGCCAGGCGGCGGGATATCGGTGGATATGGCGGAGATGAACCATATCCTGACGGTGCATGCCGAGGATCTGGATGTGGTGGTACAGCCGGGTGTCACTCGAGAACAGCTGAACACGCATCTCAGGGATCAGGGGCTCTTTTTCCCGATTGATCCAGGGGCAAATGCCTCGCTGGGCGGGATGACCGCCACGCGGGCCAGCGGAACCAATGCGGTGCGCTACGGAACGATGAAAGACAACGTGCTCGCGCTTGAGGCCGTGATGCCGGACGGTCGGGTCATACGCACGGCCCAGAGGGCGAAGAAAACGTCCGCGGGTTATGATCTGACGCGCTTGCTGGTCGGTTCGGAGGGCACGCTGGGTCTGATCACGGAGATTACGCTAAAGCTGCAGGGAATACCCGAGGCGATCCGGTCGGCACGCTGTTCGTTTCCGAGCGTCGATGCGGCCTGCCGGACTGTCATGGCGGTGATCCAATACGGTGTTCCGGTGGCGCGGATCGAGCTGTTGGATGCTTTGCAGGTGAGGGCGGTGAACGCCTATTCAAAGCTGAATTTGCCAGAGACGCCTCTTTTGCTGCTCGAATTTCATGGATCGGATGCAAGCGTGGCCGAACAGGCAGAGACATTCGGAGCGCTTGCAGAAGAGTTCGGAGCGTCCGGCTATGAGGCCACGTCAAGCACGGAGGATCGCAACCGCCTTTGGCAGGCCCGCCACGACGCGTATTGGGCGAGCCTTCAGTTGCGGCCCGGCGCACAGGGCATTTCGACGGATGTCTGCGTGCCGATTTCCAGGTTGGCGGAGTGTGTTGGACGTGCTCAGGAAAAAGCGGCGGAACTGGATTTGCTGGCGCCTATTGTCGGGCATGTGGGGGACGGGAATTTCCACTCTCTGGTCCTGATCGACATGGATCAGCCCAAAGAAGTGGCAAGGGCGGATCAGTTCGTTGGATGGCTGAACGAGATGGCGATCGAGATGGACGGGACATGCACCGGGGAGCATGGCATCGGCCAGGGCAAGATGCGCTATCTGACCCGGGAATTGGGAGAGGCCACGGATGTGATGGTGGCCATCAAACAAGCCCTGGATCCAGACAATATCATGAATCCTGGAAAGATTGTCGCGCTCTGACCTGCCGGAGCGCCTGCGGCGCATGTGATGACACGCGCTCGGCGCGCAGCCTTGGGGGGGCTGCCCCCAAACCCCCGGGATATTTTTGACCCAAAGAAGCAAGTGATTTTGCCTCGCGTGGTGCGAAGTGTCTGGGAGGTCGCTTTTTTATTGTGAGCGGTCGGCTGGCTGGCGCGGCGTAACTTGGAGCGGCCTAAAACGGGCTGGTCACAGGACTTGAGGGAATCGCGGAAATGAAAAGCCATGTGAAGGCTCTTGTTGTGGGTGGCGGTGCTGTCGGCACGTCGATTGCATATCATCTTGCCAGAGCAGGCTGGGACGATGTGATGCTGTTGGAGCGGGATGAGTTGACCAGCGGGTCCACCTGGCACGCGGCGGGTCTTTTGCCCTATTTCAACATGTCCTACGCGACGACCCATATTCATGACTATTCGATCAAGTTCTACAAGACGCTTGAGGACGAGACGGGTCTGAACGCGGGCTTCTACGTTGTCGGCAATCTGCGGATGGCACAGAGCCGGGCGCGGATGGATGAGTATATGCTTTATGCGTCCACAGCCGAGACCTGCGGGGTGCCATACGAGTGGCTGAGCCCCGCGCAGATCAAGGAGCGCTATCCGCTGGTGCGCACGGAGGATCTGGAAGGAGCGATTTATCACCCGACGGACGGCTATATCAACCCGGCCGATGTGACGATGGCGATGGCCAAGGGGGCCAGGCAGCGCGGTGTCATGATCGAGCGCAAGTGGCAGGTCGATGGCTATCACTGGACGGGTGATCATTGGGATGTGACATGCACCAAGATGGTGGAGAAAGGCGGCAATCTCGTACCCTCGGACGAGCGGGTCGTGATCCACGCTGAACATGTCGTAACGGCCACGGGGAACCACGCGCAGCGCACAGCGCAGCTTTTGGGTCTCAAGATCCCGGCCATTCCAGTCGAGCATCAGTACATTGTGACCGAGCCTGACCCGGCACTGCAGGAGTGGCGCAAGTCGAACCCTGAACATCCGGTTCTGCGGGATGCGGACGCCAAGTGGTATGTGCGCGAGGAGCGGGGTGGCTGGATCCTGGGCCCTTATGAGCGCAACGCGCCGGCGCGGTTCGAGTACGCGGTTCCGGACAGCTTCCGCGCGGACCTCTTCCCGCTCGATCTGGAGCGGATCGAGGAAGAGTATATGTCGATGATCCACCGTATCCCGTCGTCCGAGACGGTGGGGCTGAAGGACGACTATAACGGACCGATCTGTTACACACCCGACGGCAATCCGCTGCTGGGACCCGCGCCGGGGCTACGGAATATGTGGCTGGCCGAAGGGTTTTCGTTCGGGATCACGGCGGCCGGGGGCACCGGGTATTATCTTGCGCAACTGATGGTCGAGGGGGAGGCGGAGATCGACATGGCCTCTCTCGATCCCAAGCGCTACGGGGCGTGGATGACGACCGAATACGCTGCGCGCAAGAACGAGGAGGCATATGAGCATGTCTATATCCTCCACCACCCCGATGAGGAGCGGGAGGCGTGCCGTGCGTTGCGCACGGCGCCGGCCTATGACCGGCAAAAGGCGGCTGGCGCGCAATTCGGGCAAGTAAACGGGTGGGAGCGACCCAATTATTATGCGCCAAAGGGTTTCGATGATCACGCCGCGCGCAGCTTCCGGCGCGGGGGCTGGTGGCAATACGCGGTCGAGGAGGCGAAAGCCGTCCGGGAAGGGGTGGGGCTGATCGATGCCACGGCCTTTACCAAGCACGTGGTGAAAGGGCCGGGTGCCACGCAGTTTCTGGATTGGTTCACCTGCAACAAGCTGCCCAAGGTCGGGCGCATCAACCTGACCTATGCGCTGACCTCACACGGGACCACACGAACGGAATACACCATCGTGCGGTTGGCCGAGCACGAGTATTACCTGGTCTCTGCGGGGGCGTGGACGGCCTATGACGCGGATTATCTACGCAAGGCCGCGGAGGATAAGGCAGATGAATTTGGCTATATCGAGATCCAGGATGTGACGACGCAATGGGGTGTGTTCGCCATTGCAGGGCCCAAATCCCGCGATGTGCTGAATAAGCTGGTCAAGGATGCGGAGCCTGAGACGGTGCTGTCCAACAAGAGGTTCCCGTGGCTGTCGATGCGCGAGATCGAGTTGGGGATGTGCCCGGTGCGCGCGATCCGGGTGGCCTATACGGGGGAGTTGGGCTGGGAATTGCATCATCCCATCGAGATGCAGAATTACCTCTGGGATCAGCTGGTCGGGGCTGGTGAGGAACACGGGATGAAGTTGGTGGGCGCCCGGGCGCAGAACTGGTTGCGGCAGGAGAAGAGCTATCGCGCTTTCGGCACGGAATTGGGCCGGGACGCAACGCCGCTTGAAGCGGATCTGCCGCGCTTCGTGGATCTGTCCAAGGATTTCCAGGGCAAGGAGAAGCTGGAGCAGACAGGGATCCGGTCGACTTGTGTGACGCTGTTGATCGACGGGCCCGAGGACGCTGACCCCTGGGGGCGCGAGGCGCTTTATGATGGAGAGCGTCGGGTGGGGCGGCTCACCTCGGGGGGGTATTCGGTCGTCTTTGGCAAGAGCATCGGAATGGGATACGTCGCGCCGGATCTGGCCCAGCCGGGCACCAGGCTGAAGGTCAAGATGTTCGATCAGCTTTGGGATGCGGAGGTTCAGGCCGACAGTCCCTACGATCCCAGCAACGCGGTTATTCGCAAGGACGGGTAAAGTCGACGGGCGGGTCTGTTTGCGCTAAAGCGCAAAGGCGCCCGCCCGCCGACCCGTTGCTCTACCGGATGGATCGGGCGGCGCGCCAGGTGTCCCAGTCGGATCGGGTGCCGTTAAAAGCGTTGATGTCGATCGAACCGGGCGTATTGGGCAACGTGCCGGTGGCAGTGTATTGCCAGAACCGCCAGGGTTGTCCTGGATAGACCTGCGCGGGCGTTTCCGCGGTGGCGCGGAGCCAGAATTCGTAGCCGCGAAAGGCACCAAGACCGGCATCTTCGTAAAAGCCGGGGGTTGTGTAGATGATCGGGCGCTGGCCGAAATGTGCCTCCACGATATCGAGCCATCGCTGCATTTCGGCCCGTATGGTCGCGCCATCGGGACGGCGCTGACAGGTGGGTGAGAAGGGGTTCCA
This sequence comes from Thalassococcus sp. S3, assembly GCF_004216475.1. GTDB lineage: Bacteria > Pseudomonadota > Alphaproteobacteria > Rhodobacterales > Rhodobacteraceae. The sequence continues at coordinate 3,618,263 of NZ_CP022303.1, read as the reverse complement.
TTCCATGTCCAAAACCGGGGGGAGGGTGCCCCGGGTTTTTGGGACGGTGCGGATGAAGAACTGCGCCTGCACCTCGGGCGCGGTGCAGAAATAGTAGAAATGATAAGCGCCGCGCGCGATGTCGGCGCGGCCCGCGCCGTGCCAGTGGTCGCGGAATTTGGGATCGGCGAGGTCCCCGCCCTCGGTGGCCTTGAGAAAAACAAATTCGATACCAACCGCTTTGGCGCGCGCCCAGTCGACGGAGGTCTGGAAGCGGGCGGCATCCATTCCCTGCACGGGATAGGTGGTGGGCTGGCGCCCTGCAAAACGCACCGGGTCGGTGTCCCCGATGACCATAGGTCCGTCGAAAGGCGCCTGAGCGGGACTGCACGCGCTGAGAAGGAAAAGAATGAGTGCTAAAAATCTGATAAACATGTCTGGATGCTAGCCGTTCAGAAGCGCGCTGGCGACAGGGATTTCACGATATCGGCGTCAATCTCCGGTGTCCGGGCCAACACCAGGTCGGCCAGCAACTGGCTGGCCGCCGGAGCGGTCTGGAAGCCATAACCGCCCTGGCCGGCGCACCAGACGAACTCAGGCTCTTGCGTGTCGCGGCCCAGCACGAGGGTGCGGTCGGGGGCGAAGCTGCGCAAACCGGCCCAGGAGGTTTCAACCCGCGTCACCTCTTCGGTCACCGCGGCCTCGTAGCGGGCGATGCCTTCGGCGAGAACCAGATCGTCGGCCCAGGCATCATGGGGCGTCACCGGGTCTTCGTCGGCGGGTGAGACAAGAAGTTTGCCGGCATCGGGTTTGGCGTACCAGGTTTCTCCCGCGCCGAAAAAGAGCGGCCAGCCGGTCACATCGTGGCCTCCCGGTGCCGGGATTCGTGCCATGGAACGGCGGCAGGGTGTCAGGCCGATGGGCGTGAGGCCCGCCATCTGGGCGATGACATCCGCCCAGGCGCCTGCCGCGTTGACCAGAAGCGTCGCGCTATGGACGTTCTGACCCGTAAAGACCTGCCAATTGCCGTTGTCGCGGGTGATGCTTTCGACCTTTTGTCCGGTGATGACCTGCCCCCCCTCTGCGCGCACGGCGCGGGCGAAATCCTGCAACATCCGATCGGTGTCGATATCCTGCGCGCCGTTGTGATAGGCCGTGCGCGCGACAGTTTCGGGATTGAGGATGGGCACCAACCGCCGAGCCTCGGCCAGTGAGATCTCATCGCAATGCAACGCTTTTGCATCAGCCCTGAAAAGTGCGTCATCTCCGTGACCAGATGTCAGAAGAAAACCACGCGGGCTGAGATAGCCGCCATTGGCAGTACGGTGATATTCCGCGCTCGCCCGGTTGAGCGCGAGCACCGATGGTGCGCCGTAATGCTCTTCAAAGAGTGCCGCGGAACGGCCCGACGCATGATAGCCAAGCGCTGTCTCCGCTTCGAGCACGGTGACGCTGGCATGCGGGGCAAGGCGCGCCGCTGCCGACAAGCCGGCAATGCCGCCACCGATCACGAGGATATCTGTCATGCCTGTTCTTCGATCCGGTCGGTGGCGGGCGGCGGCGTCGGGCTGAGCGTGGAAAGCTCGGCATAAAGCGTTTCCGACAAGCGGTAATCTTGCGCGGCAAGCGATGGCGCAAGCTGTGTGGCATTTCGGGCCGAAATGATGGGATGGGGCGCGCTGGGATGGGCCGCCACCCAGGCGACGGCGAGCGTGGCGGGGGCGATTCCCTCCCGTTCGGCAATCGTCACGAGACCCTCGGCGGCTTGGGTCATCCAGGACGGCGCATAGCGGGCGGCATATCGGCTGTCCTCGGTCAGCCGCCCGGGTTCTCCCCGTGCGTATTTTCCGGTCAGAAGCCCGCCGCCCAAAGGGGAATAGGGCAGGATCGCGACGGATTGATCCATGCACATCGGCAGGATCTCGACCTCGGCCTGCCGTTTCACGAGGTTGTACATCGGTTGCAGGACGTCGATCGTCAGCCCCATCTTCGTTGCGATAGTGATCGCCTTCATCACCTGCCACGCGGCAAAATTCGACAGACCGACATAGCGGATCAGACCAGCCTGCCGGAAATCCGCAAAGGTCTCGATCGTTTCGCGCAGATCTGTGATCGGGTCAAAGCGGTGAAGATAGAGCAGATCGACCTGGTCAAGGCCCAGCCGCTTGCGGGACAGATCGAATTGCGCGGTGAGCGTCGCGCGATCGGCACGACCGGTATAACCCACTTTGGTGGCAAGGATCAGGTCGTCCCGCTCAGGGCGGACCATCTCTCCCAACAGTGTCTCAGATGCGCCTTCGGTATAGCCATTGGCGGTGTCGAAGTGGTTCACGTCCGCCGCCCTGCAGGCGTCGAACATGGCACGGGCATCCGCGGCATTGGCCCGGCCCCCGAATTGCATGGCGCCGAAGACAAGTTTGCTTTGCCGGGTGCCATTGAGGCTTTTGAGATCTGTCATGGGCGCGACCGTGACATCGGTCTTGCCGAAAGGGAAGGGCGACGTGCCGCGGGTCTGGGAAACCGGACTCGCAAATCGCGAGAGGTCGCATTAAACTTACGAAATATTTTTTTGTTTTTGGAGAGTGTGATGATTATCAAGTCCATTGATCAGCTATTGTCGGGCCGCCAACCCGCGACGATTTTATCCACAGCCAGCGTTCGGGATGCCTGCGCCCTTATGGATCGGCAGAACGTTGGCGCTGTTGCTGTGATCGAAGATGGCATGCTTGTGGGCATTCTGAGCGAGAGAGATGTGCTGCGCCGGTGCTATGGACAGGGTCGGGATGCGGCTTTGACGCGGGTCGAGGCGGTGATGACCTGCGATCCGCTGACCGCACACCGTTCCGACAGTCTGGGTGAGGCAGCGGCCCGAATGATCGAGGCTGGCGTTGGCCATTTGCCGGTGGTCGATCGTGCCGGAGATGTGGTGGGTGTTCTTGCTCTGTGGGATATCCCGACCGAGTACCGCCTGATGGTCGAGCGTTACAATTCCTTCCGCGCAGAGACCACCGCCGCTTGAACAGGTAAACGCTGCCAAACGGAAAAGGCCTCCCCGGGGGAGGCCTTTACGTGATTTTTCATGGGCGCCCGGCATCGGGCGTAGGGGTCAGTTCGGGATCTCGCCCTCGAGGCCTTCGAGGTAGAAACTCATGCTGGCCAGTGTTGCGTCATCGGCCACTTCGCCGTCGGCCAGCCAGTCCGAGCCATCCTGTTTCTTCAGGGGGCCGGTGAAGGGGTGATAGTCACCCGCGCGGATCGCCTCTTTCATCGCGAGGGCTTCGGCCTTTACATCCTCCGGCACCGCATCGGTGATTTCTCCGATCTCGACCATGCCTGTGGGGATCCCGTCCCAGGTATCGACGCTTTCCCAGGTGCCTTCCATCACAGCGCGTGTGCGTTCGATATAGTAGGGGGCCCAATTGTCGATGATGGAGCTGACCCGTGGCATCGGAGCGTATTGCTCCATATCCGACGCTTGGCCAAAGGTGATCACGTTCCCAGCTTCCTGCGCGGCTGCCTGTGGCGCCGTGGAATCGGTGTGCTGCAGAACGACATCCGCGCCCTGTTCGATCAGGGCTTTCGCGGCATCGGCCTCTTTGGCGGGGTCAAACCACGTGTAGACCCAGATGATCTTGAACTCGACATCCGGATTGACCCGCGCGGCATGCAGATAGGCCGCATTGATGCCCCGGATCACTTCGGGGATCGGGAAGGACGCGATATAGCCGATGATATTGCTTTCGGTCATCTTGCCCGCGATATGGCCCTGGATCGCGCGCCCTTCATAGAAACGCGCGGAATAGGTCGAAACATTGTCGGCCCGCTTGTAGCCTGTTGCGTGCTCGAACTTCACATTCGGAAACTTCGAGGCGACGTTGATGGTGGGATCCATGAAGCCGAAAGAGGTGGTGAAGATCAGATCAGCGCCATCCAGGGCCATTTGCGTCATCACCCGTTCAGCGTCCGGGCCTTCGGCTACGTTTTCGACAAAGACCGTTTCAACCGCATCGCCGAACTCTGCCTCGACCGCTTTACGGCCCTGATCGTGCTCATAAGTCCAGCCGCCATCGCCCACCGGGCCGACATAGACAAAGCCCACCTTTGTGGGATCATCGGCCAGTGCCGTTGACGCCAGCCCCAGCGCGAGGGCTGCGCCGGTCAGAAGTGAAGTGAATTTCATGTGAGTGTTACTCCCCAGGTTCGTTATTGGCCCCGTCAGGACGAGGCGTGGAAGGTTTTGCCCAAAGATGCCGGTGCGTTGCTTTTGTCGGCCGATAGAATGACCAGCACCAGAATGGTGATCAGATAGGGCGACATTGCCAGATACTCGACGGGAATGGCAACGCCCGCGGCTTGCAGGTTCAACTGCATCACGGTCACGCCGCCGAAAAGATAGGCACCCAGTACCGCGCGCCAGGGCTTCCAACTGGCAAAGACCACCAAGGCCAGCGCAATCCAGCCCACGCCCGCCGTCATCCCCTCGGTCCATTGCGGCACGCGGATGAGCGAGATGTAAGCCCCGCCCAGCCCCGCACAGGCGCCGCCGAAGAGGATCGCGAGGATCCGGATACGCACCACCTTGTAGCCAAGCGCGTGAGCGGCATCATGGTTCTCACCGACCGAACGCAGGATCAATCCCGCGCGGGTAAAACGCAGCAGATACCAGACGGCAGCAGCGATGAAGAGGCCCAGATAGAGGATCGGATCATGGGAGAAGAGCACGCGTCCTATCACCGGCAGATCGCTCAGCACCGGCAGGTCGAGCCGTGGTGTAGGAGGGGGCTTGATGCCGACATAGCCCTGTCCCATCAGCGCGCTTAGCCCTAATCCAAAGAGCGTCAGCGCGAGACCCGAAGCGACCTGATTGGCCAGGGCCACCTGCGTCAGCAGCGCAAAGAGCAAAGACAGAAGTGCCCCACCCAAAGCGGCGGCCAGAAAACCGATGAAGGGGTTCGCGGTCTCCACGGCAACAGCGAAGCCACAGATCGCGCCAACGATCATCATCCCCTCGACACCAAGGTTCAGAACGCCAGCCTTTTCGGCGACAAGTTCACCGATGGCGGCCAGCAGAAGAGGGGTCGCGGCCACCATCAGAGAGGCGAGCAAAAGAACCGGATTGATTGCGCCAAGTTCCATCAGGCAACCTCTGTCCGTGCAAAGCGCAAGCGAAAATGCGTCAACAGATCAAAGGCGAGAAGGAAAAACAGTAGCATTCCCTGAAAGACCTGAATGGCCGCGGCGGGCAGGCCCATGCGCGATTGTGCAATGTCGCCTCCGATATAGGTCAGTGCCATCAATCCCCCGGCCAGCAGGATGCCCACCGGGTGCAACCGGCCCAGAAACGCCACGATGATTGCCGTAAAGCCATAGCCGACATTGAAATCAATGCTGATCTGACCGGCAGGCCCCGCAACCTCGAAAAGCCCGGCCAGCCCTGCCAGGGCGCCCGAGGTGCCAAGGCAAAAGAGGACCAGCCGCGCCGGGCGCACGCCGGCAAAGCGCGCCGCGCGCGGCGCCTCTCCGATCAGGCGGATCTGGTAGCCAAGCAGGTGACGGTTCAGAAGCACATAGGCAAAGATGACGGCGATCATCGCCGCCACCACGCCCCAGTGCATCCCCGACCCGGCGATCAGTTCAGCGTTATGGGTGCTGGGAGATTGTTGCAGGTTGCGGCTTCCGGGAAAGCCAAAGCCTTCCGGATTGCGCAAAAGACCCAGTGACATCGACGCCAGAAGCTGTTCCGCGACATAGACCAGCATCAGGGATACAAGGATTTCGTTGGTCCCGAACCTCACCTTCAAAAGCGCGGGGATCATCGCCCAGGCCCATCCGCCCAAAGCGCCGCCCATCACCATCAGAGGGAAAATATACCAGGCTTCCAGCGGATAGAAGGCAAGGCCAATCCCGGCCCCGAGGATCGCACCCACGATATACTGCCCCTCGGCTCCGATATTCCAGATCCCGGCGCGAAACCCAAGGCTCAGCCCGATTGCGATCAGTACAAGCGGCGCGCCCTTGACCAGCAATTGGGGGCGGTAGAAAAACGCGAACTCGCCAAAGATCGGATCCCAAAAGATCGTTCGGATCGCCTCGACCGGGTTTTTCCCCAGCGCCGCGAAAAGAAGCCCTCCAAACAGCATCGTGGCCAGCACTGCAACGGCGGGCGTGGCGTAACTCCAGCCCCGTGACGGCTGCGGCCTGCGTTCCAGCCGGATCACGCGCCGGTCCCCTGCTTCTTCTCGATACAAATACGGCCGCCGGAGGCATGAAAGTCTTCGCGCATCCGATCAGACATGCGCCACCTCCATTCCATGCGCACCGCCCATCATCAGCCCGATCTCGTCCACGCTCAGACCGGCGGTGGGCCGCAACGGCGACAAGCGGCCTTCATTCAGCGCGCCGAACCGGTCGCTGATCTCCATCAGCTCATCCAGATCCTGGCTGATCACCAGAACGGCGGCGCCCCCGGCGGCAAGATCCAGCAAGGCTTGTCGGATCGCCGCCGCGGCGGCCGCATCCACACCCCAGGTGGGCTGGTTCACCACGAGAGCTTTCGGAGATTGCAACACTTCCCGTCCGATCACGAATTTCTGCAGATTACCGCCAGAGAGCGAGCGCGCCGCATTGCCCGGACCGGGCGTGCGCACATCGAAGCGTTCGATGATCCGCTCGGCAAAGGCTTCGGCGGCGCGCCATTTGAGGAACCCGGACTGCACGAGCCTTTCGCGCACCGCACCGGTCAGAATGGCATTTTCCGTCAGGCTCATATCCGGGGCTGCCGCATGGCCAAGCCGTTCCTCCGGGGCCGCCAGCAGGCCCAAGCCCCGTCGCGCGGTGGGACCCAACCGCCCGACCGGCTGACCGCCAAACCGCACCGCATCGCTCTTCACCGTGCGCTCGCCCGATAAAACAGCAAGCAACTCGTCCTGTCCGTTCCCCGCAACCCCGCCAATACCAAGGATTTCCCCTTCGGCGACGCTCAGCCGAACGTCCTTTAGCGCTGTGCCGAATGCATTGAGCGCAGGAAGCGACAGACCTGTCAGTTCCAGGACGGGCTGACCCTTTGATGTCTGTGCACGTGCCGGGCTTTGCAGGCTCGTGCCTACCATCATCTCCGCCATCTGCCGTGCCGTGGTCTCGCGCGGGATGCACGTCGCCACCACCTTGCCCTGTCGCAAGATGGTGGCCGCGTCGCAAAGCGCCCGGATCTCCTCAAGCTTGTGGCTGATATAGAGGATGGCCGTTCCTTCGCTGCTCAGCTTTCTGAGCGTTTGGAACAGGATCTCAACCTCCTGCGGGGTCAGAACGCTGGTCGGCTCGTCCATGATCAGCAAGTTCGGATCCTGCAACAGGCAGCGGATGATCTCCACCCTCTGCCGCTCCCCGGCCGACAGATCGCCTACTACCCGGTCGGGATCAAGCGGCAAACCATACATATCCGACACGTCCCGGATGCGGCGCGCCAGATCCCGCATCGGCGGCGGCGCCTCCATTCCCAAGGCCACGTTTTCCGCCACATTCAGCGCATCGAAGAGCGAGAAGTGCTGGAACACCATTGCGATGCCATCTGCACGCGCCGCGCGCGGCTCTGGTGGGCCAAAAGGTCTGCCCTGCCAGGCCATCTGTCCGGCATCCGGTTGAACAAGCCCGTAGATCATCTTGACCAGAGTGGATTTTCCCGCTCCGTTCTCCCCCAGCAGCGCGTGCACCTCTCCAGGTTCGATCGCGAACGACACGTCGTCATTTGCGACCACGCCCGGATAGGCCTTGGTCAGCCCCTCGATCCGCAGCAAGGGATCACTCATGCGCGCTGGTTCCATGCCGCCGCGCTTGTCGCTCGTGGCGTCAAGAGGCGGGCCGCGACGCCGATGGCGATTTGATGGGGATGTTTGCCCAGCGACGGGTCCCCGATCGGGCAGTCAATTTTGTCTATTGCGTCCACTCCGTGCCCGAAAGCCTTCAACCGTTTGCGAAAGCGCACCCATTTCGTGGCCGAGCCGATCAGGCCGGCTCGGCTGAAACCGTGGTGCAACAGCGCGTGGCACAAGGCAAGATCCAATTCATGTGAATAAGTCAGGATCAGATGTTCGGCCTCTGCAGGGGCGTGGGGCACCAGATCCACAGGTTTGCCCACAGGAACGGCTGTCACGTTTTCAGGGACCGGATCGGGAAACCGCGCAGCAGCAGTATCAATCCACGTCATCGTAAATTCCGGCAGCGGCGCCAGTACGTCAACCAAGGCGCGTCCGACATGACCTGCTCCCCAGATCCACAAGGCGCGGCACGGGCGATCGACCGGCTCGATCAGCCATTCGTCGCACAGTTCTGTCGGGGGCCTTTGCCCCTGACCCCGGGCATCCGCCAAATGACGCTTGATCTTCAACGGCATAGGGGCCGTTCCCGAGATACGGCGCAGGACGACGCCATCCTCCGGCTCCGGCACGTGATCCCAGACCTCCATGACCAGCGTCACTGCCCCGCCGCAGCATTGCCCCAGATCCGGACCCAGGGCCTGCCGGTGCACCGCCGCCTGCTCTCCGGTCAGCATCGCCCGCGCGGCGTCCGTCGCCTCATATTCCAGCGCTCCGCCACCGATCGTTCCGGATTGCCCATCGGCCCAGACAAACATCTCTGTCCCGGCCTCGCGCGGGGTCGATCCACGATGCTCCAGCACGAGCACCCGTACGACTCGGTGCGCCCGGGTCAATGCGGCCTCCAAGGCTTTTAAATCAAACGCCATTACATCCCGTCCACAGACTTATCCACATGCCGCGCCTCTGACATGTCGCACCGCCGCCCAAAGCCGTTCCGGCGTTGCGGGTGTGTCGAGCGCCGGATAGGCATCCCCGCACGCCGCCACGGCATCGCTCAATGCAAGATACACCGAAATCCCAAGCATCAGAGGTGGTTCACCCACGGCTTTCGAGCGATAGATCGTCTCCTCACGGTTCTCGGCATCCCAAAGTGCGACGTTGAACACCTCCGGTCTGTCCGAACATCCGGGGATCTTGTAGGTGCTCGGCGCATGTGTCCTCAGTCGACCGCGATCATCCCAAACCAGTTCCTCCATCGTCAGCCAGCCCGCGCCTTGCACATAGCCCCCTTCGATCTGCCCGATATCCAGGGCGGGGTTCAGCGACGCGCCGGCGTCATGCAGGATATCGCAGCGCAAGATCCGATTTTCACCGGTGAGTGTGTCCAACGCAACCTCGGTCACCGCCGCACCATAGGCGAAATAGAAAAACGGACGCCCGACGCCCCTTATCCTGTCCCATTCCAGCTTTGGCGTCTTGTAAAAGCCTGTCGCACTCAAGCTGACCCGCGCCATATAGGCCATTTGCGCGGCAGCGGCGAAGCTCATCCCCGCTTCGCCCACGCGCACCTCTCCATCTTCGAACACCACTGCTTCGGGCCGCGCCTGATGCCGTTCCGCCACCACCTCCGCGATCCGCTCCCGGATCGTGTCGCAGGCGATCTTGACCGCCATCCCGTTCAAATCGCTGCCCGACGAGGCGGCCGTGGCGGAGGTGTTGGGAACCTTGCCGGTATCCGTCGCCGTGATCTTGACCACGTCCAGCGACACGCCAAAGCGGCTGGCGGCCACTTGGGCCACCTTCTGGAACAGGCCCTGACCCATCTCCGTCCCGCCATGGTTCAGATGGACCGAGCCGTCCTGATAGACATGCACCAGCGCCCCCGCCTGGTTAAGATGGGTCAGCGTGAAGGAAATCCCGAATTTCACCGGAGAAAACGCAATCCCCTTCTTGATCACCCCTTGCTCCGCATTCCAGGCCTTCACCGCAGCCCGCCGCTGATGATACTCCGCACTTTTCAGCAGGGCCTCCGTCATCCCTTGCAGCTCGAAATCCTCAACCGGCATCCCGTAATGGGTGGTCTGACTCTCATTCTCGACATCCCCCTCCTTCATCTTGCCGGATAAACTCTCGGGGGGACGGCCAACGGCCGGGGGGGCAGACGGCCCCCCTCCATCGCCCGCCTTATAGTAATTCCGCTGGCGTATCTCGACCGGATCGCGCCCCAGAAAATGCGCGACATGATCCATCACCCGCTCGATCCCCAGCATCCCCTGCGGCCCGCCAAACCCGCGAAAGGCCGTCGCACTTTGCGTATTGGTCTTCCACCGGTGGCTCTCTACTCGCGCGGCGGGCAGGTGATAGGCATTGTCGGTATGCAACATGGCCCGGTCCGCCACCGGCAACGACAGATCCATCGACCAACCGCAGCGCACATCATGGCGGAAGGACACGCCCGCCAGCCGCCCCTCGTCATCGAACCCGGCCTCGTAGGTGATCCTCAGATCGTGACGCTTTCCGGTGATGACCATGTCATCGTCCCGGTCATAGCGCATCTTGCAGGGCCGCCCCATCGCGCGGGCCGCCACAGCGCAGGCCACGGCCAGCGCATTGCCCTGGCTCTCCTTTCCGCCGAAGCCGCCACCCATGCGCCGCGTCTCCACCCGCACGCCGTGCATCGGCACACCCAAAGCATCGGCCACCTTGTGCTGGATCTCCGTCGGGTGCTGGGTCGAGGAATGGATCATCATATCCCCGCCTTCCTGCGGCACCGCCAGAGCGGCCTGACCTTCCAGATAGAAGTGCTCCTGCCCGCCGATCTCCATCCGGCCTTCCACACGGTGCGGTGCTTTCGCAATTGCTGCCGCCGCATCTCCCTTTTCGTAGATCCGCGGCCCGTCCTCGAACCGGCTCTCCGCTGCCAAAGCCGCGTCGATCGTCAGAAGCGCAGGCTCCTCGGCATAGCGTATCTCGGCCAATCGTGCGGCCTTGCGCGCTGCCAGATGGCTCTCCGCCACCACGAGAAAGAGCGGTTGGCCCACATAATGCACCTGCGCGGTCGCCAAAAGCGGCTCATCATGGGCGGAGGGCGAGACATCGTTGTCAAACGGCAGATCTTCCGCCGTCAGCACTTCCAGAACGCCCTCTGCATTGCGTACAGCTTCCAAACCCATGCTAGTTATCGTCCCGCATGCAATCTCGCTCAGCCCGAAGGCCAGATGCAGCGTCCCGCGCGGCGTGGGGATGTCATCGACATAGCGCGCCGCTCCGGTCACGTGCAGCGTGGCGGCGTCGTGGGGAAGGGGCTTCGCGACACTCATGCCCGCACCTCCAGCACCGATGTTAGCACGCCCCGATCCTCTGCCAGATACCTTTCCAGCATCGCCTTCGCCGTCTCCAGGCGATAGGATGCCGAGGCTCGCATATCCGACAGTGGCGCGAAATCCTGCTCGAAGGCGGGCATGGCGTCTGCCACCCTCTCGGGGTCCCAAGCCCTGCCGGTCAGTGTTTTCTCCACATGACTGGCTCGCTTCGGCACGCCGGCCAGTCCACCGAACGCAATCCGCGCCTCGCGCACAACATTGCCCTCGAGACGGACCACAAAACACCCGCACACGGCGGAGATATCCTGATCGAACCGTTTCGACAGTTTGTAGCAGCGCAGCCGGTCCGCCTGACGTGGCACCTCCACCGCCTCCACAAACTCCCCCGGCCCGCGATCCTGCTTGCCGTACTCCAGAAAGAAGTCTTCCAGCGCCATCCTTCGCCGGACATCGCCTCTTCGCAGGACCAATGTTGCGCCAAGCGCGATCAGCGCAGGGGCATTGTCCCCGATGGGCGAGCCATTTGCGATGTTGCCGCCCACCGTCGCCGCGCCCCGCACCTGCACCGACCCATAGCGCCGGATCAACTCCGCGTAGGACGGATGCAGGGGCGTCATCGCCTCGCGCAGCGCGTTCATATCCGTCATCGCGCCGATGCGGATCATGTCGTCGCGGGTCTCCACGCCGCGCAGGTCGTCACAGCCATCCAGAAAGATGACGGGGGCCACCTTGCGCAGCTCCTTCGTTACCCAAAGGCCGACATCCGTCGCGCCCGCGATCAGTGTGGCGTCCGGGTGGGCCGCGTAGATCTCCGCCAGGTCATCGCCCGAGCGGGGGCTGAACGTCTGGGTGTTTGCCGCCGGCGCCTGCCGCTCCCGCATCCAATCCGGCACCGGCTGCTCCGCCGCTGCCTCTGCCGCGCGCACGATGGGCGCATAGCCCGTGCAGCGGCAGAGGTTGCCTGCCAGTTGATCGTCGAAGTCCTGCGCCCCGTTCAGATGCGCCGCCGCCATCGTCACCACGAAACCCGGCGTGCAGAATCCGCATTGCGAGCCGTGATGCGCGACCATCGCCGCCTGCACCGGATGCATCTGACCCTCCGGCCCTGCGATCCCCTCGACCGTGCGCACGGCCTTTCCGTCAAGCTGCGGTAGAAACAGGATGCATGCGTTCAGCGCCCTTGCGCCACGCGCATCCGTCACGATCACCGAACAGGCCCCACAATCCCCCTCGTTACAGCCCTCCTTGGTGCCCGTCAGCCCACGCTCCTCACGCAGCCAGTCCAAAAGCGTCACCGTCGGTTCCACGCCCGTCAGCGCAACTGTCTCTCCGTTCAGAAGAAACGCGATGTCCATTCCCGAAAAACCCGTCGCCTTACCGATGATCCGGCCTTGATGGCCCTCCCTCGATGCGACGTAGAAGGAGCGGCAGGCCCTGTTCAGCCTTGGCAGCTTAAAAACCAAGCATGGTCCAAGGCAAGCCAAACCTGCGCGCTGTCGCTTGCCGCGCCGGAACCGCTCAAAAAGCGATCAACGCCCGTTCCTTCTGGGCCTGCGCTACGCTAGCGTCCGGCGCATGAGCAGTGATCCCCGATTCATCCATCTCCGCGTCCATTCCGAATACTCGCTCCTCGAAGGAGCCATGCGGCTCAAAAAGCTGCCTGATCTCTGCCGCAAGGCCGGGATGCCCGCCGTCGCCCTTACGGATACAAACAACATGTTCGCGGGTCTGGAATTCTCCGTCACGCTTGCAGGCGCCGGTATTCAGCCGATCCTCGGCTGTCAGGTCGATCTGGCGTACGTCGCAACTACGCCCGGCGACCGCCCCAAACCGCCCGCGCCGCTGGTTCTGCTTGCGCAGTCCGAGGCGGGTTACGAAAACCTGATGAAGCTTAACTCCTGCCTCTATGTCGATAAGGGCGGCCAGCTTCCCCAGGTGACCGTTGAGGAACTTGTTTCCCATTCCGACGGCCTCATCTGCCTCACCGGCGGCCCCGACGGTCCTCTGGGTCGCCTGCTGCAGTCCGGTCAGCGCCCCGCCGCCGAGACACTGCTCCAGCGTCTCAGCCAGGCCTTCCCCGACCGGCTTTATGTCGAACTTCAGCGCCATCCCGGCGAAGACGGCCAGCCCGAAGCGGAACGCCTGACCGAGCGCGGCCATGTGGAGATGGCCTATGCCATGGACCTGCCACTTGTCGCCACCAACGACGTCTACTTCCCAACCTCCGACATGTATGAGGCGCATGATGCGCTGATCTGTATCGCCGAAGGCGCCTATGTCGATCAGCAGGACCCCCGCCGTCGCCTGACCGCACAGCACTATTTCAAGTCTCAGCAAGAGATGGTGACCCTCTTCGCCGACCTGCCTGAGGCTGCCCAGAACACCGTGGAGATTGCCCGCCGCTGTGCCTTCATGGCCTATCGCCGCGACCCGATCCTGCCGCGTTTCGCCGATGACGAGGTGGAGGAGCTGCGACGACAGTCCGTCAAAGGACTGGAGGAGCGGCTGGCCGTTATCCCCCACGCCGCTCCCGTGGAAGAATACCAAAAACGCCTCGACTTCGAACTGGGCATCATCGAAGGCATGGGTTTCCCAGGCTACTTCCTGATCGTCGCCGACTTCATCAAATGGGCCAAGGAAAACGACATCCCCGTCGGCCCGGGGCGGGGCTCCGGTGCGGGCTCCCTCGTGGCCTATGCGCTCACCATCACCGATCTCGACCCCCTGCGCTACAGTCTTCTCTTCGAGCGGTTCCTGAACCCCGAACGGGTTTCCATGCCCGATTTCGACATCGACTTCTGCATGGATCGCCGCGAAGAGGTCATCCAGTATGTTCAGGAGAAGTATGGCCGCGACAAGGTGGGACAGATCATCACCTTCGGTGCGCTTTTGTCAAAAGCCGCCGTCCGCGATATCGGCCGTGTTCTGCAGATGCCCTATGGCCAGGTGGATCGCCTCTCCAAGATGATCCCCGTTGAAGGCGTCAAACCCGTCTCCATCGAAAAGGCGCTCAAGGACGAACCCCGCCTGCGTGAAGAGGCCCGCAACGAAGAGGTCGTCGAGCGTCTTCTGACCTATGGCCAGCAGGTCGAAGGGCTCTTGCGCAACGCCTCCACCCATGCCGCCGGTGTGGTGATCGGCGACCGTCCACTGGACGCTCTGGTCCCCCTCTATCAGGACCCCCGCTCTGACATGCCCGCCACCCAGTTCAACATGAAATGGGTCGAACAGGCGGGACTGGTGAAATTCGATTTCCTCGGCCTCAAGACGCTGACCGTGATCCAGAACGCTGTCGATCTGATCCTCGGCTCCGGCCGTGCGCTTCATGTCGCCTCCGACGGCACCGAGCTCTACCAGCCCGCCGGAGGCACCGAGAACGACATCAATGCCATCCCTCTGGATGACGAGGCCAGCTACAAGCTTTACGCAGCCGCCAAAACCGTTGCCGTCTTCCAGGTGGAAAGCTCGGGCATGATGGATGCGCTCAAGCGGATGAAACCCGACTGTATCGAGGACATCATCGCTCTTGTCGCGCTCTATCGGCCCGGCCCTATGGAGAACATTCCGAAATTCTGCGAGGTCAAGAACAAGCTTTCTGACCGCGAGATGCTGCACCCCTCCATCGACCACATCCTGGATGAGACCCAAGGTATCATCGTCTACCAGGAACAGGTGATGCAGATCGCCCAGGAAATGGCCGGCTATTCGCTGGGCGGCGCCGACCTGCTGCGGCGTGCCATGGGCAAAAAGATCCAGGAGGCGATGGACGCCGAGCGCCCCAAATTCCTCGAAGGTGCGGCCAAGAACGGCGTCGACAAGGACAAGGCGCTCGAAGTCTGGAACCTGCTGGATAAGTTCGCCAATTACGGCTTCAACAAGTCGCACGCCGCCGCCTACGCGGTGGTCAGCTACCAGACCGCCTGGCTCAAGGCGAACCACCCCGTCGAGTTCATGGCGGGCGTGATGAATTGCGATCTTCACCTCACCGACAAGCTCGCCATCTATTTCGAGGAGGTCAAAAAGGGTCTCTCGCTGCCTTACGTGCCGCCTTGCGTCAATCGCTCCGAGGCGACGTTCAATGTCGTGAACGGCGAACTCGTCTATGCGCTGGGCGCGTTGAAAAACGTGGGGGTCGAGGCGATGCGGCTGCTGACCGAGGCGCGGGGCGACAAACCCTTTATCAATCTCTTCGACCTGGCGCGCCGGGTCGATCTGAAACGCGTGGGCAAGCGCCCGTTGGAAATGCTCGCCCGGTCTGGTGCTTTTGACGTGCTTGACCCCAATCGCCGCCGCGTCTTCGACAGCCTTGACGCTTTGGTGGGCTATTCAGCGGCGATCCACGAACAGAAAGCCTCCAATCAGGTGTCCCTCTTCGGTGAAGCAGGCGACGACCTGCCCGAACCGCGTCTCTCGCCGGTGCCCGATTGGCTGCCGGCTGAACGTCTTGCCGAGGAATTCAAGGCGGTGGGGTTTTATCTCTCGGGCCACCCGCTCGATGATTACATGGCCCCCCTGAAGCGCACCGGGGTGATCACGCTGGATGAGGTCACCTCCAAGGCCGAACAATCGCCGCTCGTGGCCAAACTCGCCGGTGTCGTCGCCGGCCGGCAGGAGCGCAAATCCGCGCGCGGCAACCGCTTTGCCTTCTGCCAGCTCAGTGACACGACCGGAGCCTACGAGGTCACGCTCTTTTCCGAAACGCTTGAGAATGCGCGCGAACATCTCGAAACCGGCGCCAAGGTCGTCGTTACGGTCGAGGCGACGATGGAGAGCGATCAGCTCAAGCTGCTGGGCCGCTCCGTTGCCCCGATCGACACCGCAGTTGCCGGGGCGGGGGCCACCGGGCTTCGCATCTTTGTCTCAGACCAGCAGGCCGTCCCCTCGGTGGCCACGGTACTGGAGGGTGCCATTGAGGCCGCCAAAAACGCCGCACGCGGCCCCATCCAGCTTTGCCTGATGGACCCGGCCCTGCCGGGAGAGGTGGAGATCGACCTTGGTCAGGCTTTCCCGGTCAACCCGCAGATCAAAGGGGCAATCAAGAGTTTGGGTGGGGTGCTGGACGTGGAGGAGCTTTAGGAGCTGATCCCAGGCGGCTGACAGCTAGCTGCGGTCCGTCTGCGGGCCCTGATCCAGACGCCCGTGGCAGAGCGGGCCTGTGACGCAGGCCGTCTGGAGAGCCGCGCAGGATGGCGGACGGATGAGCCAGCGGCAGCCTCGTCGCGCCCTTCGCTTCCGCCCAAAATCACCGTCAGTCTTGTTTTGCCGGGTTCTCACCGGCGCTAGGACCCGCCCATTCTCCGGGCGCTTCTCGGCTGATCGCGGAACGCAGTATCGGCGTGATCCGGCGCGCCCGTCGCTGCGTCGGATTGGACAAATCCGCGTTCTGCGGTTAACAGGCGTTCCGGGGAGATCGGGAGAGAGGACCCACCAACCGGTGCGCAACGTGTTTTTCGCAATCCTGGCCGCAATGGCGTTGGCCGGCTGTTCGGACCCGCTGGCAGGTGTAGAGCGCCTGTCCGAGGTCGAACTTGCGGAGGATACGGCCCCGATTGACTTTGCTACCGAACCCGGAGCCGAAGAGGCAGATCTGGCCGGAGAGGGCTTCTTGTCCCGCGTATTCGGGCGCGCCCAACCAGAAACCGACTTAGCTGGCGGCGAAGTCACCGAAACGGATCAAATCGAAGCCGCGCCGGAGAGTGCAACCGAAGCGCCAGTTGCAGCGAACGCGGTCGAGCCGGAGGAGCCCCCAGTTCGCCGTCGGGGGCTCTTTGCGCGTCTTGTTCAAGGCTCGGACGCTGACACGCCGCAGACGTCAGCGCTGGCACCGGATCAGCCAAAGACACCAGAGCCCGAGGCTCTATCCGATGACCGCCGTCTGGCCAGCCGTGGGGATGCCGGTCGGGACGCGCGCCTTGCCCCCCGTGCCCCGCGTGCGGCTGCCGAGCCGGATCTGCCGCTTGGCGCGCCGCTTGCGTTTGGTCAGACCGCGCGGGCCTGCGCGGCGACCAAAGCGCAATTGGGTCGACGGATCGAGAAGTTTCCCGCCCGTGGTTCAGGCTATGCATTGTATGACAGCGCGCCCGGCACCACGGCGCCCCGCAGTTTTTTCGTCACCGGCTTTGCAGATGGGTGCCCGCGCCGGTTCACGGCTGCCAACGCTGTCTTCGGGGCGCCGTCGATGCACGAGCAACTGCGCTATGGTCTGCCGGGCGATCTTTATCCCTATTCCGACACCGACAAGGCGTATGAACGCATCAAGTCCGGCATTTGCGGCGTGTCGCGCCGGAAACCCTGCGGGGCGCGGATTTCGCGTCTGGAACGCAACACCGTCTTCATCAGCGCTTATGAGCGCTTTGGCGGCGGCAACCCGCGCTGGGCGGATATCCTGATCCATGACGGCGCTGTTGTCGCCGCTTCGGTCAAAGCGCCTCAGTAATGCGGAGGGCGTTCGTCGCCCAGCACGACACCTCCCCCGCCATCGGCCTGCCGTTCCGCTTCGCGTTCCATCAGCATCTGCACACGGCGGGTGAGTAGCGCAATCTCGAGTTCCTGCCGGGCCACCACATCGCTTAGATCCTCGACGTTGCGGATCAGATGAGCGAGCTTTTCTTCGATCTCTTGCATGAAGCCGTCTCCGTGGCTTGGGATGCCCCATGTCCTATCGCACCGGGCTGGACCATGCCACCTGTCCTGCGGCAGAGTGCACGGCATGAGCGTCCTTGTCACCCGTGAAGGCCCCGTCTGCATTGTTACCCTGAACCGGCCGGAGGCACGCAATGCGGTGGACCCTCCGACAGCGCGGGCGCTCTACAGCGCCATGCTGGATTTCGAGGCCGATGACCGGGCTCAGGTTGCCATTCTCACGGGCGCTGGGGCAGGGTCGGACTGGATCTCCTCCCTTTCGATCCCCGAGGATTGGACCGATCCGATGGACGATCCAATCCCCGGTCCAATGGGACCATCACGACTGATGTTGCGCAAGCCGGTCATCGCGGCCATCGAAGGCCCGGCGGTGGCGGGCGGGATGGAGCTGGCGCTGTGGTGCGATCTGCGGGTGATGGCGAAACCGGCTGTGATGGGCGTCTATTGCCGCCGCTGGGGCGTGCCGCTGATCGACGGCGGCACCGTGAGGCTGCCGCGCCTCGTGGGTCAGGGCAGAGCCAACGATCTGATCCTGACAGGGCGGCCCGTGACCAGTGGAGAGGCTGCGCAGATCGGGCTGGCGGATCGGGTCTGCGCGCGGGGCCAGGCGCTGGAGGAAGCGCTGGATCTGGCGCAGAGCCTGACAGCCTTTCCCCAGGCCTGTCTGCGGGCCGATCATCTTTCCGCCCGGATGTCACCCGAGCACCTGGCCGAGGGGCTGCGGCGGGAATGGGCCTCGGCCACGGTGCTGGAAGCCGAAGGCATCGCCGGGGCCACGCGCTTTGCCGAAGGGCGGGGCAGAGGGGGCGATTTCAGCGATATCTGAGAGGGTGCCGGATTTTTCGGAACAAAAATCCGGATTGCCTCGGGTGGGAGTTTTTCTGGCCGGAAAACGGTGGGGGCGGGCCGTGCCTTGCCCATGCGATACGGCTGGGATAGACCGCGCGGCGAATGATGTCGCCCAAGGATGCCGGCCATGGCAAAGCAAAAGAAACAGCCCCGCCCCAAGGCCGAGACGCCCAAGGGGTTCCGCGACTACTTCGGCGCCGAGGTGCGTGACCGCGCCGGGATGCTGGACAAGATCGCCGAGGTTTATCATCGCTATGGATTTGACGCGCTGGAATCCTCGGCAGTGGAGACGGTGGAGGCGCTGGGCAAGTTCCTTCCCGATGTCGACCGGCCGAACGAGGGGGTCTTTGCCTGGCAGGAGGGCGAGGGCGATTGGCTGGCGCTGCGGTATGATCTGACAGCGCCCTTGGCGCGGGTGTATGCGCAGCATCGGAACGATCTGCCAACGCCCTACCGGCGCTACGCGATGGGGCCGGTCTGGCGAAACGAGAAGCCGGGGCCGGGAAGGTTTCGGCAGTTTTATCAATGTGATGCAGACACGGTGGGTACGGCCTCAATGGCTGCCGATGCCGAGATTTGCGCGATGCTGAGTGACACGCTCGAAGCCGTTGGTATCCAGCGCGGCGACTATGTGGTCAGGATCAACAACCGCAAGGTGCTCAATGGCGTGATGGAGGTCGCAGGGATCGGCGGTGCCGACAAGGAGGCAGAGCGCGGTATTGTCTTGCGCGCCATCGACAAGGTTGACCGGTTGGGGCGTGATGGCGTGCGGGCGCTTCTCGGTGAAGGCCGCAAGGATGAGAGCGGTGATTTCACCAAGGGCGCGGGCTTGGCGCAGGAGCAGGCAGAGGTGATCATGGGCTTCATGGACGCCCGGCGGGAAACGGGCGAGGCAACAATTGCGCGTCTGCGTGAGCTGGTCGGCCCTTCGCTTGTCGGCGGGCAGGGCGTGGATGAACTGGAGCAGATCGCCGACTTGCTGGGCGCGGGTGACTATGGCTCCGACCGTATTGTCATCGATCCCTCGGTGGTGCGTGGCCTCGGCTATTACACAGGCCCCGTCTACGAGGCCGAACTGACCTTCGACATCCTCGATGACAAGGGCCGCAAGCGCCAATTCGGCTCGGTCGCGGGCGGCGGGCGCTATGACGACCTCGTCAAACGGTTCACCGGTCAGGAAGTGCCCGCCACCGGCATCTCCATCGGCGTGGACCGCCTGCTTGCCGCGCTCCGCGAGAAGGGCCGGATACGGACCGCCGAGCGTGGCCCCGTGGTCATCACCGTAATGGACCGTGACCGCATGGCAGATTACCAGGCCATGGTGTCCGAGCTGCGCAATGCCGGTATCCGGGCCGAGGTTTATCTGGGCAACCCGAAAAACTTCGGCAATCAACTCAAATATGCCGACCGCCGCGCCAGCCCCGCTGCCGTGATCGAAGGCGCCGATGAAAAGGCGCGCGGCGTCGTTCAGGTCAAGGATCTGATCCTGGGGGCTCAGATTGCCCAGAAGGCCACGCTCGAAGAATGGAAAGAGCGCCCCAGCCAGTTCGAAGTCCCGCGCGGCGAGCTGGTCTCCCGCATTCGTGCCCTGCTCGACAGTCAGGACTAATGCCCGCCCGTGCCAATATTCTCGCGCAGGCGGCCAGCCTGCGCGCCCGGTTCGAAGCCGCAGGCGCGCTGTCCGTGGAGACCCCTGTCCTGCAACCGGCCGAAACGCTGCTCGATCTCTATGGCGAGGATATCCGCGCCCGGGCCTACGTCACGTCCGACGCTCTGCGGGGGGAGCAGATGTTACGCCCCGATTTCACTGTGCCGGTTGTTCAGATGCATATGCAGAACGGGGCGGAGCCTGCACGCTACACCTATTCCGGAGAGGTGTTTCGCCGCCAGGAACACGATCCCGACCGTGCCAACGAGTATATCCAAGTCGGTTACGAGGTCTTCGACCGCGCCAACCCTGCCGCCGCTGATGCGGAAGTGTTCGCGCTCTTCTCCGACGTTCTTTCGGGCCTCGACTTGCGGGCCTCCACCGGTGATATCGGTATTCTCATGGCTGCGGTTCAGGGGCTTGAGACCACGAAACGCCGCAAGGCTGCTCTATCCCGCCATATCTGGCGCCCCCGCCGCTTTCGTGCCCTGCTTGACCGTTATGCCGGGCGCGGCCAGCCGCGCGCGATCCTCGCCGACGATCCCTTCGCCGGGGCTGGCCCCGAGATCGGGCGCCGCACGCGCTCGGAGGTGGAGGCGCGTCTGACAGCATTGCGCCATGAGGCCGACACACCGGCCTTGTCCGATACCGAAATCGCGGCACTTGACGCGCTTCTCGCGGTGCGGGAAACCATCCCCTTCGCTCTGGCGCAACTGCGCGACATCGCTGTCGATCTCCGGGCGATCACGCCCGCCCTGAACCGGATGGAGGCGCGAAGCGAAGCCCTGGCTGCGCGCGGTATCGACGTCGACAGTCTCGATTTCGAGGCAAGCTATGGCCGTACCTCCATGGAATATTACGACGGGTTCGTTTTCGGCTTCTCCGCCGAACGGCGGCCCGACCTTCCGCCCGTCGCTACCGGCGGGCGTTATGACGCGCTGACCCGGCATCTGGGCCGGGGCACCGAGATCCCCGCTGTGGGCGGCGTCCTGCGCCCCGGGTTGATGCTCGAATTGGCGGAGGGCGCGGCATGACGTTGAAACTGGGCGTGCCCTCCAAGGGCCGGCTGATGGAGAAGACCTTCGACTGGTTCGCCAAGCGCGGCGTGACCCTCTCGCGCAGCGGATCCGACCGGGAATATGCCGGGGCCGTGTCGGGCATCGACAATGTCTCGCTCGTGCTGCTCTCGGCCGGAGAGATCCCGCGCGAACTGGCCGCCGGGCGCATTCATCTGGGCGTCACCGGCACCGATCTGGTGCAGGAGAAACTCGCCCGCTGGGAACAGCAGGTCGAGGAGCTTTGGCCCTTGGGTTTCGGACAGGCTGACCTGATCCTCGCCGTGCCGAATTTCTGGGTCGATGTCGACACGCTCGATGACCTCGACGCCGCTTCTGCTGCCTTCCGCGCGGCTCATGGGTACCGTCTGCGCATCGCCACGAAATACCACCGGCTGGTGCGCGACTTCCTGCGCGATGCCGGCGTGGCCGATTACGCTCTGGTCGACAGTCAGGGCGCGACCGAGGGCACGGTCAAGAACGAAACCGCCGAAGCCATCGCCGACATCACCTCCACCGGTGAGACGCTGCGCGCCAATCACCTCAAGATCCTCGACGACGGCCTCATCCTCCGCTCCCAGGCTACGTTGTGGCGCAGCCGCACTGCGCAGATGGAGGCAGAGGATAAAACAACGTTCCTGCACCTGCAGGACCTGCTGAGCGCAAGTTGACGTAACGGGAGGCTTTCGCCTCGCAACCGCCTGAAAATCAGCGCCTTTCGGCCTGCAGGATATCGGACGCCCCAAACCGCCGTAACGTCAAGTCGCACACTCTGTTGCGATGTGAAGAAGGCGGTGCCACTTATTGGGGTGGAGCCGCCGAAACGGCGCACGCAGCCAGACCAACGAGACTGCGGCGCATTCGGTGAAATTGGGAGGTCCGCTTTCGGACAATCGACCGCCGCCCTGAACGCGCTATATTCCCGCGTGGGGAGGCCCGATTGCACGGGCGGCACAATGAGGGTGGGTGACCATGCTCAAGATCGAGGACCTGCATCTGTCCTTCGGGGGCATCAAGGCGCTGCAGGGTATCAGTTTCGAAGCCAAACCGGGTGAGATCACAGGCGTGATCGGACCGAACGGGGCAGGCAAGACCTCTCTTTTCAACGCGATTTCAGGGTTTTACAAACCGGATAAGGGCCGGGTGTTTTTTGAGGGGCAGGACATCACGGACCTCTCGCCCGACAAGCGCGCAGGGCTGGGGCTCGCACGCACCTTTCAGAACATCGCCCTCTTCCGTGGCATGACCGTGCTCGACAATATCAAGCTGGGTGGGCACACGCGGCTCAAGACCAATGTCTGGCAGGCGCTGCGCTATTTTGGTGCGGCCCAGCGGGAAGAGCTGGAGCTGCGCCGCGACATCGAGGAGCGCGTGATCGACTTCCTCGAGATCGACCATATCCGCAAGTACCCCATCACCATGCTGCCCTACGGGCTGCAAAAACGGGTGGAGCTGGGGCGCGCCCTGGCGATGCAGCCCAAGGTGCTGCTGCTGGATGAACCTGTCGCCGGTATGAACCGCGAAGAAACAGCGGATATGGCCCGCTTCATCCTGGACGTGCAGGAGGAGTTTGGTACGACTGTGCTCCTCGTCGAACACGACATGCACATGGTGATGGACATTTGCAGCCACATCGTGGTGCTCAACTTCGGCCAGCAGATCGCCAGCGGCACGCCGCAGGAGGTCAGCGGCAATGAAGACGTGATCGAGGCGTATCTGGGGGCCGCGGCATGACCATGTACGCTCCAACTGTCCATCACCAGAAACAAGGGCAGTCCCCGACCGCGGGTGGGGGTAAAGCCCCCGCCCGGGGGGGCGGTCGGGGGCTGCCCGATGGTGCCCATCGGGCGGATGCTCTGAAAGATGCGCGACTGACATGCGTTAGCAAGGCCTACACTCCCTCTGACACTCAAAGGTTTCCCCGAAACTGCTTGGGAGCCGCCAACCCCGTACGACTTGGCGACGACCAACGAGGCGGAACTCCGAACCAAGCGCAACCAACTCATTCAAACGTGGAGGCGCTCTAATGGGCCAATTCGCGCAATTCGCCATCAACGGCCTGATGTCCGGCGCCATCTATGCGCTGATCGCCGTCGGTATCGTGTCGGTCTTCAAAGCCACCAAGGTCGTCAACTTCGCTCATGGCTACGTCATCATGTTCGGGGCCTATTTCTACTACACCTTCGCCGTGATCATCCCCGGCATGGAGGGCGCTCCGGCCTGGCTCGCG
Organism: Thalassococcus sp. S3; assembly: GCF_004216475.1. Taxonomy (GTDB): domain Bacteria; phylum Pseudomonadota; class Alphaproteobacteria; order Rhodobacterales; family Rhodobacteraceae. The sequence continues at coordinate 3,594,723 of NZ_CP022303.1, read as the reverse complement.
TCCTGGAACCCGGCCTGGATGGCCGAGATGCGGGCCGATCTGCCGATGTTCTCCCCCATGGGTGCTGTTCTGGACTGGGCCGCCAACGTGCCCCGCATCCTCTTCGGTCTTGCCGGCGCTCTGGTCTGCAACGCGATACTGGGCCTGATCATCGAACGCACGCTGATGCGCCCTCTGATGGGGCAATCCATCTTCGCGATGATCATGATCACCGTGGGCCTCATCTCCATCCTGTCCGGCACCGCCTCCCTGATCTGGACGGCTGATGCCGATTTCGTCCCCCACATCGCGCCCAACGCGCCGGTGCGGTTCGACCTCTTCGGCACGCCGATCTTCCTCTTCGGTGCCGATCTGGTGAACATGGCCATCGCGCTTCTGATCTTCGTTGGCATCGTCCTGATGGTCCGCTACACCAAATCCGGCGTCGCCATCCGTGCCACGGCGGAGGATCAGTCGACCGCCTATTCCATGGGTATCTCGGTGCCAAAAGTCTTCTCCCGCGCCTGGGTTCTGGCATGCACCACCGGTGCCATCGCCGGTGCGATCCTGGCTACGCGTAACGGCATTTCCCCGTCGCTTGGGCTCTTTGGCTTCTCCGTCCTCGCCATCGTGCTGATGGGCGGGCTCGACAGCTACATCGGCGTTTTCATCGCCGCCATGGCCGTCGGCGTGATGGAGGCGATGACCCAATGGCAACTGGGCGGTGACTGGGCCGAGATCGTGCCTTACGTCGCCGTCCTCGTCGTCCTCCTGGTGCGTCCCCACGGTCTTTTCGGCCAAGCAGAGGTGGAACGGATATGATCAACGGCAATCTCAAATCCACCTATGCCGCGGACGAGCGGGTTCTGAACAACTCCTACAAGCAGGCCTTCGTTTACGGGATGATCCTGGCCCTGGGCCTCTTCACGCTCACCGCCAACGACTACTTCATCCTGATCGCCTGCAAGATGGGCATCCTGCTGATCGCCGTGGTCGGGGTGAATGTCCTGACCGGCTATACCGGCCTCGTCTCGCTGGGCCATGGCGCCTTCATTGCCATAGGGGCCTATGTCACCACCGCTTTCCACAATGGCTTTGCCGGGATCATCCCCGACCAGATCATGCCGCTGATCGCCATTCCGGTGGCCATTGCGGTTTCGGCCCTCATCGGCATCATCGTGGGCCTGCCATCGTTGCGCGTCAAAGGCCTTTACCTCGCCGTCGCCACGCTCAGCGCCAGCTTCATCGTGATCTTTCTCATCGAACAGGACGCATTCGCCCCGTTCACGGGGGGTGTCGCGGGCATCAACACACCCATCCCCAACCTCTTCGGGTGGGAGCTTGACACCAAGCGCGAGATGTTCGTGCTGATCGCGTCCCTCGCTTTCATCACCCTGCTGATGGCGCAGAACCTCATCCGCACCCGCGTCGGTCGCGCCTTCATCGCCATCCGCGACCGGGACTATTCGGCAGAAATCCTCGGCATCTCGCTTTTGCGCTACAAGCTGACCAGCTTTGCCATCTCCGCCGCTTATTGCGGCCTTGCCGGAGCGCTCTTTGCCTATTTCTACGCCCGGATCCTGCCCGAGCAATTCGAGCTTGACCTGTCTCTGGAACTGGTCGCCGCTCTGATCGTCGGCGGCATGGGCCGCACGATGGGGCCGGTCTTTGGCGTGATCATCATCGTGATGGTCCCCGAACTTATCAAGATCAGCTTCGGTGCCGCCACCGGCGGCGCGCTCGATCTGCAACGCTATGCCGCGCCCATGCAGGAGATCGCGTTCGGCCTGCTGCTCGTGTTCTTCCTCTTGAAAGAACCGCTGGGCATCAACCACATCACCGACAGGATACTGCGCGCCGCAAACCGCTGGCCATTCGCGCGCGGATAACAACAAAGGCCAAGTTTTAGGGAGAAGACACATATGACCATCAACCGCCGCACCTTCCTGGCGACCAGCGCCGCGGCCACCGCCGCCATTGGCACCCCGATGATCCTGCGCGCGCAACCCTCCGAATACATCCTCGGCGTCTCGCTGCCGCTGACCGGGCCATTCGCTACTGCCGGCCAGCTTGTCGCGCCCGTCTTTAGCCTCGCGCAGAAGATGTTCAACGACGAAGGCGGCATTGCCGGCACGCCCATCCGCTTCGTGACCGAAGACAGCGGCTATATCCCCAACAACACGCTGGCCAACTACCAGCGCGCGCTGGCCAATCACGGCACTGACATGATCGGCTATTTCGCCGATTCGACCGGTGCGATGAAGCTGATCGCCCCCGAACTGCGCGGAGCAAACGCCCGCATCATGGGCTCCACCTCCTTCGCCTCCGAACTCGCCAACCCGGCGGAGAACCCATATCAGTACCTCTCCGGCCCGACCTACCAGTCGCAATTCGACATCCTCTTGCAGAACATCAAGGATGCCGGCGGCTCCAAAGTGGCCTTTATCTTCTCCAACACCGAGTTTGGTCGTGACCCGATCGAGCACGGCAAGGCCACAGCCGAACGCCTCGGCCTCGAAGTCGTGTTGGAGGAATCCACCAAGGCGCAGGGGGCCGACATCCCGACCCATGTGACCAAACTCGCGCAATCGGGCGCAGAGTTCTGCATCCTGCAAGGCTATGTGACCGGCGTCTGGCCGCAGCTTATCGGCGGCGCGCGTCAGTTTGGCCTGCCCGTGCAGTTCAAGGGCACCTTCTGGGGCATGGAAAAGTTCATCGCCGACCGGATCACCAACGAAGCGGGCCCGATCCTTGACGGCTATCAGGGCGTCATGCCCTATCGCTATTTCTACGACCGCGAAGGCGCCCCCCGGTATGAAACCTATGCGGCCCTCTCCAAGGAGATGTTCGCGGGCACGCCGATGGAAAACTACATGTCCACCTGGGCGCTGCAAACGATGTGTGGGCTGGAACTGGCCGTCAAAGCCTTCCGTGACACCGCCGAGGCCGGAAACGAGCTGACTGCCGACAATGTCGCCGAAACCCTATCTGCCATCTCCGACTGGGATTCCGGCGGCTTCTTCGGCGGTCCAGTCACGATGGAGAACAACGCCATCGGCACCGGCCGGGTCTACAGCTACTCTGCCGAGACCAAGCTTTTCACGCCGACCTCCGACTGGCTCTCGGTCTGATCCTGTCGCGACCCTCGCGCAGGGGGCCGCGTATCGCACAAGGGATGCGCCCATGCTGACCATCGAAAACATCGAAGTCACCTACCACCACACCGTTCAGGCCCTGCGTGGCCTGTCGCTGGAGGTGCCCGACGGCAAGATCGTCACCCTTCTGGGCACCAATGGCGCGGGCAAGACCACGACGCTCAAGGCCGCCTCCAACCTTCTGGGGCTGGAGAATGGCGAGGTGGGCGAGGGGCGCATCCATTTCAAAGGCCAGTCCATCATGTCGATCCAGCCCGACCGGCTGGTTCAGCAGGGCCTTTTCCATGTCCGCGAAGGCCGCCGCATCTTTGCCGAGATGACGGTCGAGGATAACCTGATCGCCGCGTCCTACGCGCTCGACCGGCGCAACGCCAAGGCCGACTACGACAAGGTCTACGACTTCTTCCCCCGCCTCAAGGAACGCCAGAAACAGATCGCCGGGTATCTTTCGGGCGGTGAACAGCAGATGCTGGCCTTTGGCCGTGCGATGATCGCCCAGCCCGAACTGATCCTGATGGACGAGCCGTCGCTCGGCCTCGCCCCCAAGATCGTCGAGGAGATCTTTGCCACCATCAAACGCCTCAATGACGAGGACGGCGTGTCGATCCTCCTGGTCGAACAGAATGCCGGCGTGGCCTTTGGCGTGGCGGACTACGGATACATCATGGAAAGTGGCCAGATCGTTCTCGAAGGCGATGTCGAGACCCTCCGCAACGACAAGGACATCCAGTCCTTCTATCTCGGCATCGCCGAAGATGGCGGCGCCGACCGCCAATCCTTCCGCGATGTGAAACATTACAAACGCCGCAAGCGCTGGCTCAGCTAAGGAGACGCCCATGCCCTTCGACGTCCGCAAAGCCGAAATCGGGTTTCGCAGCACCGTTCAGATGGTGTCGGACCACGCCACCGAACGGCCCGCAGCCGTCGCCATGCGGCAAAAGGAATACGGCATCTGGAACGAGATGACGTGGAAAGACGTCGAAGAGATCATGCACGCCGCCGCCGCTGGTCTGATCTCTCTGGGGGTCGAGGCGGGCGATCACGTTGGCATCCTGTCGGAAAACCGCAGCGAATGGGTGCTCGCGCAATTCGGTATCAATGCCGCGGGCGGCGTTATCGTGGGCATGTACCCCACCAGCCCCGCTGCCGAGATCGACCACCTGGTCAATGCCTCCGACACCACCGTGCTTTTCATCGAGGATCAGGAGCAACTCGACAAGATCATCGAACTGCGCGGCCAGCTTCCGAAACTGCGCCAGCTCATCGTCTTTAACGCCAAGGGCTGCAAGGGCGTCGATGAGCTGAACCTGAAAACCTGGGACGAATTGCTCGCCAAGGGCCGCGCGATGCTGAACGGGCAGGCGGGCGATGACGTTCTGGCGCGCAAGGCCGCGATCGAGCCAGAAGACACCGCGATGATGGTTTTTACCTCCGGCTCCACAGGCCTGCCCAAGGCGGCCGAGATTTCCTATCAGAACCTCTATTCCGGTTCTCTGGTCGCGCAGGAGATCTTTCGCGACTACCCGGCGGGCACGGATGTCCTGAGCTACCTGCCGCTCTGCCACATCGCAGAACAGGCGGTAACGGTGATGAACGGCCTGTCGAAGCAATTCGTGATGAACTTCGGCGAAAGCCTCCGTACGATCACGCTCGACCTGCGTGAGGTCGCGCCGCAGGTTTTCTTCGGCGTTCCCCGGATCTGGGAAAAGATGCAGGCCGGTGTGATGGTGCAGGCCCAGACCGCCGGACCCTTGCGCAAACCGCTCACCTTGCTGGCCCTGTCCTCCGCCATGCGGCGCGGCTCTAAGCGGCGCGACAAATGGAATACCGGCGACCATCTCAGCCACGCATTCTGGGACCTGATGGTCTATCGCCACATCCGCTCCTATCTGGGGCTCGGCCGTGTGCGTTTTGCCATCTCTGCTGCCGCCCCCATCGCGCCGGACCTGCTGTCGTTCATGCGCGGGATCGGCGTGAACATCCGCGAAGGCTGGGGCATGTCTGAGACCTCCGGCACCGGCTCCATCCAGCCCGATTGGGGCAATTGCGACGGGCGCATCGGGCGCCCCGTGGGCGATGTCGAATACCGTATCGCGGAAGATGGCGAATTGCTGGTCAAGGGCGGGACGATCTTCAAGGGGTACTACAACAACCCCAAGGCCACGGCAGAGACCATCGTGGACGGCTGGCTTCATACCGGCGACGTCGCACAGGTCGAGGCCGACGGCTCGCTCAGCCTCGTCGACCGCAAGAAGGACATCATGATCAATGCCGCGGGCAAGAACCTCTCGCCGGCCCTGATCGAGAACGTCCTGAAATCCTCGCCCTTCATCAAGGAGGTCGTGGTGATCGCCGACAAGAAGCCTTACGTGACGGCGCTTGTGCAGCTTGACATGGACACGGTCCGCCTTTGGGCCGAAGGGCAGGGGATCGCCTACACCACCTTCCGCTCACTGGCCGAAAATGACCGGGTGCGCGCGTTGATCGACAAGGAGGTCGAAAAGCAGAACGCCAACCTCGCCCGGGTCGAGCAGGTCAAGAAGATCTGGCTGATGCCCAAGGAGCTTGACCACGATGACGGTGAGGTGACCGCCACGATGAAGGTACGCCGCGCCAAGATCCACGAACTCTACGCGCGCCAGATCGAAGATCTCTATCGCTGAGGCCTGCAACGGCCCGGAACATACGATGTTTTACGCCCTGGAATTTGTGACAAGTTCCGCAGCGAAGATGTCGTAGACTGTGAGCATGTGAACTGACGATCTGGGGACGTCGAATGTTCTTTGCCACTGCCAGTGTATGGCAATGCTGGGGAAGCGCGAGAGAGGGAAGTTCGGTTTACAGATAGCCGGCCGTTATGGAGGGCACGGTCGTTCAATCGTTGACTTCGATAAATGCTGGATCGAGCCAAACGTCTTCGTAAGTACCGTCCGTTAAAAAGCGCCAACCGGGCGGTAACAACAGAAACTTAAGGCCAAGTTCGCAACTGTTTTCCAGGTGAGCAAGATGTACTGGTTTGAAAAAATCGTTTGCTTCCGAAAACTCGGTTCCTCCCCATAAATACCAGCCGGTCACACCAGATGTTGGGGGATGACGAAGCCCATTCAACGGCATCAATCCTGCCGTGGCATTTTCTGAGATACCTACCTTTTCGCCGCTGAAAGCTTCACACGGGTCAACGCGAAAACGAGCGCAGACTTGAATTTGTGTCTGTCTTACACTTTGTCTCAAGAACTACACTTCCTTCAAGACGAGATACCAAATCTTCTCCGGCCCAATGCGGCTTAGAGTTCATCGCCTAGTCTATTGGGTTGGCCATGAATGACGAGACTGTCGTTTCGCATAGCGATAGATACTTACCGGTATCGCGCAGACACAAGGGTTGCAAAGCCTTCAACTTTAGCCAGTTCAGCATCATTTAACTTCAGTCTCGTCCTCGTCCACGAGTACGCAAAGCCCGGTTCGGTGGCGACCACCGCTCTATAAGAGCCAAAGAACGTGATGCGCGCTTATGTGTCCGCGACGGTGGATCATAACGGATCTGTTAACATATCTCCGCTACGCGCGGAATTGCACCGCCCGGTATACGGGAGGTGCATCGGGCACATGCAGGGCGCCCCTTCTGGTCGGGAAAGGCTACTGCCCCCGGACCGCGTCCGCCGTGCCCTGGATGAAGGCGGTAATCTTGGTGATCTCCTCTGACGTCAGCCGCCCTTCAAAGCTGGGCATGCCCTTCTCCTCGAAGGCCGCGTTCAGCAGGATGCCCTCCAGTTCGGCGATTTTTTCCGGTGCGGAAAAGCCCAGATTGGGTACGTTGCCCCCGCTGTCGACCGCCGGCACGCCGTGGCAGAAGACGCAGTTCGCGATATAGATCGCGGCCCCCTCCGCATAGTGATCCGGATCATAGGCCACGCCCTGCAACAGCTCCTTGGGTTCGACCATCACCACCTCCGGCTTGGGCGTCTCACCGCCTACGCGGAACGTATAGACATGGCCTGGCCCCACGCGCTCGGAATGCTTATTGGTGATGCCATAGACCCCACCCCAGCCGGTGAGCACAGTGACATATTGCACGCCGTCCACCTCGTACGTCATTGGCGCAGCTACAATTCCCGATCCGACTGGCGTCTGCCACAAGTTCTCTCCGGTCTCCGCATTGTAAGCCAGGAACCGTCCATCGGCCGAGCCCTGGAACACCAGATTGCCCGCCGTGGCCAGCGTCCCTCCGTTCCATGGGGAGACATATTGCTGCCGCCACGCCTCCTCCTGCTTGACCGGATCCCAGGCCAGCAGATGCCCGAACGGGCGCCCTGCGGGCGGTGTCGCAGAGACCAGCCAACCCAGGTTCCAGCCGAGGTTCGAATGCGGCCTGCCGGGCAGGTTTGCATTGAACGACCACGCATCGCGCGCGTCTTGTTCCAGGCTCAGCGGGACGCCCTGCGCCGGGATATAAACCAGCCCCGTCTGCGGCGAATAGCTCATCGGATGCCAGTTATGCGCCCCGTAAGGCGAAGGGATCACCTCAAAGGTCTCTCCCGGATTGCGCGCCCTCGGATCCTCGATCGGCCGCCCGTTCGCGTCGTATCCGAGCGCCCAGTTCACCTCCACGAAAGGTTCGGCTGATATGAATCCGCAATCGGTGCGGTCCACGAGGTAGAAGAAACCGGATTTGGGCGCGTGCATCATCACCTTGCGCTCCTGCCCCTCCAGTTCGAGGTCGGCAAGGATGATGGTCTGTGTCGCGGTATAGTCCCAATTGTCCCCGGGCACCTCCTGGTAGTGGCAGACATATTCGCCCGTATCCGCGCGCAGTGCGACGAGGGAGGAGAGATAGAGGTTATCGCCCCCGGCCGGGCTGCGCAGATCCCGGTTCCAGGGAGATCCGTTGCCGGTGCCCACATAGAGCAGACCCAGTTCGGGATCATAGGCCATCGAATCCCACATCGTGCCGCCGCCCCCGGCCTTCCAGTATTCCGCCGACGGGTCCCAGGTCAGCGCCGCGCGCGCCATGCTTTCGTCTTCGTAGGGTTGTGACGGATCGCCCGGCACGGAATACCAGCGCCATTCCTGATCGCCCGTCTCGGCGTCATACGCCGTCAGATAACCGCGCACGCCGTATTCCGCCCCGCCATTGCCGATCACGACCTTGCCGTCATAGACCCGGGGGGCGCCGGTGACGGTATAGGACATCTCCCGGTTCTCGATCGTGTCGACCTCCCAAACGACATCGCCGGTCGCGGCCTCCAGAGCCACTAGGCGTCCGTCATAGGTCGCAACATAGACATTGCCCTCGTAGACCGCGACGCCCCGGTTCACGACATCGCAACAGCCCTTGTAGGCGTAATTCTTTGGCACCTCAGGATCGTAGACCCAAAGCTCCTCGCCCGTGACCGCGTTCAGCGCGTGCACGATGGACCAAGAACCGGTGACATACATCACCCCGTCCACCACGATGGGTGTCGCCTCAACCCCGCGCACCGACTGCAGGTCATAGGCCCATTCCAGACCCAACTCGCCCACATTGCCGTCGTTGATCGCGTCAAGCTTGCTGAACCGCGTTTCGGCATAATCGAGCCCGTAGCTCAGCCAGTTCTTGGTTTCTGCCTCGTTGGCGATGATTGCGTCGGTGTTGATCGTCCCCACCGAGGCGCTGATCGCGCCATCCGTCAACTCCTGCGCCATCGCTGTGCCGCCCATAGCAGCAAGCGCGAGCGCGAGGCCCGTTCCCGTCATCCGTCTCATGATGTCCTCCCAGATACCTTGCACGATAGCTCGGTTTCGCCCCGCCGCTCTCCCGGCAGCAGAGGCTTTTGAAAGGCTAACACGCTAAAGATGCCGCACCCCGAGCGCCGCTTGCGACCTTAGTCGTAGAGCGGCGGAAGTCTGCCGATCCTAGAGAACACCGATCTCCGCCAGCGCGCGATTAAGCTCGGGTGGCAGGGTCGGTTCCTGCGCGCGACCCTCCGGCAGGTCTGCCGGGGCGTCGCCGGGTTTGAGATAACGCCAGCCCTGGAACGGGCGTTTGGGGGCGGTCTGGGTGCGGTGCACCTCCGGCTCCAGCACGATGCCGCAGCGGGTAATGCCGTCGGCGCCCGTCACCTCGTCAAGACGCAGGATTCGCTGACGGCACAGGATCAGGCCCTTGAACACCCAGTAGAGCGAGCCGCCATTCAGCAGTGCATCACTCTGTTTGGGCCACATGCGGGTCACGTGACGGGGCAGCCCGTCCGGCCCTTTGGCGCGTGGATTTCGTTGCCAATTGGTTAGGTCTTCGACCTGTTCGGCTCCAACACAGAGTTTTACAAGGTTTATGAAAGAGTTATCCACCGAGTCCCCCACAGAACACCCATATAGTGTAGCGCGGCCAGAGCGGAGTGCAAACTGTTGTGGAAAACTGAGTGCAGGATGGCTATCTTGTCAGTCCTGCGTCACCCGAGGGAATCACGTTATGAGCCGTTTCGCCGCCCCCATCGCCGAACAGATTTGGGACATGAAGTACCGCTTCAAGGCCGCCGACGGCACCCCCCATGACGTGACGGTCGAAGATACATGGCGCCGGATCGCCCGCGATCTCGCCAAGGTCGAAAAAGACCCTGATCATTGGGAGGGAGAATTCTACGCAGCCCTCGAAGATTTCAAATACCTCCCCGCCGGGCGCATAACTGCAGGCGCGGGCACGGCGCGGTCCGTGACACTCTTTAACTGCTTCGTGATGGGCACCATCCCCGACAGCATGGGTGGCATTTTCGAGATGCTGAAAGAGGCAGCACTCACCATGCAGCAGGGCGGGGGGATCGGCTATGATTTCTCGACCATCCGGCCCAAAGGCGCGGATGTGCATGGCGTGGCTGCCGACGCCTCCGGCCCGCTCAGCTTCATGGATGTGTGGGACGCGATGTGCCGCACGATTATGTCCGCCGGCTCCCGCCGCGGTGCGATGATGGCCACGATGCGCTGCGACCACCCGGATATCGAGGAGTTCATCACCGCCAAATCCGACGCCGCCCGGCTGCGCATGTTCAACGTTTCGGTTCTGGTCACGGACGCCTTCATGGAGGCGGTGAAGAACGACGCCTCGTGGGAGTTGCAGTTCGACGGCAAGGTCTATCACACGGTCGAGGCGCGCGATCTGTGGAACAAGATCATGAAGTCGACCTACGATTATGCCGAGCCTGGTGTGATCTTCATCGACCGTATCAATGCTGCCAACAACCTCTCCTATTGCGAAACCATCGCCGCGACGAACCCCTGCGGGGAGCAGCCGCTGCCGCCCTATGGCGCCTGCCTTCTTGGCTCCATCAACCTCGCCCGGCTCGTATCCGCGCCGTTCGACGAGGCTGCCCATCTCGATGAGGACGCGCTGCAAAAACTGGTCGCGACCGCCGTCCGGATGATGGACAACGTCGTGGATGCCTCGAAGTTCCCGTTGGAGGCGCAGGCGCAGGAAGCGCAGGCCAAGCGGCGGATCGGGCTGGGTGTCACGGGTCTGGCGGACGCGCTTTTGATGCTGGGCCTCCGCTATGGCTCGGACGAGGCGGCGCGTCAGACCGAACACTGGTTGCACGCCATCGCCCGCGCCGCCTATCTGGCGTCGGTCGATTTGGCCAAGGAGAAAGGCGCCTTTCCTCTCTTCGAGGCCGACGGCTTTCTGGCCAGCGGCGCGATGCAGAACATGGACGAAGACGTGTGCGCCGCGATCCGCGAACACGGTATCCGCAACGCTTTGCTCACCTCCATCGCGCCCACGGGTACGATCAGCCTTTATGCCGGCAACGTCTCCTCGGGGATCGAGCCTGTCTTTGCCTATGCCTATACCCGCAAGGTGCTGCAAAAAGACGGCTCCCGCTCTGAAGAGGAGGTCGTCGATTACGCCGTACAGATGTGGCGCGACCTGAAAGGCGACGCGCCCCTGCCGGATTACTTTGTGAACGCCCAGACCCTCGCCCCGTCGGACCACGTCAAGATGCAGGCGGCGGCGCAGAAATGGATCGACAGTTCGATCTCGAAGACGATCAACTGCCCCGAGGATATCAGCTTTGACGATTTCAAGGACGTCTACATGCAGGCCTGGGATACCGGCTGCAAAGGCTGCACGACCTACCGGCCCAATGACGTCACCGGCTCTGTCCTCAGCGTCTCTGAGGCTTCAGAAGAAGTGCCGCAATCGGAGACGGGGGCGGATGTGATCTATATGTCCGAACCGCTCGACCGGCCTCAGGCGCTGGAGGGCAACACCTACAAGCTGAAATGGCCCGACAGCGAGCATGCGATCTATCTGACGATCAACGACATCATCATCAACGGCCACCGCCGCCCGTTCGAAGTGTTCATCAACTCCAAGAACATGGAGCATTTCGCATGGACCGTGGCGCTGACCCGCATGATTTCAGCCGTGTTCCGGCGGGGCGGAGATGTGTCTTTTGTGGTTGAGGAACTGAAGGCCGTCTTCGATCCACGTGGCGGCGCCTGGGTCAAGGGCAAGTACATCCCATCCATCCTTGCGGCCATCGGCGGGGTGATCGAACAGCACATGATCTCCATCGGGTTTCTGGAGGGCGAGGGCATGGGCCTTAAATCCGACCCACAGGCGCAGGTCGTCAACACCGACCTCAATCGCGGCAAGGCCTGCCCAAGCTGCGGACAGTACGACATGCGCATGGTCGAAGGCTGCATGACATGCGCAAGCTGCGGTCATTCTAAGTGTGGATAGCTTTTCAGGCGGTCGTGAAGCGGACGATCTTGTAAGCGCCGCTTCAACCACATGCTTTGGCAGCGAGCAGAGCCAGGTTGTCTTGGCCCTTGCGCTGGAGAACAGAAGCCCCGCGCCACGCGCGTAAGCCGCTGCTGCAGCACAGCACCACGCGCTGTGTCGGGGCGGTGGGCTGCAAGGCGCCGACCTGATCCCAGCCCATACGGAGCGCACCGGGGGTGATCGGTTGCTCTGTCTCGCTCTGTTCCCGCATTTCGACAACCATGTCCGTTTCACGAAGCATGCTCTTTGCAATGAACGGAACGGAGACTTTAGGCTCCCGACTTCCCAAAAAACAGAACCCGCCAAAACGGAGGGTGGAGAGATCTGCCGTGATCATCTGCCCCATGGGGGATGGATCGCTGTTGAGGAGGATCCTGAGCGAAAGTTGGGACTGGATCGCTCCGAACATACCGACGACGGGCCCTAGAACACCTGCCGTCGCGCAGGTCGCGCCGCCGGTTTCCGGCAAGTCCGGAAAAACCGCCCGGAGAGAGGGTGCCGGGCCGCAGAACGCGCCGACATAACCGGATTGTCCCAGCACGCTGGCTGAAACGAGCGGCGTCACGGCATCCCGGCACGCATCCGATAAGGTGTAGGACACCGCAAAGCTATCCGCAGCGTCAATGACGACGTCTGCCTTTTGCACCACCTGCCCTGCATTTGCGGGATCAAGCGCTTCCCGAAGGGCGGTGACCGAGATGTGCGGGTTCAGCGACTCTATCGCGTCCCTTGCGGCGTGGACCTTCGCGCGCCCGATATCTGCCATCCGATAGAGCGGCTGGCGATGCAGGTTGCTTTCTTCCACCACATCCGGGTCGAGAAGGGTGATGCGTCCAACACCTGCACCCGCCAGATATTGCAGCACCGGGCAGCCAAGCCCGCCAGCCCCGATGACGGCGACATGCGCGTCAGCCAGCCTTTGCTGCCCAGCCGCGCCCACATCCTCCAGCAACATCTGCCTTGCATAGCGGGTCATGCGGCGCAGACCTCTAGCCATTCGCGAACACGCGCTTCGGGGTCTGCGGCCTGCTGGACGTCGGTGACCACCGCGGCGCTGTCGGCGCCGGCGTCGAACACGCTTGGCGCGCGCTCAGGAGTGAGCCCCCCGATCGCCACAAGCGGAACCGGTCCGGCCAGGCGCTTCCATTCCGTAACCCGTTCCAGCCCTTGCGGCCCCCACTTCATCTTCTTCAGCAACGTTGGATAGACAGGCCCAAGCGCGATGTAGGCCGGATCGAGAGAGAGCGCCCGGTCCAGTTCCGCCTCGTCATGCGTCGAGAGACCAAACCGGATCCCCGCGCGACGAAGACTGTTGAAATCGGCGGCATCCATGTCCTCCTGGCCCAGATGCACAAAGCTGCACCGCAGGTCGAGTGCGGCCTGCCAGTAATCGTTTACAACAAGCTGGGCGCGGTGGACGGCGCAGAAATCCCGCGCGCGTGCGATCTGGCGCCGGATTTCTTCGTCGGGTAGGTCTTTCAGCCGCAACTGCACGAGCTTCACACCATGGGGCACCAGCAGTTCAAGCCGCCCGACATGCCCGACGATCAGATAGAACCGCTCCATCAGCCAAGCTCCGCCATGCCAAGCAGTGGGGTCGATGGTACGGCCATGTCACGCGGCGCCATCAAGCCCGCTTCATATCCGGCGCGGCCGGCATCTGTTGCCTGTGACATGGCCCGGGCCATTCCCACCGGATCACCCGCGCGCGCCACGGCAGTGTTCAACAACACCGCATCCATGCCCAGCTCCATCGCCTGTGCGGCATCGGATGGACGGCCGATGCCGGCATCGACGATCAAGGGGATATCCGGAAAATGCGCGCGCATGGCCCGCAAGGCATCGGGGTTTCTCAGACCCTGACCGGATCCGATCGGCGCACCCCAGGGCATCAGCAATTCGCAGCCCGCATCCAGCAGCCGTTCCCCCACCACCAGATCGTCGGTGGTATAGGGAAAAACCTCAAAGCCATCCGCGCTGAGCATGCGAGCGGCCTCGACAAGACCAAAGACGTCCGGCTGCAACGTGTCCGCGTGGCCGATAACCTCCAGTTTGATCCAGTTGGTGTCAAAGAGCTCCCGCGCCATATGGGCTGTCGTCACGGCCTCCTTTACCGAATGACAGCCGGCCGTATTGGGCAGGATATGGGCGCCGATGTCCCGCAGGTTTTGCCAGAAGCCGGCACCGGATCCGTCTGCCGTCTCACGACGCAATGAGACCGTGATGATCTGGGTATTGCTCGCGCGAATGGCCTCCTCCAGCACCTTGGGGGACGGATACTGGGCCGTGCCCAGCAGCAGGCGAGAGTCTATATGCCGGCGATAAAGCTTCATCCTAGCCTCCCTGCATCGGTGCGAGGATTTCAAGCCGGTCACCTTCGGTAAGGCGTTTGGTGTCCCGGACACTGCGCGGCACGAATACTCCGTTTATCGCGGTGGCGATGGCCGGGCTGTCAAAGCCAAGTTCGTCAATCGCCTCGGACAGGGTCTGGGCCGAAACCTCAAGCGGTTCGGCGTTCACGATGATTTTCATGATCGGTCTCCGATAAGAGTTTCTGCGCCAGCGATTTGGCCATGGCCGGGGCCAGAAGGAAGCCATGTCGATACAACCCGTTCAGATGCCACTTTCCCTGCACATGGGTCACGCGGGGGAGATTGTCGGCAAAGGCAGGCCGAAGGCCGGCCCCCGTTTCGACGATCGCAGCCTCAGCAAAGGCGGGGTGAAGTGTGAAGGCGGCCGAGAAAAGCTCGCTCAGGGATCTGAGTGTCGCGGCGCGCGTCGAGCTGCTTTCGATCATCGTGGCGCCGATCATGTAATGCCCGTCCGCGCGAGGTACGAGGTAAAGCGGTATGCGTGGATGAAGCAGCCTCACAGTACGCGAGAGGGTCACTTCGGGGCAGCACAGAATCGCCATTTCACCGCGAACGGGTCTTAGGCCGCTTATATCTGCGGCCATCCCGGTGCAGTCGATATCGACATCATCCGGCGCGTTCTCGCCACGCCTGATCTCGCCGCCCAAAGCCTCTACGGCGTCTGCGAGATCGCAAAGGGCGCGTCGCGGATCGAGATGCGCTTCGTTTTCAAAGAAAAGCCCGCGCTGAAATCGGCTCTCAAGGTCCGGCTCCAGGGCGGCGATGTCGCCGGCGCTCACCGAACGGTGCCCGCTGGTGCGTTGGGCGAAGCGGGTAAGCTCCGCCTGATCCCTGCCTGTGGCGACGACCAATGTGCCGCGCCGTTCGACGGGTGTGATGTCTGACCACCAATCGGCACTTCCGGCGCCCAGTCGGATCACATCCTCTTCGGCACTTTCTCGTTCGCACCAGGGCGCGAGCATGCCGCCGGCGAAACGGGCAACGCTTTTCGTCCCAACCGTTTGCGCCGCCTCATAGATCACAACCCTCGCGCCGCGCCTGGCCAATTCGTAGCCGCAGGCCAGCCCCGCAAGGCCGGCCCCGGCAATCTGGAAGATCCTGGTCATTCCGCTGGATCCGATACGGCGCGTTCGGCCGGCACATAGAGCTCACCACCCTCACGGAACCGGGCGGCCATCTCCTCCATGCCGTGTTTCTGCGCCTCGCTCCGAATGTCGTGACTGATGCGCATCGAGCAGAATTTCGGACCGCACATAGAGCAGAAATGGGCCACCTTGTGGGCCTCTTTCGGCAAGGTCTGATCGTGGAAATCGCGCGCGGTCTCCGGGTCCAGGGAGAGGTTGAACTGATCCTCCCACCGAAACTCAAACCGTGCCCGGGACAGCGCGTCGTCTCGCCTTTGAGCGCCCGGGAGGCCCTTGGCAAGGTCCGCGGCATGAGCGGCAATCTTATATGTGATAACCCCGGTTTTGACGTCATCGCGGTCGGGCAGGCCAAGATGTTCCTTTGGCGTGACGTAGCACAGCATGGCACAGCCGAACCACCCGATCATCGCAGCACCAATGCCCGACGTGATGTGATCGTAGCCGGGCGCGATATCCGTCGTCAGGGGGCCAAGCGTATAAAAGGGTGCCTCGTGGCAGCATTCCAGCTGCTTTTCCATGTTCTCCTTGATCTTGTGCATCGCGACATGGCCAGGGCCTTCAATCATCACCTGGCAATCCTTCGCCCAGGCAATCTTTGTCAGTTCTCCCAACGTTTCCAATTCGGCGAACTGTGCCTCGTCATTCGCATCGGCGATGGAGCCTGGCCGCAAACCATCGCCAAGGCTGAAGCTGACATCGTAGGCCCGGCAGATCTCGCAGATCTCCTCGAAGTGTTCGTAGAGGAAGCTTTCCTTGTGGTGATGCAGGCACCACTTGGCCATGATCGACCCGCCCCGTGACACGATGCCGGTCACCCGGTTCACCGTCATCGGAACCATGTGCAGCCTGACACCGGCATGGATGGTGAAATAGTCGACGCCCTGTTCGGCCTGTTCGATCAGCGTGTCGCGAAACACCTCCCATGTGAGATCTTCGGCGATGCCGTTTACCTTTTCGACCGCCTGGTAGATCGGCACGGTCCCGATAGGGACGGGGCTGTTGCGAATGATCCATTCACGCGTGTTGTGGATGTTGCGACCGGTCGACAGATCCATGACCGTGTCGGCGCCCCAGCGGATTGCCCAGACCATCTTGTCGACCTCCTCTTCCATCGAAGAGGTGATAGCGGATGTGCCCATATTCGCGTTGATCTTTACCAGGAAGTTCCGTCCGATGATCATCGGTTCGGTTTCCGGATGATTGATGTTGGCCGGAATGATGGCCCGCCCCGCCGCGATCTCGTCCCGAACGAATTCGGGCGTGACATAGTCGGGAATGTTGGCGCCCCAATCCTCTCCATCGCGTGGCTCTTCAACGGCATCGCGCAGCTGGTTTTCCCGGATCGCCACGAACTCCATCTCTGGCGTGACAATCCCCGCGCGGGCATAGGCCAGTTGCGTCACAGCTTGACCGGCTTTGCCACGCAGCGGGCGCGGGCGGACGGGGAATTCCGGCGTCAGTCGGTCGCCCTCGACAAATCCGTTGTCCTCCGGCTTGACGGTGCGTCCCTGATACTCCTCGACATCGCCGCGCGCTTCGATCCACCCGCGCCGCAGTGGGGCAAGCCCTTGCTTGATGTCCGTTAGAACCTTGGGGTCGGTATAGGGGCCGGAACTGTCATAGACCGTGAGGGGCGGCTCTCCCGCCGTGGGATGGACCGCGATCTCGCGCATGGGCACCCGCAGATCGGGATGCAAAAGACCACTCGCATAGATCTTGCGCGAAGCGGGCAAGGCGTCGGTGGTGATTTTAGGATTTGGGACATTCATGTCAGGCGCTCCTCAAACTCAAGTCTCAGAAAGACGCCAGATGAGCGTGGAGAGGAGCCGAGGACCAAATCGATCCTCACGTCGGGCCGCAAAGGTGCATGATCTCATGCGCGTCCCTAGCTTCCTACGCCAGTGTCAACTGGGTCAGGTTCTAAGGGTCGCGTCACCGGGCAAATGCCCTGTCAGCCTCTCAGTCCCCTTGGCGGGACTCCCCTGCGTGCTTTTTGGATAGACACGATAAAACGACTTGGCAAGACGTAAGACTGGGGCAGGCTTGGGTGCGTCATTCCTTGCTGATGAAACTGTGAATGGCAGAGCGGCACATTTGGATGACTGACCGCTCCCACGTGTCCAGCGCGGTTGGGCGGGGGGCAGAGCCACTCGGAGCTTAGCCGCAAAGCTGCTATGTTCAGGATTACATGAGCCGCGAGGGAGAGATACGCATCGCGGGTTCTGATCTTGGAGCGTCGAACAGGAAAGACGCCGCTCTGTCGCGGTGGATCATCGCGAGAGCATTCGGGCGAAATGCATTTCGGGCCCTGACGGGTATCGCGTTCTCGTCCCGTATCGCCTGTCTGCGCCACTTAGCCAAAGACCATGCTGCGTGCCTTCAACGCGGGACACCCTGAGCACGGAAGTCTTTCGGACTATATCTGTTGCTTTGCAGCGGTACTCAACGTTAAGTTGTCACACCTTAATGATTGAAGGGACAGGAATGCGCATTTTATCGGTAACTCTCGGACTTCTTTTTGCTTTTGCGCCTCCTGTCTTTGCCGAGCAAAGACTTTTGGTCGTCGCTGATGAATGGCCACCCTTCTCGGGCAGGGATCTGCCAAACCAGGGGATTTCCGTTGACGTGATCACTGCCGTCCTGACGCGTGCCGGCTATGACGTAACGGCAGATATCTTGCCATGGGCCCGCATCATGGATGGGTCGCGCCAGGGCGATTACGACATCGTGGGCAGTCTGTTTTTCGATGCGGAGATTGCCGAATATATGACCTACGCCGATCCGTTTTATCAGACGCAGGTCAAATTCGTGGCGCAAACGGGTGAGGACGTCAGCATCGGCCAGTATTCGGATATCGCGGAATATTCCGTCGCCGTTGGTGATGGCTTTCTCTACGAAGAACGGTTCGATCGGGACGAGGCGCTGAACAAGGTTGTCGTCACAACGACGACCCAGGCCATGAACATGGTGGCTTATGGGCGTGTGGATGTGACGCTGGACAGTCAAGAGGTGCTTGCCCACGTGACGAACGTCGTTGCGCCGGATCTGAAGGATCGTCTGATCGCGCTTCCGTTCGTACTGGCCGAGCATGCCGTGCATATGGCCGTCCGCACGGATCTGGAGAACAGCGCTGAAATCGTTGCCGATTTTAACCGGGTCCTGGCGGAGATGAAAAAGGATGGCTCGCTCGACGCATTGTTGATCAAGCATGATCCCAACCGAGGCTGACATCGCTCAGCGCATCAGGCGGCCCGGCAAGGTATTGGGGCGGCGCATCGTTATATGGATGATCGCTTCGTCTGCGGTTCTGTCCCTGCTTGCCTCTGCGTTTCAGCTTTATTGGAGCTATCAGCGCGACGTGGCGCGGGTGGCAGCAGAGCTTTCGGTGGTCGAAACAAGCTTTATATCCGGTTTTGAAAACGCGTTGTGGGAGTTCAACTTTGAACAGGTTAACGTCCTCTTGGACGGGATCGTCGCGCAGCCGGATATCGTGGCCGTTTCCCTGGTCGCATCCACAGGCCAGGCGTTTCAGCGCGGCGAGTACGAGGAGGGAGAGGTTCCGTCCCTCACCTTGCCGCTTTTCTTCACGAATACGTTTGACGAGCAGATAAGCGTTGGACAGCTCAGCGTCTGGGCGACCTTCGACACGGCCAGACAAAGACTGATAGATCAGTTGTTTACGCTGCTCTTGTCGAACTTTCTGAAGACGATGGTCGCGTCTTTGGTCATGCTGCAGATCTTTGAATGGTTCGTCGCGCGGCATCTAAGATCCATTGCGGATCAGGTTGAAGGTCTGGGCTGGCTGAACGGCACAGCGCCCATTGCCTTGCCCAGACGATCGAAGGCGAAGCAGGATGAATTGTCGGTAATCGTCTCGTCGCTGAATAACGCGGCAGCCAAGTCGCGGGAGGAGGAAACCGCCCGTCGGGGGTATCAACAAGAGCTGCGTGCCACGAAGGACGAGTTGGAGACCATTTTCAACGCCGCTTCCAGCGGGATCCTGGCCCTGAATGCAAACGGGACGATTTTGCGGATAAACGAGGCTGCGCGGCACATGCTTGGCGGGCTGTCCATGGACACGCCGATGCGCTGGCCCGAACGGTTCTATTTCATGGACGCCGAGAGCCATGACCGGCTCGATGCGAGCGCGGATCCCATTCGCAGGGCCCTGTCCGGCTTTGCCTTGGCTGGTGAAACCCAGTTGCTCAGCAGTTCGCCATCCGGCGAGCACCATCGCTATGTTCGGGTCAGCAGCGCGAAGGTGTCCGCACAAGATTCAGACATCTTCGTTGTTCTTATCATCGACGATATCTCGGCTGAGGAACGCAACAGGCAGGTGGTCGAACGAAAAAGCAGGCTTGACGCTCTTGGTCAGCTTACCGGGGGGATCGCGCATGATTTCAACAACCTGCTGGCAGCCCAGCTTTATGCGATAGATCTCGCCGAAAAGGCGCAGAGCGACGAAGACAGAGCGCGATACATGAAGATTGCGCGGTCTTCGATCAGCAGGGGCGGGCATCTGACGTCGCGCCTGCTTGCCTTTGCAAAGCGGCAACCTGGCAAGAGAACGTCGCGACCGGTCGCGGATATCTTTGGAGACCTGCAGGCTTTGATCCGTCCGATGATCGAGGAAAGTATCCGGCTTGAGATAGAAGAGGAGCACCGGGATGCGCCCGTTTTTTGTGATCATGCCCAACTTGAAACGGCGCTTATGAACCTGATCCTGAATAGCCGGGATGCCATCGTAAGATCGGGCAAAGGCAACATGATCAAACTGGCGGCCCGTCCCGTTTGGGACGCGCCAAATGGCCCGGAGATCACCGAGCTGCACCATCCGGGTGCGAAGGCCCTCGTTGAGCTTTCGGTCACTGACAATGGAATGGGAATGGACGCCAAGACCCTTGCAAGGGCGACAGATCCCTTTTTCACCACCAAGGATAGTAATTCCGGGACAGGTCTGGGCCTCTCCATGGTCTATGGCTTTGCACGGCAAAGCGACGGAGAGATGCGCATGTATTCCGATCATGGCATCGGCACGACCGTGAGGCTGACGCTGCCACGCGGCACGGAACCGGATGTGGTGGGGGCCGAGCCGACCCAAAGTAAACCGCTGACCGGGAGCAACGAAACCATCTTGCTTGTCGAGGACGAGCCGGATCTGCTGGGTTTGATGAGCGACCTCCTGATCCGCCTGAACTATCGCGTGGTGCAATGTCGGTCTGGGATCGAGGCGGCAGAGAAGGTGGCCGTGGGTGTGTCCTTTGACCTGCTTCTCACCGACGTGGTGATGCCCGGCGGTGTCAGCGGTTTCGAATTGGCCAAGACGTTTCGTGCAGCCTTACCGGATAAGCCGGTGATATATATGTCCGGCTATACCGGCTACACAAAGGATGAAATGGGCGAGGTTGCGGCCCCGCTGGTTCAAAAGCCATGCGATCCTTATGTCTTGTCAGTTCTTATCCGAAATGTCCTCGACGCCGGTATGGCCGTTGAATGATCTCTGTAAAGTCTGAAACCATGCCCCTTGCCAAAAACCTGGCTCTTGTTCTCGATGACGAATGGATCATAGCCGAGGGTCTGTCGACCCAATTGTCTTCGTTCGGTTTTGAAGACGTTGCGAGGTTCGGGTCCTCCAAAGAAGCGCTCGAATTTCTGGCCGAGATTGCTCCGAAACAGCCGGATTTCGCCATCCTGGATGTCAGCCTGTCACGCGGCGACAACAGCCTTGATGTCGCGATTGCACTTCATGAGAAGGACATCCCATTCTGGTTCATGACCGGATACGGGCGGAAAAATGAGTTGTCAGAGAAGTTTGCAGATGTGGAAACGCTTACAAAACCTGTCTTTGAGCAAGATTTGGTACGCCGACTGAAGGGCTTGTGGCCTGACTGAACAGGGCGTCTTGGGCAACTGGGAAAGCTGATGCCAACTGGCCCTGCGGGCGCCTCCGCCGGGGCCTTTCGTGGCAAAAGTGGTCGCGAAAGCGCCCGCAGTCCTTTGGGTTTACACTTTGTTAACCAGGCTCGTTCATACCTGTTAACATATTGTAAATCCGGTTGAGATCGCGCGTCCTATGTTGGGTGTTTCACTGCTCGGACGGTCCGAAAAGGGGGGTGGTCAGTGTTGGTGTCGGATCTGACAGTCGCGCTAGGCTCGCGCGATGCCCTACACGACCCGTTGGAACGCGTTGCCCGGGACGCATCTGATCTTGCGGCTCAAGCATGTCATGCGCTTGGAGTGGCGATATGGCTGGACGCCTTTGGGCTGGTTCCAGGGGAGGGCGGTGACGAAGAGGTCCATGCGCGGCTTCGCACGTTCCTTGAACAGCGGCACGCCGACGGACAGACCCTGCAAAATGGCGGGATCGAGCATCAAGTCCTGAGAAACGGACAAGACATCACCATTGCCATGCTGCCCCTTATTCACGCCGAAAGCAGGCTGGGGGTCATGGCGGTGGCGGTCGGAACGCAGACCTGGCGATCCACGAAGGTGTTTGAAAGCTGCGCCCATGTTGCGGGGTTGGTTGCCATGTCGATTGCGCAAGGTGTTTCAAGACATCAGCTTGAGGTCGATCTGGCCGAAGCCAATCGCCGGGAAAAGCGGCTGACCCGCATGGCCGAGATTGATCGGCTGACCGGGGTCGAAAACAAGGTGTCTTTCAACGCAAAGTGCCAGGCCCGACTGACCAACGACGCGCGACCGGCGGCATTGCTGGCCTTGGATCTTGATGACTTCAAATCGGTCAACGACGTATACGGTCATCTGTTTGGCGACGCCTTTCTGAAAACCGTGGCCGACGCTTTGCGTGCAGCACTTCCACCCAGCAGCATCATCGGACGGACCGGCGGGGATGAATTCTGTGTCCTGCTCGACATTCCCGAGGCAAAGCGCGGATACCTGCGGACCACGATCAGCAATCTTCGGCTTGCGATCCGCCGGAACGTGGCAAGCCTCGGCAAAACCGATCTGGGCGGGCTCAGCATCGGTGTCAGCCTCTTTCCAAATCAGGCGTCCGGTTTCGAAACGCTTCTGAGCTTCGCCGATTCCGCGCTCTACGCATCCAAAAGAACAGAGCGTAACGCGACCACGATCTACTCGTCGCGGCTGGAAGGGGTTCTGGCCCCGTCGGGTCTCTCAGACAGCGGCGGACAGGCCCGGTTCGATAATGTCACGGCACATTTTCAGCCGATCTTCGATCTCGGCACGGGTCAAACTGCGGGTGTTGAGATACTCGCCCGCTGGCAGGATGATGACGGAGAGGTCCGGAAGCCTGAGAGCTTTGCCTGGATGTTCCGGGACCATCGCCTCGCTTCGAAATTGACCTTTCACGTTATTGAAGCGGCCTTTGCCGCGTTAAGTGCAGAGGATCTCCTTTCATCTGAGGACGTTCCGAAATTCTGGATCAACGTGATGGACCAGAATTTGCTGAACCCTGACTTCATCTTCGATCTTCAGACCATTTTAACGCGGTTTGGCGTGGATTGGTCGCGCATTGTCATTGAAATTAACGAAGACAGCGTCCTTGGGGCGCGCGACGGGCTGGTGTTCAGTTCCTTGCAGGAAATCCGGCAAAGGGGAGGACGGATCGCGCTAGATGATTTTGGGGGTGGGCAATCCGGGCTATCCCATGTCTGCCAATGGCCGGTTGATATCATCAAGATCGATCGCAGCCTGGTTCAACGTCTCAGCGACGACCATGGCGCCAGTGTCGTGGTCGAAGCCCTTGTGATGGTCGCGCGGAAACTGAACCAGCAGGTGGTCGCGGAGGGGATCGAGATGTCGAAACAAGCGGCGCAGGCCCGTGCGCTGGGGTGCGACATGGGCCAGGGATTTGCCCTGGCCGAGCCGATGTCGGCCCAGAGTTTGGCCGCGCATAAACGCCGGCTCTATTGAGGTACTGATCCTATTTGCGCGTCACGAAGGGGCGGCCGCAGGCGGATCGCGTTCAGCAACACCTCGACGGGAACGGGTTTTGACAACACCAGCGCAAGGGGCTTCTCGCGATGTGTCCATATCCACCTGTTTTGCCCGGTAAGAACGATGAGACGTGTACCCGATCCGCCTTGCGCAATTTGCGTTGCGACCCTCTCGGCGGTCGTGCCGTCGCCCAGATCCGGGTTTGTGATGACCACGTCGAAAAGGCTTGGGCCATCAAGGACCTGCTCAAGGTCCGGGCCTGTGCGACATGATACGACATTCCCACCGCACTCTTTCAAATGATCGGCCAAGGTGCGGCGCAGGGATTTGTCCGTCTCCGCAAGACAAATCCGATACCCCTGCAGGCTGTTTGTGGCCTTGGACAAGTCCATCCCGACAAGCTGACCCTGCGCGGGTGCGTGTGGCAGCGAAAGGATGAAGGTGCGGACCGCAGAGGTTGGTTTTTGGGTCCGGAACGTGCCACCCGCCTTTTCGGCAAGGCGCTTGGTCAGGTCAAGGCGATCTCTTGAGATTGCGGAACCTGACCGAGCTCTTGTCTTCGCATGCGCGTCCTGAACCCGCGCTGCGGTTACCGAGATTTCGCAATGGCCATTATGCGTTGCCAGTGCCACGGTGATGTTGCCGTCTCTGGATGGTTGTGTGGCCAGGAATTCCCTGGCCGCGCCCAGAAGTTCGATCATGGCGGCATCCAGATCGCTTCGTTCACATCCCGTCGCAAACACCTCCGGCGCCAGGGACAGCGAAAGGTCCATGGTTTCGGGCAAAACGCGGCCAATGATTTTAATCGCCGCGTCCAGCGCGGATGTGACATTTACCGGGCCCCGATCCTGTGCGGGCTGCGCGTCAGGTCCCATCAAAGCGGTCATGAGGGCCAAACCGCGTTGGACGGCATGGGCAAGGTCGGCCCGTTTGATGTCGGCTTCTTGCGGCAGGGACATCCGGTCGAACCCATCCACTGCCATCTGCACGATCCCCAGAACATTACCCAGATCGTGCGCCAACGCTTCAGGCTCAAAGTCTGCGGCAATGTGGCCTTGGTTCTCCGCACCAGAGACGTCCCGGCCCATGAGCATGCGCAGTCCCGCATGATCCAAGTTCCGAACGCTGAAAGTGGTGATACGCTCGGCGCCTTGCAGGTCCAGATAGCCAATGGTGACCGGCAGAACCGACGATTCGTCGCGCAGCTTCGCTAATGGAGTGCTCTCCTGGTTCAGGCGGGCGCGGCTGACCGGGTCGTGAAAATTCGGGCCGGATAGCCAAGCCGTTGCCTCGTCAGCGCTTCCAGCGACAGTCTGCGCGTTCCTATTATGCAAAACGACCCGGTTGCTGCTGTCCAAGACAAAGAGGAGGCAATCGTCGATCGCCTCGATCACCGCGCGCAGCTGCGTGGATGTCAGGGGCTTTGTCGACCTTGCATCCTTTAACGTCATTTGGGTTCAGGCTCCGTCATTCTGTCGGGGCGCTTTGCACCCCGGCACACCAGCTGGGCATTCATCGCAATGTAGAGCGTATCAACTGGTCGATCTCGAAAAGTGTGGCGGATTTTTCGATTTTGGCACTGGCCTCTTTCATTCCGCTGCGAAAGAGCGGGGAGCTTGCGATTTCCGGACGTCCCGTAATGACAATAAACGGAAGATCGGGTTGCGTGGCGGCCAGGTGATGCAAAAGCGACAATGCCCCGCCACCCTCCATAATCGTGTCGCAGATCACCACATCGAATTCAGCGTTTTCAAGGAGCACCTGCGCCTCTTCAGTGGACGCCGCGCAACTGACGTCATGCTTCAAAGACGAAAGACCATCGGAAAGCTCGTCAAGATAGACCAAATCATCGTCCACCAAAAGAATTTTCGCCACGGTAGAATACCACCCATGATTGAAACACTGCGCCAGTTTGGATAGGCATATACTGTAGGGATTGTGAAAGGCCAGAGAGCCAATGGCAAAGAAACAGGCGCGAACCGATCGTGACGACGTGCCTCTCGTGGCCATCGGGGCTTCCGCTGGCGGGCTTGAACCACTGGAACAGTTTTTCGATGCCGTGGTGGAGGAGCCGGGCATCGCCTATGTCGTGGTGCAGCACCTGTCACCGGACTATCGGTCGATGATGAACGAGCTTCTGGCACGCCGTTCCAGCCTGCCGATCCTGCATATCGATGATGGCATGCAGATCGCAGCGAACACCGTCTATCTGAACCGCCCCAACATGTATGTGGAGCTTGAAGGCGACACGTTCCGAACCTCGTCCTACGCCGATGGCGAGGATTTGCCACATCTTCCGATTGATCGTTTCTTCACGTCGCTGTCGTCACGTGACTGGAACCGGACGGTCGCGATTGTCTTATCGGGATCCGGGTCCGACGGCTCTCACGGTGCGCAAATCCTGCACGAGGCCGGTGCGGCCGTTCTGGTGCAATCCATGCAACAAGCGTCCTTCACCTCCATGCCGCGCGCGGTTTTGCTGTCCGGTTCGGTTGATCGCGTTCTGGATGCCGGGGACATGCCCGCCGTGGTGCAGGACATCTTTATATTCGGAAAGAAGAACAAGGGACCAGAGCCCCAGCCCTTTGGTGACGGGATCAGGCGCATACTTGCACTGCTCGAAGCGCAGCACGATGTCGACTTCCGCAATTACAAACCCAGCAATGTCAATCGCAGGATCGTGCGGCGTCTTCATCTTCGGGGCCATGCCAGCCTTGAGGAATATCAGGAGATTCTGTCGCAAAGCCATGAAGCGGTGAATGAGCTGTTCCACGACATGCTGATCGGGGTCACGGAATTCTACCGTGATCGCGAGGCGATCAGGTCGTTGCGCGAAAACGTCCTGAACAAGCTGGCCATCGATCCCGACACGACGACGCCGATCAAGGTCTGGGTGCCCGCCTGTGCCAGCGGCGAAGAGGTCTATACCCTCGCCATAGAACTCAGCGAGGCCCTGCGCGAAGCGGGCAGCGACCGGCGGTTTCGCATCATCGGCACGGACATCCATGCCGGATCCATCGAGGTCGCGTCTCGCGGGCTTTATTCCGAGGAAAAACTGGCCCGCGTCCCGGAAAAGCTGCGCGACCGCTACTTTCAGGAATCGCAAGGGGCGTTTGTGATCGACCCCAGCTTGCGTCAAAAGATTATCTTCTCGAAACACAACCTGATCAATGATCCGCCATTCATGAACCTTGATCTGGTGTCCTGCCGGAACCTGATGATCTATCTTGAGGAAGAACCTCAGGCGAGCGCTGTTTCGATGTTCATCTTCGGCCTTCTGCCCGGCGGACATCTGTTTCTCGGCGCGTCCGAGAGTGTGGGGAAGTTCAAGACGGCCTTCGATGTGATCGACGCCAGATGGCGGATCTTCAAAAAGGAGGGTCGCGCGTCTATCGCGTCCCAAAAGTCAGTCACCGCCCGGAAGTTTCCGGTTGGATCGGCAGAACCCATTCAGCCCAGGGCGCCCTCCCAGCGCAAGCCGTTTCACACTCAGGTGAACGAGCTGCGTTCGCGGGAGATGCTGGTCCGCAGCTATGACATGCTGCTCAAGCGGTATGCGCCGTCCGCGATCCTGTTGACCACGGATTCCAAGGTTCTCAACTGGTTCGGGGCCGCGTCTGAATTCATCGACACGATGAACAACCTCGCTGACTGGACGGTTCAGGAAATTGTGCATCCGGATCTGCACTTTGCGATCAATGTCGGCATCGAAAAGATCCGGCTGGGCCAGGACGCGACGCAATCCCGGATCGTCAGAGTGAACCTGGCCGACAAGGGCGCCTGCGACTGCACGGTTATTGTCGAAAAACTGGACAACGCTGCCGGGGATGGCCTGATCCTCGCCAAGGTGGAATT
Organism: Thalassococcus sp. S3; assembly: GCF_004216475.1. GTDB lineage: Bacteria > Pseudomonadota > Alphaproteobacteria > Rhodobacterales > Rhodobacteraceae. The sequence continues at coordinate 3,567,548 of NZ_CP022303.1, read as the reverse complement.
TGTCGTGCAGCGGACGGAAGGGCCCACGGGCGCCGAAGGGTTGGATGTCCCGGGCATAAGGGAGGTCGAAGACGACGGGACGGTTCTGTCCAAGAGGGTACATACCCTGGAGCGCGATCTGAGACTGACCGAGGAAACCCTGCAGCACGTGACCGAGCGGCTGGAGGCAAGCGGCGAGGAGTTGCAAGCCTCCAACGAAGAATTGCAAGCCTCCAACGAAGAGTTGCAGGCCTCCAACGAGGAGCTGCAAAGCTCCAACGAAGAGCTTCATGCCGTGAACGAGGAGCTTGTTTCTGTCAGTGCCGAGCATGAGCGCAAGATCGACATGCTGTCGGAGTTGAACGAAAACACCGAGGTCGTTCTGAAGATCCTCAATACCGGCGTGCTCGTTCTGGATGATCAAAACTGCCTTCGTCGGTTCAGTTCCCTGATCGAGAGGGATTTTCTGCTGCAAGAACACGACATCAACCGCTCGATTGCCATTATCGGGCCACGGCTCGATTTCGTGGATCTCGTCGATCTTATTCAAGTGCTACACGATACCGGAGAACCGCAAATCCGGTCAGGACACCATGAAGGTCGAAGCCTGACGGTCGAGGTGCGGGAGACGGTGGTCGGCCCGGCGGGTGAGCGCAGCAAGGGTGCGATCGTGCTCTTCCGCTGGGACTGACAGCTTTCAGCGAACCCTGGATCCTGATCCCGCGCAATGACCGTATTTCAGATTGCCTGGCCGGGTTGCGGGCATCGGGATGACCCGAGGATCCATCCCTCAGCCGGCAGTGACTTGGAGCCCTGGTTGCAGCCGACCCCCCGTTTCAACCTCAACATACACGCCCATATCCATATGCCCCAGTTCCTTGCGCAGCAGGTAGGGCAGCTTCAGGTCACGTTCCGCTGTTTCCGGATTTACCTCCGTGGCTGCACATCTTTTCGTGCGCATGATCAGGCGCAGCGTGACATCTCCCGCGCGGATCGGCGCGTCGATATTCTCCAGTTCCCACCATGCGGGAAGGCCATCGAGCTCGATATTGGCGCGAAAGCGGGCCGGGTCGATGGGCACCTGAAGTCTTTGTTCCAGGTCGCGGACCGAGGCGAGGTTCAAAATGGAAATCGCGTTCATAAGCTGAGGAGAGACGACGGAAACATCCGTAAACCGATGCGGCGCGGCGGAAACATAGGTGGGTGGCTCTGGATCGCCGAGGTCCAGATAAGCGGCAATCCAACGCGCGGCGTCGGCGCGATCAGCGGAATTTGCCATTTCAAATCTATGCAGGCCGTCCGGCGCTTCGATCGTGAATGTCTGCCCGTCCAGTCTGGTGCGCAGCCCAGCGAGCGCGGCCTGGGTCAGAAGAACGACAAAACGGTCTTTGGGCAAGGGTTGCGGGGCTTTGGGGTCAAATCCCGAACCATGCCTTGCAAAGCCGAAAAGGCGGTCACCGGGAACGCCCTCGCCGGGCGTCAGGTTCACCTCTTCCAATGCTTCAGCCGAAAAACCCTTGATGGGAAAACGTTGTAACCGGGCAATTCTGGCTGTCATTGGATATCCCTCAGCATTTCCTCGACCCGCGCCGCGATGGAGAGTAACGCGGTGTCTTCCCCCGCATGCCCGGTAAGTTCCAGACCATACGGCAGACCATCCAGGTTACCCGCGGGTAATGTAATCGATGGATGACCGGTGACCGATGCAACAAGGGCGCGGCGGGTCATGGCGGAAAAAAGATCGACGTCATTTCCGTTTATGCGAATGTTCTCGATCTGGTCGATCGGTGGTGCCGGGGCCGGCAGGCTTGGCATCACCAGCGCGTCGACATCCTTGAGCAGCGCGCTTAGCGCATTGCGCAGCACCTGCCGTTTCGGCCCGACCATGTCCTCATAGGCTGCGCGCGGTGGCGCGGCGCCATCCGCAAGGGCCTGAAACACCCCGGCGACGTCGGGGCTGGCAATGTCCTTTGCAAACTCCGCGAAGGTCTGCCCCCGGTCGTTCAGAATGCCGGACCAAAAGAGCTGTGTTTCAAAGAGGACGATGCCCATGGCGATCTCGGTGCAGGCCTCGACAAGATCCGGCGCTTCAAGGGGGACAATTTCGACCGGTAACCGCGCCAGCCTTGCCTTGCATATTTCCGCCATGCCGTCATCGACGCCGGACCAAAGACTGTCCACCAGACCCAGACGCACGCGTTCGGAGGGGGGCGGGTCCGCGGAGGGGGCCTGTCCTGCAAGAACGGCATCCATGCGCCTTATATCGTCAACGGACAGCGCCATCGGTGTGACCGTGTCGAAGCTGTCCGACAAGGTCAGCACACCGTCCGGCGGATACCGACCATGCGTGGGCCGAAAGCCGACACAGCCGCACATCGCCGCCGGAAGTCTCCCGGACCCGCCGGTATCCGTTCCCAGGCCCATCGGCACGGCCCGGCTGGCAATGGCCGCAGCGGTCCCGCCCGACGAACCGCCAGCCATATGGCCCGGTGCGGCAGGATTGCCGACAGGTCCATGATGCGCGTTGTGGCTTGTGATCCCAAAGGCAAGCTCATGCAGGTTGGCCTGTCCGACAATCACCGCGCCTGCATCCAGCAGGCGGCGGACTGTTGTGGCCGACTGGTCCGCGACATGGTCTGCCATGGCGGGCGAGGCACCGCAAAGCGGCAGATCCTTGATCGCGATGTTGGCCTTTACCACGACAGGAACGTCTTTGAGGAGACCGCCGTCACGCCCCTTGATCTCGATTGGTTCGCGGACCAACGGGTTGAGCGGTTGCAAATCGCTAAGGTTTTTTTGGGCTTTGGTGACGGCGTCGGACATGCGCTTCTCTACTCTGCTGCGACGGGCATGGTCCGTCCAAGACGGGTCAGAACGTCGGTGGCGTCGTTCATCATCTCTTCCACGATCTGTCCAGCCGGGCGGATGTCCGTGATCATACCAACACCCTGTCCGGCCAGCCATGCCATCTCTTCGAAATCGCCTGTCGTGTCCGGTGTCGGCAGGATCACGTCAAAGCGCTTCTTTTCATGGGGCTGGCCAAGAAAGACGGTCTGGCCGATGACTGGTTCATTATCCCGCTCCGTTGGGACGTCTTCAAGCCGTCCTTCGAATTCTTCCGTCACGCGGACTTTGAGCAAACGCATCGGGTTGAAATCCGGCATTTCCGGTCCGAACACGCCAGACCTCGTCGTGTCGTGGCCCGAGGCCGCGATCAGGCGTTTGTGATGCTCGGGATGGACATGTGCCTCGCTGCTCGCCACCAGGCGGGTGCCGACCCATACCCCATCCGCGCCAAGGCTCAGGGCGGCCGCGACCGCGCGGCCATCCGCGATACCGCCCGCGGCCAGAACCAAGGCCCGATCTCCAACGGCATCCACCATCGCGGGGATCAGGGCCATCGCGCCCATGCCGCCGTAATTGTGCCCGCCTGCTTCCCAGCCTTGTGCCACGATCACGTCAGCGCCGTATTCCACGGCACGCTCGCCATCCTCCACGGTGCCGACCTGAACCCAGATGTCGCAGCCGGCGTCCTTGAGCCGTTTGATCTGATCGGCGGGGGGATGACCCCAGTGAAACGAGACGACGGGGACTTTCTCTTCGGCGGCCACTTTCACCTGCTCTTCGTTTCCGAAACAGGTGATGAAGTTGATGTTGAAAGGTCGGTCCGTGGCACCCCGGATGGTGCCGATGGTGCGCCGCAGTTCCTCCCCGGGCATGAAACCGACCCCGATGGCTCCGATCCCGCCTGCTTTGCAGACGGCGATCGCAAGATCGGAGCGTTCCCCGGCAAAGGCCATGCCCGCCTGTGTGAAAGGGTGGGGCAGGGCGTACCGTTCGGTCAATCTGGTGGTGATGGATGTCATATCGTCCTCCGGGATGCGATGGTCGTGCAGCTCTGTTGCATCCTCGGAAAAAAGGGTCTGAACGTTTAAAACCCCAGTGCAGGAATCATTGGACTATTGTGCAATCGCGCCGGAAAGGGCCATCGTGCGATAGGCCCGTGGGGTGCATCCGAATCTTCGCCGGAAGCGCCGATTGAAATAGGATGGGTCGGAATATCCGACCGACCAGGCAAGATCAGCGATCAGACGCTGAGGCGCCGACAGGTCCGACAAGTGCGCAGCCGCCTGATCCAGACGGATCTCGTTGATGAACTCTGAAACCGATTGGCCGGTTGGTTCGAAAAGCTGGTGAACCCGTCTGACCGACAGCCCGAAGTGAAGGCCAAGCTGCTTGGCGTTCAGGTCGTGATGATGAAAGTGGCGTCGCACATAGCTGCGCATGATATCGATATGAACCGATTGAGGCGCCTGGTCCTTGGTGAGAGGGGCGACAAGGGACACGCTTTGCCGTAGCTGATCGACGACAGTCTGACCAAAGCCTGGGTCTGAGACGGGCACGGCCAGGAGGGTTCGCGCCAAGCTCCAGATAACATTTGACAATTCCCGCCCTGCCGCGGATCTGCTAAGCGCCAGATGCCCCTGCAGATCCTCGGGCACCCAATCCGCGGGCACGGCGATTGAGATCAGTTGAAACGGCGTGTCGTGGCGGATGGAATAGGGGCGGCGCGTATCCACGATGGACAGGTCCATCGGCGCCGCCTGATAGCTGTCCTGCTGAACGACAAAGCTGCGCCCGCGTCCGAGCATGTTCACAAAGACGGTATCCTTGGTGCTTTGGCGGATATGTTCATCCAGGCGCCGGATCTCATGGCCGTTCGACGTGACAAGCGAGACGTGGATCCCGGCCGTTGTGATCTGTTGGATCTGGCCGAAAAAGCCATCCTGACGGGTGCAAACCGGCTCTAGCCGAACAAAGGCTTCGCTAAGCCCGCTGGCCCACTTTCCCAGTCCCTGAGCCGTATCGTCAGATCTGACCTGCCATGTTTTCATGCAGGAATGATATCAGATGGGCGCTCTTGAACGAAGGCTTCGACCTCTCGGGGAACTCGGTGGCTTTGTGCCCGGCCCGGTCAGGTCAGCGCGCGGGTCTTCTGCGCGCCCAGGCGCGCCGGTCGATCACCACTTTGGCGGTCCCCAAAAGGACGACCCCGCAGAGAAGCGCCTTGGAGAGTGTTTCCATCGTGCCCTCGACCAACATCGCATGGATCACGCTGCCCATGACAACGATTGCCACAAGCGCAGTATGGCCCATCCGCCAAACGCGAAGGGGCAGGCGCAGACGCCGGCGCAGGCCGGCCAGCAACGCCGCACCGAAAACCGCCCACATGGCAATGACGCCCCAAAGCGAGAAGGGGGTCGGTGACACAAAAAGCAGCGCGTCGACCACATCGGGCGGACTGGTGATCCACAGGCCCGCCACATGGACGACAACCGCGATCACAAGGCTGATGCCCAGCCAGACATGCAGCCGTCGTCCGCGCATCGGAGGCAAGCCGGGAAGGTATCCCGCCGCCAGCAGCGGCTGGAACAGAAGAAGCGCCATGGCGATGACCCCCGCGAACCCAGCAATGATATAGACTGGCTCGCGCCAGGCCAGCAGCGGGCTTGCAGCCGCCGCTCCGACGGGGACCAGCACGATCAGGCCCAGCCCTGCCCAGATCAGGATGCTGCGCGCCAGGCCGCGCCGGTTCGCGGTCATCGGGATCAGGCGGGCTGAAGGACGAAATGCGCGCTTAGGCTGGTATCGCTTGCACTTGGCATGATGGGGCGCAGGAACACCGTTTCGAAGGCGTCGTCATCATAGGCAAGGTGGCCGTGCGGCTGGCCGAATGCGGGGACAATCTGTGGCATCTCCAGACGGAATTCGCCATTTGCATCGGTCAGCGTCGCGCCATGACTTTGCGGGTCTCGCTCGTGGCCTTCGGTCGTGTGTGCCCAGATCTGGATGCGTTGTCCCGGAAGCGGAGCGCCGTCGCCTGCCCGCCGAACCGTTCCCGTCATCCAGAAACCGCCGCCGCCGATCCGCTCCACAATCGGGGCGCCGGGACGGTAATTGTTCGCTCCCCCGCGCATGGTGGGTGTCGGGGCCAGCCCTTGTGCCCGCGCCGGAACCAGCATGCCGGACGCACCGGTCGTCAGGGCGGCACCGCCTGTTGCAAGAAGCGTTCGACGGGTGAAAAGGGTATTTTTCATAAGGCGTTCTCCTATCAGGCGCAGGGCCGATCTGCTTGTCCGCTACCGTGGATCACAACAGAGACCAGTTTTCAGCTCGTCTTCGGATACTGTGCAATTAGTCAGACAAACCATATCATAAACCGGTCTCGCGGTGTTGTGATGGGCAACGCTGCTGGACTGGCGCCGGTCACGGCCTGTTTCTGGGCCGGAATCTTGTGTGATGTTGGCCGTTCAGAGGCGATCCAGCCGCATGTTCTCTCCGGACAACAAGGTGTCCAGACCCTCCGAAAAGGCGGCCGCTTTGTCTGTTGCCAGCTTTTTCATGAAGTATTGCTCGTTCTCATCCACGATGGGGCGGCATTGGCGCAGCCGCTCTTGGCCAAGCTCGGTGAGGGTGATGTGGCGCGACCTCCCATCCTCTTCGTCAAGGTCCTGTCTGATCAGTCCCTCCTTGCGCATCTGCATCAACAACCGCGAGACAGAGGGGCGGGTGAGGCCGATATGAGCCGCGAGAGAGGAGGGGGTCGTGACCGCCTCGAGCGCGACGCCAGACAAAACGCACCATTTCAGGCGGGTCATCCCGTAGCTGTCCAGTTTCTGTTCCAGCCTGGTCTGGACCAGCCGTGACAATCGGCTCAGTCGGAAACCCAACCGGGCATGCAGGCGGTAGTCAATGCTGGTTTCCTGGTGATCTTGCATCGCTTCCTAACTCCGCTTTCTCATGCCTTGCGTTCGGTGTTTTAGATGACGCATGTTCAGGCGCCTGGTCTTACGTCTGGAGCGTACACATAAATCAATTTCCAAAGAAATAGTTACAGTATAAAATTACTTTTAAGAGCATCCGAAAAGGGAGATCAAAAATGACGTCTCGCGCCTTTTCGCGAAAGCGCCGCCCGATCCATCTGGGACCTTTTGCGATGGAAACGCTCGCGCGGGACACACACGTTTCGCTGGCTGATATACCGGCCTTCCAGCCTCTCTCCTTCGCGCAGGAAAGTGATCCCCGTTCCATCGTGACCGCGATGCGCGATCACCAGGCAACGCTTGATGCGATCCGCGACGGCCTGGTCAATCGCGTGGTGGCCGAGGCGCCGACGGATCTGGAGGAGCGGCGCAATCATCTCAAATCCTTCGGCTACTTTGCCGACGCGTCGATGGTCGGCACGTGCGGATTGCCCGATGGCGCGTTTCTGTCCGCGCCATATCTCAACCCGGACATCCCCAGACTGGCCGAAGACCTGCGCACACGTCAGACCAAGACGCTGGCTGCTGGCATCGATCTGATCATGGCCGACCTCAAGGAGGCGATGGACGCGCCGCCTGTCACGATCGACGGGCACACCCATGCGATCGTCTTTCTTTATGAACATCCGCGGGATCCGGACCCGTCGGAGCCCGGAGTGGAGTGGATCAGGACGGCCTTGCCCCATCGGTCCTGCCTGCTGGCAGCTGAAACGGCTGTCGTTGTTGCCAATTACATCAGGCTTTTGGGATATGAGGCCCGCGCCCATACCGCGACCGCCTCTGACGTCGATCTGAATATGCTGTCGGTTGCCGCGGGACTTGCCCGGTGCGACGCGGGGCGGATCGTGGCCCCCTTTATCGGCGACCGCTTTGGCGTTGCGGCGGTCACCACGCGTTTCGCGGTCGCGCCGGACGCGCCGCTGGCCCCTTTCGGAAAAGGCAGCGGACGCTCGGTGCCTTACGCCAAGCGTCGTTTCGTGGACGGAGCGCACCCTTTCGAAACGCTCAAGCGGATCGACGAGCCGACAACGTTCATCGACGAGGCCCGTGTTCCAAGGGTGCCCAAGCGCACCGACATGTTCAGCCGGGCGATTTTTGGGGACATGGGACACCACGTGCAGCAAGAGGCCAAGGGCGGCAAATACGTGCGAAAGTCCGCGCCCTCCATGGCGCAAAGGCGCGCGCTTGGCGCGTTCGTCTTGCTGCAGGACGGGCCATCGGCCACACGAAAAGTCGAGTATTCTCGAGAAGAGGCCCGCGATCTGGTCAAGGCGACGGGCCATTTTCTGGGGGTGGATGCCGTGGGCATTTCACGTTGCCCGGAATGGACATGGTATTCCCACGACGCTGCCGGCGATCCGATCGACCCGCCCCACGATCAGGCCATTTCGATGGTCATCGATCAAGGCTTTGACACGATGGAGGGTGCCTCAGGCGACGACTGGATCTCCGTCGCGCAATCCATGCGCGCCTATCTGCGCTTTTCGCTTCTTGGCGGCGTGGTGGCCCGCCATTTGCGTAACCTGGGCTACAAGGCCAAGGCCCATTCGGTGATGGACGGCGAAGTGCTGCAGCCCCCGCTTCTGCTGCTGTCCGGTCTGGGCGAGGTGAGCCGCATAGGGGAGGTGATCCTGAACCCCTATCTGGGGCCAAGGCTCAAGTCGGGTGTGGTGACCACGGATTTGTCGATGACCCACGACAAGCCCATTGATTTCGGGCTGCAGCGCTTTTGCGAGGCCTGCAAGAAATGCGCCCGCGAATGTCCGTCGGGCGCGATCACCGCCGGACCCAAGCTGATGTTCAACGGCTACGAGATCTGGAAATCCGACAGCCAGAAATGCGCCACCTACCGGATCACAACACCGGGGGGTGCGATGTGCGGCCGGTGTATGAAAACCTGTCCCTGGAACCTCGAAGGCGTGTTGGCCGACGCCGTCTTTCGCTGGACTGCCATGAAGGTCCCTGCCGCCGCCCCCGCATTGGCAAAGCTTGATGATCTTCTCAACCGGGGTGACATCAACCCCGTCAAGAAGTGGTGGTGGAATCTGGAGATCCGCGAAGACGGGGGCTATCGCCCGGCCCGCGCGCCGGTCAACGCGCGTGGTCTGCAAAAGGATCTGGATCTGAAATACGAGGATCAGACCCTTGCCGTTTATCCGGCGCATCTGGCCCCGCATCCCTTTCCCTATCCCGACCCGATGGACCGAGAGAAAGGGATCGAAGCCTATCAGGAGATGATCACGGCAGAAGCGTATAAAGCACGGCTGGCACGGGGACAGACCGAAGGCCTGGTCGCACAGAACGCGGATGTTGCGGAAAGCCCGGTCCTCCAACTCAGGATCACACGGGCGGAAGAGACAGCCGATGGCGTGATGCGCTATGATTTCCAGACGCTGGATGGCAGCGATCTGCCCGCATGGGAGGCTGGCGCGCATATCGATATTGTCGTCGCGCCCGAATATCTGCGCCAATATTCGCTTTGCGGCAATCCTGCAGACCGCAGCCGCTATCAGATCGGCGTGCTGCGCGAACCGGCAGGGCGGGGCGGGTCGGAGCTTTTGCACCGGATCTTCAATGCAGGACGGAAAGTCTTTGTCTCAAAACCCATCAATCACTTCCCCCTGAACGAAGACGCGGCGATGACCTACCTGATGGGCGGCGGCATCGGCGTGACGCCCATGATCGCCATGGCGCATCGCCTTCACGCCCTTGGGCGCCCCTTCGCTCTGCATTATTCGGGACGGTCGCGAGGCAGCATGGGGTTTCTGGATGATCTTGCATCCGTGACCTGGTCGGACAACGTCACGCTGCATGTCTCTGACGAGGGGACGCGCGCGGATCTGGGTGCGATCCTCAACCACATTCCGGGCACGCAGGTCTATACCTGCGGGGGCGCGGCCTACATGTCGGAAGTCATGCGCGTGGCGGCGGAGGCTGGCATTCCCGAAGAGGCGCGACACCTTGAGTATTTCTCGGCGCCCGAGGCGCCCGCGTATGAAAATCACCCGTTCACGCTTCGTTTGCTGCGCTCAGGGTATGATTTGGAGGTGCCCGCCGAAAAGAGTGCCGCAGATGTTCTGATCGAAAACGGCATTCCGATCGACATAAAATGCTCCGATGGGATCTGCGGGGTCTGCAAATGTGGCTTGGTCAAGGGCGCGGTGGAGCATCGGGACTTCGTTCTGTCGCAAGCCCAGCGCGCGGAGGCGATCATCACCTGCCAATCTCGCGCGGCGGAGCGTCATGGAGTGATCGAAATCGATCTCTAGAGGCGTGATCTCCGCCCGCGCGTTCCCGCGCCGTGCGGCCTTGGCTCTCTCTCTGCGATCTTTGCCCGCCTGCCCTAAAGGCGGCGGTCTTTGCGGACGGCTTCAAAGATAAGGCCTCAGAATAGCGCGGATATTGACCGACGCGCCCAAACGCGCGCAGAGCAGGTACATGCCACCCAATTTGCGTTGCAGAAACAAGGTTTCCGGGGGCGGCACATGCGTAAGGCTCTTGTCCTGGGCAAGCTCCATACCTGCTGATTGCAGCGCCTCCTGAAGCTCGCGATTGGCAAAGTTGAAAACGCCATCCGGGCCGACTGCGTCAAAGCCCATCATGATCATGTCGATGATCGCGTTCTGATGATGGGGCGCGGTCGCGACATCGAACGCGCCCAGATCCAATGCCGCCTTGCGCAGCCGGTCTCGGTCCTCTTCCAAACCGGCACGCAGGAGCGCCCGATAGGTTTCCACGATCTCCGGGCCGAAGCTGCGGGTCGCGCCGAAGTCAAGAAGAACGATGCGATCCAGATCTGCGTTGTACTGGTAATTCGCAAAGTTCGGATCCGTCTGCATCCGCCCAAACTCAAAGAGCTCACGCGCAGAGAGGCGGATCATGCGTGCCGCCACATCGTTACGCAGCGTTTGGGAGGCGCCCGCCAGATCCTCGATGGCGCCGCCTTCGACATAGCGCATCGCGAGCAATGTGCCGGTGCTCAGATCTTCGAAGAATTCGGGAACCTCAAATCCATCTTCCCCCGACAGAAGATTGCCGAACGTGGCAAGCTCCCGACCCTCCCGCAGATAATCAGTTTCCTCGTGAAGCTGTGCCTTTGCAGCCTGCAGAAACGGTCCCAGATCCAGTCCGCGCGGGGCGAGGCCGGACAAGCGGATGAGGGCACCAACATTGTCGACATCGCTGTCGATGCTGCGCGCCACGCCGGGATATTGCACCTTGATCGCCAGATCGCGACCGTCCCGTGTGACGGCCCGGTGGACCTGACCGATTGAGGCTGCGGCCAGAGGCCTTGTGTCGAAGCGGCGAAATTTCGTGTGCCAGCCCGCGCCCCAGTTTTGGGTCAAAACCGACTTAAGCTGTTGTGCGGGCATCGGTCTGGCATCCGCGCGCAGGCGGGCCAGAATGTCCGACAATTCCGGCGGCATCATGTCTCCGGCATCCAGGGACATCAATTGGCCGACCTTCATCGCCGCGCCCCGCATCTGCGCCAGTTGATCGGCGATCCGGGCCGCATTGGACGGCGTCAGCAGCAGATCCCGCAAAGCCGGGCGTTGCCCGCGACCCAGATGCATCGCCCCGTCGGCCAGCATGGCGCCTGCCACGCCCGTGGCCATGCTGCCCAGCCGGGCCAGCCGGGCGACGCGCCCGGCAGGGACCGGATAAGGGCGGGATTGGTCGTTTCGGTCGGTCATGTGCCCTCGTGATCGCTGCCACGAAGAACTAGCACGCGATATCGGGCGTCAACCGGGCTATCGCCAGATCGGATTGCTCCAGGCCCGTCGCCGGGCGGCATCGATCAGGGTGACCCGCAGCCAGGGCGATTGCGCGAACCGGGTCAGCGGAACCTCCGCACGGGTCAGCGATTGCCCATGAATTGCCACAGCGGCAGAACCCTGGCCCTGAACGATCACGCTCGACACCGCGCTGCAGGTGACCTCCACCTGGTTCTGGCCCAAGCGGATATCGCGGAATTCCGGCCCCTGGCTGGAGTAGTAGGCCCCGGTTTTCAAAGCGTCCAGCAAAGCGTCAGGCGCATTCCGTTCGGCCTTGACCATGACCCAGCCGCCAAAATGATCCGGCTCGTAGAAATGCGCATCGTCCGTGGCGCAAAGCGTGAGCCGTCTGCCCTCGGTCAAAAGCTGATCGAGCGTGTAGAAACCATGCGGGCGATCGCAGCCCATGGCACAGCCGTGATTATAAACCTCGACCGCATGCGCGGCCTCGATGCTGCGCGCGTCCTCTTGTGTCAGGCCAGACCATTCAGGATGCGCGATGGCCACGAAGGCCCCGGCCTCCCTTGCGCGGGCCGCAAGCTCCGGCCCGCTTTCCTGGCCTGCAACCGGCAGAAAGCCCTCCGCCACGGGCGGCTTGAAATCGGTCGGCAGGCCCACGGCCAGAATGTGCCACAGCTCTCCGTTTTCCATGGCGCCCGAATGCAGTTCCGCGCCCAGAATGGTGGTGAAGCCCTCGGTGCGATAGGGCACCGTGTCTGCAATCGGATAGTCATACATACCGACGAAATGGTCGGTCAGCGCGATGAAATCATAGCCCTCGGCGGCATAGCGGCGGCAAACCTCCGCGGGTTCCAGAACACCGTCCGACAGGGTGGAATGGGTGTGAAGATTGCCCCGGTAAAACTGCCCGGGATTTGAGAATGCAATGTCGCGCATAGGTCACTGTCCGCTGTTTTTGCGCCTCTTTGCGCTTATCGTGTGACAGCTGCGTGACGGTTGCAACGAAGAATGCCCTGGGTGCCCCCCGGACTGTTTGTCGGCTCAAGGCACTTGCCGTCGGAACATTGCCTAAGACACTGCCGTCGTTTCCCTAAATTGACTGCATACCTGTTTCCGCATCAATTGACCGATTGCAAATACTCGCGTGTCTCCGGCTTTTCTCACGCGGATTTCTCAAGCTCACCTGTTTTTTTGAATGACCTGCCTCGCCTCCCGGCATCGCCCCTCCTTCTTTGGGTTAAAAATATCCCGGGGAGGTCCGGAGGGTCTGGCCCCTCCGGTCCCGTCGCTTCAACCCCTGCACGCGCCTGCGATATCCGGGCAGGCCCCTGCAAGGGGCGGATGACATCTCACCCATTCCGACGTTTTCCATCACATGACCCTGTTCCGAACCAGGGCCAGCCCGGCCCACTGGTCGACCTGATCCTTTGCCAGGACGGGCAACCAAATCCGCCCGTCGCTCCCCAGGTTTGGCCGCACGGGTCAGTTCCGGTCTGCCACCGCGCGTGCAAAGCGGCTAAAGGCCTCCAGCTCGCCGTCTTGGACGCGTTGACCGGTGAAAACGTAAAGATAGTCAGGCACCTGCTTCAGCCGGTCCTCCAGCGGTTCCTGCAGGTCCGCCGCGTTATACCCCATCTGCATGTAATAAAGCACCAGCGCACGGGTGCGGGCCTCATCGGCGGGATAGTCATAGCGCGCGAACATCGCGGTGATCGCCGCAATGCGGGTGGCGTCGGACTGGTCCAGCGCCCGGCGCACCTTGCCTGATTTGCGCGCCCAGTCGCGGATGGCGAAATCGAGCGGCGTGTTGAACATCTCGGTGTCGATTACGCACCGGAAAATGTTGCACACGGCTGCGGTGATGCTGGGCGCCGGGGTCTCGGCCTGTTTTGTCAGCGCTGCGGTGTTGGTCTTTTCCCAATCGTCCAGGAGCGCATCGAGCAGATCGCTGCGGCTTTTGAAATACCAGTAAAAGCTCGACCGCGACACGTCCAGACGCTCGCTCAACAGCAGCACCTTGACCTGATCCACCCCGTCCGAGATCAGCGCGTCCTTGGCCACGTTGAGCCAATCCGCGCGGGTCACCTTCACATTGCCGGGCGTATCGCTCATCAGCTCACCGGTGCCGCGCCGCCGGCCTCGCCCGCACGCCGGATATAGTCGTGAAGCGCCGCGATCCGGTCCCCGTCATGAGCGGGCGGCTGACCCTCCTCCAGGATACGCGTCCAGATCGCCGTGGCCCGTGTGGTCGCATCCAGCCCGCCGCGTTCTGTCCAGGTGCCGAAATTGGACCAATCCGCGGCAAGTGGATCATAAAACTCCGTCTGATAGCGTGCCATCGTATGGGCCGCGCCGAAGAAATGTCCGCCCGGCTGGACCTCTGCAAGCGCCTCAAGCGCCGGATCGGCCGGCGGGGCGGCGCACATCTCCGCCACCATCTGCAGCACTTCGACATCCGTGACCAGCTTTTCAAATGAGACCGTCAGCCCGCCTTCCAGCCACCCGGCGGCGTGGATCACCACCGTGGCCCCCGCCATCAGTGCGCCCCAGAGGCTGAACTGTGTCTCCTGCGCGGCCTGTACATCGCTTAGATTGGCGGCACTTCCCGCCGCAGACCGCCAGGGCAGGTCGATATAGCGCGCAAGTTGACCTGCCGCCGCGTTGGCCTTCATCTGTTCCGGCGTGCCGAAGGCGGGCGCGCCCGACTTCATATCCACGTTCGAGGTGAAGGTGCCATAGCACACCGGTGCGCCCGGGCGGGCCAGCTGGGTGAGCGTGATCGCCGCCAAAGCCTCAGCATGGCTGAGCGTGATCGCCCCGCCCACGGTGATCGGGGCCATCGCCCCCATCAGGGTGAACGGGGTAACGATCGACGGCTGGCCCGCACGGGCAAAGTCGATCAGCCCCTGCGCCATCGGAATATCGATCTGCCGGGGGGAGTTGGTGTTGATGATCGTGTAGCACCGCGCGCTGCTTTCGAACTCGGCGTCCGAGAGACCTCGGAAATCCCGGATCATCTCGAAACACTGCTCCACTTGCGGCGTCCCGCGCGAAAAGACGAAGGGGAACTTGTCCGACAGGGTCAGTTGCGCCTCGGTCAGGGCATAGTGGCGCAGGTGCATCGGCACGTCCTGCGGCTCAACCAACGGGGGTAGCATGTGCAGCACGTCGAAATGATGGGTCAGGCGGATCAGGTCGCGGAAATCCTGCTCCGTCCCCGGACGCCGCCCGCGCCGCAGGTCGGTCGCGTGCGGTGCGCCTGCGCCGGGCTGAAAGATCAGCGCGCCGGGCTCCATGACCAGATCGCGGGATGGATGACCCGCATGCAGCGGGAAGGAGCGGGGCGCGGAGGCAACTGCCGCCTCGACAATCTCTCGTCCGATCCAGACCATTTCGCTGGCCTCGTCGACCCGGGCGCCGCCAGCCTGAAAAAGCGCGCGGGCCTCCGGTAGCAGAACCTTGAGCCCAAGGTCCTCCAGTACCGAGAGCGCGGCGTCATGGATGCCGGCCACCTCGTCCTCGGACCAGACCTTCAGCGCGGGGAACGGATTGCGCAGCTGCCGGTAGTTGATGTCGCGCCGGGGCGGGGGCGTCTGCGCGCCCCGCCGTCTCCGCCCGCCAGCCCGCGCGTTCATGCCCGCATCGCCTGGCCCGTGGGATCATAAGGCGAGGCGGGGATAACCCGCGCCTTGCGTTCGACCCCGACGACATGGACCGACAATTCGGTGCCTTCCTCCGCGTGGTCCGGCTCGACCAGTGCCATGGCCAGCGATTTTTGCAGGTGGTGCCCGTACCCGCCGGAGGTCACGAAGCCCACCTTGGTATCGCCTGCCCAGACCGGCTCGAACCCGCTGGCATCTGCATCTTCGGCCGCGACATCGAGCGTCACCAGCCGATGCGTCGGGCCATTGCCATCCCTCTCGGCCAATGCCGCGTCACGACCGACAAAGCCCGGCTTATCCCAGGCAATCCAGCGGTCCATTCCGGTCATGCCGGGCGTGTAGCCTTGAGTGAACTCGGCGTTCCAGATGCCAAAGCTCTTTTCCAGCCGGGTCGAGAGCATCGCGTTGAACCCGCATTCGCGGAGGCCCTCCTCGGCGCCTGCCTCCAGCAGCATCCGGCGCAAGGCCACGTGATCGCCCATGCGGCAAGAGATCTCGAACCCTAACTCTCCGGTCACCGACATGCGTGCCACATGCGCGCGGACCAGCCCGATATCGAACCGCCCGCAGCCCATGAAAGGCAGGGCGCCGACATCACCCTCGGCCACCTTCTCGATCACCGCGCGCGATTTGGGTCCGGCCAGACCAAAGCCGCACACCTCTTCGCCCAGATCACGGACGCTGACGCCGTCTTCCATGTGATCGGCGAACCAGCGCATATGCCACTCCCGCAGATAGTAGCTGCCCATGATCCACCAGGTCCCGTCGCCCCAGTTGAGCATCGTCAGGTCGCCTTTCAGCTTGCCCGTCTCGCTCAGCATCGGCGCCAGCCGCGCGCGGCCCGGCTCCGGCAGCTTCGACGCCATCATCCGGTCGAGCCACGCCTCCGCCCGAGGGCCCGTCACCTCGTAACGGGAGAAGCCGGTGATATCGAGCAGCCCCACGCCTTCGCGGATCGCCTTGCATTCCTCGGCCACGATGGGAAACGCGTTGGAGCGTTTCAGGGTCGGCGTTTCCTCAAACCCCTTGGGCGCGAAATAAAGCGGCACTTCAAGATCCCAGCTCACGCCCCATTTGCAACCCGCTTCGGTCATTGCGTCATGAGCCGGGGCCATCTTGAGCGGGCGGCCCGCGGGAAGCTGTTCGTTGGGATAGGTCATCACGAAACGGCGTGAATAGAATTGCCCCGTCGTCTCGCGGATATACCGCCTGTTTTCGGCAAAGCGGCCATAGCGCGCGACATCCATGCCGTAGACATCCGCCTCGGGCTCGCCATGGATCATCCATTCGGCGAGGCTCTTGCCAACGCCGCCGCCCTGCAGAAAGCCCGCCATAACCGCACACGCCGTCCAATAGCCGCGCTTGCCCGGTACCGGACCGACCAGAGGATTACCGTCGGGCGAGAAGGTAAAGGCGCCGTTGACCCAGGTCTTCACGCCCACCTCCTGCAATGCGGGGTAGCGTTCAAAGCCCAGGATCAGCTCCTTTTCGATCCGGTCGGTCTGCTCCTGAAAGAGCTCCATCCCGTAATCCCACGGTGCGCCGTCCATGGCCCAATGCTCGTGATCAATCTCGTAGATACCCAGCAGCACGCCTTTCTGGTCCTGCCGCAGATAGGTGAACCCTTCGAGGTCCACGGTCATCGGCACCTCGAAATCCAGCTCTTCAAGCTGAGGGATCGTGTCGGAGATCAGGTAGTGGTGTTTCAGCGGCGATACCGGCAATTCCACACCCGCCATCCGCCCCACCTGCTTGGCCCAGAGGCCGGCGGCATTCACCACATGCTCACACGTGATCGTCCCCTTGTCGGTGACCACCTGCCAGCCCTCATCGGTCTGGATCAACTCCTCGACCTTGGTGTGCTCGTAATATTCCGCTCCGCGTTTTCTGGCCGCGATCGCATAGGCATGCACCGTGCCTGTCGTGTCGACATACCCTTCGCGATCCGCCCACATGCCGCCCAGCAGGCCGTCCGTTGACATGATCGGGCACAGGTCCTGCGCTTCCTTGGGCGAGACCAGGCGGCAATCCTCGATCCCGATGGATTGGAAGGTGCGATAGGCCGATTGCAGCCATTCCCAACGCTCCGGCGTGCCCGCCATGGTCAGCCCGCCTGTCATGTGCAGCCCGATATTCTGACCGCTCTCCGCTTCAATCTCACTCAGAAGGTCGATGGTGTAGGCCTGCAGAGCGGCGATATTCGGGTCCGCGTTCAGCGCGTGAATGCCCCCCGCCGCGTGCCAGGACGACCCTGCGGTCAGCACCGACCGTTCCAGCATCACCACATCCGTCCAGCCGAACTTTGCCAGATGATAAAGGACCGATGCCCCCACCACTCCGCCGCCAATTACGACGACTCGATATTGCGATTTCATCCGCGACTCTCCCTTCTGACCGTCTTTTGAGAGGACGCTAATTCGCTCTGGGCACTTGTGTCTAGACATTTCTGTCCAGATAGAGATTGCCCAAATGCTGCGCAGCTTTATCCAAAACTGCTTTAGGTTTGAAATTTTATACTTGAAATAAATTCCGACATGGCCCAGCCTTTCCCAAATGTCACCAAACGAAGACCTGGGGAGGGTTCGGGTGAAGGTTCTATGCCTCGGCGGCGGTCCTGCCGGCCTCTATTTTGCAATCTCGCTCAAGCTGCGTCAGCCGGATGCGGATATTACCGTGTTGGAGCGCAACCGCCCAGACGACACGTTCGGCTGGGGCGTGGTTTTGTCAGACGAAACGCTCGGCAACCTTGCCGCGAACGACCCCGTCAGTGCCGAGGAGATCCGGGCCCATTTCGCCTATTGGGATGACATCGCGCTGCATCACAAGGGCCAGCGTCTTGTTTCGTCTGGCCATGGCTTCTGCGGCATCGGGCGTAAGAGGCTCTTGTTGATCCTGCAGGCCCGCGCGCGGGAACTCGGCGTAAATCTCCGCTTCGAGACGGAGATTGAAAGCGCCAGCCGCTACAAGGACGATTACGATGTCGTGGTCGCCTGCGACGGGCTGAACTCCAAGACACGCATGGAATTCGCCGACAGTTTCCAGCCCAATGTGGACGTGCGCAAATGCCATTTCGTCTGGCTGGGCACACATCAGAAATTCGACGACGCCTTCACCTTCATCTTCGAAAAGACCGACAAGGGCTGGATCTGGGTCCACGCCTATCAATTCGATGACGACACCGCGACATTCATCGTCGAATGCGGGCCCGAGACGTTCGAGGCTTTCGGCTTCGACAAAATGACACAGCAGGAATCCATCGCGGTCTGCGAGGACATCTTCAAGGATTATCTCGGCGGTCACGCCCTCATGACCAACGCCAACCACATCCGCGGTTCCGCCTGGATCCAATTTCCCCGTGTGCTCTGCGAAAAGTGGTCTCACGACAATGTCGTTCTATTGGGCGACGCGGCGGCGACCGCGCATTTCTCCATCGGCTCCGGCACCAAGCTGGCGATGGAAAGTGCCGCCACGCTTGCCGAATTGCTGACCGAAGAGCAAAGCATCGAAGCTGCCTTTGCGCGCTACGAAGACGAACGCCGGCTTGAGGTTCTACGTCTGCAATCGGCGGCTCGCAACTCGCTGGAATGGTTCGAGGATGTGGAGCGGTATCTCGATCTCGACCCGGTGCAGCTTAACTATTCGCTGCTCACAAGGTCCCAGAGGATCAGCCACGAAAACTTGCGCGAACGCGATGGGCACTGGCTGGGTTCAGCGGAGAAATGGTTTCAGGATCAGGCGGGCGCGCGGCAGAACGCGCCCATCCGTGCGCCCATGTTCGCCCCCTTCCGCCTGCGCGAGATGCATCTCGCCAACCGCGTCGTCGTCTCGCCCATGGCGCAATACAAGGCGGTCGAGGGCTGCCCCACCGATTGGCATCTCATCCATTATGGCGAGCGCGCCAAGGGCGGCGCGGGCCTTGTCTATACCGAGATGACGTGCGTGTCCGACACGGGCCGCATCACCCATGGCTGCCCCGGCCTTTACGCGCCCGAGCATGAGGCGGCCTGGCGCCGCCTCACCGATTTCGTGCATGCGGAGACCGAAGCCAAGATCTGCTGCCAGATCGGCCATTCGGGGCGCAAGGGCTCGACCCAGCTGGGATGGGAGCGGATGGATGCGCCCCTTCCCGACGGCAACTGGGAGACCTTGTCGGCCTCCGCCATTCCATGGTCCGAGGAAAACCCGGTCCCGCGCGAGATCACGCGCGCGGACATGGATGCGATCCGGGACGAATTCGTTGCCGCCGCGAAGATGGCGGACCGCGCGGGCTTTGACATGATCGAGTTGCACGCCGCCCACGGCTATCTGATCTCGTCCTTTATCTCGCCGCTCTCCAACATTCGTACCGACGATTATGGCGGATCGCTGGAAAACCGCATGCGTTACCCGTTGGAGGTTTTCAAAGCCATGCGCGCCGCGTGGCCCGAGGGAAAGCCCATGTCCGTCCGCATCTCCGCCAATGATTGGGTGGGCGATGACGGGATCACGCCCGAGGACGCTGTGCAAATTGCCGCGATGTTCTCGGCGGCGGGTGCCGATATCCTCGACATTTCAGCCGGCCAGACCTCGACCGAGGCTAAACCGGTCTATGGTCGCATGTTTCAGACGCCGTTTTCGGACCGGATCCGGAACGAGGCAGACGTCGCCACGATGGCAGTCGGCAATATCTACGAGCCCGATCACGTGAACTCGATCCTGCTGGCAGGCAGAGCTGATCTGGTCTGTGTGGGCCGCCCGCATCTGGCCGATCCCTACTGGACCTTCCACGCGGCCACCGAAATCGGCGACCGTCACGCCGACTGGCCGCTCCCCTATCTCGCCGGTCGCGATCAGGCCTGGCGCCTCGCCGACCGCGCGGCGGAGGGGGAGATGAAGGTATGAGCGTCGCGGGCGCCCATACCGTGATTTCCGGTGGCGGATCCGGCGTTGGCGCGGCCCTGGCAGAGGCCTATGCCGAGGCGGGCGCCAAAGTGACCATACTGGGTCGCCGGGCCGAGCCGTTGAACGAGGTGGCAGAGAAAACGGGCGCCCTCGCGGTGCCTTGCGATGTGACCGACGCGGAGGCCGTGGATGCAGCGCTTGAGGCGGCTTGCAAGAAAAATGGCCCCGTTTCCATTGCCATCGCCAATGCCGGTGCAGCTTCCAGCGCGCCTTTTGGCAAGATGACGCGGGATGATCTGACGGCGATGCTGGACGTCAATCTGGTCGGTGTCTTCAACCTGTGGCGCGGGGCCCTGTCCGACGTCAAGGCGCAGACGGGGCGGATGATCGCCGTGGCCTCCACAGCCGGTCTCAAGGGATATTCTTATGTGTCCGGCTATTGCGCAGCAAAACACGGCGTGATCGGCCTGACCCGGGCGTTGGCTGTCGAGCTTGCGGGAACGGGTGTGACCGTCAATGCCATCTGCCCGGGCTTCGTCGATACGCCGCTTCTCGACGCCTCCATCGACAAGATCACTGCCGCGACAGGCCGTTCGCGAGACGCGGCCGTGGCAGAGTTGATCGCGGGCAATCCGCAGGGCCGGCTGATCGACCCCGCAGAGGTCGCTGCAACGGCCCTCTGGCTCTGCTCGGATGCGGCGCGGTCAGTGAACGGCCACGCGCTCAGCCTGTCGGGAGGAGAGATATGACGCCCGACACGATCACCGATGAGCCGCCTTCCAAAACCCGGCTCAGGCTGTGGCTGCGCCTGTTGCGCACCACCCGCACCGTGGAGGCCGAGTTGCGCGACCATCTGCGCCGCGACTTCGGCACGACGCTGCCGCGCTTTGACGTGATGGCAGCGCTGAGCCGGCATCGTGACGGGCTGAAGATGAGCCAGCTTTCAGGCGTTTTGCGCGTTTCGAACGGCAATGTGACCGGCATCGTGGATCGTCTGGTCGAGGACGGCTTCGTCATCCGCGTGCCTGTTGCGGGCGACCGCCGCGCCTCCGCCGTGCGGCTGACGCGCAAGGGCGAGGAAGAATTCGCGCGTCAGGCCGCGGCGCATGAAGGCTGGATCGACGCGCAGCTTGCGGGCCTCTCGCCCGAGGCTGCGGCGGAGATGGCGGGCGCATTGGCGCGGCTTTTGGATCAGAAGGAGGGCGCCGATGCGCAGTGATGTGGACCATTTCCTATGCCGGATCGAGGACCGGATCGCGACCGTTTCGCTGAACCGGCCCGACCGGAAGAACCCGTTGACCTTCGACAGCTACGCCGAGTTGCGCGACTGGTTCCGCGATCTGGTCTATGCCGACGACGTGGACGCGGTGGTCTTTGCCTCAAACGGGGGCAACTTCAGCTCTGGCGGCGATGTGCATGACATCATTGGCCCTTTGACGCGGATGAACATGAAGGAGCTTTTGACGTTCACGCGTATGACCGGCGATCTGGTCAAGGCCATCGTGAATTGCGGCAAGCCCGTCATCGCCGCCGTTGACGGCATCTGCGTGGGCGCGGGCGCCATTATCGCGATGGCCGCGGACCTGCGCATCGGAACGCCGGATGCCAAAACAGCCTTCCTTTTCACACGCGTGGGCCTTGCCGGTTGCGACATGGGCGCCTGCGCGATCCTGCCGAGGATTATCGGTCAGGGCCGTGCGGCGGAGTTGCTTTATACGGGCCGGTCGATGAATGCGGATGAGGGCGAAAGATGGGGCTTTTTCAACCGCCTCGTGCCCGGCGCTGATCTGGAGGCGGAGGCGCGGGAGATGGCGCTTCGCATCGCGGCGGGACCCAATTTCGCACATATGATGACCAAGACAATGCTTGCGCAGGAATGGTCGATGTCGATCGAACAGGCCATCGAGGCCGAAGCGCAAGCACAGGCAATCTGCATGCAGACCGGTGATTTCGAGCGGGCTTACAAGGCGTTCGTCGCCAAAGAGAAGCCGGTCTTCGAGGGGGATTGAGATGATGTGCACCGTGGTCGGTGGATGGTGCTTCTGGCGGGGTGAGGGAGCCTCCGGCGGGAGTTTATTTTGCAAGATGAAGAGGGAGCCTTGTGGATAATGCCAGACCGCAGTTTTCTGGACTGGCCGTTTTTTGAGCCACATCACAAGGCTTTGGCGGATGCTCTTGAGAGCTGGTGCGATGTCAATCTGCCTGTGGATCATTCCGATGTGGACGCGGCCTGCCGGGCGCTGGTGGCAGATTTGGGGCAAGAGGGTTGGTTGGAGCATACCGGCGGCGCGCTGGATGTCCGCACGCTTTGCCTGATCCGCGAGACACTGGCGCGGCATGACGGGCTGGCGGACTTCTCCTTTGCCATGCAAGGGCTTGGAACAGGGGCGATTTCGCTCTTTGGAACGCCCGAGCAGCAGGAAGCATGGCTGCCGAAGACGAAAGCGGGTCAGGCAATCTCGGCCTTTGCGTTGACAGAACCGCAATCAGGTTCGGATGTTGCGAATTCGACGATGTCTGCTGTGGATGACGGGCAGAGTTATGTGCTGAATGGACAAAAAACCTGGATCAGTAATGGGGGCATTGCCGACGTCTACACGCTCTTTGCCCGCACCGGGGAGGCGCCTGGCGCGCGTGGACTCTCCGCTTTCATCGTGACGCCTGATCTGGCGGGATTGGAAGTCACCGAACGGCTGCAGGTGATGGCGCCGCATCCTCTCGCAACGCTGACATTCGACGACGTGCGGGTTCCGAAATCCGCCATGATCGGTGCGCCGGGGCAGGGGTTCGCCATTGCGATGTCGGTGCTTGATGTCTTCCGCTCCACCGTTGCGGCGGCCGCTTTGGGCTTTGCGCGGCGCGCTTTGGATGAAGCGCTGGGGCGCGTGACATCGCGGCAGGTTCAGGGGGCGCCGCTTGCGGATTTGCAATTGGTTCAAGGACATATCGCCGATATGGCGCTTGATGTGGATGCGGCGGCCCTGCTGATCTACCGCGCCGCCTGGACCAAGGATAGCGGTGCGCCGCGTGTGACGCGGGAGGCGGCGATGGCCAAGCTTTTTGCCACGGATCACGCGCAGAAGGTCATCGATGCGGCCCTTCAGCTTCATGGTGGGGACGGCGTGCGGCAGGGTGAGATGGTCGAAAGCCTGTATCGCGAGATCCGGGCCTTGCGGATCTACGAGGGCGCCTCGGACGTGCAGAAAGTGGTCATCGCCCGCCAGACCTTGGGACAATTCGCAGGGGGATCATGATGTTAGGCCCATCCGCGCATGTGGACAATTTTACAAGGGACAATCTGCCTCTGGCCGATGCCCAGCCGGATTTTCTGCTGGATGGCTTCGACTATCCCGATCGGCTGAATGCGGCTGTCGAACTCACTGATGCGATGGTGGAAAAGGGTTTTGGAGATCACACCGCGCTGATCGGAAACGGGCGCCGGCGGACCTACAAGGAGCTGAGCGACTGGACCAACCGGCTGGCGCATGCGCTGGTTGAGGATATTGGCGTAAAGCCGGGAAATCGCGTGCTGATCCGCTCGGCCAACAACCCGGCAATGGTGGCCTGCTGGCTGGCAGCGACCAAGGCGGGCGCCGTTGTCGTCAATACGATGCCGATGCTACGGGCGGGCGAACTCAGCGCGATTGTGGACAAGGCAGAGATCGAATTTGCCCTCTGCGACACGCGGCTGATGGACGAGCTTGTGGGCTGTGCGAAGGACAGCGCGCACCTCAAGTCGGTGATCGGGTTCGACGGAACTTCGAACCACGATGCCGAACTGGATCGTCTGGCGTTGCAGAAACCTGTGCGCTTTGATGCCGTGCAAACCGGACGCGACGATGTCGCCCTGCTGGGATTTACCTCAGGAACAACCGGCAACCCCAAGGCTACGATGCATTTTCACCGCGACCTGCTGATCATCGCCGACGGGTATGCGCGGGAGGTTTTGGGCGTGGTGCCGGAGGATGTCTTTGTCGGCTCTCCACCTCTGGCCTTTACGTTCGGGCTAGGCGGTCTGGCGATCTTTCCCCTGCGTTTCGGGGCTGCGGCCACGCTGCTGGAACAGGCCACGCCGCCCAACATGGTCGAGATCATCGAAACCTATGGAGCCACCGTTTGCTTCACGGCGCCAACGGCTTATCGGGCAATGCTGCAGGCGATGGAGGAGGGGGCGGATCTGTCCTCGCTTCGGGCGGCGGTGTCGGCTGGGGAGACCTTGCCCGCGCCAGTCTATCAGGAGTGGATGGACAAGACCGGCAAGCCGATGCTGGACGGGATCGGGGCGACGGAGATGCTGCACATCTTCATCTCGAACCGTTTTGACGATCACCGCCCGGCCTGCACCGGGAAACCGGTGACCGGCTATGAAGCTCGGATCCTCAACGATGCGGGGGAGGAGGTGCCACGCGGGACCGTGGGCCGTCTCGCCGTTCGAGGACCAACCGGGTGCCGTTATCTCGCCGATGAGAGGCAGGCGAAATACGTCATGGATGGCTGGAACATCACGGGCGATAGCTTTTCGATGGATGAGGACGGCTATCTCCATTTCGCGGCGCGGAACGACGATATGATCGTCTCCTCGGGCTACAATATCGCTGGGCCAGAGGTGGAGGCGGCGTTGCTCTCGCACCCTGCCGTGTCCGAATGCGCTGTAATCGGCGCGCCAGATGAAGCGCGCGGGCATCTGGTGGAGGCGCATGTCGTGCTCAAAGACGCAGCAACAGCCAAGGATCTGCAGGATCACGTGAAGGCGCAGATCGCACCCTATAAATATCCGCGCTCGGTCGTGTTTTGCGACGCATTGCCGAAGACGCAAACGGGAAAAATCCAACGCTTCCGCCTGCGTCCGGGCGGAGAGAGCCTTGCGCCCGACTGACACAGCGGGTCATGATCCCATTCGATCCGCCCGTGGAAGGGGACGCGTGCGGACAAGACCATAAGACCCCAGAGACAACGGGAGAAAAGAGATGAAATTTAAATCATTGGTGCTGGCGGCTGGCATGGCCGCACTGGCAGCCGGCGCGCAGGCCGAGGGGCTGAAGGTCGGCATGATCACCACGCTTTCGGGCGGTGGCGCGGGCCTGGGCATCGACGTGCGCGACGGCTTCATGCTGGCGGTCAAACAGGCGGGCCGCGACGATCTGGAGGTCGTGATCGAAGACGACCAGCGCAAGCCCGAGATCGCGGTGCAACTGGCCGACAAGATGATCCAGGCCGAAAAGGTCGACGTGATGACCGGCATCATCTGGTCGAACCTCGCGATGGCGGTGGTGCCCGCGGCAACGGCGCAGAACAAGATTTACCTCTCGCCCAACGCCGGTCCGTCCGCGCTGGCCGGCAAGGCCTGCCATCCGAACTACTTCAACGTTGCCTGGCAGAACGACGCGCTGCATGAAGCGGCGGGCGCCTATGCCAGCGAGGTCGGCTATGAGAAAACCTTCATCCTCGCGCCCAACTACCCGGCCGGACAGGATGCGCTGACCGGGTTCAAGCGGTTCTTCAAGGGCGAGCCTGCGGGCGAGATCTATACCAAGCTGGGCCAGACCGACTATGCCGCTGAGATTGCACAGATCCGCGCGTCGGGCGCCGACAGCGTGTTCTTCTTCCTGCCGGGTGGCATGGGGATTTCGTTCCTCAAGCAATATGCCGATAGCGGCGTGGACCTGCCCGTGGTGGGGCCGGCCTTCAGCTTCGATCAGGGCATCCTGCAGGCCGTGGGCGGCGCCGCTCTGGGCGTGAAGAACACCTCGCAATGGTCCAAGGACATCGACAATCCGACCAACGCGGCCTTTGTCGAAAGCTTTACGGCTGAATACGGACGGCTGCCCTCGCTCTATGCGTCTCAGGGCTTCGACACGGCGAACCTGCTGATCTCCGCCATGGAGAAGGCCGATGTCTCTGACATGGACGCCTTCCGCGCGGCGCTGAAAGAGGCCGATTTCGCCTCCACCCGTGGTGAGTTTGCCTTCGGGCCGAACAATCACCCGGTGCAGTCGATCTATGTCCGCGAAGTGATTGAGGAGGATGGCGTTTTCACCAACAAGATCATCGCCACCGGCCTGACCGGGCATACCGACGCTTACGCGGCTGACTGTCAGATGTAACCGCGCGCCGGGCCCCGCCTGGGCCCGGCCCCGACCGGATCACGCCTCATGACCACGCTTCTTCTGATCGAGCAGGTGCTCAACGGCCTGCAATTCGGCGTCATGCTTTTTCTCATGGCCGCCGGGTTGACCCTGATCTTCGGGGTCATGGGGCTGATCAACCTCGCGCATGGCTCGCTCTACATGATCGGTGCCTTTGCCGCCGCCGCCGTGGCGGGCGCCACCGGGTCCTTCCTTCTGGCGCTGATGGCAAGCCTTGCCGCGGCCGCGCTGGCCGGGGCCATCGTGGAACTGACCGTGATCCGCAGGCTTTACGACCGCGACCACCTCGACCAGGTGCTGGCCACCTTCGCGCTGATCCTGATCTCTTCCGAAGGCACGCGCTGGGCATTCGGGTCCTTTCCTCTCTTCCTCGACGTGCCTGATCTGCTCTCCGGCCCCGTCACTCTGCCGGGCGGCATCCAGTACCCGCTTTATCGGCTGACCATCATTCTGATCGGCCTTGCCGTCGCAGCAGGCCTCTTCCTGCTCATCGCCAAGACCCGCATCGGCATCCAGATCCGCGCGGGCGAGTCGGATCGTGAGATGATCGCAGCCCTCGGCGTGGATATCTCGAAACTCTACACGCTGATCTTCGCCCTCGGCGCAGCCCTTGCAGGGTTCGCCGGTGCTTTGGTGGGCGCGATCCAGTCCGTGCAGGTTGGAATGGGAGAGCCCGTGCTGATCCTCGCCTTCGTCGTCATCGTCATCGGCGGCATCGGCTCCATCAAGGGCGCCTTTGTCGGTGCCGTCCTCGTGGGCCTCACCGACACTCTGGGCCGCACGTTGCTGCCCGTCCTCTTCGGGTTCTTCATGGACCCCTCGGCGGCCACGTCCGTTGGCTCCGCGCTGGCGTCCATGCTGATCTACATCCTGATGGCCGGCGTGCTCCTTTTCCGTCCCACCGGCCTTTACGGGAGCGCGTGATGATCTCTGAACGCGTCCTCAACGGCCTTGTCCTCTTGGCCCTCCTCGCCATCCCCCTCTGGGCGTGGAGCGCGGACGAGCCTTTCACGATCACGCTCGCCACCAAGGTCGCTGTTTTCGCTCTGGCGGGCGTGGGTCTGAACATCGCCCTCGGCCTCGGCGGTCTCGTCAGCCTTGGCCACGCCGTGTTCTTCGGGATCGGCGGTTATGCGATGGGTATCCTTGCCAGCCACGCCCAGACCTTCACGCCGCTGATGGAGGCGCCGTTCCTGATCGAAGGCACCAAGTCCATGCCCGTGATCTGGCTGGTCGCGGTGATCTTCTCTGCCCTCGCGGCTCTGGCCATCGGCGCGCTCAGCCTCGGCACGTCCGGCGTCTATTTCATCATGATTACCTTGGCTTTCGGGCAGATGTTCTACTATTTCGCCATCTCCTGGCCCGCCTATGGCGGCGAAGATGGTCTGTCGATTTACATCCGCAACGAGTTTCCGGGCCTCAACACGCTCGACCCGATCCAGTATTTTGCGATCTGCTACGTGATCCTCGCCGCGGTGCTGTTCTTCTCCGCCCGCCTCGCGCGCTCCCCCTTCGGCTTGGCCCTTGGGGCGGCCCGCCAGAATGACGCGCGGGTGCAGACGGTGGGCATCGACAGCTTCCGCTTGCGGCTGGTGGCCTTCACCATCTCAGGTGCCATCACCGGGCTGGCCGGTGCGCTCTTCGCCGATCTCAACCGCTTCGTCAGCCCGACCATGTTCAGTTGGCAGATGTCGGGCGAATTCATCATTTTCATCATCCTCGGCGGCGTCGGGCGGCTTTATGGCCCCGTTGTCGGCGCTGCCCTCTTCGTTCTGCTGGAACATTGGCTGGGCGGGCTCAGCGAGTTCTGGCTGATCTATCTCGGCGCCCTGCTTCTGGGCGTGGTCCTCTTCGCCCGCGGCGGCCTGATCGGCGCGCTTGCCGGGCGGGAGGTGGCCCATGACTGAGCCGATCCTGCAGATCGCAAGCCTCTCCAAATCTTTCGGCGCGGTGCGGGCCTGCCATGACGTGTCGCTCGACCTGAAACCCGGGGAAATCCATGCTCTCATCGGCCCCAACGGTGCCGGAAAATCCACTCTGATCAAACAGATCGCGGGCAATCTTGCCCCCGATGCCGGCACGATCCGTTTTGCCGGAGAGGACGTCACCGCCCTCAATACCGTCGCCCGTGCGCGCAAGGGGCTGGGGCGCACTTTCCAGATCTCGTCGCTGGCGATGGACTACACCGTCCTGCAAAACACCGTTCTGGGCGCCTTGGGCCAACGGGGCGGCGTGATGCGCTTCCTGCGCCCCGTGATGAGCGACCGCGCCCTTGTCGAAGCCGCGCGCGACGCGCTCGACCGCGTGGGCCTAAGCGACCACGCCGCGACACGCACCGCCGATCTCTCCCACGGCCAACGCCGCCAGTTGGAGGTGGCCGTGGCCCTCACCCTGCGCCCCCGCGCGTTCTTGATGGACGAGCCGATGGCGGGTCTCGGCGCCGAAGGCTCCCAACGCCTGACCACCTTCCTCGACACGCTGCGCCACGAGGCGCCGATCCTGCTGGTCGAACACGACATGGATGCGGTCTTTGCGCTTGCCGACCGCATCAGCGTGCTGGTTTACGGCGAGATCATCGCCACCGGCACCGCGGCCGAGATCCGCGCCAACCGTGATGTGCGCGTTGCCTATCTGGGGGAGGAAGACGCCGCATGACCTTGCTTTCGGCCCAGAACATCGCCGCCTTCTATGGCCCTTCCCAAGCGCTTTTCGACGTCTCGCTCGATGTGGGTGCGGGGGAAGTGGTCGCACTCATGGGTCGCAACGGCATGGGCAAATCCACAACGATCAAGGTGATCTGCCGGATGCTGCGCCACGCTACCGGTACCGTCACTTTCGACGATCAGGACATCGGCGCGCTGCCCTCTCACAAAGCCGCCCGCGCCGGTTTGGGCCTTGTCCCCGAGGGCCGACGCTGTTTTCCGAACCTCACCGTCCATGAAAACCTGATCGCCGCCGCCCGGCCCGGTGACTGGGATTTCACCCGCGTGACCGAGCTCTTCCCCCGCCTCGGCGAGCGGGCCAACCAGTCCGCCGCGTCTTTGTCGGGGGGCGAGCAACAGATGCTTGCCATCGGTCGCGCCCTGATGACGAACCCGCGCCTGCTCATTCTTGACGAGGCTACAGAAGGCCTCGCCCCCGTCGTCCGGCAAGAGATCTGGTCGGCCATCGCCCGGCTCAAGGCCGAAACCGGTCTTGCCATCCTCGTCGTCGACAAATCCATCCGTGAGCTTGGCACCGTCGCCGACCGCGCCGTCATCATCGAACGCGGCGCATCGGTCTGGCACGGCGCATTCTCTGAACTCTCCCATGATGTTACCGAACGCTTCCTAGGCGTCTGAAAGGTCTGACATGCCCCACAGGATCATCCACCCCGACGGCTGGAAACCGGCCAAAGGCTATGCCAACGGCATGCTCACCGAGACCGGCACGCTCTATATCGGAGGCCAGATCGGGTGGACCGCCGATCAGATCTTTGAGAGCCATGACTTCATTGGCCAGATGGAGCAGGCCCTGCTGAATATACGCGCCGTGCTGGAAGCAGCCGGAGGCACGCCCCAGGATCTGGTGCGCCTGACCTGGTACGTCACCGACAAACGCGACTATGTCGCGCGTCAGGGTGAGATCGGAGAGGCCTATCGCCGCGTGCTGGGGCGGCATTTTCCCGCGATGACGATGGTGGTGGTGTCGGCCTTGGTTGAGGACGAGGCGGTGGTTGAGATCGAAGCGACTGCCGAACTGGGGATGACCGCTGTGGTGGACTATTCCGGGATTTAACCCCGTCTCGCCATGCCTCCTGTCCTTCGCGTGGCTTCACCGTCCGTCGGCTGGTGCCTGCGTCTTCAGGGGCCATATATTCACTATCCGCTCTATTTATCTTGCTGTTTGCAATCTCGCGAAGGCTCAGCCCGTTGATCTTTAGGGCGGGTTTCAATGACTGCATCAGACCACGGACCCGGTCGCCTTGCTATTCATTGCACGGCGACAAGCTCCGCCGCGCAGGCCTGCAAGGCCCCGATGTAGCGATCTGCCATGGCGTCTGTTGCGGCAATCCCTCTTGCTGCTGAGGCGCCGACCACGGCGGTGCAGCCTACCGGTGCGGAAAAGCCAATAATGCCGGCCTCGAACTCGCTATCCACCACCGCAAATCCTTGCGACCGTATCCGCGCCACGGTCTGGGCTATCACGTCCCGCCGCACCTCGCTCTTTGGTGTGTGGGCGGGGCAGGGCGCCTGGTGGACAAGATCCGAAGCGGTCTCCGGCTCCAGCCCTGCCAGGAGCATCCGGCCCAATGCGGTATGCAGCATTGGCAGCCCGCTCCCCATCGTAAAGCCAAATGACACCGGGCTGTCCTGCAATGTCGATTGCGCCACCAGAAGCGCCCGGTCGCCTTCGCGCACTGCATAGGTGATCGCCGCGCCCAGTCGAGCCGCATGGCGATCCAGCACCGGTTGCACCCGGGCGCCGATGCCCCGGGCCTGTAGATAGCCACCGGCCAAACCAAGCACCTTGGCGGTTTGTACGAAATCACGTCCGTTTTTTACAAGATACCCGCACTCGACCAGCGTCAGAACCAGCCGCCGGGCTGCCGCGCGGTCAAGCCCTGTCCGCCGGGCAACCTCTGCCAGTGACAAGCCGGGCGGTGAGCCGTCAAAGACACGCATCACCTCGAGGCCCTTGGCGAAGGTCGTCGCGATATCGCGATTCTGACTCACGCCGCGCTTGACCCAAACGCCACATCGGGCAAGACTGATCGTATAACACCCATGTGTGCGTTATACGTACATCGCAGAAGATTTACAAGGGAGCTCCGCCATGATCAGCCAGGCCCTGAACGACAGCCTCACCCGCGTCGGCCCCGGCTCCGATGCCGGTTCGGTGCTGCGCCACTACTGGCAGCCCGCAGCACTCAGCGACGAGCTGATAAGCGCGCGCCCCGTTGTTCCCGTGCGCCTTTTGGGCGAAGACCTCGTGCTTTTCCGCGACAGCGCGGGCAAACTCGGCCTGATCGACCGGCATTGTCCCCATCGCGGGGCGGACCTCTGCTATGGTCGGCTCGAAGACAACGGCCTGCGTTGTCCCTTTCACGGCTGGCATTTCGACCGCACCGGCCAATGCGTCGAACAACCCGGGGAGCCAGAAGGCTCTCACATGCATGAAAACATCCGGGCAACCTCCTATCCCGTCATCGAAAAGAACGGCATCGTCTGGGCCTATATGGGCCCCGGCGATCCTCCGGCCTTTCCCAATCTCGACTGCTTCCGCGCGCCGGACAGCCATGTCTTCGCCTTCAAGGGGCTGTGGGAATGTAACTGGCTGCAAGCGATGGAGGTGGGGATCGACCCCGCCCATGCCTCCTTCCTCCATCGCTTCCTGCAGGACGAGGACCCCGCCGACAGCTACGGCAAGCAATTCCGGGACAAGGCCGGCAATACCGAGATCCCGATGACCAAGCTGCTGCGTGACTATCCGCGCCCCGAAATCCGCGTGGATGAGATGGAGTACGGTCTCAAGCTGACGGCGCTTCGCCACATGGAGGATGGCCGCACCCATGTGCGCATCACCAATCAGATCTTCCCCGAGGCGATCTGCATCCCGATGTCGCGTGAGATGACGATCACCCAATGGCACGTGCCGGTCGATGACACGACCTGCTATTGGTATTCGATGTTCACCAGCTTCAAGGACCCGGTGAACAAGACCCTCATGCGCGAACAAAGGCTAAAGGAACATCGCCTACCCGACTACGCACCGCTGAAAAACGCGCGCAACAATTACGGATATGACCCGGAGGAGCAGGCGCGCGAGACCTATACCGGCATGGGTCTTGATATCAACGTGCATGACCAATGGGCGGTGGAGAGCATGGGGCGGATCCAGGATCGCACCCGCGAACATCTGGGCAAGACGGATGTGGGCATCATCCGCTATCGGCGGATGCTGCGGGACGCGATTGCCAAGGTGAAAGACGGACAGGCCGAGGCGCTTCCGATGCGCGGTGGCGTTGATCCGCAAGGCATTTTCGGTCCACTCTCCAATGATGCGATAGCAGACGGTCACGAGTGGGAGAGTGTGAATGCGCAAAGCGACGCTGCGCGGCGGGCGGACTGCCCTTGGGATGCGCGTCTCTGATCATGTCTGACAGCGTTGCGACCGGCGCGCTGGCCGCGCGCGGGCTCCTCTGCGAAGAGGCCTCGCAAGGGGCCGATGAGCTTCTCGCCCGGCTCGCCTCCAGCCAGACTGAAACCGTCCGTGTCGTTTTCCCCGACCAGCACGGTATTCTACGCGGCAAAACGCTCGTGGCCTCCGCCCTGCGCTCTGCCTTCACCACCGGCCTCGCCGTGCCCGGCACGCTGCTTCTCAAGGATACCTCTCACCGCACCGCTTTCGATGTCTGGTCCACTGACGCCGAAGCCGCGACCGGACCGCTGCGCGGGGCCTCCGATGTCCTGCTGATCCCGGACCCCGCCACCTTCCGACCGCTCCCCTGGTCGCCCCGTTCCGCCTGGCTTCTCTGCGACGTCGTTCACCGCGACGGCACGCCCATCCCATTCGCCTCCCGCACGGTCCTGGCGCGGGCGGAGCGTGCCCTGGCCGATGCTGGCTATGCCGCGCTGATGGGGCTTGAGATCGAGTTTCATATCTTTTCCATCACCGATCCAAACCGCTCCCACGCGGCGACAACCATGCCGGGCCAGCCGCCCGTCACCCAGGCGCTGACCCATGGCTATCAATTCCTGACCGAGGATCGCTATGCCGACGCAGAGGAGATCCTCGACACGCTTCGCCAGCACGCACAAGGTTTGGGCCTTCCGATCCGTTCCATCGAGATCGAAATGGGCCCCAGCCAGTTCGAGGTGACCTTCGATCCCGCCCCGCCCATGGCGCATGCCGATGCGATGGTCATGTTCCGCTCGATGGTCAAACAGGTCTGCGCGGCACGGGGCCTGCATGCGACCTTCATGGCCAAACCGGTCGTGTCCAATGCCTGTGCCAGTGGCTGGCACCTGCACCAGTCGCTGCGGGATCTGCGCGACGGGTCGAATGTCTTTACACCGAAACGGGAACGAAAGCTGACGCAAGAGGCCGGCGGCTGGATCGCGGGACTGCTTGCCCGCGCGGGCGAAAGCTGTCTGCTCACCGGGCCGACGGTCACCAGCTACAAACGCTATGGTGCTTATCAGTTGGCGCCCAATGCCGTGCATTGGGGGTGGGACAATCGCGGGGCGATGCTGCGCGCGCTGATGGCGCCGGGCGATCCGGCCTCTCGGATCGAAAACCGCGTCGCCGATCCGTCAGCCAATCCCCATTTCGCGTTTGCCACCCAATTGCTGTCCGGCCTCTCCGGCATCCATGCCGGTTTGACCGCGCCCGAGCCGGCTCTGGCTCCCTACGACGCGGCGGCTCCCGCTCTGCCCTCCGATCTGGGCGCGGCCATCACCGCGTTTCAGGGGTCTGACCTTTACCGGACCTCGCTTGGGGATGCCTTTGTCGACTACCTGAGCCAGCTCAAATCCGCCGAATGGCGCCGCTATCTTAATCATCTTTCGGAGTGGGAGCAGGCGGAGTACTTCAGTCTCTTCTGAAGCCCGATCTAGGCCCTTGCGCTTTGCCGCGTCCTCGCCTTAGGGTACGGCCATGCAAACGGGAGAACCGGCCCAAGCCGGTGCCGAAGGAGCAACCGCCCCGGAAACTCTCAGGCCGCAGGGACCGTCTGCATGACATGAAGACTCTGGAGAGTGGCGCCTTGGCGCGCCCGCCGAAGGGATAACGATCTCAGGCCAAAGGACAGAGGGGGCATCGCACCGCGCGGGTTGCGTGCGGGGAACGGTGCCGGGCTTTCCAGATCGGCGCGCTTTGGATGACGAGGCCCAATGGACGATCCGAACCGCACGCCCCTATACGACTTTCACGCTGATCTCGACGCCCGTTTTGTCGGCTTTGCGGGATATGAGATGCCCGTTCAATACAAAATGGGCGCGCTGGAAGAGCATCTTCATACCCGCCGGGCTGCGGGTCTCTTTGATGTCAGCCATATGGGTCAGGTGCGTCTGACCGGCCCGGATTGGGAGAGGCTTGCGCTGGCGGTGGAGGCGCTCGTGCCGGCCAATGTGCTGGGCCTTGCCGATGGTCAGCAGCGTTATGGTCTGCTTTTGTCGCGGTCCGGCGGTATTCTGGACGATCTGATGATGACACGGCAGGGTGACGCCTTGCTGATGGTTCTGAATGCGGCTTGCAAAGCCGCCGATCTGGCGCATTTGCAAAAACACGTGCCCGACAATGTCGTCGTGGAGCCGATGGATGACCACGCGCTTCTGGCGCTTCAGGGCCCCGACGCGGCGACAGCGCTTCTGCCGCTTGCCCCGGACGCGTCGACACTTGGTTTCATGCAGGCATCCGCCGCCCGGTTTCAGGGCGCCGATCTTTGGATGTCGCGGGCCGGGTATACCGGTGAGGACGGCTTTGAGATCTCCGTGCCATCGGGTCATGCAACGGCCTTGGCGCAGGCTCTCATGGCTCACCCCTCGGTCGCCCCGATTGGTCTGGCCGCGCGAAATACTCTGCGGCTCGAGGCGGGCTTGTGCCTTTACGGCTCGGATATGGATGACAACACCACCCCGCCAGAGGCTGGATTAAGCTGGGCCATCCCCAAGGTCCGTCGCGCGGGCGGCGCCCGGGCCGGTGGCTTTGCCGGCGCGGAGACAGTGCTGCGGCAGCTTGAGGAAGGTCCGGAGCGGCTCCGCGTCGGGCTGCTTCCGGAAGGTCGTGCCCCGATGCGGGACGGGGTGGAGCTTTTCGCGGACGAGACCACCGATGAGCTTGCGGGCCTCATCACCTCGGGCGGCTTCGGTCCCAGTCTCGGCGCGCCGGTTGCTATGGGCTATCTCCCCCGTGCGCTGGCCGGGCCGGGTACGACCGTCTACGGCGCCTTGCGGGGTAAGCGTTTGCCGCTGCGCGTGGCGCCGATGCCCTTCGTGCCTCACCAATATCACCGTTTGTCCAAGACCAAGGGAGCCAAAGTATGAAGTTCACCGAAGACCACGAATGGCTGCGCGCCGAAGGCGATCTGATCGTCGTCGGGATCACCGAACACGCAGCCGAGCAATTGGGCGATGTCGTCTTTATCGAATTGCCTGAGACCGGCGCCGAGGTGTCCAGCGCCGACGAAATCGTGGTGATCGAAAGTGTGAAGGCGGCCTCGGATATCGCCGCGCCCATGGACGGCGAGATCGTGGAGATCAACGAGGCCATCGTGGAAGACCCCGCGAAGGTGAATGCCGATCCAATGGGGGCTGCGTGGTTTTTCAAGATGCGGCCCAGAGATCCGGCGCAAATGGACGGATTTATGGACGCAAACGCCTATCAGGCTTTCATCGGGTAGCGCGTTTTGCCGATGGCGGGAGCCTCCGGCGGGAGTTTATCCGGCAAGATGAAGAGGGAGCGGTGTCGCTCCGCAAAGAGACGATGAGGAGAGTGCGATGACGTTCGAGCCAACAGATTATCTTCCCTATGATTTTGCCAACAGGCGGCATATCGGGCCATCTCCTGCGGAGATGGAGGAGATGCTGTCGGTGCTTGGGGCGGACAGTCTGCAGGCCCTTATCGAACAGACCGTGCCGGAGGCGATCCGGCAGGCGGAGCCGCTCGATTTCGGAAAGCCGAAATCCGAGCGGGAATTGCTTTATG
Organism: Thalassococcus sp. S3; assembly: GCF_004216475.1. Lineage (GTDB taxonomy): Bacteria > Pseudomonadota > Alphaproteobacteria > Rhodobacterales > Rhodobacteraceae. Next base: position 3,531,633 of record NZ_CP022303.1, on the reverse strand, counting down.
CGCTCCGCCAGATCGCCAAACAGAATACGGTGCTGACCTCGCTGATCGGACAGGGCTATCACGGTACGGTCACGCCCCCGGTTATTCAGCGAAACATCCTGGAGAACCCGGCCTGGTATACCGCTTACACGCCCTACCAGCCGGAGATCAGCCAGGGACGGCTTGAGGCGCTCTTGAATTTCCAGACCATGGTGAGCGATCTGACAGGGCTGGAAATGGCCAATGCGTCCCTGCTGGACGAGGCGACGGCCTGTGCCGAAGCGATGACGATGGCGCAGCGGGTGGCGAAATCGAAGGCCAAGGCGTTTTTCGTCGATGAGAATTGTCATCCTCAGAACATCGCCGTTCTGAAGACCCGCGCGGAGCCGCTGGGGATTGAGTTGATCATTGGCGCGCCGGAGGATTTGGAGGCAGAGGCGGTGTTCGGGGCGATCTTTCAATATCCGGGCACGCACGGCCATCTGCGCGACTTCACGCCCGAGATGGAGGCGCTGCACGCGGCCAAGGCAATCGGTGTCGTCTCCGCCGATCCGCTGGCGCTGACACTGCTCAAGGAACCCGGCGCGATGGGTGCTGATATCGCTGTCGGATCTACGCAACGCTTTGGCGTGCCGATGGGCTATGGCGGTCCACATGCGGCCTATCTGGCAACCAAGCAGGCTTACGCGCGGGCCATGCCCGGACGGCTGGTGGGCGTGTCGGTGGATGCGCAGGGGAACCGGGCATACCGGCTGTCGCTACAGACGCGCGAGCAGCATATCCGGAGGGAGAAGGCCACGTCGAACGTGTGCACCGCGCAGGCTTTGCTGGCAGTGATGGCGGGGTTCTATGCGGTCTTTCATGGGCCCGAAGGCCTGAAGGCCATCGCGCAGCGGGTGCATCGCAAGACGGCCCGGCTGGCGCGTGGTCTTGAAGAGGCAGGCTTTGCCGTGGAGCCGGAGGCGTTCTTTGACACGATCACTGTGGATGTGGGGCTGATGCAGCGTGGCGTCTTGCAGGCGGCTGTTCGCGAAGGGGTGAACCTGCGGCGCGTGGGCAAGACCAAGGTGGGCATCACGCTTGATGAGGCGACGCGCCCCGCGATCATCGAAGCGGTCTGGCGCGCCTTTGGGATCGACCGGGATGCCGGGCACATCGATGAATACCGGTTCCCTGATGCGCTGGTGCGGCGCTCGGATTACCTGACCCACCCGGTCTTTCACATGAACCGGGCGGAGACCGAGATGATGCGCTATATGCGCCGCCTCGCCGACCGTGATCTGGCGCTGGACCGGGCCATGATCCCGCTGGGTTCCTGCACGATGAAGCTGAACTCCGCTGCTGAGATGATGCCGGTGAGTTGGCGCGAATTCTCGGTCCTGCATCCTTACGCGCCCAAGGATCAGGCCAAGGGATATCACGCGCTGATCGAGGATTTGTCGGCGAAGCTTTGCGAGATCACGGGCTATGACGCGCTGTCGATGCAGCCCAATTCGGGCGCGCAGGGGGAATATGCGGGGCTTTTGACCATTGCGGGCTACCACCGGGCGCGGGGTGAGGCGCATCGCGATATCTGCCTGATCCCGACCTCGGCCCACGGGACAAACCCGGCCAGCGCGCAGATGGTGGGCTGGACCGTGGTTGCCGTGAAGTCTGCGGAAAACGGGGACATCGACCTGGATGATTTTCGCGCGAAGGCGGAACAGCACGCCGAAAGGCTGGCCGGCTCTATGATCACCTATCCGTCGACACATGGTGTGTTCGAGGAGACGGTGACAGAGGTTTGCGCGATCACGCACGAGCATGGCGGGCAGGTCTATATCGACGGGGCCAACATGAACGCGATGGTGGGCCTGAGCCGGCCCGGCGATCTGGGCGGGGATGTGAGCCATCTGAACCTGCACAAGACATTCTGCATCCCGCATGGTGGCGGGGGGCCGGGCATGGGACCCATCGGGGTCAAGGCACATTTGGCCGATCATCTCCCAGGCGATCCAAATGGCGGAGAGGGTGCGGTGTCGGCGGCGGCCTTCGGTTCACCCTCGCTGTTGCCGATCAGCTGGGCCTATTGCGCGCTGATGGGCGGAGAGGGCCTGACCCAGGCGACACGGGTCGCGATCCTGAACGCCAACTACATCGCAAAGCGGCTGGAGGGGGCGTATGACGTGCTCTATCGCGGCGGGAAGGGCCGGGTGGCGCATGAATGCATCCTTGACACGCGCCCCTTCGCGGCCAGCGCCGGTGTGACGGTGGAGGACATCGCGAAAAGGCTCATTGATTGCGGCTTTCACGCGCCGACGATGAGCTGGCCGGTGGCGGGCACGCTGATGATCGAACCGTCCGAGAGCGAAACCAAGGCGGAGCTAGACCGCTTCTGCGACGCGATGCTGGCGATCCGGGCGGAGATCGCGGAGATCGAGGCGGGCCGGATCGCGGTGGAGCAAAGCCCGCTGCGCCACGCCCCGCATACGGTGGAAGATCTGGTGGGCGAATGGGACAGACCCTACAGCCGCGAACAGGGCTGCTTCCCGCCGGGAGCGTTCCGGGTGGACAAATATTGGCCGCCGGTGAACCGGGTCGACAATGCCTGGGGCGACAGGCATCTCGTTTGCACTTGCCCGCCGATGGAAGCCTACGCGGAGGCGGCGGAGTAAGGGCCTTTCCGTGACATTGGCCTGACTTCATCCCTCTGCCGACGATGTGATTACGGATCTATCGGTGCCGATTCCGGGCGGTGGCGCCGCAAGTGATACGCTCGAAATCATTTCCGACCCCTGCTGCGGCGCGCCGGAATTTGTCACAAATTCCGGCCGTTTTCCGGGGCGGAAAACGGCGCTCTGGGGCCGACGTGGCGCTTTAGGGGAATTATGTTGCATTTGACATGACGCAAAGCGCATTTCGTCCGGTTGTTTACTGTCTTTGGCAGACATCCATGCGGGAGGCTTTTCATGTTCAAGAACATTATCGTTGCTGTCGATGGCTCAGATCATGCGATCCATGCGCTTGGCGTGGCCTGCGATCTCGCCAAACATTACGAAAGCGATCTACACCTCGTGCACACACCCGAGCTTGATACGGTTGCTCTGGCGGTCGGGTCCGGCGCCTTTTCAGTTCCGCCATCGGATGAAAAGATCGCGGCGGCGGGTAAGGCGGTCATCGAAATGGCAACCAACGCCGCCAAGGATCAGGGTGTCACCCCGACAAACAGCTTTGTCGGAAATGGAACGCCCGCTCAGGAAGTGCTCAGCGCCGCTGAACGAACGGGTGCCGATCTCATTGTCGCGGGGCGACGTGGCCTTGGCGGGGTCAGCAGCCTTCTGCTTGGCAGCACATCACAGAAGATCGCCCAAACGGCCCCTTGCGCGGTGCTGACGGTGAAGTGAGCGGATCAGATTTGCCCCGACCTTTCCGCGCGGGCTATCCGATCTGTGAAGAGGCCGGTTGATCGATGGTGCCAGCTCGTCAGATGAGGTGATCGCGCAGCCACATCCACCTTCTTAAGCGACATCTTCTTTACAGGATGTCGCGTTTGCATTTGCCTGGCGCGCGATGGGCCTGCACACTTCCCGTATGCGCGCGCCTCTTATCGATTGTCTGCAATATGCAAATTGGTCCCCTGAAATCTTCCGGCAGATGCGGGCGGGCGGCGTGGACGCCGTCCATGTGACCGTTGCCTATCATGAAACGTTTTCCGAGATGGTCGGCAATCTGGTCAAATGGAACCGCTGGTTTGAACTCTTCCCCGACCTGATCGTCAAAGGGCGCACTGCAAGGGACATCGACCTGGCGCAGAACACCAACCGCACGGCGATCTTCTTCGGTCTCCAGAATCCGGGACCGATCCGTGCCGATATCGGTCTGGTCGAGATCTGCCATGAGCTTGGCATCCGGTTCATGCAACTCACCTACAACATGCAGTCGCTTCTTGGGAGCGGCTGTTTCGAGGAAACGGACAGCGGCCTGACCCAGTTCGGACGACAAGTGGTCGGCGAGATGAACCGGATCGGCATGGTCGTGGATCTTTCACATGCCGGCATTCAGACGATAAGGGATATCATCGACTGCTCCGGCCGTCCGGTTGCCCTTACCCATGCCAATCCGGAGTGGTGGCATCCCGCGCGCCGGAATGTCTCTGATGATGTTCTGCGCGCCCTTGCGGGGCGCGGGGGGATGATCGGGTTTTCGCTTTACCCCCATCATCTGAAGGACGGATCCGACTGCCGCCTGGAAAGCTTCTGTGACATGGTTGCAGAGGCCGCGTCGCGCTATGGGTCTGACCGTCTTGGGATCGGTTCGGACCTCTGCCAGGACCAGCCCGACAGTGTCGTGGAATGGATGCGCACGGGGCGATGGTCCAAGCAGCTGCAATTTGGCGAAGGCTCTCGGGAAAGGCCGGGATTTCCGCACATGCCCAGTTGGTTCAAGGACAACCGCGATTTCGGGCACATTCGGGCAGGCTTGTTGAAGACCGGCTTCTCGACGGTCGAGGTGGATGGGATCATGGGCGCGAACTGGGCGCGCTTTTTTGCCGAGGGGTTCGAGCCGGAGGCAGGGTCATGAAAGATCTCCAGACCGTCCCGTTGCGCCCGCCGGAGGACGTCATGCGCTTGTCGCGAATGGGGGCCGCCTTTCCCACGCGGCTGTCCTTTCTACCGACCTTGATGCGCGTCTTGCGGGACGACAACGTGCAGGTGCAGCGCCCGATTTGGGACATGGACGCCGAGGGCCTTGGCCATGCCGTCTACACGCTCACCATGGGCGGCTACCAATACGCATTGGTTGCGGTAACGACATCCATTCGGGATGAAGAGCGAAGCGACCGTGTCATCGCCGAAGCCTGGGATGCGGCCTTCGTGCTCTACGATGGTATTCCGGACGCGGCAGAGCGTGCGCGTATTGTGCGGGATGCCCCCCGGCAGGAGGCTGCCCGCTTTACCGAGCGGGACCTGGTGCTAAGCCGGGCCAACAAGTCGATCAGGGTCTTCACACACGTGGTAAATGCGCTGCGCAACACGGTCGAGTTCGACCGCCAGCTCTTGCAATCCACGGGCTATCTGATGCGGACGACGGCGGTCTATGGGAACGGTAAGTTCGGCATCGCTGACCGGGCTCGGATCGCGATGCGGCCGGGACTGTCCGGGCCGTTCATGGCCGAGATGCTGACCGTTTGGCTGATACGTGGGTTCACACACGACCTTGTCGCTCATGTCGGCGGACGTCCCTTGCCCCGGTCAATGCGGCGGGGGATCGGTGTGGGCAATGCCACCGGCCTTGGCATGGCGCCTTTCCTCGTCAGTCACCCCCATCTGCTGCATGCCTGGCATCTGGCCCGAGAAACCGCCTTGATGCGCGTGCGTTCCATCGCCGAGCTTGGTGACGACCGGCGCCTTCTGATGTGCGCGCTTGCCGACAAGGCAGCCTCACATCTCAGGCAATGGAACGTCGCTGATCCGATCGCTCAGGAACGGATCGAAAAGCTGCGGTCGGAGTGGCAGACTCTGCAGGCGCAGGTGCGGGCCGGGGCGCTGCTGGAACCCTACCCGATTGACCGGCTCATCCATCAAAGCCGCCGCATGTCCCTGGATTTTCAGGAAATGCTTGTCTCGTTCGCAATCGAACCCTTTGGCGATCTGGTCGATGATCTGGTGGATCGGATGGCCACGGATGTGGATGCCGCAATAGATCTGACAATGTCGGTCGCAGAGTTGCGCGCGGCCCTTGCGCGGGACTGGTCCTGGGCCGTGTCATTGGACTTTGACATGCCGGATCAATCCGCCAGGTTTTGGTATGTCTCCGAGGACAAGCTGGAACCACGGCTCGGCGACCGGCGACAGCAGGCTTCGGGTGCCTTTGAAAGCCCGCTTGATATCGCGCGACAGATCAAGGCGCTCGCGGATGATCTGAAGGATGCGCGGTGTTCCCTGGCCGAATTCCTGCGCGTCTGTCCCGAGCATCGATCTGCCGTGCGCCGCGTCCAAACCCTGATCGACGCGCCCTATGCAGAGATCCGCGATAATCTGATTGCCGAGACCTGCCGCCCGATTGACATGCTCCGCAGCAAGCTGGCCTTTTTCGGCGCGACGCGGTTTGATCCCAAATCAGATCTGTGGACCCGCATCACCTTGGCGCAGGGCGCGCCGCTTTTTGACGAATTGGAACGGGCGGACGATATGTGGTGTCCGGTCTTTGAGGCCTCATGAAACTGGCACGCGCGGAACTGGTTTCTCTGGTCTTGAGATCGGCGCGCGGCGCGGGGCTTCCGCTGGGCTGGGCCGAGGATCTGTCTCGGGCGGCCCGCCATTTCGGACAGGATGCCCTGGCTGAATATGCCAAAGCCCTTGAAGACAAAGACTGTTTTGAAACGCTTTTTACAATTCTTGACCGCTCCGCTCTGGGGGAGCCTGCCGTGCCGGAGACAGCCCTGTTCAAGGCTCTGCGGGACGACAAGGATAAGGTTCTTCCACCCACGGATCGACCGGATATCTCAGATGACATATTGCGGGCGCTGGAGCGTCATGCCGCCGCTACCTATGTGCCTGAAACCGAGGCGTCGCGGGCCAATGATGCGGGTGCCGGCGCCGATCAAGTCTGATACTTAAGGATCGTTTCGGCACGGACTATGGTGCGGCGAAAGGATCTGACGGATACCTGACCCCGGTCAGATAAAGACCTTCCGGCGGGCAGACCGGACCGCACGCTGCACGATCCGCTGCGGCAAGCGCCTCGCGGACATCCTCTGGTGTCCAGCCGCCGGCGCCGACGCGCTCCAGCGTGCCAACGATGCTGCGCACCTGATTGTGCAGGAAAGACCGCGCGCGAAGATTGAAATGTATCTCCGGTCCCGAGGATCCATCGACGGCATCGATTTCTAGAACATCGAGCGTTTTGACCGGACTGGCCGCCTGACAGATCGACGAACGGAAGGTCGTAAAGTCATGGCGCCCGATCAGATGCGCGGCAGCGGCCCGCATGGCCTCGACATCCAGAGGACGTTGAACGCGCCAGACCAGGCCGGCATCGTGGGTGGCGGGTGCGCGCCGCATCAGAAGGCGAAAGCGATAGCGCCGTTCCAAGGCCGAGAAACGAGCGTGCCAGTCATCCTCGACCGGCGCCGCCGCAAGGATCGCCACCGGGTTTGGTTTCAGGTGGTGGTTCAGTGCTTCTGAAAGACGGAAGCCGTCCCAGTTCTTTTCCAGATCGCAATGAGCGACTTGTCCTGTCGCGTGCACGCCGGCATCGGTGCGTCCCGCAGCCGCGATTGTATGGGGGCCGGGCTCAAGCCGCGCGAGCGCATCCTCGATTGCACCTTGAACAGACGGAACATCCTTCTGACGCTGCCAGCCGGCAAAAGGCGCACCGTGATATTCGACTTTCAAAGCGTATCTAGGCATGGCCGCGCAGCTAGCGTGAAGGGCGTTGCGGGGCAAGGCCCTCTGGTAACCGTGGGCTGACGGCCTTATCTTGCGCCGCACGTCATTGGGGCAGGGTCCGATTTGGTCATTTCAACACTTGCAGACACCCTCGTCCGCGGGGTCGAGACGGTCGGCGACCGCGTTTCCGAAACTCTCTTTGAACCGGTTTTGCGGTTGGGTGTCACCGGCCTCGCGCGGTCCGGCAAGACGGTGTTCATCACCTCTCTGGTGGCCAACTTGCTGGATCGGGGGCGCATGCACGGGCTTGCCGCCGCTCAGGAGGGGCGCATCTCTGCTGCTTTTCTGCAGCCGCAGCCGGACGACACCTTGCCGCGTTTTGCTTACGAAACCCATATGGCGGCCCTGACGGCCCGTGAGCCGTCCTGGCCCGACAGCACCCGTGCGATCAGCGAATTACGTCTGTCGCTGAAAGTACGCCCGACGGGCCTCCTCTCTGGCCTTCAGGGTCCGCGAACGCTGCATCTGGATATCGTCGATTACCCGGGTGAATGGCTGCTGGACCTGTCGTTGCTTGAAAAGAGCTTTTCCGAATGGTCGACAGATGTCCTGTCGCGGATCGAGCAGCGAGAGGCGGCGAAGATCTTCCGCGCATTGCTTGCAGAGACGGATGCGGCAGATCGGTTGGACGAACCCCAGGCGCAACGCCTGGCGGAGGCCTTTACCGGCTATCTGAACGCAGCGCGCGAGGCAGGTTTTTCCGATTGTACGCCAGGGCGCTTCTTGTTGCCGGGCGATCTGGCAGGGTCCCCGGTTCTGACATTCGCGCCGCTGCCACCGCTCTCTGGGGCGTCACGCCGATCGCTGTGGCGAGAGTTTGAGCGGCGGTACGATGCCTACAAAGCCCGTGTGGTCAAACCGTTCTTCCGGGATCATTTTGCACGGATCGACCGTCAGATCGTTCTGGTCGATGCGCTGGGCGCAATCCATCAGGGACCGCAGGCGGTCGAAGACATGCGGCAGGCCATGGCGGACATCCTGAGTGCTTTCCGCCCCGGCCGAAATGCCTTTCTCACGCAGCTCCTGCTGGGCAAGCGTGTGGAAAAGATCCTCTTTGCCGCCACCAAGGCGGATCATTTGCATCATACGCAACATGCCCGGCTTTCGGCGATCATGGAGGCACTGACCCGCGATGCGCGCGACCGGGCACGATTTGCCGGGGCGAGAACGGAGGCGATGGCCATCGCGGCCTTGCGGGCCACAACCGAAGAAACCCGAACGCATCAGGGACGGACACTCGACATGATCCGCGGTCGCCTTCTTGAAAGCGGCAAGGAGGCGGCACTTTATCCCGGCGAGCTTCCTGCCGATCCGGCGCAATTGCTGTCGCCCGCGCGCGCGGGTGCGAAGACGTGGCTGGATGGTGATTATCGGGCGATGGCATTCGCGCCCGCGCCGCTGGTCTTGCGGCCAGGCGATGGCCCGCCGCATATCCGCCTGGATCGAGCAGCTCAGTTTCTGATCGGAGATCGCCTTTGAACTCCGGCCCGGAACCTGCCCGCGCGCTCGACGCAGGAGGGGTCGGAGCCGTTTTGTCGGACTGTATCGAAGCGGCAGAGTGGCTACCGAGTTTGCACAGCCGTGCCGAACATGTCGCGGCAGCGTCCCAGATGATCGAGGCGGGTTGGGTTCAGGTCGTACGCCGCTCTGACCGGATCGCAGGGTTCGTCGCGCGCGACGAAAGCGAGCTTCATTGCCTTTACGTGACCCCCTGCCTGCAGGGGCAGGGGGTCGGAACGGATCTTCTCGATCAGGCGAAATCGGCCAGTACAACCTTGCATATCTGGACCTATGTAAGGAATGACGCAGCGCAGCGGTTCTTCCGGGTGCATGGCTTTCGCGATAGCAAGGATCGCAGGTATTCTGGAAACGACGCGGGCCTGCCCGAACTGCGCCTGGAATGGAAAAGGACGCGCTGAGCGATGACCAAAGGCCCCGTTCTGATTGATCTGGAAGATGAGCCAGCCCAAGCGCCAAATGTTGCGGATGCACCGCCGGTGCCCGACACGGTAGCGCCGTTGCCGCAAGGACAGGCCATGCAGATCGCGGCGCGTCTTGCATCCCGGAAACCGTCGCGTATCGCACGTCTTTTCTGGGGATGCGCGCTGGCGCTGACCGGTGCGGTCGTGTCGGTCGCCGCCTGGGATTTTGCCGTGAGCTTGATTGCGCGCCTGCCCGTGCTGGGCTGGGCTGTGACGGTCTTGATGGGTCTTGTGCTGGTCCTGCTGGCGATCATGTCCCTGCGGGAGGTTGCGGCGTTTGGTCGGCTGGGCCGCATAGATGGTCTGCGCCGTCGTGCCGATGCCGCTTTGGCCGAAAACGATCTGGCCCAGGCGCGGAGGCTTATCGGCGAGCTGACGAACCTTTATCGCGGTCGCGAGGAAACACGCTGGGGGCGCGATCGTCTGGCCGAACGACAGGAAGAGGCCTTTGATGCCACGACCTTGCTGTCGCTCGCCGAGGATACCCTGCTCAGCCCGCTGGATGCCGCGGCCAGCCGCGAGGTCGAGGCGGCGGCGCGCCAGGTCGCGACCGTGACCGCCCTCGTACCCCTTGCGCTTGCCGATGTGGCCGCGGCGTTGACCGCCAATCTGCGTATGATCCGCCGGGTGGCCGAGATCTATGGCGGGCGCTCCGGCCTTCTGGGAAGCTGGCGGTTGACCCGCGCCGTCCTCTCGCATCTGGTGGCGACCGGGGCCGTCGCGGTCGGGGATGATCTGCTTGAACCGGTTCTGGGCGGGTCTATTCTGTCAAAGCTGTCGCGCCGGTTCGGCGAAGGGCTGGTCAACGGTGCTCTCAGCGCGCGGGTCGGGGTTGCCGCGATGGAGGTGTGCCGTCCGTTGCCCTTTTCGGACAATCGAAAACCGTCGGTCCGTCGGATCGTGAAACAAAGCCTGACGGGTCTTTTGAGCAGGGACACTTAACCGAAAGGTCACGATATAATGGAACAGTTTGCCGCTGATCTTGCCACGATGGTCCGCACGCCGCTGACCGAAGCGCATGTTGCTGCCATGCGCCGGGTTGGCAAGGAGGTCACCCTCCAGCCCGGTGAGCTGATCCAGGAGGCCGGTGCGCCGATTACAATGTTCCCATACCTTCTTGAGGGCGAGCTGGAGGCGGTCGATCCACGGACGAACGCACGCTACAGCACCTCATCCCTTGGACCCGGTCAGTTCTTTGGAGAGCTAAATTTCTTGTCGGGCGGGAACGCCTTGATGAGCGGACGCGCCGTTGTGGAAAGCCGGGTCTTGTGTGTTCCGCGCGAGGCGATGTTGCGCCTGATGTCGGAAATCCCCGAGATGAGCGACATCGTGATCACGGTCATGGCCGCGCGTCGGCGCCGTATCATGTCGACGCAGGAAGGGGGACTGACACTGATCGGGGGGGATGTGGACCGGGATGTGCGCCGCATCGCAAGTTTCGCCTCCCGCAACCGGATCCCCTATAGCGAACTGGATCTGCATTCTGACGAGGCGGCGGTGGTCGCGGAACGTTGTGGTCTGCAACAGGGCGCGCCCTTTGTGGTCTTTGGTGCCGATCAGGTCATCGATCCCCCGACGCCGCGGGCGGTGGCCCGGGTGCTCGGCCAGGATATCTCGCTTCACACAGAGGATGTCTTCGACGTGATCGTCGTGGGGGGCGGACCGGCCGGCGTTGCCGCGGGGGTCTATGCCGGGGCCGAAGGCCTGCGGGCCCTTGTTCTGGAAGACGTTGCGATTGGCGGGCAGGCCGGAACGTCAAGCCGGATCGAGAATTACATGGGGTTTCCCACCGGGATCCCCGGCGGAGATCTGGTCGGGCGCGGTGAGATCCAGGCAATGAAGTTCGGAACACGGTTCGCAACGCCAAGGCGTGCGACCGGTCTGCGTCAATGCACCGACAAGCTTTTTCACGTCATGCTCGAGGACGGGCAGGAAGCGTCAGCGCGCGCCATCGTGGCCGCGACCGGTGTGCAATATCGTCGCCTGCCCTGGGAGGGTATCGAGCGGCTGGAAGGCGCGGGCGTCTATTATGCCGCGACCGAGGTCGAAGCCCGCTATTGCCGGGACAGCGAGGTCGCGGTGATCGGCGGCGGTAACTCAGCCGGGCAGGCGGCCATGTTTTTGGCACGCACCGCAAGACATGTTCACGTGCTGGTGCGCGGTCCGGGACTGGCTGCGTCGATGTCGGACTATCTGCTTTCGCGCCTTGAGGCACATCCACGGATCACCATTCATACACGCACCCAGGTTGTATCGCTTCACGGGCGCGACATGCTGGACAGCATCACCATCCGGGATGCGCATTCGGGACAGGATTGGACCCTGCGGACGAATGCATTGTTTGTGATGGTTGGCGCGGCTCCGAATACGACGTGGTTGTCGGGGCTTGTCGAACTGGATGAGCAGGGTTTTGTGAAAACAGGTACTTCCGTCAGCCAGCCATCCGGCTATGCGACGTCCTGCCCGGGCATTTTCGCCGTCGGTGATGTCCGCGCAGGGTCCGTCAAGCGGGTGGCAAGTGCCGTTGGCGAAGGGTCTGTCGTGATCTCTGACGTCTGGGCGCATGTGAACGCGTCTTCTTGAGGTGCACCTTTCATCATTGAGCGGAGCCGTTTTCCGTCACGGAAAACGGCTGGAAAATCAGGGATTTTCCGGTTCGGAATTTGTCACAAATTCCGGGCCTGGTGGATCGCGGTCGATCCGGTACCATGGTTGTGCGTATGGCGGTCCGGGTCCCTCTGGACGCAGGGCATTTGCAGGCCTATAACCGCGCGCATGAGCCATCTGAGCTTCATCATCATTCGAATTATCGTCCCGGCGCTCTGATCCACGAGACGCCGGGCCAAGGTGTTTGAGCACTCGCACCGATTAAACCCTTCCATTCGCCGCTATTCGAAGGACGCCGCCCATGTGCGCCGACACGACCGCACCCGTTGACTACCGATCGACCCTGAACCTGCCGAAAACCGATTTTCCGATGCGGGCCGGCCTGCCGAAACGTGAGCCTGACTGGCTGGCCCGCTGGGATCGCATCGGGGTCTATGATCGCCTGCGGGCCCCCTCAAATCGCAAGCCCTTTACTCTTCACGACGGCCCTCCCTACGCGAACGGTCACCTTCATATCGGGCATGCGCTGAACAAGACGATCAAGGATATGATCGTCCGCTCGCATCAGATGATGGGCTTCGATGCCCGATACATCCCCGGCTGGGATTGCCACGGTTTGCCGATCGAATGGAAAATCGAGGAGGAGTATCGCAAGAAGGGCAAGAACAAGGACGAGGTTCCGATCAACGCGTTTCGCGGCGAGTGCCGCAAATTCGCCGAGAAATGGGTGGACATCCAGCGGGACGAGTTCCAACGGCTGGGTATCACGGGGAACTGGGCGCAACCGTATCTGACGATGGATTTCCACGCCGAGCGCGTCATCGCCGAGGAATTCATGAAGTTCCTCATGAACGGCACGCTCTATCAGGGCTCCAAACCCGTGATGTGGTCACCGCTCGAACAAACGGCGCTGGCCGAGGCGGAGGTCGAATATCACGACAAGGAGAGCTTTACGATCTGGGTAAAGTTCAAGGTGCTGTTGAACGAGACCACTCCGCCGGTCACCGGCGAGGCGGGTCAGGTTCAGGCGCTTGACGATCTCGACGGTGCCTACGTCGTCATCTGGACCACGACGCCTTGGACGATGCCGTCCAACAAGGCTGTCGTATATGGGGAGGACGTATCCTACGGCCTTTATGAAATCACCGGGCGGCCGGAAGAATGTTGGGCGCATATCGGCGACCGCTATATTCTCGCCGACAAAATGGCAGCCGACGTTCTGTCGCGGGCCCGGCTGGATGACACCATGTATCGCCGCCTGCGTGACGTGACAGCTGACGAGCTGTGCCATGTCAGTCTGGCGCACCCCTTGAAAGGTGCCGCGGGGGCCAATGGCGAATGGGACGACGTGCGTGATTTCCGGGCCGCCGAGTTTGTCAGCGACGAGGAAGGCACAGGCTTTGTTCACTGCGCGCCCAGCCACGGGATGGAAGAGTACGAGCTTTATCGCGATCTGGGCATGCTGCAGGATGTTATCACCTACAACGTGATGGATGACGGCTCTTTCCGCGCGGATCTGCCCTTTTTCGGCGGCTCTTACATCCTCAGTCGCAAGGGTGCTGAGGGGGACGCGAACAAGAAGATCATCGACAAGCTGGCCGAGGTCGGCGGGCTGCTCGCGCGGGGCAAGATCAAGCATTCCTATCCGCATTCCTGGCGGTCCAAGGCGCCGGTGATCTATCGCAACACGCCACAATGGTTTGCGGCCATCGACAAGCCGGTGGGTGATGGACAGGACATGCATGGGCGGACGATCCGTGAACGCGCGCTGACCGAGATCGACAATGTCAACTGGACCCCGCAATCAGGCCGCAACCGGCTCTATTCCATGATGGAAGTCCGGCCCGACTGGGTCTTGTCCCGTCAACGTGCCTGGGGTGTGCCGCTGACCTGCTTCACCAAGAAGGGTGTCTTGCCCACCGATCCCGACTTTCTGCTCCGCTCCGAAGAGGTCAATCGGCGCATCGTCGAGGCGTTCGAGGCTGAAGGGGCAGATGCTTGGTATGCAGAAGGGGCGAAGGAGCGGTTTCTGCACGGCATCGTCGACCCGGATGCCTATGATCAGGTGATGGATATCCTCGACGTCTGGTTCGACAGCGGATCCACGCATGCGTTCACCCTGCGCGACCGCGAAGACGGCACCGAGGACGGTGTGGCGGACGTCTATATGGAAGGCACCGACCAGCATCGCGGCTGGTTCCACTCCTCCCTGCTGCAATCCGTCGGGACGACGGGACGCGCGCCTTATCGTAATGTCGTCACACACGGTTTCACGCTGGACGAGAAGGGCAACAAAATGTCCAAATCGCTCGGCAACACCATCGTGCCGGAAGAGGTCGTCAAGCAATACGGCGCGGACATCCTGCGCCTCTGGGTCGCGCAGACCGACTATACTGCCGATCAGCGGATCGGGCCCGAGATCCTCAAAGGCGTGGCCGACAGCTACCGCCGTTTGCGCAATACAATGCGCTTCATGCTTGGTTCTTTGGCCGACTTCACCGACGCCGATCAGGTCGAGCCGTCGGATATGCCCGAGCTGGAGCGCTGGGTGCTGCACCGCCTCGCGGAACTGGATCAGATCGTGCGCGAGGGTTATGCCGCGTTCGACTTCCAGGGCGTTTGGCAAGCGGTTTTCACCTTCGCGACGGTGGATCTGTCGTCGTTCTATTTCGACATCCGCAAGGATGCGCTCTATTGCGATGGCGACACCCTGCGTCGGCGGTCGGCCCGGACAGTGCTTGATCTGGTGTTTCACCGCCTGACAACATGGCTTGCGCCGATGCTGGTCTTCACGATGGAGGAGGTTTGGCTTGAACGCTTCCCGGGCGATGACAGCTCGGTCCACCTCGTCGATATGCCGGACACGCCCGCCGCCTGGCGCGATGATGCACTGGCCGAGAAATGGGTCGGTATCCGCCGCACCCGCCGTGTTGTGACGGCTGCCCTGGAAGTGCAGCGCGCCGACAAGGTCATCGGTGCGTCGCTGGAAGCCGCACCGGTCGTGCATGTGGAAGATCCCGCCGTTCTGGCCAGTCTGAAGTCGGTCGATTTCGAAGATCTGTGCATCACGTCGGCTTTGAGCCTGACAGCGGATCCCAGTCCTTCGGATGCATTCCGGTTGCCCGAGATCCCGGGTGTCGGCGTGGTTTTCGAGAAAGCGGCTGGCCAGAAATGCCAACGCTGCTGGAAGATCCTGCCGGATGTCGGACTACATGCGCATGAAGGCGTCTGTCAACGCTGCAACGACGCTTTGAGCTGACCGATATACCGGGGGCTCGCGGTCCGAAAACCCGGGAGCGGCATGTTGCGATTGGACCAGGTGGGATCCTCCGGCCAAGCCAGCGAGGATCCCATCAATCGTTTTAGCGTTTCAGCGTGAAAGGTGTCTCTGATCAGGGGGACGTCTGCGACCAAACGGGGACTTTTTTGGTTGCAATACTGATCCTGGGCAGGCCGGAGTTTCCGGTGACAAGACGCGGTTTTCGAAATTGCCATTTGCTGTTATCGACAGGCGGTTGTTTCATTGCTGACCGACCTAGATGATCCCTCTATGAACGTGCCCAGCCCAGATGAGATCCAAGCGGCAATCCTGAGCCTTGTTCACGAGCGCGGAAACGCCAAGACCTGCTGCCCGTCAGATGTCGCGCGGCGGATCGCTGCCGATTGGCGGCCTTTGATGCCCGCCATTCGCGAGCAGGCCATCAAGCTGACAGATGCCGGACGTATTGTTGTGACCCAGAAGGGGAAGGTCGTCGATCCAAGGAACGCGCGGGGACCAATCCGCTTGAGCCTTCCGCGTTGATTGAGGATTGTAGTCCTCGTGCGATGAACCCATTTTGTGGCGATGGGTATGATCACCGTTCAGACGCAGTTTGGCCAGCTTGGTATTGGCGAGGATGACGGAGCCATCACCCGTGTCGTCTGGGGCGGCGCGGATAAGGGACCGCCGACGCCCTTGCTCGAAAAGGCCGCTTCGCAAATGCGTGCTTATGATGCCGGAACGCTGGAGCGCTTCGACCTGCCACTGCGGGTAGAAGGGTCAGAGTTCCAAAAGGCAGTGTGCCAAAAGATGCTTGAAATCCCGTTTGGGCATACGCGGACCTACGGCGACATTGCAAAGGAGTTGGGCGCAATGCCCCAGGCCGTGGGCGGGGCGTGCGGGGGAAACCCCATACCCATCGTTATTCCGTGCCACCGGGTGATGGGCGCAAAGGGTCTAACGGGCTTTTCGGGGGCAGGGGGCGTCGAGACGAAGGTCAGTCTGTTGCGCCATGAAGGGGCAGCCAGCCTTTTGATCTAAATCGCTTTTCGCTGACCCAGGTCAAAGCGGCGCATCACTTGGTTTCGCAAAATTCCGGGGATGTCAGGAGGAGACGAGAATGACTGCAAAAGACAGAGCTGAACAAAAACAAGCCGTCTACGACAAGATGTTTGCGCTTGAGACAGCGGAGCTTGAAACCGCGATTGCCCATTACGAGGCGCATTTGAAAGGGTCTCGTCTCGATCCTACGGAAAGTCACGATACGGACGAAATCTCGGACGCAAGGGAAAGCGCGGATCTGGCCGCGGCCTTCGATCAGCCTGTGCAAACCCACCATGCGAAAGTGGACGTTCTGGAAAATATCGACTTCTCGGTGACCGATACCGTGCGCCCCGGCGCGATCGTAACCATAGATGGCCGGCATCTGGTTGTCGCGACCGCGACCGCACGGTTCGATGTCGACGGGGTGACTTATATGGGCATTTCCGAGCAAAGCCCAATTTACAAGGCCATGGCGGGTTTGCAGGCTGGCGACAGCTTTACGCTGAACGGTCGCGACGCGACGGTGGATGAGGTGTTCTAACGGTTCCGTGGAGGGATCATCTGCTGCGCGATTCCAGCCAGAAGCAGATACAGACTTGTCACGACAAGCCCCCAGTGGGCCCAGCTTTCGGGATGGAAGTCGACCCAGGCCGCCCATCCCGCAAAAAAGGTCCAGGCAAATGCTGTGGGCAGGGACACAAGGCGCCAGCGATCCGTGCGTACCGGATGGATAAATTTCAAAGGTACGAACATCGCGATGGCCAGCACTGTGACGATGGACAGGCTGACCCAGAAGTTGGGCTCTAGCGCGAAGATGACCAGCACGACCATGTTCCAGCATCCGGGAAAGCCGGAAAAGGAATTGTCCTTTGTTTTCATGCGGGTGTCGGCGAAGTACATCGCGGAGGTGAAGGTGATCACGATGATGGCCACCCAACCCGTCCAGCCATCCATTAGCCCGGACTTGAAAAGCGCGAAGGCCGGAATGAAGACATAGGTCAGGTAGTCGATGATGAGATCCAGCAGGACACCATCGAATTGCGGCGCATTCGTTTTGACATCGAATTTGCGTGCAAGCGGGCCGTCGATCCCGTCCACGGCAAAGGCGACCACGAGCCAAAGGAACATTAGGTCCCATTTCTCGTCGACGGCGGCCAGCATGGCCAGCATCGCGAAGACGGCCCCCGTTGCGGTGAGCCAATGAACCGAAAGCGCGCGCAGTTTTTGTGTCATCGGGGTCTCATCGCGTAAAATAACCGCAGGTGCAAACCAATCGCGTGATCATCTCATGCCTTGGGGTGCGCCCGTTCATAGACCTCCATCAAGCGCGCGGTGTCGACAGCCGTATAGGCCTGCGTTGTCGACAGCGAGGCGTGGCCCAGCAACTCCTGGATCGCGCGCAGGTCTCCGCCCGCCGAGAGCAGATGGGTTGCAAAACTGTGCCGCATGGCGTGAGGAGTGGCCGTTGCCGGCAGGCCAAGCTGCATCCGGGCCTGAGCCATCACGCGCTGGATCGGCCCAGGTCCAAGCTTACCGCCTCTGACCCCCCGGAAAAGCGGACTTTCGGACGTGATGGCATGCGGGCAGAGCCGGACATAACCGTCCACGGCATCACGCGCCGCCGCGAGTACAGGGACAATCCGCTCCTTTCCGCCCTTGCCGGTGATGCGCAGCACGCCCGGCAGGGGCACATCCGATCCGGTGAGTGCCAGCGCCTCCGATATGCGCAGGCCGCAGCCATAGAGCAGCGTCAGAACGGCAACGTCGCGCGCCGCGACCCAAGGCTCCTGCGATTGAAGATCGACCGTTTCGATCATCGCGCGGGCCGCGTCCTCGGCCAGGGGGCGTGGCAGTTTTTTCTGAAACTTGGGCGCACGGACGGACAGAACCGCCGTCGGCTCAAACCCTTCCCGCTCGGCAAGCCAGCGATAGAAGCTTTTCACTGCCGAGAGCTTTCGGGCCAGCGAACGTGCGCTCACCCCCCCGGCGCGGGTCCGGGCCATCCAGGCGCGCATATCCTGGACCGAAATGCGCGAGATCGCGGCCAGGCCCTGTGTGGATCCGTGGTGGGTTGTCATAAAGCTCAGAAACTCGACCACATCGCCCTGATAGGCCGTGATCGTGTTCTCAGCAGCGCCTTCCAAGGCCCTTCGCGTCTGAAGCCAGTGCTCCAACGCATCGCGACAGGCTGGAGAAATCAGGCTCAAGAGAGCCAGCGGCGCATCGACCTTTCAAACACGCCCGCAAAGAAGGCCAACAGGTCCGTGCCCTGTTGGGGATGAAAATGGTGCGGGTCCTCCGCGCCCATGACCAGAAGCCCGGGAAGGCGACCGGTTCCGAAATCCAGTTTGAGACAGGCCTCGGACCGGATCCAGCCGGCGGCGTCACCGTAGACGCGATCGGACGCATCCTGAACCTGGCGCAGCGTGACCTGCCGCATCTGACCGCCCCGCCCCTGGGTGAGATAGGCATCGACAAAGCCCGGCTCGGCAACGGTCAAAACATGACCAAGCCGTTTGACGGCGGCGTCCTCGTTGTTCTGTGCGGTTTCGAGAACCAATCTGATCGCGTCGATGCGGAGGATGTCGGACACCTCGCCGCGAAGATCGGTCAGGAAGGTTTCGAACTCGACGGGGTCCAGCATTCTCAGGATCGCGCGATGCACCTGGTTTGTGCCTGCCAGGTTTTCGTAGGCCGCGGCGATCACACTGCGATGCGTATCCTCCAGCCGGTCCAGCCGCGCTTCCAGCCGCTCCATCGCGATCCCGCGCAGATCGACGACGTTACCGCCCATGGAGCGTTCATTCGCGGTGACGAGAGCCTGCATAATTGCCTGGTCATCCAGCACGGCATCGGGTTTGGCGATGATTGCATCGCGCAGGGTTGTTTCCAGTTTCGGGCTACTGCTCATCTCAGCCTCTTGTCATCTTACCGGGGTCTATAACACGACTTTTTGAATTCGCTGCCCCAAATTTGCGGCAGCGGATGGATTTCGGGAAAATGTGTCGTTCTTACAGGATCTTCTGGCCGGTCTTCGCCCAATCCGACAGGAATGCCTCAAGTCCTTTGTCGGTCAGCGGATGCGCGGCAAGCTTCTTGATCACCTCCGGCGGCGCGGTCATCACATCGGCACCAATGCGCGCGCTTTCCAGCACGTGATTGACCGACCGGATGGACGCCGCGAGGATCTGCGTTTCGAACCCGTAATTGTCATAGATCGTGCGGATATCCTCGATCAGCTCCATTCCGTCGAGGTTGATGTCATCCAGCCGGCCGATGAAGGGAGAGATAAACGCGGCCCCCGCCTTGGCCGCAAGCAGCGCCTGATTGGCGGAGAAACAGAGCGTCACGTTGACCATCTGCCCCTCGTCACTCAGCGTCTTGCAGGTTTTCAGCCCGGCCCAGGTCAGCGGTACCTTCACCGCGATGTTGTCGGCGATCTGGGCCAGCTTGCGCCCCTCGGCGATCATGTCGTCGGCTTCGGTGGCCACGACCTCGGCGCTGACGGGACCGTCGACCAGATCGCAGATCTCCTTGGTGACCTCCAGGATGTCGCGACCTGACTTCATGATCAGCGAGGGGTTCGTGGTCACGCCGTCGACCATGCCCAGGTCGTTCAGCTCGGCAATGGCGTCGATCTCGGCGGAATCTACGAAGAATTTCATGGGCTGCATCCTTTGATGGGGTTGGCCTTGGGTTGGCTTGGCTTTACCCCATGATCTGCGAAGCTGAAACCCCTCGGACAGAAAGGGCGTGCGTGACCGGGACGGAGTTCTTTGACGAAGGGGAATTGGTCGGTGTTCTGACCACCCAGCCTCTGGATCGGCTTCTGGATTACAAGGCGCCGGAAGGCGGTTGTCATCTTGGGGCCTTTGTCGAGGTGCCTCTGGGTCCGCGCAAGGTTCTGGGTGTCGTCTGGGGACCCGGAAGGGGCGATTACGACCGCGCCAAGATCCGCAGCGTGATCCGCGTCCTCGACGCAGCCCCCATGCGCGAAGAGATGCAGCTTTTCCTGAGGCGCGCGGCGGAATACACGCTTACGCCGATGCCCGCGATGCTGCGGCTCGCCACCCGCGCGCCGGGGCTGGGTGATCCGCCATCGATGCGCAAGATCTACCGGCTGGGGGACGGGGAACCGTCACGCCTGACCGATGCCCGCCGAAGAGTGATGGAGGTGCTGAGGGACCATACCGGGCTCGCCTTCACGCTCAAGGAACTGGCCGAACTGGCTGGCGTGACATCATCGGTCATCAAGGGGCTGGTGGAGCAGGGCGCGGTGCGCGAGGAGGACAGCCCCCGTGATCTGCCCTTCCCACCAATGGATCCCGAACGCCCCGGCAAGGAGTTGACCGAGGATCAGGCCGCCGCCGCCTCTGTCCTGAGACAGGCGCTGCGCACGGAACGATACGGGACGACCTTGCTGAAAGGTGTCACCGGCTCCGGCAAGACCGAGGTTTATCTGGAGGCGGTCGCGCAGGCACTGCGGATGGGGCGGCAGGCGCTGGTTCTGCTGCCCGAGATTGCGCTGACCTCCGAATTCCTTACCCGGGTCGAGGCGCGGTTCGGCGCACGCCCGGCGGAGTGGCATTCAGGCGCCACCATGACCGAACGGCGCCGGATCTGGCGGATGGTGGGCCAGGGGCAAGTGCAATTGGTGATTGGCGCGCGTTCGGCGCTCTTTCTGCCGTTTCAGAATCTGGGGCTCATCATCGTCGATGAAGAGCATGATACCTCCTACAAGCAGGAAGACGGCGTTCTTTACAATGCCCGTGATATGGCGGTTCTGCGCGCCTCGATCTGCGAGGCTCATGTGGTGCTTGCGAGCGCCACGCCGTCCCTGGAAAGCTGGGCCAATGCCGAGGCGGGCAAATATGCCAAGCTGGAGCTGACGGCGCGCTTCGGGTCTGCCGAACTGCCCGAGATGCGCAGCATCGACATGCGCGCCGAGACACTGCAAAGCGGGACCTGGATCTCTCCGACGCTGAAGGCCGCGGTCGAGGCGCGGATGGCGCGGGGGGAGCAGGCGCTTCTCTTTCTCAACCGGCGCGGCTATGCGCCGATCACGCTTTGCCGCGCCTGCGGGCATCAGATCGGTTGCGATCACTGTGATGCGCGGATGGTCGAGCATCGCTTTCTCAAGCGCCTGGTTTGCCATCAATGCGGAGAGACCAAGCCCATTCCAACGATTTGCCCGTCCTGCGATGCCGAAGACCGGCTCACCGCGGTCGGGCCGGGGGTCGAACGGCTGAGCGAGGAGGCCGCCTCTCTTTTTCCCGACGCGCGTATCGCGACGCTGAGTTCGGACCTTTACGGCTCGGCCCGCGCGCTTAAGGCCGAGATCGAGGGGATTGCAGAAGGGGCCGCCGATATCATCATCGGCACGCAGCTTGTGGCCAAAGGCCATAACTTTCCGCTGCTCACGCTTGTCGGCGTCATTGACGCCGATCTGGGGCTGCAAGGATCGGATCTGCGCGCGGCGGAGCGGACGTTTCAACTGATGCGCCAGGTCGCCGGGCGGGCAGGGCGAGCCGAGAAACCCGGCACGGCGCTGTTGCAGACCTACCAGCCCGAACATCCGGTGATCCGGGCCATCCTCGCGGGCGATGAGGAGGCCTTCTGGAGGGCTGAGGCGGCTGAGCGCCAGCAGGCGGGGGTGCCGCCTTATGGTCGGATGGCAGGCATCATCCTTTCGGGGCCGGATGTGGCGCAGGTCTTCGATCTGGGCAATGCGCTGGCCAGACAGGACGCGCCGCTGCGCAAGATCGGCGCGCAGGTCTTCGGTCCGGCGCCCGCGCCGATTGCCCGGATCCGGGGGCGCCACCGCGTGCGTCTGCTGGTCAAGGCCGCAAAGGGCAGCCCGTTGCAGGCCGCACTTGCCCGCTGGATCGGTCAGTTCACGCTCAAGGGGGATCTGCGGTTGAGCGTCGATATCGACCCGCAAAGCTTTTACTGAGCCACCGCGCAGCGCGTCCGCAGACCGACTTTTCCCTCGCCAAGTCATGGTTGCAGGCGTATGTGCTGCATATGTTCAGGACAATCCCGCTTTCTCAGACGGCCACACTTCCGATCTGGCGCCGCCCTCTGACGCTGCTGTTTCTGATGGCGGCAGCCATGCCCATCGCCTTCGCCACCTGGTCTGCCCTTCTGAACAACTTTGTTATCGAGGCCGCAGGGTTCGACGGCAGCGATATCGGCTGGCTGCATACGGTGCGCGAGATCCCGGGCTTTCTGGCCATCGGGGTGATTGCCCTGATCCTCTTTATCCGTGAGCAGGTTCTGGGCCTCGTTTCCCTGATCCTTCTCGGTGTCGCGACAGCCATGACAGCCTGGTTCCCCTCTCTGGCAGGGATCCTGACCATTACCATGCTCAGTTCCATCGGCTTTCACTATTACGAAACCGTCAACCAGTCTTTGCAACTGCAATGGCTCGACAAAAAACGCGCGCCGCAGACGCTCGGATGGCTTTTGGCGGCTGGCTCGGGTGCGACGCTCTGCGCCTATGGGCTGATCGTACTTTTGTGGGAGCCTTTAGGCCTGACCTATAACACTGTCTATATGATGGCAGGCGGGCTGACCGCGTTGATCGCGGTCTATGCGCTGATCGCCTTCCCTCAATTCGAGGCACCCCATCCGCAAACCAAGAAGATGGTGCTGCGCCGCCGCTACTGGCTTTATTATGCGCTGCAATTCATGTCCGGTGCACGGCGGCAGATCTTTGTCGTCTTCGCCGGTTTCATGATGGTCGAGAAATTCGGGTTCGAGGTGCATGAGGTCACAGCGCTCTACCTCGTCAATCTTGTCGCCAACATGATCTTTGCCCCCCTCATGGGCCGGGCTGTCGGCCATTTCGGAGAGCGCAATGCGCTGGGCTTTGAATATATCGGACTGACGCTCGTTTTCCTCGCCTATGGCGGGATCTACTATTTTGGCTGGGGCGTGATGCTGGCAGCCACGCTTTATGTGTTGGATCACCTCTTCTTTGCGCTGGCTCTGGCCTTGAAAACCTATTTTCAGAAAATCGCCGATCCTGCGGATATCGCGCCCACGGCGGCGGTGGCCTTTACGATCAACCACATCGCGGCGGTCTTTTTGCCTGCCGCTCTGGGTTATATGTGGCTTGTTTCTCCCGGCGGGGTCTTTGGGCTTGCCGCGGCCATGGCGATGGTCTCGTTCATTCTGGCGTTGATGATCCCCCGACATCCCGAGCCGGGGCACGAGACTGTTTTTGCCCGCTTCGCCAGGCCCGCTCCGGCGGAATAACCGTCTGCTAGGCGTTTCGGGTTGCCTTGGGGCCGCAGGTCCCCGTAAGGCACAGGCGCCGCGCCCACCTGCAACTTTGGGAGATGAAGATGCCCACATTCACGGCCCTCACAACATTGACCGGCAAGACCGAGGCCGAAAGGTTGGGCGAGGCGATGGAGCGTCTGGAGCCGGAGCCAACCGGCGTCGGTGTGTTCGAGATCGAGGACGGGTCGGGTCTGTGGGAGGTGGGCGGATACTTTCAGGCCGCCCCGGATGCCGCCGCGCTCGCGCTCCTCGCCGCTGCTTTTGACGCCAAACCCTTTGCCGTGTCCGAACTGCCGGAGACCGACTGGGTCGCTCATGTCCGCCGTGAATTGGCCCCCGTGGAGGCCGGGCGCTTCTTTGTCTACGGCAGTCATGATGCCGACAAGGTGCCAGGCGGTGCGCAGCCATTGCTGATCGAAGCTGCAATGGCCTTTGGCACAGGGCACCACGGCACGACATTGGGCTGTCTGTGCGCCTTGGATCGTCTGATCACCCAAGGCATCCACGCGCGGAACACCGTCGACATCGGGTGTGGCACCGCAGTGCTCGCCATGGCGGCCGCGCGGATCTGGCCCGAACCCGTGCTGGCCAGCGATATCGACCCGGTCGCGGTCGAGGTCGCCCAGGCCAATGTCCGCGCCAACGGGTTGGAGGACAAGGTAGAGTGCATCGAAGCGGCGGGTTTTGCGCATCCCGACCTCGCGCGCGCTGCGCCCTTCGATCTGGTCTTCGCCAACATCCTCAAAGGGCCGCTCATCGCCCTTTCGCCGGATATGTCCGCCGCGATGACGCCGGGCGGCTATGCGATTCTCTCCGGGATCCTGAATGAGCAAGCCGATGAAATCGTTCATGTTTATGCACAAAACGGGATCAATCTTGTCCACCGGGAGGAGATTGTTGAATGGACGACGCTGACACTCCAGAAAGAGGCGTGATTTAGACAGGTTTTAGCGGTGTTTTAGACGTCTGCCCCAGTTTTGCCACAATTCAGGCGCATACCAGACACATCCGCTGGTGGGGGCCAGTGTAAACGGAGGCTGCCATGGTCCTGGACCATCTCCACTTTAACAAGCGTCTGCGCCAGTTGGCGCGCAAACACCAAGCAATGTCGAACGGGTACAGCCCGCGCATGCGTGCGGATGGGCTGATCGTTTTCCGCCCCAAACGGAAACGGTCAGGTGTATCGCTGCCATCGCTGGTGCTTTTTGTTTTCGCCTTCTTCGCTTTCAAGGCCTTTCTTGTCGCGTCCCTTGGTGACGTGGCCTACGAGGATCGTCTTGCAACGCTCAAAGACGGCACATTCGTCGAGCAAGGCGGTGCATGGGTCATGCAGGTCGATCCCGCGACCCGGTATCTTGCGGACCATATCGGCCCGATCCTGCGCTAGGGCGCGGTCGGGCCCTTTTTCAAAGTGACGTAACAGGCAGAGTTATGGCGTAACGAGTAAAAACGCCGCGCAGGTGTCGTGACCTGCGCGGCGTTTTCTGTCAGAGATCGGTAATCGCAGGAGCGGTTCAGTAGACGGTTTTGCCTTCGGCAACAGCGTCGATGTCACCGCGAACGAGACCGATGTCTTCCAGTTCGCGATCCGACAATTTCGCCAGCGAATTCCGTGTCACGCGGGCGTCGTTCCACGCCGCCACGGCGCCGATCAAAGATGCAAAAAAGGTCCCGATACGGCCGGCAAGGCGATCGGAGCCATAGGTGGTGCGGGAGGTGTCAAATGCAGCCATATCATCAATCCTTCCAATAGAGTTTCGGGTGCTTTTTTTCTCTCTGAAGCGGCAGATAGGCTGCCGATTTTCTGGGCGCAAGAGATCAAAAACGCATGTGTCATATGCAAGGCGTGCATAGGTCGGATTGGCGCTTAAAGCTCTGACAAGTATAATAAAATCGACATCGAGCTTGGTCGTTTTTGTGCTGTTTTCGCCCCGTTCACGACGGGAGTGTCGCGCATGAAATAGGTGGTGTCGTTTTTGTCTTGCCGTATCGAATGACTTGGCAGGTGTTCGCGTTTCGTGCTACTGCATCAAAAAAGCAACAATTCGGGCAGTTGGATATTCAGCATGCGGATAATCGGTATCGATCCGGGCTTGAACAGCATGGGCTGGGGTATCATCGACTGGCAGTCCGGCCGGATGCGGCATGTCGCAAATGGGGCCTGCACCACGGGGGCCGGAGCCCTTTCTGATCGCCTGCTTGCCCTTCACGATCAACTGACCGACATCTTCAAGCAATTCAGCCCGGATGCAGCGGCGGTTGAGCAAACCTTTGTCAACAAGGACGGCGCCGGAACGCTGAAGTTGGGGCAGGCGCGTGGGATTGCTCTGCTGGTGCCCGCGCAGGCCGGTCTGAGCGTCGGGGAATATGCGCCCAATCGCATAAAGAAGACTGTCGTTGGGGTCGGGCATGCGGCAAAGCAGCAGGTGGCGCATATGGTGAAGCTGCAATTGCCCGGCGTCGACCTTGCCGGTCCCGATGCAGCGGATGCCCTTGCAATCGCGATCTGTCACGCCTTTCATACCGGCGCCGCACGTCGACTTGATCGCGCAACGCGCAGCAAGGTGAGCGTATGATCGGACGGCTCAGCGGTGTTCTGGCGTATCGCGCGCAGGACCACGTTCTGATTGATGTGCGCGGTGTGGGGTATCTTGTCTATTGTTCGGAGCGCACGATGGCAGGACTTCCCGGCGCGGGTGAGGCCGTTTCGCTCTATACCGATCTGGTCGTGCGTGAAGATCTGATGCAGCTCTTCGGATTTCCGAGCCTCATGGAGAAAGAGTGGCACCGCCTGCTGATGTCCGTGCAGGGCGTTGGAGCCAAGGCGTCGCTCGCCATTCTCGGGGCCTTGGGGCCCGATGGCGTGGGGCGGGCAATCGCGCTGGGGGATTGGACGTCGGTGAAGGCGGCGAAGGGCATCGGGCCAAAGATCGCGCAGCGGATCGTGCTGGACCTGAAAGACAAGGCGCCCAGCGTCATGGCCATGGGCGGCGAGGTGACCCGCCCGGCGACCGATCCCGACACTGACTCCGATGCGGTGATTGACGTAAAGACAGCGGGTTCCGCCACGCCGATATCGCCCTCGGCACAGGCAGACGCGCTTTCGGCCCTGGGCAATCTTGGCTACGGACCAAGCGAGGCCGCCGCCGCAGTGGCGGAAGCGGCCGGGGCAACGCCGGATGCGGATACCCAGACGCTGATCCGGGCGGCCTTGAAACTTCTGGCGCCGGCACAATGATTGCCCTTCCGCCTCTTCCCTGGCCCCTGATCTTAGAAAGCGTTTCGGGATGAGTGATATTGATCCGGTCCTTCGGCCCGAAGCCCTTGCAGAGGATGCGGACCGCGCGTTGCGTCCGCAGACGCTGGATGCCTTTATCGGTCAGGCCGATGCTCGCGCAAATCTGAGCGTTTTCATCCAATCGGCGCGCCAGCGCGGCGAGGCGATGGATCACACGCTGTTTCATGGACCGCCAGGCCTGGGCAAAACGACCCTCGCCCAGATCGTCGCCCGCGAATTGGGCGTGAATTTCCGCATGACCTCCGGACCCGTTTTGGCCAAGGCCGGCGATCTGGCGGCGATTTTGACCAATCTCGAAGCGCGTGATGTCCTCTTCATTGATGAGATCCACCGATTGAACCCCGCAGTGGAAGAGGTGCTTTATCCCGCTTTGGAGGATTTCGAGCTGGATCTGGTGATCGGGGAAGGTCCGGCTGCTCGCACGGTGCGGATCGAACTGCAGCCCTTCACCCTGGTCGGGGCCACTACCCGGATGGGGCTGCTTACAACCCCACTGCGGGACCGTTTTGGCATTCCGACGCGGCTCCACTTTTATACCGTGGACGAATTGCACGAGATCGTGACCCGCAATGCCCGCAAGATGGGCGCCCCGGCGGACGAGGCTGGCGCGCGTGAGATCGCGCGCCGCGCCCGCGGGACACCCAGGATCGCGGGGCGACTGCTGCGGCGCGTCGTGGATTTTGCGGTGGTCGAAGGGGATGGAACGATTACCCAGGCCTTGGCGGATCGCGCCCTGACAAGGCTTGGCGTCGATCATCTGGGGCTCGACGGGGCTGACCGGCGGTATCTCGCGCTGATTGCCGAGAATTATGCCGGCGGCCCGGTGGGGATCGAGACGCTTTCGGCGGCCCTGTCGGAAAGCCGGGACGCGCTTGAGGAAGTGATCGAGCCATATCTTTTGCAGCAAGGCCTGATCCAGCGCACCCCGCGTGGCCGGATGCTGGCCCAAAAAGCTTGGGATCATCTGGGCCTGCCCGCGCCCAAGGGGCAAAGTGATCTTTTTGGATGAGACCTGCGCCTCCGGCGGGAGTTTATTTGGCAAGATGAAGGAGGGCGCGGTGACCCCTGACGAGATTGAGACGCTCTTTACGCGAGAAGGGGGCGAATTCGTCTTCGCCCGTTGGGGGAGACCGCTGGCACCTGTCGTGTTCGGGGTCGAGGATCAGACGCTTTCCGTCATGAAGGGCGCGATTGAGGCGGTGGTGACCCTGGCGGGACACCAGATGACCGAGACGGACCCAGAGTTGGGCAGCAATGCGATGTTCTTTTTCTTTCGCGACTGGCAGGAGCTGCTGGGCATTCCCGATCTGGATCGGCTGATCCCCGATCTGGGGCCGCTGGTGGCGAGGCTGGAGGATGCAGGTGCCAATCAGTACCGGATCTTTCGGTTCGACGAAGCCGGGGCCATTCGGGCCGCTTTCGTCTTTCTGAGGATGGATGAACACCTGAGCGCCGTGTCGGCCGAAACGCTTGCGTTAAGCCAGGTCGTCCAGACGATCCTTCTTTGGTCGGATCTGGCCTTCCGTGACCGGTCCCTGCTCGCGGTTCTTGACGACAAGACCATTTTGCGCCCCGACATCGCGGCGCTGATCCGCGCGGCCTACGATCCGGTCTTGCCGTCCCATGCGCGGGATGCTTCACATGCGCTGAGGCTGACAGCCCGGATGGAGCGCTTGCAATGACCCATCGTTATCCCGTGCGTGTCTACTACGAAGACACGGATATGGGCGGCATCGTGTATCACGCGAATTACCTACGCTATATCGAGCGCGCCCGCAGCGACTGGGTGCGGCAGCTTGGGATCGACCAGAACCAGATGCGTGACGACGGTGTCGTCTTCGTGGTGCGCAAAATCGATGCCGAATACATCGCCACCGCGAAGTTCGAGGACCTTCTGGAGGTTGAGACCGTCGCCAGCAGCATCACAGGGGCACGTCTGGTGATGGACCAGGTCGTATGGCGCGGTGAGGATGTAATCTTTCGCGCGGTGGTCACCGCCGTTTGCATGAACGACAAAGGGGTGCCTGTGCGGCTTCCAGCAGCTATTCGCGCACTTTCTTCGTAACATTTCGCCCACACACGCGGTTGTGTTGGCAATGCCCTTAAAAACCGGCTAATCTGCCTGCAAACAAGGCCGGAAAACGGTCAGTCAGGATAAAGAGCAGGCAGATGGAAGCAGAGACTCTGGCCATGGCGCAGGAGATTGACTTCTCCATGTGGGGCCTTTTCGCGCGTGCGACGATTACGGTAAAAGTGGTGATGATCATGCTCATCCTCGCCTCGTTCTGGGCTTGGGCGATCATCATTCAGAAGATGATCGTCTATCGCTCGGCCCGGCGGGAAGCGTCGGTGTTTGATCGTCAATTCTGGTCGGGTGAACCGCTCGACGGCCTTTTCGAAAAAATCGGATCGCAGCCCGACGGATCCTCGGAAAAGATATTCGCCGCCGGGATGACGGAATGGCGCCGGTCACACCGCAACGATGGCGGATTGATCGCGGGGGCGCAGGCGCGGATCGACCGGTCGATGGATGTGGCCATCAACAAGGAAGCCGAGGAATTGCAAAAGGGTCTGCCCATTCTGGCGACGGTCGGATCCACCGCGCCATTCGTTGGGCTTTTTGGGACGGTTTGGGGCATCATGAATGCCTTTATCGAGATTGCGGAACA
The DNA here is from genome assembly GCF_004216475.1 of Thalassococcus sp. S3. Classification (GTDB taxonomy): domain Bacteria; phylum Pseudomonadota; class Alphaproteobacteria; order Rhodobacterales; family Rhodobacteraceae. The sequence goes on along the minus strand of NZ_CP022303.1, from coordinate 3,502,078 downwards.
GCAGAATACCAACCTTGCCGTCGTTGCGCCGGGCATTGCCGAGGCGCTGCTGGCCACGGGGCTGGGCCTCTTGGCCGCGATCCCGGCGGTTGTGTTCTACAACAAGCTCAGCGCGGACAGCGATCGTATCGTTGCAGGTTACGAAGCCTTTGCGGACGAGTTCGCGACCATTCTGTCGCGGCAACTGGATAGCTGACGCATGGGGGGCGGGGTCAACCAGGCCGAAGTCGGCGGCGGACGGCGGCGACGCGGTCGTCGGCGGGCGCGTCCGATGTCCGAGATCAACGTCACGCCGTTCGTGGATGTGATGATGGTGCTCTTGATCATTTTCATGGTCGCGGCGCCGCTTCTGACGGTGGGTGTGCCGGTGGAGCTGCCGAAAACGGCTGCGGGTGCGCTGCCGGGTGATCAGGAAGAGCCGCTGACCGTGACCATCACGTCCAACGGCAGCGTGCAGATCCAGACCACCGATACAGCGAGGGAAGAATTGATACCCAAGCTGCGCGCAATCGCGGCAGAACGCAGTTCGGATCAGGTGTTTCTCAGGGCCGATGGCGCGGTGTCCTATGATGTTGTCATGCAGGTCATGGGGGCGCTTAACGCGGGCGGCTTTTCGAACATCGGCCTGGTCACCGATATCGGTGGCCCGACCTTTTCCGAGACGGATGGGTGAGGCCCCGGTTTGCAGACCGGCACCTATATCTCGGGCATAGGCCACGTTGCCCTCATCGGATGGGCCCTTTTCGGCGGAGTTTTCAATGCCGAACCGCTTCCTATGCAGGTGACGGAGGTTTCGGTGATTTCCAGCGAAGAGTTCGCCGCCCTGACCGCGCCGGAGCAAGCTCCCCAAACTGTGGAGGAGCCGAGCGTGTTGACCCAGCCGGAGGCTGAACCTCAAACGCCGGAGGTCACGGCGGCGCCTGACACTGCGCCGGACACCAGTCAGCCTGCGCCCGCACCGGCGCCGGAGCCGCAGCCGGTTCCCGAAATCGTGCAGCCCGACCCGTTGCCACAGGCAGAGGTGACAGAGACCGCGCCCGTCATCGAGCCGCCTTCGGAAGAAGTCGCGGTTGTTGTCCCGCCAAGCGCGCTGCGTCCGCGGCCCCGTCCTGCGGAGCGGGTGGCGCCACGCCCTGTCGCGGCCCCTCCGCCCGAAGCGGCGCCGGATGAGGTCGCTCAAGACGCGGTCGAGCCGGAGGAGGGCGCCGAGGTGACGCAAGAGCCACAGGAAGCGACGGCACCCGAAGAAGCCACGACCGAAATCGTGACCGAAGCCGAAGAACCGGCTGATCTTGCGCCGACGCAGTCGGTACGACCGCCCCAGCGTCCGGCGCGCCCGGAACGCGTTGCCGAGACAGAGCCGCAACCCCAGGAAAGTGCAGAGCCACAAGCGGAAGAGCCCGCGCAGGTCGACACGTCGGACGCGGTTAACGCCGCGCTGGCCGAGGCGCTGGGCGAGGCAGAACCGTCAGGTGAAGCGGCCGGCAATGCCGCGCCGTCCGGCCCACCGCTCTCTTCGGGGGAACGTGACGCGCTGCGGGTCGCTGTGTCGAATTGCTGGAATGTCGGCTCGCTATCGTCAGAGGCCCTGGCCACCACTGTTGTCGTGGCCGTCTCAATGTCGGCGGATGCGCGCCCGGTCGTCTCCTCCATCCGCAAGCTTTCGCATAGCGGTGGCTCTGAAACGGCGGCAAGACAGGCATTCGAGGCCGCCCGGCGCGCAATTATCCGCTGCGGAGGGGACGGTTACGACCTTCCCGCCGAAAAATTCGATCATTGGCGTGATATTGAAATGACATTCAATCCGGAGAGTATGAGGATCAGATGATGCGTTATCTAGCGAGCCTCCTTTTGAGTTTCTGTGTTCTGGCCCCGCCTGCAATGGCACAACAGGGTCCCTTGCGGATTGAGATTACCGAAGGTGTGATCGAGCCGTTGCCCTTCGCGGTGCCAGATTTCGTGGCCGAAAACGGAGCTGCGGCGGAATACTCGTCGCAGCTCGCCCGTGTGGTGGCTGCCGATCTCAGCGGCACGGGTCTTTTCCGCGAGATCCCGGCGACCGCCTTTATTTCGCAGGTGGCCAACTTCTCGGCGCCGGTGCAATACGCCGACTGGAAGGCCATCAATGCGCAGGCGCTGATTACCGGCGCGGTCAGCGTCTCCGGCAGCCAGCTTGTTGTGAAGTTCCGGGTTTATGACGTCTTCTCCGGCGCAGAGTTGGGCGATGGTCTGCAATTCGCCGGACCGGTCGATGGATGGCGGCGTATGGCGCATAAAGTGGCCGACGCGGTTTACAGCCGCATCACGGGCGAAGGGGGCTATTTCGACAGCCGTGTCGTCTTCGTGTCAGAGAGCGGCCCTAAGAATGATCGGCGCAAGCGTCTCGCGGTGATGGATTATGACGGCGCGAACGTTCAATACCTGACCGACAGCAGCTCCATCGTGCTGGCTCCGCGGTTTTCACCCACAGGTGACCGGGTGCTCTATACCAGTTACGAAACCGGATCGCCCCGGATTTACGTGCTTGATATCGGCCGTGTCCAGCGACGGGTTCTGGACGATCAGGCGGGCTCGATGAGCTTTGCGCCGCGCTTTGCGCCGGACGGCAACACGGTGGTCTTTTCGGTCACCCAGGGTGGCAATACCGATATCTACACGATGAACATCGCAAATGGACAGCGGCAGCGGTTGACCACCGCGCCCTCAATCGAAACCGCGCCCAGCTTCTCCCCGGATGGGCGGCAGATCGTTTTCGAAAGCGACCGGTCGGGCACCCAGCAACTCTATGTCATGTCCGCCAGCGGTGGCGAAGCCCGGCGCATCAGCTTCGGGCAGGGCCGGTACGGAACGCCCGTCTGGTCGCCCCGGGGCGATCTGATCGCGTTTACCAAGCAGAATAATGGACGTTTTCATATTGGCGTGATGCGCACCGACGGCTCGGAAGAGCGGCTTTTGACCGCGTCTTTCCTGGACGAGGGACCAACCTGGGCGCCCAACGGGCGTGTCATCATGTTCGCGCGAGAGACACGAGGGGCAACGGGAAGCGTTTCGCTTTACACCGTCGATATCTCGGGCCGGAACCTCAGACCCGTGCGCACGCCTGACGGTGCATCCGACCCGGCCTGGTCCCCGCTGCAGAACTGACGGTGCGTTCACAAGGCGCATGTGCTGTGATACAAGATAGAAAACAAGAACGGTTTGGTGAGGCAATCGGCATGACATCTCTCGGGAAGTTTTTATGTATGGGGTCCATCGTGATCCTTGGGGCGTGCAGCAACGCCGCGCGATTTGACGATGATACTGCGCTCGGCGGGTCCGGTGCCGCGGGCGGCGCGGGGCAGATCGTGCCGGGATCGGCGAGCGATCCGACCTCTGCGGCCTACTTTCAGCAGGCCGTCGGTGATCGGGTGCTCTTTGCGGTTGATCAGTCCACGCTGACGGCAGAAGGGCGCGCGACGCTTGATGCTCAGGCCAATTGGCTGACCACAAACAGCGATTTTACCGCGACCATCGAGGGGCATGCCGATGAGCAGGGGACGCGGGAGTATAACCTTGCGCTGGGGGCCCGCCGCGCGAATGCGGTGCGCGAATATCTTGTGTCCCGCGGCGTACCCGGGAGCCGCATCAAGACGTTGAGCTATGGCAAGGAACGGCCAATCGAGATTTGCAGTGAGGAATCGTGTTATGCCAAAAACCGCAGGGCCGTTACGGTTCTCGCCGCTGGTCTGACGGGGTAACTGACATGCGTTGGCTCAGGGCTGCCTCGCTTTCGATCTGCCTTTTGGGCATCGCCGTTCCCGTGCAGGCACAGGATCAACAGACGCTCGCCGATATCCGGCAGGAGCTGAATGTTCTGTTCGTCGAGATCCAAAGGTTGAAACGGGAGCTGTCGACGACCGGAGCGCCTGGCGTGGCCGTCACGGGCGGTTCGGTTCTGGATCGTGTGACGTCTATCGAAAGTGAATTGCAACGTCTGACGGCACGCACCGAAGAGCTGGAGTTTCGGGTCGAAAGCGTCGTACGTGACGGGACCAACCGGATCGGAGATCTGGAATTTCGGCTGGTCGAACTGGAGGGCGGCGATGTAAGCCAGCTTTCCGAAACCACCACGCTTGGCGGAGACGCACCGGCAAACCCGACCCCGGCGGCCCCACCCGCTTCGACATCGCAGTCTCAGACCGGAGAGCTCGCACTGGGAGAAGAAGCGGATTTCAACGCGGCCAAGGCGGCGCTGGAAGCGGGTCAATTCAAGGAAGCGGCGGAAAAATTCGCGACCTTCAACCAGTCTTATCCCGGTAGCCCTCTCGCGGCCCAGGCGTCTTTGCAGCGCGGGACTGCGCTGAACGGGCTGGGGGACACGCGCGAAGCGGCGCGCGCCTTTCTTGAAAGCTATACCACCAATCCCACAGGACCTTCGGCGCCCGAAGCGGTTGTCGCCTTGGGCACCGCACTTGGAAAGCTTGGTAAGACACAAGAGGCTTGCGTGACACTTGGCGAGGTGCCGGTGAGATATCCAAACACCCCCGCTGTCGCCAACGCACAAAAAGAGATGGCCACGCTGGGCTGCAGTTGAGTGACGATCCCGCCGATATTCCAGGCGCGGTGCGGGCTCAGTTTCACGCCTCCCCACCTGCAAAGATCGGAATTGCCGTCTCCGGTGGGGGGGACTCGATCGCGTTGATGCATGCGTTGGCGGTTTGCTTTGCCCACGAAGACGTGGATCTTCATGTGGCGACGGTCAATCACAACCTGCGTCCGGAAGCCGTGGAAGAAGCCAAGCTGGTCGAGACCCAGGCACTGCAACTTGGGCTGCCCCATCAGACGCTGAGTTGGGAGATGGCCGAGCTGAAAGGCAATCTGCAGGATCAGGCGCGTCGGGCGCGATACCGACTTTTGACAAACTGGGCCAAGAGCCATGGGATCGAGGTTCTCGCCCTTGGACACACGGCGGACGATCAGGCCGAGACGGTGTTGATGCGGCTGTCGCGGGCATCAGGCGTGCACGGACTGTCGGCGATGCCGGCGCAACGCAGCTTGCATGGCGTCACGATCATGCGGCCCCTGCTGGGTATAAGAAGGGAGCGTCTGCGCAGCTTTCTCAGGGCACGAAACGTGACCTGGGCCGAAGATCCGTCAAATGAAGATGATCGCTTTGACAGGGTCAGGATCCGCAAGGCACTGGCACAGCTTTCACCGCTTGGCATCGATGTCGAAACCCTCGCGCAGGTGGCGGCTAATATGGGAAAGGCTCGCGAAACGCTGGATTGGTATGCGTTCATGTCCGCACGTGAGATCGCCCATATCGACGGCGGCGATGTCGTGCTGGATTTGCGGGGGTTTCGAATTCTCCCCGATGAGGTGGGCAGACAGCTTATCATTTGCGCAATCCGCTGGATCACCGGGAGCGATTATCCACCAAGACGTGCGGCCGTCGCGGATGTTCTAGAGGCGATCAAGGCCGGACGATCGATCACGCTGCAGGGATGCCGTGTGGCGCGGCACAAGGGCCAGATCTGGATCTTCCGAGAGCTCAATGCTGTGAAAGATACGGTCGCGCCCGTTGGGGAGATATGGGACCGGCGCTGGCGTCTTTTCGGGATTGCCGGGGCGGGGATGGAGATCCGACCGCTCGGTCGTGATGGCCTCGGGCAATGCGAAACGTGGCGCGAGACAGGTCGCCCCTACGCGTCATTGACCGCTTCCCCCTCCGTCTGGCAGGGCGATACGCTCGTGGCAGCGCCCCTCGCGAGACACAACACTCAGTGGCAGGCGGCACTGGTTGACGGAGATGAGGGTTTTTTCGCGGCACTATTATCGCATTGAACAAAACGCGTTCCTGTCTATCTTATAGTGCAAACCGGCGTTGGGCGTTTCCGACGCTGGATTGTGTAGGAGAATGTCCTTGGGCAATGCACGCAATATAGCGTTCTGGGTTGTTTTGTTTTTGCTGATCCTGGCGCTTTTCAACCTGTTCAGCGGGTCCGGAAGTACCCTTCAAAGCCGCGAAATCAGCTATTCCGAATTTGTCCGTTCTGTCCAGAATGGAGAGGTCACTCAAGCGACCCTCGATGGAGAACGGGTGCGTTTTCGAGGTGCGGATGGGCAGGACTATGTGACCATCAAGCCGGAAGATGCTGAAATCACCCAGCTTCTGATCAATGCCGAGGTGCCGATCCGGGCCGAGCAGCAACAGCAATCGGGCTTCCAGACCTTTATCATCTCGCTTCTGCCCTTCCTGCTTTTGATCGGTGTGTGGATCTATTTCATGAACCGCATGCAGGGCGGTGGCAAAGGCGGCGCGATGGGCTTTGGTAAGTCCAAGGCCAAGATGCTGACTGAAAAGCATGGTCGCGTGACGTTTGACGATGTGGCTGGCATTGATGAGGCCAAGGAAGAGCTTGAAGAGATCGTGGAATTCCTGCGCAACCCGCAGAAATTCTCGCGTCTCGGCGGAAAGATCCCAAAAGGCGCGCTGCTGGTGGGGCCTCCGGGCACGGGTAAGACGCTCCTGGCGCGCGCGATTGCGGGTGAGGCGGGTGTGCCCTTCTTCACCATCTCGGGGTCGGACTTTGTTGAAATGTTCGTGGGTGTCGGCGCAAGCCGTGTGCGTGACATGTTCGAACAGGCCAAGAAGAACGCGCCCTGTATTGTGTTCATCGACGAGATCGATGCGGTGGGTCGTCACCGGGGTGCCGGCTATGGCGGGGGCAATGACGAGCGTGAGCAGACCTTGAACCAGCTTCTGGTCGAAATGGACGGCTTTGAGGCCAATGAGGGCGTCATCATCCTCGCCGCGACCAACCGTAAAGACGTTCTGGACCCTGCGCTGCTGCGGCCGGGCCGGTTTGACCGCCAGGTCACCGTGGGTAATCCGGATATCAAGGGGCGCGAGAAGATCCTGGGCGTGCACGCCCGCAAGACCCCGCTGGGTCCTGATGTCGACCTCCGGATCATCGCACGCGGCACGCCGGGCTTTTCCGGTGCGGATCTCGCCAACCTGGTGAACGAAGCCGCACTGATGGCGGCCCGTGTGGGTCGGCGCTTTGTCACGATGGAAGACTTCGAGAACGCCAAGGATAAGGTCATGATGGGCGCCGAGCGGCGATCCATGGTCCTGACGGCGGAGCAGAAAGAGAAGACAGCCTATCACGAGGCGGGCCACGCTGTCGTGGGGCTTGCGCTGCCCGAATGCGATCCGGTCTACAAGGCCACGATCATCCCGCGCGGCGGCGCGCTGGGCATGGTGGTGTCACTGCCGGAGATAGACCGTCTGAACTGGCACAAGTCGGAATGCGAGCAGAAGCTTGCGATGACGATGGCCGGCAAGGCGGCCGAGATCCTCAAATACGGCGAAGGCAATGTCTCGAACGGTCCGGCGGGCGATATCCAGCAAGCCTCTGCCCTCGCACGCGCCATGGTGTTGCGCTGGGGGATGTCGGACAAGGTGGGCAATATCGACTATGCCGAAGCGCATGAGGGCTATAACGGCCAGACGCCCGGTTTTTCGGTCTCCGCGCACACCAAGGAGTTGATCGAGGAGGAAGTGAAGACCTTCATCTCCAACGCCTATGAACAGGCCGTCGAGATCCTGACAGAGAAGAAAGAGGAATGGGAGCGGCTGGCGCAGGGGCTTCTGGAATACGAAACCCTCACCGGTGAAGAGATCAAACGCGTGATGCGGGGTGATCCGCCCACCAGCGGCGAGGACGAAGATGACCGCTCCGACGCGGGTAACGCGCCCAGCGTGACGGCCATTCCCAAGACCAAGCCCAAGAAGCTGCCGCCCGAAGGCGGGATGGAACCGGAGCCGGCTGGTTAACAGACCGACACAAGATGTGATCCCGAAAGGCCCGGACATGTTCCGGGCCTTTCTTGTATCGGGCCTCACCCCGGTCTACTCCAAGGGCAGCAAAAGGAGATGGCCATGCCCACCATGAAAGAGGTCGACTACGTCGGAGAGATCGTCTGGCTAGGCTGCGTGCCCGCCGAAACGGGCAACCTGCGGGCCGAGCCACGCGAGGCGCTGGATCTGACCTTTGATGGCGTGGCAGGGGAGCGGCACGAGGGCGCGCTGCGCCCGTCCTGCGTGCGGATGAAGAACCTCTATCCGCAAGGCACCGAAATCCGGAATGTGCGCCAGCTTTCCGTCCTCTCTCAGGAAGAGATGGACGCTATTGCTGAGGATATCGACCTGGGCGCGCTTGATCCCGGCCTTGTCGGGGCATCGCTTATCGTGCGGGGCATTCCTGACTTCACCCATGTGCCGCCTGCCTCCCGTCTGCAGGCTCCGTCCGGCGCGACGCTGACCATCGACACCGAAAACCGTCCCTGCGTGCTGCCGGGCCGGGAGATCGAGCAGGAGAGCCCCGGTCACGGCACCGGCTTCAAGGCGGCGGCCAAGGACCGGCGTGGTGTAACCGCCTGGGTGGAGCGCGAAGGGACCATCTCCGTCGGCGACAAACTGCGCCTCTTCATCCCTGATCAACCCGCCTGGGCACCCGAAGGCTGATGGCGCGCCGACAGTGACGCGCCGCCGCGCAACCGAACGCACCGTTTCCGATCCGAAACGATGACCCATTTCGGCGCCGCTTCGCGGTCGGAAAATGTCGGAATCCTCCTCGTGCGGCAATGACGCTGCGTCTAAGCCTTGGCGCATGTTCGGCGGCGTTCCTGCGCGCCGAGACGAGGAACTCTTATTCAGGACCGGGCCATGGCATATAAGACCGACATCGAAATCGCGCGCGAAGCGTCGAAACAGCCTATTCAGGAGATCGGCGCAAAGCTGGGTATCGGCAGCGACGATCTGCTGCCTTACGGCCATGACAAGGCCAAGGTCTCGCAATCCTTCATCAATTCGGTGCAGGACCGTGAAGACGGCAAGCTGATCCTGGTCACCGCCATCAACCCGACCCCGGCGGGCGAGGGCAAGACCACGACGACCGTGGGTCTGGGCGACGGTCTGAACCGCATCGGCAAGAACGCCTGCGTGTGTATCCGCGAAGCGTCCCTGGGTCCGAACTTCGGCATGAAGGGGGGCGCGGCTGGGGGAGGCTATGCGCAGGTCGTGCCGATGGAGGAGATGAATCTTCATTTCACCGGCGACTTCCATGCGATTACCAGTGCGCATTCGCTGCTGTCGGCGATGATCGACAACCACATCTACTGGGGCAACGAGCTTGAGATCGACGTGCGCCGCGTTACCTGGCGCCGCGTCGTGGACATGAACGACCGCGCCCTGCGGCAGATCACGGCATCGCTGGGTGGTGTGGCCAACGGCTTCCCGCGTGAGGCCGGGTTCGACATCACCGTGGCCTCCGAAGTGATGGCGATCCTGTGTCTTGCCAAGGATCTGCAGGATCTTCAGAAGCGCCTCGGCGATATGATCGTCGCCTATCGCCGCGACCGCTCCCCGGTTTTTGCGCGCGACATCAAGGCCGATGGTGCGATGACCGTGCTGCTGAAGGATGCGATGCAGCCGAACCTCGTGCAGACGCTGGAGAACAACCCCGCCTTCGTCCATGGCGGGCCGTTCGCCAACATCGCCCATGGCTGTAACTCCGTCATTGCAACGACCACGGCGCTGAAACTGGCCGATTATGTGGTGACCGAAGCGGGCTTTGGCGCGGACCTTGGCGCCGAGAAATTCATGAACATCAAGTGCCGCAAAGCGGGCCTCGCCCCGTCAGTGGTGGTCTGCGTGGCCACCGTCCGCGCGATGAAGATGAATGGCGGTGTGGCCAAGGCCGATCTGGGGGCAGAGAACGTGGAGGCCGTCAAGGCGGGCTGCCCGAACCTGGGCCGCCATATCGAGAACCTCAAATCCTTCGGTGTACCGGTCGTCGTGGCGATCAACCACTTCGTCACCGACACAGATGCGGAGATCGACGCGGTAAAGGCCTATGTCGCCGAGCAGGGTGCCGAAGCGGTGCTCTCGCGTCATTGGGAGCTGGGCTCAGAAGGCTCCGCCGATCTGGCGACCAAGGTGGCGGAGCTGGCAGATGCGGGCACGGCAAACTTCTCACCGATCTATCCCGATGACATGAGCCTTTTCGAGAAGATCGAAACCATTGCCAAGCGCATCTACCGCGCCGATGAGGTTTTGGCCGACCAGAAGATTCGCGATCAACTGAAACTTTGGGAAGAGCAGGGGTATGGCAGTCTGCCGGTCTGCATGGCAAAGACGCAATACTCCTTCTCGACCGACCCGAACCTGCGCGGCGCGCCCACCGGCCACTCGGTGCCTGTCCGCGAGGTGCGGCTGAGCGCGGGCGCTGGTTTCGTTGTCGTGGTCTGCGGTGAGATCATGACCATGCCGGGCCTGCCGCGCGTGCCGTCCGCCGAGAACATCCGGCTCAACGACGAAGGGCAGATCGAGGGCCTCTTCTGACGCATTCCATCGGGGCGGCGCGCTGATTAGGTCAGGGCCAACATATCAAGGAGACCTGACATGCGCGCCCCTCAAGATTGCACCAACATGGCCGAGCTGCGCGCGGCCATCGACGAATTGGATCGCGAGATCGTTGCCAAACTTGCCCAACGCGCCCGCTATATCGACCGCGCTGCGGAGCTGAAACGGGAGAATGGCCTGCCCGCCAACATCCCCGCGCGGGTGGAGGAGGTGGTGTCTCGCGTCCGCACCACGGCGGGTGAGGCCGGGTTTGACGCCGACCTTGCCGAGACGATCTGGCGGGCGATGATCGACTGGTCCATCGCGCGCGAAGAACAGCATTTGGGGTCCTGAACCCCGCCACGGAAGGAGAAGAGCCCATGACCGCCACCCTGATCGACGGCAAGGCCTTTGCCGCGAAAGTCCGCGCGCAGGTCGCCGAACACGTTGCCACGCTGAAGGCGGATCATGGGATCACCCCCGGTCTGGCCGTCGTACTGGTGGGGGAGGACCCGGCGAGCCAGGTCTATGTCCGCTCGAAGGGCAAGCAGACGGTCGAAGTGGGGATGAATTCCTACGAGCACAAGCTGGAGGCCGATACGTCCGAAGCCGACCTGCTGGCGCTGATCGACCAGCTGAACAACGATCCGGCGGTGCATGGCATCCTGGTGCAGCTGCCGCTGCCGGGGCATCTGAACGAAGACCTCGTGATCAATTCGATTGACCCGGCCAAGGATGTGGACGGCTTTCATATCTCCAATGTCGGTCTTCTGGGCACGGGTCAGAAAAGCATGGTGCCTTGCACGCCACTGGGCTGCCTGATGATGCTGCGCGATCATCACGGCTCTCTGTCGGGCATGGACGCGGTGGTGATCGGACGCTCCAACATCGTGGGCAAGCCGATGGCACAGCTTTTGCTGGGCGATAGCTGCACGGTGACCATCGCCCACTCCCGCACCAAAGATCTGCCCGACGTGGTGCGCCGTGCCGATATCGTCGTTGCCGCCGTGGGTCGGCCTGAGATGGTGCCGGGCGACTGGATCAAACCGGGGGCCACGGTGATCGACGTGGGCATCAACCGCATCGACGCGCCGGAAAAGGGTGAGGGCAAGACCCGCCTTGTGGGCGACGTGCATTTCGAAAGCTGTGCTTCTGTCGCTGGCGCCATTACGCCCGTGCCGGGCGGTGTGGGGCCGATGACCATCGCGTGCCTGCTCGCCAACACCCTGACCGCGACCTGCCGGGCCAACGATTTGCCCGAGCCGCAGGGCCTGACCGCTTAAGGGGCCACCGGGACCATCGTGCCCTGCATGAGGGCGATCAGTGTTTCCTGATCGCCGGCTATGGCGTGCACCTCTGCCGTGACGATGACAAGTCTGCGCCCCGGTTTGATGACGTGGCCCGTTGCGCGGAGCATGTCGCCCCTGGCCGGGGCGAGGAAATTGACCTTTATCTCGGCTGTCACAACCTCCTGATCGGGCGGTAAGACCGTCAATGCCGCATAACCCGCGGCGCTGTCGCCAATGGAAAAGGCCAACCCCGCATGGGCCGCGCCATGTTGTTGCAGAACCTGGCTGCCGATAGCCGCTTCGATTGCCACCTTTCCCTCGTCAATCTCCATCATCCGGGCGCCGAGCGTGGTCATCATACTCTGCGCGGCAAAGCTTTGACGCAGCTTGGTTTCGAGGCGATCCGATATCATTCTGGCCCGTCACACATGTCTGAGGCGCGGCATCGGCACCGCCTTGGGGGCGGGCCCCGTCAGGATGGCAAGAGCGTCCTCGCGCATGAGGCGGGCAAGGATGTCTGACGTGCAGCGCAGACCGCCTGTGTAGGTGCCGTAAGACGGTAGAATCACCCGGCTCTGGTCCACCAAAAAGGCCGGGCGAGAGATCATGCGCGCCCGCGTCGGGATGTCAGCCTTTGGATGATAGTGCCCGGAAATCTCTCCGTCTGCACCATCCTCGGCAATATGGCGGAAGGTGAGCGGCGCAAGGAAAAGCTCGACCAGGTGCTCGCCATCCAGATCGACGGGGCCGGGGTCATGGTTGCCCTCGATCCACACCCACCGGCGTCCGGCCTGGAGCCGGGCAATCCACAGTCGTTCTTCCTCCGGCAGCGCCATCGCCGCGCCGAGATCGTCGAAGCTGTCGCCAAGGCAGATCACCGTCTTGGCCTCAGTCTGCGCAAGATCACTCGCAAGTCGGCTCAAGGTGTCGCGTGTCTCATAGGGGGGCAGTGCAGCCCCGCCACGCCGCGCGATCCGCTCGGATTTGCCCAGATGCAGATCCGACACGCAAAGCAGCGCCTGATCCGGCCACCACAACGCGCCGGATCCCAGCGCCTTGAGAGTTGCGCCTGCCAAGGAAAACTCATGCAAGTTCATGATCCGTTCCTGCCGCAGCGCGCCGGTCAGATCAAGCTGAAATCGCGTCTAGAAGGGAACCCGCCATTGCGGCTTGGGCGGTTCGGGCAGTTCCCCAAGCCCCGCCAGTTCCATGAGCCGATCCGCTTCCTCCGCGAGCAGACGTTCTTCGGCCAGCCCTTTGATCGGCACCCGCCCCGGTTCGAGGAAGAGAGGGGCGGCCAGCGGGGTCACGCGGTCCAGTTGCAGATGGTCGATGCGACCCTCGACGCGCTCTGCCATCTCCTCGATCCGGCCGAAATCAACGAGGCCGCGCAACGCTTCCTCCCGCGTGATGCGCATCATCAGGTGGTCGGGGTCGTATTTCAAAAGCGTGTCATAAAGGATATCCGACGAAAACGTTGCCTGCCGCCCGGATTTGCGCGCGGACGGCGTGTTGCGCTCGATCAGCCCGGCAATCGTCGCGCTGGCCCGGAAGGTGCGTTTCATCACCGCGTTTCCAGCCAGCCAAGTGTCGAGCCCGTCGCGCAGGGCCGCGATATCAAAAAGCGGCGCGGGGTCCTGCATGGCGTCCAGTCCCCAGATCAGCGTCGCATAGTCGGTAGAAACGAAGCCCAGCGGGTTCAGCCCCATCTCCTCCAGCCGTTTGGTAAGAAGGAGGCCAAGGGTTTGCTGTGCATTGCGTCCGGCAAAGCCGTAGACGACCATCTGCTCGCGTCCGTCATGGGGGAAGCTTTCGATCAGCAGGCGGCCTTTCTGGGGCAATTGCGAGACCTCCCGCTGCAGGGCCAGCCAGTCGGCAGTGTGCTTGGGCAGGGCCGGCCAGTTGTCCTGGGCGAACATGTCAAGAATGCGGGCGCTGAGTTGGGTGGAGGTGGCGAATTTCGTACCCATGAAGGTGGCGATCTTGGGCTTCTTGTCGGCGCGCCGGGTGACCTCCACCGTCATCTCGCGCAGGCTCTCATAGCGGACGATCTGCCCGCCGATCAGGAACGTGTCGCCGGGGGTGAGGGTGGCGGCAAAGCCTTCCTCGATCTCGCCTAATGGTTTGCCGCCGCGATTGCGTTTCAGACGCACCTTGAGCGTGTCGGTGTCCTGGATCGTGCCGATATTCATCCGGATGCGTTGTGCCGCGCGCGGGTCACGCAGATGCCAGAGCCCGTCGCGCAGCACGATCCGCTGCCATTGATCATAGGCGCGCAGGGCGTAGCCGCCGGTCGCGCAGAAATCGAGACAGGCGTCGAAGGTTTCCCGATCCAGAGCGGAATAGGCGCCGGCGCTGGTCATCTCGGCATAGAGCGCATCGGCATCGAAGGGTCCCGCGCAGGCGGCGATGAGGATATGCTGGCAGAGCACGTCGAGCGGGCCGGAGCCGCGCGGGTCCCCGTCCAGATCACCAGTGCGCACGGCGTCCAGAGCGGCGAAGCATTCAACGACCTCGAACCGGTTCGCAGGTACCAGCAACGCCTTGGAGGGGGCGTTGTAGCGGTGATTGGCCCGCCCGATCCGCTGGACGAGGCGTTTTACGTTCTTGGGCGCGCCGATCTGGATCACCAGGTCCACATCACCCCAGTCGATCCCCAGATCGAGGCTGCCGGTGCAGACGATCGCGCGCAGCTCTCCGCGGACCATCGCGCCCTCGACCCGCTCGCGCTGTACCCGGTCGAGGCTGCCGTGATGGATACCGATGGGCAGGGCGTCTTCATTGGCAAGCCACAGGTTATGGAAGAAAAGCTCCGCCTGCGCGCGGGTGTTGTGGAAGATGAGCGTGGTCTTGTGCTGGCGCACCTGCTCTAGCACCGCCGGGATGGCATAGGCGGCGCCCCCGCCGGCCCAGGGGGGCTTTTCCTCGGTTTCCAGCATGCGGATATCGGGGGCGGGACCCGGATCGGCATGCAGGATCTCGCAAGGATCGGGATGACGGGCCAGTTGATGGGCGATGGCGTGCGGGTCCTCCACCGTGGCACTGAGTCCGACCCGGCGCAGATCGGGGCAGTAGCTTTGAAGCCGGGCGAGGGCGAGCATGAGCTGATCCCCCCGCTTGCTTTCGGCGAGCGCATGGATCTCATCGACCACGATGCGTTTGAGGCCCGCGAACATACGCGGCGCATCTTCGTAGGAGGTCAGGAGGGCGAGGCTTTCTGGCGTGGTGAGCAGGATATGCGGCGGGTCGGCGCGTTGGCGTTTCTTGCGGCTGGCAGGCGTGTCCCCGGTGCGGTCGTCAATGCGGATGGGCAGGCCCATCTCTTCGACGGGCGTGGTCAGGTTGCGTTTGATATCCGCCGCCAGTGCCTTGAGCGGCGAGACGTAGAGCGTGTGCATGCCGTCTGCCGGGTCCTCTGCCAGATCGACCAAAGTGGGCAGGAAGCCGGCAAGCGTTTTGCCGCCGCCTGTGGGCGCGATCAGCAGAAGGGCTGGATCGCTGGCACGGTTCAGCATCTCCTGCTGGTGCGGGTGGATGGACCAGCCTTTGCTGGAAAACCAGGTCTGGAACATTTCGGGCAATACGCGCATGGCGGGAATGTAGCGGATGTCGGATTGAGGGCCAGCCCGGTGCCATTATCTGTCGGACCAATGGCGCGACAAAGGCGATCCCCAGGATATTTGTAACCAAAAAAAAGAGGGTTACCGCGTCTTCAAATTGAGGATGGCGGTTTGAATCGTCTTCGGCAGCGCGATATCTGCATCCGGTGGTGCCGCATCGAGGGCCGATGCGATGTCCTTGACGAGGATGCTGATCGAATTGTCGGGCGCATAGCCGTCGCGGGCGAATTCAATATCGTCAAAGTGTGAGGCGAACCAATTCTGGCCCGAGGAGGTTTGGATCAGATCCAGCAAGGCACGCTCCTCGATCCCAGAGGCCTCGGCCCAGTCGAGCACCAGCCGCGTCATCGCGGTGTTGGAGGCGGCCAGGAGGTTGTTGAGGACCTTGGCCTGCATGCCTGCGCCATAAGCTCCCATCCGGTGAAAGTGGGCGCCCATCGCGTCAAAGAGCGGCTGGTGACGGTCAAGCAGTCCCGCGGCGCCGCCCAGCATGAAAGACAGGCGCGCCTCTTCCGCCGCGATCTGGGCTCCGGACATCGGGGCGTCGATCAGAGAGATATGTCGTGCCACCCGCACAGGCAGCGCGCGGACATATTGGGGTGAAAGCGTGGAGCAGAGGATAATGGTCTCAAGGCGCGGCGCTGCGGCAAAACCCTGGGCCTTGAAGAGGACCTCCTCGGTCTGCTCCTCGTCCCGCACGACGGTGATGAGGGTTTGCAGGCCCGCGGCAAAATGAGCAGGGTCATTTGTAACATGGGCGGCCATCGCCCCGCACTCCGAGGGCGGGCGACATAGCCCTTGGCCTCCAATCCGGCGCGGCGCAGGGCGGCCAGCATGGGTCTGCCCATCCGGCCGCATCCTGCAACCCCGATCATTTCACGATGGTTTCGTCTTTGACGAACATGTTGGCCCAGGCGCGGTCTATCAGGTCCGGGGTCATCTGGTAGGGGATCCCTTCGAACTCGCAGATGGCGATCATCTGGTCGATCAGGAAAACCGGTTGATAGTTGGCATAGATATTGTCGATGGTCGGATACTTGACCTTCAACAGGTGCAGCAGCGCGCCCTCGTCCAGAGGCATATTCTTTTTGCGGGCGACAAGGGCGAAGATCTTCAGGAAGTTTTCCTGGTTCGGCCCGTCGATCTTGATCTTGAAGAAGATCCGCCGCAAGGCCGCCTGGTCAAAGATCTCGTTCGGGTGGAAGTTGGTGGAGAAGATCACCAGCGTGTCGAACGGCACCTCGAACTTTTCGCCCGATTGCAGGCCAAGGATGTCCTTGCTCTCCTCCAAGGGGACGATCCAGCGGTTCACGAGAGCCTGCGGCGGCTCCTCCTGACGGCCAAGGTCATCCACGATAAAGATGCCGCCCGAAGATTTGAGCTGCAAGGGCGCCTGATAGGTCCGCGCGGTCGGGTTGTAGACCAGGTCGAGCATCGAGAGTGACAGCTCGCCCCCTGTGACAACCGTTGGCCGCGCGCAGCAGACATACCGGGTATCAAAGCGATTGCCCGTGCGGCGGAGCGAGGTGGGATCGTCCTTTTGAACTTCGGCCGCGGAATGCACGATCGGGTCATAGACCGTGATGACTTGTCCCGAATATTCAATGGCGTAGGGCACATAGACCCTGTCGCCCATCGCGTCCCGAATGCCGTTGGAGATCGAGGATTTGCCGTTGCCCGGTGGCCCATACATCAGGATCGAACGGCCTGCGCTGACCGCGGGCCCCAGATGATCAAGCAGGCTGTCGGGCAGGATCAGATGGCCCATCGCGCTGGTCAGTTGATCGCGGGTGATCTGGATGTTCTTGATGGATTGACGCTCAACCTGTTCGCGATAGACATCCAGCGGCACGGGCATGGCGCCGAAATATTCCGATTGCGACAGCGCGTCGAGCGCCCGGGCCTTGCCGGCATCGGTCAATTGATAGCCCATTTCATTGCCGTTATTGGCATTCAGCGTGCCCGTCGCTTCAATCAGTTTCTGTTCGCGGGCGAGATCCACCAATTCCTGCGTCACGGTGACGGGCAAACAAATCGCTTCCGCAATCTCGCTGACCATGTCGACGTTTTTGCGGAAAACCGTCTTCAGCAAAATGTCCCGCATCATGACGATCGGGAGTTTCATTTCCGACATATTCCGGGGCGGCGGAGGCGCCATTACGGCGGTGGGCTGCATATTCATGACGGAGCCTGTATAATGTTCTGTACTGCTTTGTCTTTTCTGAACATGGTAAACGAACTGATCCGTATCCCAAAGCATTTTGGGGAGCGATGATTTAGATTTGGTGAAAGATCTCAGCCGCCCAGATAAACGCCCAGGATCAGATAAATTGCGAGCGTGCCTCCCAAAGACAGGCCCATCGGAAACTTCCAACCCCTGTCCCAGCTTTTCCAATGCGGAGCGATCCGGCGCAGGGGCGTGTATTTCGCAAGTCGGTGCGTGGCGACGGCTGCCAGAAGATTGGCAGCGAATATCACGATGATGAGCCGAAAATCACCTGCGGCGATGTAGGGCGCAGCGGCTGCGGCGAATTTCGCATCCCCCGCACCAACCGCGCCACCGGCATTGAGAACAATGCCGATTACAAGGACGATGGCCAGTTGAGCAAGTCGCCAGCCATAATCTGCAAAAGGCATGACAAAGAGCCCCAAGACCAGAAACAGCGCGCCAAGAACAAGAACGGCCTGATTTGTGATGCGCATTTCGCGCAGATCGGTGAACGCCACGTAAAAGCAGATCGGGAGCACGAACGGCAGGAAAAACAGGGCCTGCGCGCTGGGGATCGTCATGATGTCAGCTTTGTTCAAGCGCGCGCAACGACCGCACCGCCTCTTCGAAATGCTGGGGATGGGTGTCGATGGATTCGCGCAAGATCCCCTTGCCGGTCTCGACATCGCCCTGTTTGACCGCAGAAAGCGCCATGGTATGCAAAAGCTGGGCGCGCTCGATCTGGCTCATCGGGATGACGGGCAGGGTATAGTTGCGCTGTGCGCCTCGCGCCAACACCATGTTGTTTTTGGCGGTGAACAGGCTCTCATCTTGGCGAATGGCTTCGGTGAAAAGACGCTCGGCTTCCGAGAAGTCTCCCCGGGTCAGTTTGGAATAGCCCCAATTGTTCAGAACGCCCGCCGGGCGCGTGGTCAATCCAAGCGCAGTTTCATAGAAACTGTCCGCGGTTTTCCATTCCTTGTTCGCGTCCGCGACCATCGCCTCAAGACGATAGCGTTTGAATGTTTCATGCGTGGGTGGAATATCATCCAGCGTCTTTTCGGCGCGATCCCAATCGCCCGCGCGGATCAGGGCATCAGCCAGGTTCACGCTGTCCTCGGGCGTTGCGTCTTTCATCGATACGACTTTTGACCAGGCCGGAACGGCTTCGCTGATCCGGCGGGCGCGGACCAGCGAAAGAGCAAGGCCGCGTTGCGCATCAATTCGATCCGGATTGTCCTTGGCGGTGCGTTGGAAATGAGTGACCGCTTCGTTCGGGTCCGCGACGGTCAGCATGACGTCGTTCAGATTGCTTTCGTCGATGACATTGACGTCCTGAAAGGCCCGCTCAACCGTTTCGTCGCCATTCTTCTCGCCGCACGCCGATAAGGCGAATGCACCGGTCAGGCACACCGATAAAAGGATAGGGTGGCGCATGTTTGTGCGTCCTTTACTGCTCTGTCCTCATAGTGTCTCGCGAAGCAGGAAATCACCGCTGCCGCGCCGCACCAGTTTATAGTTTTCTATTTGTCCAGCAGTATTATCACGATTTTCGGATTTTGCGAGCGCTAAGCGTAAATTGTCTCGGATTGATGTGCTTTCGCCATTGTCGAGCGCGAAGGCCTTTCGAAAGATTTGCACGGCTTCTGCCGTTTTACCCCTTTCCATCAAAACGACGCCTAGGTTGTTCCACGCTTCGGGCCAGTCCGGCTCCTCTCGGACACTGCGGCGCAAAAGCTCTTCCGCCTGTCCCAGGCGTCCCAGGCCAAGATTGGCTGTTCCAAGGCCGGAGATCACCTCTGGTGTCATTCCGTTTTCCAGGGCCGCGCGTGTGAATGCATCAATCGCCAGTTCGTATTCGCCGGCGGCCATCAGGCGATGGCCGACCTCCACACCGTCAACAGCCTGCCCGCGGCGGTCGATACCAGGGGCATATGGTCCGCCTTCGGTTTCTGAAATGGCGGGCGCCCCGCAGGCGGCAACACCGGCGAGGCTGCAGATAAGTAGAATGCGACCTTTCCACGTCGATCCGCGCTGTCCCATGTCGCGCGCTGTCCCTGCTCTTTATTGACCCATCTGGGTGATCCCGTGCACCGAAGGCCCGACCAGGATGATCAGAAGCGGCGGCACAGTAAGCATCATTGTGGCAAGGGTCATCTTCGTTGGCAACTTGTTTGCGGCCTCTTCCGCGCGCATCACCCGCTTGTCCCGCATCTCGCCGGCATAGACCCGCAGCGCGTCGGCGATGGAGGTACCGAAGGTCTGGGACTGGATCAGAACGGTCACGAAGGACGAGACATCCTGAACGCCGCAGCGTGTTCCCATGTCACGCAGGACGGTGGCCTTATCCTTGCCCGCTTTCATCTCGTAGGACACGATCTCGAACTCGTCGGCGAGCGCCGGGTAGGACGCCCGCAGTTCCTTGGCTACTCGGATGATCGACTGGTCGAGCGACTGCCCGGCCTCGACGCAGACCAGCATCATGTCGAGCGAATCCGGGAAGCCGGCGGTGATCTGGGCCTGCCTCTCCCCCACGCGCCGTGTGACCCAGTATTTCGGCAACATGTATCCGACACCGCCGGGTCCAATCGTATACATGATGAGTTGCTGGGTGTCGAAATTCTGGTCCGCATTCAGAACAGTGACGTAAAGCACGCCCGCGACAAGGCCGATCAGGCCAAGTGCGAGTTGTGCGACGTGAAAGACACGCACGGCATCCTTGGACTGATAGCCGGCCTGGGTCAGCTTGAGCTGGATCGCGGACAGCTCGTCCACGTTCTGCGGCTCAAGGAAATTGGCAAAGCGTTCAAGTTGTTCGTTCCGGCCACCCTGGCGCAGACGTTCCTTTTCCGACTTCTTCTCTTTGACAACACTCGCGTTGCGCTTGAGCTTTTTAAGCGGATCCTCCGGCTGGTTCATCAGCATCGGAATGGTCAGCAGGATCATAAAGAGACCCAGACCACCGACAGCGATAAGCGGGCCGAAAGGTCCCAGGGAACTGGTGAGCAGATCGTTGGCGTATGTCAGAAAATCCATGACCGGGCCTCAGACTTTGATGTTGGTGAGGTAACGCATCACGATCAGGTTCAGCGTCAGAAGGATACCGACGATAAAGCAGGCCGGAATGAAATAGGGGTGATCAAGCACCTCGTCGTAGTAGTGCGGATCCTGAACCTGGATCACGATCAGGGCGAGGAGCGGGAAACCCGACAGGAACTTGCCGGACCACTGCGCCTCGGCCGTGATCGCCTTGACGCGGCGGAAGAGGCGAAAGCGGGCCCGGATCACCTTGGCCAGGCCATCCAGCACCTCGGCGAGGTTACCGCCTGATTGCTGCTGGATCGTCACGGCGACCGACAGAAAGCGCATATCCTGGATATCCAGCCGTTCGGCCATTTCCTTGAGCGCCTCGCCCACGTCACGGCCATAGGCCGCTTCATCCGCGATGATACCGAATTCCGTGGCCAGCGGATCTTGCACCTCCTTCGAGACGATCCCGATGGCCGACACGAAAGGGTGACCGACACGCAAGCTGCGCACCATCAGCTCCACCGCGTCGGGAAGCTGTTCCTCGATCATGGCGATGCGCTTTTTGGCCTTCGATGACACCCAGAAGAACACCGCACCCACGCCAATCACAATCGATAGCGCGATGCGCACCGGCGGTTCGGTTTCCGTTCCGATGCTCAGACCGACAAAGGCAATCGCGGCAAGCCCCGCCATCACCAGGATCAGCTGTTGTGGGGTAAAGGCAATCGCAGCCTTCTGCGCCTTTTCTGCAAGCAGCGAATAAAGCGGGATGGACTGCGATTTCATATGCTGCTGCATTTCCTTGCGCAGCTGTTCCAGCACCTGCTCGCGCCCGGTGCCCTTGTCCATCATTTCCAGCCGGCGGTTGACCCGGCTGTTCAGGCTGATCGACTTGCCGAAGGCGACCAGATAGACCCCTTCGACCAGGACGAGAACACCGACGAAAATGAGCCCGTAGATAATCGGCTCTGCACTGATTTCCATAACTCTTACCCCGCGTTGATCGGTTCGTAGATCGAAGCCGGCAGGTCATACCCCCACATCCGAAACCGCTCTGAAAAATGGCTGCGCACGCCGGTTGCCGTAAAATGACCGATGATCTTGTTGTCTGGTGTCAGCCCGACACGCTGGTAGCGAAAGATCTCCTGCATTGAAATCACATCGCCCTCCATCCCGGTAATCTCGGTGATCGAGGTCATACGACGGGACCCGTCCTGCAGGCGGCTGGCCTGCACGATCAGGTTCACAGCCGAGGAGATCTGCGAGCGTACCGCCTTGATCGGCATCTCGATCCCCGCCATCGCGATCATGTTCTCCAGACGGCTGATCCCGTCACGGGCGGAGTTGGCGTGGATCGTGGTCATCGACCCGTCGTGGCCCGTGTTCATGGCCTGCAGCATGTCGATGACTTCCTCGCCGCGCGTCTCACCCACGATGATCCGGTCAGGACGCATCCGCAGCGCATTTTTCAGACAGTCACGGGGAGACACCTCGCCCTTGCCTTCCACGTTGGGCGGCCGGCTTTCCATCCGGCCCACATGGGTCTGTTGGAGTTGGAGTTCCGCTGTATCCTCGATGGTGAGGATCCGCTCGGCATTGTCGATGAAAGAGCTGAGCGCATTCAGCGTCGTTGTCTTACCCGAGCCGGTGCCCCCGGACACGATCACGTTCAGACGCGTGGCGACGGCCGCTTGCAGATATGCGGCCATTTCCTCGGTAAAGGCGCCGAAATTCACCAGATCGTCGATGCCCAGCTTGTCTTTTTTGAACTTCCGGATCGAAACGAGCGAGCCATCGACAGCAATGGGCGGCACCATCGCGTTAAAACGCGAGCCGTCTTTCAGGCGGGCGTCCACATAGGGGTTCGATTCGTCCACGCGCCGTCCCACAGCGCTGACGATCTTGTCGATGATGCGCAGGAGGTGGCGTTCGTCCTTGAACGTCACATCGCTAAGCTCCAGCTTGCCCGCGCGCTCCACAAAGACCTGCTGCGGACCGTTCACAAGGATATCGTTGACTGTTTCGTCCTGCAAAAGGGTTTCAAGCGGGCCAAGGCCCGTAACCTCGTCATAAAGCTCCTTGTTGAGCGTTTGACGGTCGTCCCGATTGAGGACGATGCCCTTTTCTTCAAGGATTTCGCTCGCGATCGAGCTGATCTCGGTCCTTAACTCGGCTTCGGTCGCATGTTCCAGCGCGGCCAAGTTCAGGTTTTCGAGCAGGGCGCGGTGCAACTCGACCTTGATCTCGCCCATCCGCTCCTTGCGCTTGCGTTCCTTGTCCATCGGCGCCGTCTCGGCGGCCTGCTTTTGCGTGGGCCGTCGCAACCGGGCCGGCTGATCCGCTTTGGCCGGAGCCGCTTCGGGATTGTTTGCAGGCTGTGCCGGCGCAGGCGCGGGGGCCGATTTTTTATACTTGGAAAACACGTCTTTTCACTCGTTATTGTTCCGCGGTCAGGCCGCCTTGGGCGCGCTTTGTCCGATTTCGTGCAAGGATGTCGCCAGCTTGACGATTTCGCGTCGCAACGGATTCTTCGCGACCGACGCCGATAGCGGCGTGCCGTGATCACAGGCCTGCATCACCGGTTTGCCACCATCGGGCAATTGCAGGTCGATTGAGATGCCAAGGCTCTCGGCCATCCGTTTGACCCTGCTTTTTCCGCTCAGATCGGTGAACTTGGGGGCACGGTTCAACGCAAAGCGCAGTTTGTTGAACGGCAGATCTTCGGATTGCAACGCCCGCTTCAGACGCAGCGCGTTCTGGGCCGACCGCATATCAAGCTCAAGCATCGCGAAATAAACATGCGACATTTGCAAGATGGTCTCTGACCATTGGACCAGCGTGGACGGCATATCGACAATCACATAGTCAAAGTGACTGCGCGCCATCTCGATCACACGGGTGATATCCTCGGGCGATACCAGATCCAGAGGCAGCATTTCAGAGGGTGCCGTGAGCACTTGCAGCTTGTCCTCGAAGCTCATGAGCGCCTGACCAAAAACCTCTTCATCCAGGTTCTCGGTATCCGAGAGCATTTCGTAGATTGCTTCGCGTCGCGGCAGATCCAGGTAGGTCGAGACCGATCCGAACTGCAAATCCAGGTCGAGCAGGCACACCGTCTGCTGATCACCGCTTTGGAGATTGGCAAGCTCCCAGGCCAGGTTCACGGCCATGGTGGTCGATCCGACCCCGCCGGCCAGACCATGCACGACGATCAGCGCGCCTTCTTTCGAATGTCCCGATGTCAGCGGGCTGGCGCCTTCGACCGGGCGCAAAACCGGTTCCTCGGTGCGCCGGATCCTGTCGATGGCGGCCTGCAATTCCTGTTCCGGCAAGGGGTAGGGGACAAATTCATCCGCGCCCTTGCGCAACAATTGATGCAGAGAGGCGGGTGTTACATCCTCGGCAATCAGGATGACCTTGATGTCGCGCGACTTGGCTTGGCTGATGATCTCGCCCATCAGGACAAGGTTGTCCTCGTCGCTTTCATCCAAGGCAAGGGCGATGAATTCCAGAGCTTCGGCATCGGGTTGCCCGAAAAACGCCAGTGCTTCGGCAAAGCCCAGATCGCCCCAACATTCCCCAAGCGCGGTTTCCATGTCTTCGATCAAAAGGTCGAAGTTCTGAACATCACGACTGACCGTGCAAGCCGTGATCGGACTTGTCTCCGGTTGTGGCATCGGACTGCTCATCACCACTGCTCCTCGCTATGAGGGGACCATGAGCTTTTGCTGGAGCGGCTTGTTCCGTCCGTGCCCAAGATCACCCGTCTTGTTCCACCGGGTGAAGACACTCCACCCTTTGGTAGAACCTGACCGGCAATCTGGGCGACATTGCGGCCAAAAAACTCCAATTGTTGGGTTTCGTTGGACGATGCCGGCGCGAGAGCGGTATTGTTATTCGTCCGTCCGGGTGGTCAGACCTGTCAGCTTGGTCTGTCCTGTCGCGCTTTCCACATATTCGCGATAGACGACCTGGGCATACTTCCCGTCCAGAAGCGTCGGATGACGTTTGACGAAGCCCGACACCTCGGTCACCGTGCGGCGATTTCGACGCTCGCGACCCTCGGTCACGATCAGCGGCCTTGTTTCACCAAAAGAGACTACTGCTTCCAGCCGGGATCGGCTGATCCCCAGGGTGGAGAGGTAGTGTACGACCGCATTGGCCCGCCTTAGACCAAGGCGTTTGTTGTACGCATTCGATCCGACGGCATCGGTGTGTCCAAACACGCGAAACCGGACCTCGGGAAATTGGCGGATCCAATCGGCCTGATGCCGCAAGGTCTGCCGGGCGCTTTCGTCAAGCTGGGCGCTGTTAAAGGCGAATGTGATCGTTGACGGCACTTCACTGGCAAAGCGGCGGGCAAGATCGATGGCGAAGTCCCGTTCGCCCGACTGAACCATGATATTGTTGGCCGTGGCATTTCCGAAAAAGCCGCTGTCGACCTGTGCGCCAGCCTCGCGGAAAAACGCGGTTCCGACAGGACCCTGATCCGTCGTACATGCAGCGAGGGTGATCGTGCCAAAAACCAGCAGAGCGGGGATTGTCCGTTTCGGGGTCATCTGATCAATCCATCACATAGCCGTAAGAGCCGCTGAAATCCTGCTTGGCAACCTCGCCCACAGCGCCCCGCTGGGGTCTGTTGCCGGACGCCGTGCGTCCAAAGAGGAACAGATCGCGTTCGGTGGGCGGCTTGACCCGGTCAGTCGGCAAGGCAAGCGTCTCGCCCCGTGTCGGGGACACCAGATGCGCCGTAATGATGATCACCAGTTCGGTCTGCTCACGTTGATAGTCAGCACTGCGGAACAACGCCCCCAGCACGGGGATATCCCCGATCCATGGAAGCTGGCGGTTGTTGTCGAGAAAGTTGTCTTCGATCAGGCCCGCGATCGCAAAGCTTTCGCCATCGCGCATTTCCACCGTCGTGGAGGTTTCCCGCCGGGTGAAAGCGTCAATTTCGAACCCGTTCACAGAAAATCCGTTCGTCGGATCGATATCGGACACCGCTGCGTTGAGCTCCAGGTTGATGATATCCTGGTCAACAACACGCGGGATGAAGTTCAACTCGATCCCGAATGGCTTGAACTCGACACTGATCTCGCCCCCGTCCTGGCTGACGGGAACCGGATATTCGCCACCCGCGAGGAACTTGGCCTCCTGACCCGACAGAGCGGTCAGGTTGGGTTCGGCGAGGGTGCGCACGACGCCTTTCTGCTCAAGCGCCTCAAGGAGAAGGCCAACTTTCAGGGATCCCGAGCTGAAACCGAAAAGGATCGCGCCTGCATTGTCATTGTTGGCCGGAATATCGCCGCCGATTGCATTGGTCACGGCTCCGGAGGTGTTCAAAGAGCCGGAACCGCCATTCACGCCAACGTTTCCGCCCAGGCCCCCGTTATCAAGCGCAAGCGATGCGCTGAGGCTTTTCGAGACCGAGCGCTGCATCTCGGCAAAGCGCACCTTCAGCATTACCTGCTGTACGCCACCAACGCTCATCAGGTTCGACACGCGTTCCGGCGCATATCGTTCCGCCAGATCAAGCGCTCTCTGCAGGCGTTGCGCGCTCGACACTGTCCCAGACAGCACGATCCCGTCATTGGCCGTGCGCACCTCGATCCGCTCGCCGGGCAGAATCTGGCGAAGACGCTCTTTGAATTCAGTGACGTCCGCTGCGACTTTCACGTCAACATTCGTGATCAGCCGTCCGCTTGCATCCAGCAAGGTCAGCGTCGTCAAACCAGGTGATTTGCCCAGGACATAAATCGTGCGGTCCGACAGCGACGAGATATCCGCAATGCCGGGATTGGCGATGCTGAGTTCTGAAAAGGGGATGTCACTTTCGACCACCACGGCGCGGTTCATGGGCACGTTAAGCGTCGATGCCGTGCCTTTTTTCACAACACGCAGCGTTTCAGCCTGTGCAACGTTTGCGACCGGGAACGAAACAAGTGCAAGCCCGACCAGGCCCGCCTTGATCCAATTACTCAATTTCATGTGACCTGCCTCTCCGATCACGCCTCTTTCGCCGGGTCTTGCTGCCCGAAATTTACGCTAGTTTGCGTGAACTTGTTTTTTTTTGCAATAATCAAGGATTTCCGAGAAAAGATTGATGTGGATAAGTCACATCAATCAATATTGCAAAAGCCGGTCCGTTAAGCAGACCGGCTCTCAAAGCACTGAAATACCATCAATTTGTGCAGGGGATCGGAATTTCGACGACCTCTGCGCCGCGACGGGTGCGGATCGTGCAAACCTTTTCTTCTTCGGCCTGCGCTTCGATTTGCGCTGTTTCGATCCCCAACAAAGTCCGCTGGTCTATTTCGATGCCGCCGGCAATCGTATCGTCATCCGCGCCGACGAGCGACAAAGACAAGCTGCCCGTCGTTTGGGCCTGAGCCAGTGCCGCAACCTGTTCAGGCCGAACGGCCACAGTGACAGTTCGCGCGATCACAGCCTCCTCAAGGTCACCGCCCGCGGTTTGGTCCACCGCGATGAGTTTGACACCGGCTTCGATTAGTTTGGTGACATCGCCCCGGGCGTTGTCAGAGATCCTGTCGACGCTTCCGGTCCAATAGACGTCTACACGGTCGCCCGGGCGCAAGAAGCCGGAGACACCGCT
Organism: Thalassococcus sp. S3; assembly: GCF_004216475.1. Classification (GTDB taxonomy): domain Bacteria; phylum Pseudomonadota; class Alphaproteobacteria; order Rhodobacterales; family Rhodobacteraceae. The sequence continues at coordinate 3,474,930 of NZ_CP022303.1, read as the reverse complement.
GGCCACATCGACCCGGATCGCAAAGGCCCGCATTCCACGCTCCAGCCGCGATGTCAGGCCCGCATCCTCTCCCGGTTCGGTGACTTTGATGGCCATGATGGCCTCGTCCTTTTCCATCGCCCGCAACACAAACCGGCGATTGTCGCCTCCCTCAGGGAAAAGCACCGACATATCCGTGAAGATCCCTTCCGGCAGGGCGTTTTCGGGCCAGCGGACAACGCGAACATCTTCCTTGGCCAGGACTTCGCCGTATTTCAGGGGGCGTTCCGAGACGATGACGTCAACGGTGGGCACAACTTGAGCGCGCGCGGCGCGCTCATTCGCCAGCTCATTCTGATAAGCCGAAATATAATTCTTGGCCATCATGACCGCTCCGCCAGCAAGTCCCAGACCGACCAGCAGTACCAATCCAAATACCATACGCATGACTACACCTTTCCATTGCCCCGGGTTGTCCCGGTGTCTCTAGCTCGGGATGATTTTCATCTGGGACTGTGGCCAAAGCATGGAGCGCTATGGGTCAGATTGCGACGTTCCGCGACAATGTGAACGATCAGATCAAGCCGCTCATATAGGCGACAAGGCCGCCTGTCGTGCTCAACGTTCCGGCCCGCATCGCGCCTGCGATCACGGCGGCCAGCAGGGCCAAACCGGCGCACAAAACGACCCAGTCCACAGTGACCGCACCGTCTTCCCTTTTACAAAAGCCCAAAATCCGTTTCAGCATCGCGCGTCCCCTTTTGGTGGCAGCCAGCAGATCGGCAAAGGGACCGTGCCCTGTATCAGGACACGGTCCCTTGTTCTTCTTAAACGTAAGCCGTCAGGTCAGAGGCTTAGGTCGGGATCTGCGTGCCCATGTAGGTCGAGGTGCCTGCAGTCACAGCGCTCGAACCGGATTCGATGGAGCCGTATGCAGCTGCGGCCAGAGCGGCAACAGCAGCCGTCAGCACAACCCAGTCAACCGTCACGGCGCCGTCTTCGTCTTTGCGGAAGTTTTTGATGAACTTGATCATTGTTAAGGTCCCTCCAAAGGATCATTCAGTTACACTTACCGTTGCGGACCGTGATGCATCGTGTCTCTCTCTTGATGCTGTCCGCTTCGGAGTGACACCGGTTTTGACGTTGGCCTGTGGCGGAAATTGGGCGCTCGGGAGGAATTTCGCGCCTTATTCATTTTTCTTTACCGGTTTTTCGGTGCTCTTTGGGCGGATCGTTCAAGCGAGCGACAAAAAGGTCACCTTTCCAGTGAATTATCGCAAATCCGGAAACAGCGGCTGCGTTAAGCCGGACAGCACGTGTTAACAGGGCTCAAAACAAACGAGCAGTGAGAACCAGGTGATTGCACGCGCATGTATTTGTGGGCTTGCCCTTGTCGGGCTGTTGGCGGATCCGGTGACGGCCAACGGCCCCAAGCCGTTTCCGGAATTCGAGGCCAAGCGCATCAAACCTCCCAAGCCCGGACAGCGCAGCCGTATCACCGTACAGATAGACCCGGAGGAACAGGTGGCATCCCCCGACGCCGAGGCGGAGCCCCAGGACGCGCCAAGTCCAAGAGCCGGAACGCCGGGTCGATATGCCTGGTTCTGGGAGCGGGTGTCACCCGATCTGGCGGCCACCGGTCCGGGACGGTTGGATGAAGCGCTTCAGACGATCAAGGGGCAGGGTGCCGGTGTGCCGACGCCAAGGCTGCAGCACCTTCAGGATATCGCAAAGGCGCGCGGTGTTCCTATTCTTCGTTCCACGATCGGCACCCAGGTGTCCCCGGCACTTGTTCTGGCTGTCATTTCGGTTGAATCCGCCGGTCGCACCGACGCCGTCAGCAGTGCCGGAGCTTCTGGCCTGATGCAGCTGATGCCTGACACCGCCGCGCGATTTGGTGTGACCGACAGCTTTTCCGTCGAAGAGAACATTGCCGGTGGGGTGAAGTATCTCGACTGGCTAATGACAGAGTTTAACCGCGATCCCATCCTCGTTCTGGCCGGCTACAACGCGGGGGAGGGGTCGGTACACAAACATGCCGGTGTGCCGCCCTTTTCGGAAACAAGGGACTACGTGCCAAAGGTTCTGGCGGCGTTTCAAGTGGCCAAGGGGCTCTGCAAGACACCGCCCGAATTGATCACCGACGGCTGCGCGTTTGCAGCCATGAAGTGAAACGGGGCGGTCGATGACCGCTCTCGCACATTACCGGGACGCTGATGGCCGTACTCTTTGCGTCAAACGTTGAAGACGTCCGCCCAATCGGGGTGTTTTGCCCGCTGGCTGTTCACGAACGGGCAAAGCGGGACGATCTTGAAGCCTTTCTCCCGGGCGTCGTTGACCAAATGCTCGACCAGTGCCAGCCCTGCGCCTGTGCCGCGCAGCTCATCCGGCACTCCGGTATGGTCGGCAATCCGCGTCTTTTCCGACAGAACCGAATAGGTCAGCTCAGCTTCGTGCCCCTCGTGTCGCAAGACATACCGGCCCTTACTGCCGTCACGCTCTTCGGTGATGGTCCATTCAGACAATGGTCGCCTGTGTCGCTGCGCGCAACTCATCCTCGGTGACGCCATCTGCCGTCTCGACGATCTTCAGCCCGCCTTCGACCACATCCATCACGCCGAGGTTGGTGATGATCCGGTCGACCACACCCTTGCCCGTCAGCGGCAGGGTACATTCGGTCAGGACCTTGCTGTCCCCGTGTTTGTTGGTGTGATCCATCACAACCACCACGCGGCCCACGCCGGCCACGAGGTCCATCGCGCCGCCCATGCCCTTAACCAGCTTGCCCGGGATCATCCAGTTGGCCAGATCGCCGTTCTCGGCCACTTCCATGGCGCCCAGGATCGCCATTGCGATCTTGCCGCCACGGATCATGCCAAAGCTTTGCGCGCTGTCGAAATAGGCGGTCTGCGGCAATTCCGTGATCGTCTGTTTGCCCGCATTGATCAGATCCGGATCGATTTCGTTCTCGGTGGGGAAGGGGCCCATTCCCAGCATGCCGTTTTCCGACTGCAGCGTCACCTCGATCCCCTCGGGGATATAGTTCGACACGAGCGTCGGAATGCCGATCCCGAGGTTCACATACCAGCCGTCTTCAAGCTCCTGTGCCGCGCGCGCGGCCATCTGATTGCGGTCCCAAGCCATGTTGGAAAATCCCCGGAAATGTTAAGAAGAGGGTTCGGTCGCGCCTGCTGGCACGTCGATGGTGATCACAGAGCCCGCGGCGCCCCGTCCCAGTTGCAGCGTGCCTTCGAGGCCTTCAATCAGACCTGTCACAATTCGTCCGCCGACTGTCCGGGGGTTGGGCCACTTGACCTCCCGCGGGATGCCAACGCCATCATCTGCAATGATCAGGCGCAGCCCGCCTTCGCTGAGGCGCGACATGCGCACCTCCACCAGACCGGAATCAAGCCGTTCAAAAGCATGTTGGAAGGCATTTGTCAGCACTTCCGACATCACAAGCCCCACCCGTGTCGCGGTCTCGATCGGCACTTCCAGCGGTTCGATCTGGAGGGACATGCGAATGCCCGACCGGCCGTCGATATGCGAAATCGCGGCGGCGAGACGCGACAGATAGCTTCCCAGCTGGATGCCATCGCGGTTCGATTTGGCATCTGACAGCTTCATCTCTTCATAGAGAAGCTGCAGCGTTTCGATCCTGCGCGACAAGGCCACGAAATCCTCCGGGGCGGAGGTTTCGCGAGATTGCTGTCGGATCATGGAGATAATCATCGACAGGTCCGACCGGACGCGGTTTTGAACCTCAAGCAATTGCTGGCTCACCCGGTCGGCGCTTGAGTCGAGGTCGCGTTCACGGATCTCTTTCTGAATGCCGATGAAGTATTGGCACTTGCCGTTCTGATCCTTGACCGGTGCGACGATCAGCCGGTTCAGAAACGGCTCGCCGTTGGCGCGGTAATTGAGGATATCGACAGTGACGTCTTCATTCCGCTCGACCGCCTTGCGCAGGCGGTCCACATCCGCCTTGTCCGTATCCTTGCCCTGCAAGAACCGGCAATTGCGCCCGATCGTCGAGGTGCGGCTATAGCCTGTTGCGCGTTGAAACGCTTCGTTCACGTAGACAATGGGATTGTCGTCGAGATTTGGGTTCGTCAATACCATCGAAACTTGCGCGCGGGAAAAGCCTTCGAAGGCTTTGTCGTCATCCAGCAATGTCGCAACGTTGTCCGGCATTCAGGTCTCCATTAAGCGGCACGTGTGGTGCGCTGTTCGATCCGTTTCTCATGTTCGCCCTGGATCAGGCGATGGACGTAGATGCCGGGCAGATGGATGTGATCGGGATCGATACTACCGGTCGGCACGATTTCTTCGACTTCCGCCACGCACACCTTGCCGCACATGGCAGCCGGCGGGTTGAAGTTGCGGGCTGTCTTGCGGAAGACAAGGTTGCCCGTCTCGTCCGCTTTCCAGGCTTTCACGATCGACAGATCGGCGAATATGCCCTTTTCCATGATGTAGGTTTCGCCGTCGAAATCCTTGTGTTCCTTACCCTCGGCAATCACCGTGCCGACGCCGGTCTTCGTATAAAACCCCGGGATCCCGCAGCCGCCGGCCCGCATCCGTTCGGCCAACGTGCCCTGCGGATTGAATTCAAGCTCCAATTCCCCGCTGAGATATTGGCGCATGAATTCGGCGTTTTCACCGACATAAGAAGAGATCATCTTCTTTACCTGGCGCGTTTGCAAGAGGATCCCGATCCCGAAATCATCAACGCCTGCGTTGTTCGATGCGAACGTAAGATCCTTGGTCCCGGCCTCCTTGATCGCGTCAAGCAGGAGTTCCGGGATGCCGCAGAGACCGAACCCGCCCGAGGCAATGAACATGCCATCAAAGAGCAGGCCATCAAGCGCTTCGGCAGCGTTTGCGTAGACTTTTTTCATGTGCTTCCCATGTCGGCTGGCTCAATCGTTGTCGCGCGCGCCCGTTGAAAAGTCAACAAATGCGCCGCCGCGAAATCAATAAACCGACGTTGCTGTCCCTGTTCGCTTCGAATGTGTATGCAGAAGTGTACAATGTGTGTCAATCCGCTCGTACATTCCGAATTCAACTGGCTTTTTTCGTTGTCGCCTTCTTCCGCGAAGCGGTTTTTTTCCGCGTGCCTTTTTTGGCTGCCTTTTCGGTAATGAGCTGAACGGCAAGCTCCAATGTCACCGCCTCAGGTTCGGTGCCCTTGGGAAGGGTCGCGTTTACCTTGGCCCATTTCACATAGGGTCCATAGCGCCCTTCCATCACCTGGATCGGCCCGCCTTCCTCCGGATGTTCGCCCAGCTCTTTCAGCGGTTTGGCGGCTGTGCCGCGCCCCCCGCGGGAGGCGGCCTTTTGGGCCAGAAGATCGACAGCGCGGTTAAGCCCGACGGTAAAGACCTCGTCGATCTCGGGCAGGGGCGCGGTGGAGCCACCCCGCGCCGCAGGATCGTCATTGTGTTTCAGGTAAGGTCCATAGCGCCCAATCGTGGCCCAGATCATCACGCCATCTTCGGGGTGGTGCCCAACCTCACGCGGAAGGCTCAGGAGCATCAGCGCCTTGTCGAGCGTCAGCGTCTCGGGCGCCCAGTCCTTGGGCAGGGATTGCCGCGGGGGTTTCTTGTTCTCTTCGGTCACCACGCCCCGCTGAACATAAGGACCAAAGCGCCCATCATGAAGCCAGATTTCCTCGTCCGCGTCATGGCCCAGCATCTTGCCTTCGGGCGGGATCGCGCCCACCTCCGCATCCTCCGACGGGGGGCCGAAGGGACGGGTGTAGCGGCATTCGGGGTAGTTCGAGCAGCCGATGAACGCGCCGCCCGAGCGCGCTGTGCGCATGCTCAGCCGCCCGACCTCGCAATTGGGGCATAGGCGCGGATCGCCGCCGTCTTCCTTGGGAGGGAAGAGGTGTGGTTCCAACACCTCGTTGATTTTCTCAAGCACATCGGTGATGCGCAGCTCGGACGTCTCTGCAATCGCGGCTGAGAAGTCGCGCCAGAAGCGGGTGAGAACATCCTTATAGTCAGCGTCACCCGCGCTCACGTGGTCAAGTTGGCTTTCAAGATCGGCGGTAAAGTCATAGCCCACATATTTGCGGAAGTAATTCTCAAGGAAGGCCGTCACCAGCCGGCCCTTGTCCTCGGGGATCAGGCGGTTCTTGTCCTTGCGGACATATTCGCGGTCCTGGATCGTGGTCACGATGGAGGCGTAGGTGGAGGGGCGACCGATGCCCAGCTCTTCCATCCGTTTGACCAGCGTGGCCTCGGTGTAGCGCGGAGGGGGCTGGGTGAAGGATTGGGTGGCCAAAACGGCCTCGTTCGCGGCCAGGACGGCAGCGCCGTTCTTTTCCATGCCTTTGGAGCTGTCGCCATCGTCGATAACGTCTTCGGATTTGGCGGCGGCCTTCGTGTAATCGGCGCGCAGGGACGCCGCCGCAAAAGTGGCGGGCTCCCCTTCGGAGATCTGGGGCAGGCGCTTGTCGTCGTCTTCGGCAACGTCGTCGCGGCCTTCCTCATAGACCTTGAGGAACCCGTCGAAGAGCACGACCTGACCGGTCGCGCGCAGACCGACCTGTCCGTCGGCGCTGGCAATCTCGACCGTGGTCCGCTCCAGCCGCGCGCCTTCCATCTGGCAGGCCAGCGTGCGTTTCCAGATCAGATCGTAGAGCTTGCGCTGATCGGCATCGGAGGTCTGGATGCCGTTTACGTCGCGGCTCATCTCTGTGGGCCGGATGCATTCATGGGCCTCTTGCGCGTTCTTGGCCTTGTTCTTGTAGATGCGCGGTTTGTCGGGCACGTAATCCGCGCCGTAGCGATCCTTGATTGCGTCGCGGGCCATCTCCACGGCTTCGGGCGCCATGTCGATGCCATCGGTCCGCATATAGGTGATGTAGCCGGCCTCGTAGAGCCGTTGTGCGGCACTCATCGCCTGGCGTGCGCCCATGCCGAATTTGCGGCTCGCCTCCTGCTGGAGCGTGGAGGTCATAAACGGGGCAGAGGGGTTGCGCGAGGTGGGTTTGGCCTCAACCGAGGCGACTTTCAGATCGCGCGACGTAATGGCCTGCACGGCCATTTCGGCCTGGGTTTCGTTTTCGATATCGTAACGGTCCAGTTTCTTGCCCGCCAGAACCGTCAATCGCGCCTCATATTCCTGTCCCTGCGGGGTCGAAAGCAGGGCTTTTACCTGCCAGTATTCGCGCGGGCGGAAAGCCTCGATCTCCATCTCGCGTTCGACGATGAGGCGCAGGCAGACCGATTGCACGCGGCCTGCGGACTTCGCGCCCGGCAGTTTGCGCCAGAGGACGGGGGAGAGGTTGAAGCCCACCAGGTAATCGAGCGCGCGGCGCGCAAGATAAGCCTCGACCAGCGGCATGTCGACCTGCCGGGGGTTCTGCATCGCTTCGGTCACCGCCGACTTGGTGATCGCGTTGAAGACGACGCGGCTGACGGGTGTGTCCTTCTTGATCGAGCGGCGTTTGGTGAGCGCCTCCTGCAAGTGCCACGAGATCGCCTCGCCTTCCCGGTCGGGGTCGGTTGCGAGGATCAGCTCGCCGTCTTCGGCCAGCGCATCGGCGATGGCCTTGACGTGTTTCTTGCTGTCGGAGGCGACTTCCCATGTCATCTCGAAGGATTGATCGGGATCGACAGATCCGTCCTTGGGCGGCAGGTCGCGCACGTGGCCATAGGAGGCGAGCACGGTATAGTCCGCGCCCAGATATTTGTTGATCGTTTTGGCCTTTGCCGGGGATTCGACAACAACGACGGGCATTTAGCGGAAAACCTCTTGAAAATGACTGGCGGCTCTATGGCCGGGCAACATGTGGGGTGCAAGGGGGAATTGTCAATTCCACGCCATGTGACACAGGTCTGCCCTCGGGGTCTGTCCCGGCGGAAGGGTCAGGAAATCCGCGCCAGAAGGCCACCGGGCTGACGTTCAATCTTGCCGTCAAGTTCAAGATCCACGAGGACCGGACCAACGGTGCGCGCGGGGGCGGCGAGGTCGCGGATCAGCTGGTCCTCGGCCATTGGCGAAGGGCCCAGACGGGCAAGGATTTTCTGGTGCAGGGCAGCGGTCTCCCGCAGGCTGCGTTGTTCTGGCGGCTGGGCAGGGATGATGGGCAGTTCGCCTTGCGCCGGCTGTTGCGTGCTGGCGATGGGACCAAGCGCTTCGATCACATCGTCGGCGTGGCGGACAAGGCGGGCCCCGTCGCGGATCAGCATGTTGCAGCCAGCGGCACGGGCATCGAACGGATGACCCGGCACGGCCAGCACCTCGCGCCCCTGATCAAGCGCGTCGCGGGCGGTGATCAGGCTGCCGGATTTGGCGGCAGCCTCGACCACTACAACCGCGCGCGACAGCCCCGAGATGATGCGGTTGCGGCGCGGGAAGTGCCGGGCCATGGGCTGCAGACCCATAGGCTGTTCCGAAAGACGCAAGCCCGATTTCGCGATATCCGTGGCAAGGTTCACGTTTTCCGCGGGGTAGATGACATCCACACCGCCCGCCATAACGGCAATGGTGCCGGATTTCAGAGCCGCGAGATGAGCCGCCGTATCCACCCCGCGGGCGAGGCCGGAGACAATCGCAAACCCTTTCGCGCCCAGATCATGTGCCAGGCCGCGTGACATCCGTGTCCCGAGGGAGGAGGCGTTGCGTGCGCCCACAAGGCCGATCATCGGCTTTTTCAGAAGTGCGGGATCGCCAATCGCCCAGAGCATCGGGGGCGCATCGTCGATATCGGCAAGATCGAGGGGATAGTCGGCGTCACCCAGGCACAAGAGCCGCGCTTTGGCGGCTCTTGCGGCCTTGAGTTCGGCGTCTATCACGCCGGGCGGGCATATTTCATATGCATCGAGCCCGGCTGCGCGCGCCACTTCGGGCAGCGCGGCCAGCGCGTTCTGCGCCGTGCCATGTTCGGCCATCAAGCGGTGAAAGGTCGTCACCCCGACACGCCGAGAGCGCAATAGGCGGAGCCACGCGAACCGATCTTCTTCCGTGGTGGGTGGGAGTGGGGGGTGAGTGGAAGAAAGGGTTTCTTCGGTCATCCGTCGCTCCGCCTGCTTGCAGAATCGGTTTTAGCGATTGCTGGTTAATGACCGGTAAACGTCCTGCAACCGCTGGGTGATTTTAGCCTTGGACTGGATCAGCCGCGCTTAACGCCCTTGTCTTGCGGGAGAAAAGCGATGTTTTGTCGGCGCAGCGGTGACAGTTAAGAGTGCCCCGGCTACCGCAATGGGCGAAGAACCGGAACATTGGTCGAACGCTTCATAAAGCGAACCTTAATGCAGAGGCGCCCCGGAAGAAGACGCGGCAAACGTCAGCAAGTATGCCTCGGGGTCCGGATCGGGCCGCATCATCGCCGTTCGCCAGGCCCTCTGTTCGGACTGTATGAGCGCTAGCTCCCACACGCAGCCGATCACGGGCCGGCTGACCGTATCCATCGGCAAAGGCGCGTCATGCAGGCGGCGGTAGATATGCTGACAGAGGACCGAGCCCTGCGCCCACCAATGGGCTGAAATGGAAAGCCCCAGATCTCCGGGGTGAATGATGACAAAGCCCATGTCGTTGCTGTCCCCCATCTCTGTGACGCGGGCAAGCACCTCTTCGGTGACAAAGTGGCGGGCCTGATCCAGCAGATCGGGCGCAAGCTGTTGGTTGCGGGCCAGAAGGCCGTAGACCTTCAGACGCAAAGGGCCAACCTCCAGCACACCATGGTGAGAGACAGGCCGGTCATGGTCGATCTCGATCGGGCCTGCGTGAATTGGCATCACGCTGCGGAGCCGCCGACGGTCAGCCCGTCCATCAAAACGGTGGGCTGACCCACGCCGACGGGCACCCATTGGCCTTGTTTGCCGCAATTGCCCATGCCGGGATCCAGAGCCATGTCGTTGCCAAGCCCCCGGATCTGCTTGAGCGCCGTGGCCCCGTCGCCGATCAGGGTGGCGCCCTTCACCGGCGCGCCGACCTTGCCGTTTTCGACGCGGTAGGCCTCGGTGCAGGAAAAGACGAATTTGCCATTGGTGATATCGACCTGCCCGCCGCCGAAGCCTACAGCATAGATGCCGTCCCTGATCTCGGCCACCAGATCGGCGGGGGTCGCGTCGCCGCCCAGCATATAGGTGTTGGTCATGCGGGGCATGGGAATGTGAGCATAGCTTTGACGGCGGCCATTGCCGGTGGGCGCCACACCCATCAGCCGCGCATTCTGGCGGTCCTGCATGTAGCCGACGAGGATGCCGTCCTCGATCAGGGTGTTCTTGCCCGAGGGCGTGCCCTCGTCATCCACGGTGATGGAGCCGCGACGGTCGGGGATGGTGCCATCGTCCAGAACGGTGACGCCCCTGGCCGCCACTTGCTGGCCCATCAGCCCGGCAAAGGCCGAGGAGCCCTTGCGGTTGAAATCCCCCTCCAGCCCGTGGCCGACGGCCTCGTGCAGCAGGATGCCAGGCCAGCCGGGGCCGAGGGCCACCTCCATCACCCCGGCGGGTGCTGGCACGGCGGAGAGGTTGACGGTGGCGATGCGCAAAGCCTCGCGCGTTTTGGCCTGCCAGTCGGCGGGGTCGATCAGACCGTCGAGGCCCACGCGTCCGCCGCCGCCGGCCGAACCCGTCTCGCGCCGGCCGTTCTCTTCCACGATGACGGAGACATTCACACGGGTCATGGGACGTATGTCGCGGACCGACACGCCATCGGGGCGCAGGATCTCGACCTCCTGACAGGAGGCGGCAAGCGTGGCGGAGACCTGCACCACACGGGGATCCAGATCCCGGGCGAAAGCGTCGATCTCGCGCAGCGTGTCGATCTTGACCGGGAAAGTGGTGCCGGCAATGGGGTCTTCGTCCGTGTAAAGACGTTTGTTCGTCGGCGGCGGACCATCGGCCCATGTGCCGCCGCCGTCACCCACCGCAAGCCGCGCGGTTTCACAAGCGCGTTTGAGGGCGGCTTCGCTCAACTCTGTCGAATGCGCATATCCCGCGACTTCGCCGCGCACGGCGCGCAGCCCGAAACCCTCGGACGCATCGTAGGAGGCTGTCCGCAACCGGCCGTCATCGAATACCAGCGCTTCAGAGCGGCGTCGTTCGAGGAAAAGCTCTCCGTCATCCGCGCCGTCGGTTGCCGCGCGCAGAATGCGAAGCGCATCTTCGCGTGCGAGGTTCGTATCGAAGGGGCGAAAACTGTCTTGGGACATGACGATGCAACCTCGGATTTGATCTAAATCAAAAAAGCGTCTGTTTGACGCAAGTAGCGCTCTTTAACTGATCAGTCGAATATGGTTTTTACAATGCCCAAAGACGCGGCGTTTGCCCGAGGGATCGGCGAAGCCACGGTGAGATATGATCAACGTCAGGACATGACATGAAGCACGCTTTGACGCTTTCGGGGCTCTTTGCAGCCTTTTCCGCCCTGCCTGCCGCCGCGCAGGACGGCTTGGAGGTTATTGGCAAGCCAGTGGATCGCGGGGTCGGCTTCCAGCCAGCGGCGACAGAGCTGGCGCGCGACCTGCAATCGCTGGATTGGCTGATTCTGGTGATCATCACGGTGATCTGTATCTTCGTCACCGGCCTCCTGATCTGGGTGATGATCCGGTACAACCGCAAATCGAACCCGAAGCCGGCCACCTTCACGCACCATACACCGGTTGAGATCGCCTGGACGGTGGTGCCGATCGTCATTCTGGTGTTCATCGGCGCCTTCTCCCTTCCGGTTCTGTTTAAACAGCAGGAGATTCCCGAGGCCGATCTTACGATCAAGGTCACGGGTTATCAGTGGTATTGGGGCTATGAGTATGTCGACCACGATTTCGGCTTCGACAGCTTCATGCTGGCGCGTGAGGAGTTGGCCGATTACGGCTACGCACAGGATGAATATCTGCTGGCCACGGATACGGCAGTTGTCGTGCCAATCGGTGCAACGGTCGTGATGCAGGTGACAGCAGCGGATGTGATCCACAGCTGGACCATCCCGTCCTTCGGGGTGAAGCAGGATGCGGTCCCCGGACGGCTTGCAGAGCTGTGGTTCGCGGCAGAGAAAGAAGGCATTTACTTCGGCCAGTGTTCGGAGCTGTGCGGCAAGGACCACGCCTATATGCCCATCACGGTGAAGGTCGTCAGCCAAGAGGAATATGACCGCTGGCTGGATGGTGCGATCGAGGAATATGCCGGAACGCCACGGGATTATCAGGTGGTATCGAACTGATCTTTGTGCGTGCCGCCCTCGGGCGGCACGGTATTGACGATTGGGGCGGATGACCGTCTCTCTGGGGATAAAACATGAGCGATGTCAGCTATAGCCAGCTAGCGCAGCCCGAGGCCAGCTTTGGCGACTACTTTGCGCTGCTGAAACCACGTGTGATGTCGCTTGTCGTTTTCACGGCGTTGGTCGGTCTGATCGCCGCGCCGGTGGCCGTTCATCCCATGGTCGCCTTTGCCGCCATCCTCTTCATCGCGGTGGGTGCGGGTGCGTCGGGCGCGCTGAACATGTGGTGGGATGCCGACATCGATCAGGTGATGCGCCGCACGCAGAAGCGGCCTATTCCCGCCGGTAAAGTCGAGCCAGGCGAAGCGCTTGCCATCGGGCTGACCCTCTCTGGCCTGTCGGTCATCATGTTGGGCCTTGCCGCCAATCTGCTGGCCGGGTTCCTTCTGGCCTTCACGATCTTCTTCTACGCGGTCGTTTATTCGATGTGGCTCAAGCGCTTGACCCCCCAGAACATCGTCATCGGAGGTGCCGCAGGAGCCTTTCCGCCGGTGATCGGATGGGTCGTGGCCACCGGCAGCCTGTCGGTCGAGGCGTGGCTGATGTTTGCGCTGATCTTCATGTGGACGCCCCCGCATTTCTGGGCCCTAGCGCTCTTCATGCGGTCGGATTACGACGATGCGGGCGTGCCGATGCTTACCGTCACCCACGGGCGTCGGGCGACACGCGTCCACATCCTGGCCTACACCGTTCTGCTCGCGGTGTTGGCTGTGGGTGCGGCGGCCACGTCGATCGGCGGTCCGATCTATCTGGTGGCGGCCCTTATCCTGAACGGTCTTTTCCTGAAGGGGGCGTGGTCGATCTGGCGCCGTGACGAGGCGATGGCAGAGGCCGATGGATTCGCTGTGGAGAAATCGTTCTTCAAGCTTTCGCTGCTCTATCTCTTCCTGCATTTCGGTGCGATTCTGGCCGAAGCGGTTTTGCGGCCCTACGGTTTGGGAGGCTGGGGATGAGCATCAAGGTCGAACATGAGCTGCACCAGCGTCGGTTCGGACGCAACATCGGTGTTGCGCTTGTGCTGGTGTTTTTCATTTGTGTTGTCTTCGGTTTGACGGTTGTCAAAGTTACAAGCGGCGCGTTCGAACCGCCGCGTGGCGCGGAGGTGCAAAGCCAATGATGCAAGGCAAGTCAAAGACGGTATTCCAGACAGTTGGAGTTGTCCTGTTTATGGGTGGCCTGGCCTGGGCTTCAGTTCCCCTTTACGACTGGTTCTGCCGGGTCACGGGCTACGGCGGTGCCACGAACGTGGCCGAGGACGGCTCGGAGGAGATCCTCGACCAGACGATAAAGATCCGCTTCGACGCGTCATTGGAACGGGATATGCCCTGGCAGTTCCGTCCTGTGGAACGTGAGATGGAGCTTCGCATCGGAGAGACAGGTCTGGCTTTCTACGAAGCCTATAATCCGACCGACAAACCCGTGGCCGGCTCGGCCGCCTACAATGTCGCACCCTACGATGCCGGTGCTTTCTTCTCGAAGATCCAGTGCTTCTGCTTCGAAGAGCAGGTGCTTGCCCCCGGTGAACGGGTCCAGATGCCGGTGACCTTCTTCGTCGACCCCGAGATCGTAACCGACCGCGATGCGAAATTCGTGCACACGATCACACTGTCATACACGTTTTACGAAATCGACCTGCCCGAGGGCTATGCCTCCCTTGAGCAACCGACCGAGACAAATCTGAACTAATAATCATGCCGCGAGGTGAGGGACACTGACATGGCACAAGCAAAAAACCACGATTACCACATTCTGAACCCCTCGATCTGGCCGCTTCTGGCGTCCGTCTCGGCGTTTGTGATGCTTTTTGGCGCCGTGCTCTGGATGCACGACGTCACACCGTTCCTGTTCTGGATCGGCTTCGTCGGCGTCCTCTACGTCATGTTCGCGTGGTGGTCCGAGGTGGTGGCCGAAAGCCGCGTGGGCGATCACACTCCGGTGGTGCGGCTGGGCCTGAAATACGGCTTCATCCTCTTCATCATGTCCGAGGTGATGTTCTTCGCGGCCTGGTTCTGGTCGTTCTTCAAGCACGCCATCTATCCGATGAACGAATATGTCGGCAGTGAATACATCCCGCCCGAGATTTATCCGGTCGATGCCTTCCACCTGCCGCTGATCAACACCCTGATCCTGCTGCTGTCGGGCTGTGCCGTCACTTGGGCACACCATGCGCTGGTGCATGAGAACAACCGCAAGGACCTGATCAACGGGTTGGCCATCGGCATTGCGCTGGGTGTCGCGTTCACCGGGCTGCAGGCCTATGAATACTGGCACCTGCTGCATGAGGGCTGGGAATTCGGCGGGGACAAGTTCTATTCGAACTTTTTCATGGCCACGGGCTTCCACGGCGTACACGTGATCATCGGGACGATCTTCCTGGCGGTCTGTCTCTTCCGCGCGATGAAGGGGCATTTCACGCAGGAAAAGCATATCGGTTTTGAGGCCGCCGCCTGGTACTGGCACTTTGTCGATGTGGTTTGGCTGTTCCTGTTCTTCGCTGTCTACATCTATGGCGTGGCTCAGGTCACCTGACCCGGGCTTTCCGGGTTGCACCTGCCCGGACAAAGGTTCAATCACAAGGCGCGCGAGATATTCCTCGCGCGCCTTGTGCATCCAGGGGGGTAAGCCGCGATGGGCCGGCTGGCATTTCTGCTGATCTTTGGGCTGAGCGGGGCGGCGATCCTGATCGGGCTTGGCGTCTGGCAGGTGCAAAGGCTGGCCTGGAAAGAGGGCGTGCTGGCCGAGATCGACAGCCGCATTGCCGCCGACCCGGTAGGCCTGCCCGCCACCTTCGAACCTGATGCGGATCGCTATCTGCCGGTGGCCGTGACGGGCGAGATGCTGGGGCAGGAATTGCACGTTCTGGTGTCTGTCAAACGGGTCGGCGCCGGCTACCGCGTGATCGCGCCGTTCGAGACAGAGACGGGACGGCGCGTGATGGTCGATCGCGGCTTCGTCCCGACAGACGCCAAGAACACAGCACGCATGCTGGGAGCGATGGACGTCACCGGTAACCTGCATTGGCCCCGCGAGATCGACAGCTATACGCCGGAGCCGGACGTGGCGGGCAACACCTGGTTCGCCCGCGACGTGCCCGCGATGGCAGACGCCTTGGGCACAGAGCCGGTTCTGATCGTGGCAAAGTCGCAAACGGACCCGTCGGTGACGCCGCTGCCCGTGGACACGAGCGGGATTCCCAACGATCACCTTGAATATGCGATCACGTGGTTTTCACTGGCCCTGATCTGGGTCGCGATGACCGCCTATTTCCTGTGGCGCAGCCGCGCCCGCACCGAAAGCTGAGACGATGAAATACATCTCGACCCGCGGGCAGGCGCCCGAGCTGACATTCGAAGAGGCGATGCTGACGGGCCTTGCCCGGGATGGCGGCTTATACGTGCCCGCTGAGATCCCGCAGATGAGCCTGGGCGATATCGCATCCCTCGCCGGGCAACCCTACGAGCATGTGGCCTTCCGTGTCATGCGCCCCTTCATCGGCGAGACGTTCACGGATGCGGAGTTTCAGGACATCATCGCGCTGGCCTATGCGGGCTTTGGCCATGATGCACGCGCACCCTTGGTACAGCTGAACGAGGGGCACTATCTGCTGGAGCTGTTCCACGGGCCCACGCTGGCCTTCAAGGATTTCGCGATGCAGCTGATCGGTCAGCTGTTTGAGGAAGCGTTGAAGCGGCGCGGCGACCGGGTGACCATCGTGGGCGCCACCAGCGGCGACACAGGCTCGGCCGCGATCGAGGCGTTCCGGGGTCTGGATGCGGTGGATGTGTTCATCCTTTACCCTCATGGGCGCATCTCGGAAGTGCAAAGGCGGCAGATGACAACGCCCACCGAGGCCAATGTCCACGCGCTGGCCGTCGATGGCGATTTTGACGATTGCCAGGCGCGCGTGAAGGACATGTTCAACGATTTCGACTTTCGCGACGACGTGAGGCTGTCGGGCGTGAATTCGATCAACTGGGCGCGGGTGCTGGCACAGGTTGTGTATTACTTTTCCTCTGCCGTGAGCCTGGGCGCACCGCACCGCAGGGTCAGCTTCACGGTGCCCACGGGGAATTTCGGAGACATCTTTGCCGGATACATTGCCAAACGCATGGGTCTGCCCATTGAACGGCTGGTCGTCGCGACGAACCAGAACGATATCCTGCATCGCTGTCTGAACGGGCAAGGCTATCACAAGGGCGAGACGATCCCGTCGATCAGCCCGTCGATGGACATCCAGGTCAGCTCCAATTTTGAACGCGCGCTCTTTGATGCCTATGACCGGGACGGTGGCGCGGTGGCGCAGCTGATGGAGGAGTTGAGGTCCGGCGGGTTCGAGGTGAGCCAGGGCGCGATGCAGGCGCTGAGGGAGCAATACGATTCAGGCCGTGTGTCGGAGGAGGAAACGCACCAAGCGATTGCCGATTGGCTGGGGCGGAGCGGAGAATTGCTGTGCCCTCATTCCGCTGTCGGTGTGCATGTTGCAGAGGCACTACGGGACAAGGCCGTGCCAATGGTGACGCTGGCCACCGCGCACCCGGCGAAGTTTCCGGCGGCGGTGGAGGCGGCGAGCGGTGTGCATCCCCCTCTTCCCCCCCGGATGTCGGACCTGTATGAGAGATCGGAACGGGTGACCCGGATCGCCAATGATCTCGGCGCCTTACAGGACCATATCAGAGGGCAGATCGCCAATTGACAGTAAGACAGGACCAGCTGGCCAACGGGTTCCGGATCGTCAGCGAGCATATGCCAGGGCTGCAATCGGCGGCCATCGGCATCTGGGTCACCGCGGGGGGACGCCACGAGCGGATTGAGCAGAACGGCATTGCCCATTTTCTGGAGCATATGGCGTTCAAGGGGACCAAGACACGGAGCGCCTTGCAGATCGCCGAAGCGATCGAGGATGTGGGCGGCTACATCAACGCCTATACCAGCCGGGAGGTGACGGCCTATTACGCGCGGGTGCTGGAAAGCGACGTGGCGCTGGCGCTGGATGTGATCGGGGACATCGTGCTGAACCCGGTCTTCGATCCGGCAGAGATCGAAATCGAGCGCGGCGTGATCCTGCAGGAAATCGGCCAGGCGCATGATACGCCGGATGACGTGATTTTCGATTGGCTGCAGGAAGAAAGCTATCGCAACCAGCCGCTGGGGCGGACCATCCTGGGGCCGACGGAGCGGGTGAAGGCGTTCTCCCGCGCGGATCTGGCAGGTTTCGTGGCAGAGCATTACGGGCCGGGGCAGATGATCCTATCGGCGGCCGGTGCTGTGGATCACGACATGCTGGTGAAGATGGCAGAGCAGATGTTCGGGCATCTGGAGGCCAAACCCGCGCATGTTGTCGAGCCTGCGGTCTTTACAGGCGGAGAGACACGGCACGAAAAGGCGCTAGAGCAGGCCCATTTCGCGCTGGCGCTGGAGGGGCCGGGATACCGGGACGACGCGATCTATACCGCGCAAATCTACGCCAGCGCACTGGGCGGCGGCATGTCGAGCCGGTTGTTCCAGGAGGTGCGCGAGGTGCGTGGGCTTTGCTATACCATCTTTGCCCAGACGGGGGCCTATGCGGATACGGGCATGACCACGATCTATGCCGGTACGAGTGCAGGTCAGATCGGGGAGCTGGCCGAGATCACGGTCGACGAAATGAAGCGCGCCGCCGATGATATGTCGCCCGAAGAGGTGGCCCGTGCGCGCGCACAGATGAAGGCAGGCATGCTGATGGGGTTGGAAAGCCCGTCGAACCGTGCCGAACGACTGGCCCGTCTTGTGCAAATCTGGGACGAAGTTCCGCCGCTGGAAGACACCGTCGCGCGGATCGACGCGGTGACCACCGGAGATGTGCGCGAATTTGCAGGTCAGATGGCCCACCAGGCCCGTGCGGCGTTGGCTCTCTACGGACCGGTCAAGGGCGCGCCGAGCCTGACGCAAATGCAGGAGAGGCGCGCCGCCTGATGGGCCGATGATCCTTGCCAAACGCAAGCTGAAGATCGAGACGGAACGCCTGACCCTGCGCCCGCCGACCCATTCGGATTTTCGCCCCTGGACGGCCTTGCGGCGGGACAGCGAGGACTTTCTGACACCGTGGGAGCCAAGCTGGGCTGCCGATCATCTGACGCGGAAAGCCTTTACCAACCGGGTTTATTGGGCGCAGCGCTCTGTCGCCAGCGGTGCGGCGTTGCCGCTGTTTCTGTTCCAGCGGCATGATGAGGTCCTGGTGGGCGCCATCACGCTTGACAACATCCGACGCGGACCGGCCCAGGCAGGCACGCTGGGGTATTGGACGGGCGCGGCCTTTGCCCGTCAGGGCTTCATGCGCGAAGCGATCGGAGCGGTGGTGCATTATGCGTTCACCCGGCTTGATCTCAGCCGGATCGAGGCCGCCTGTCTGCCTGAAAACAAGGCGTCACGCGGGCTTTTGGAAAGCTGCGGGTTCAAATACGAGGGCGTGGCGCAATCCTATCTGCAGATCGACGGACGCTGGCGGACGCATGTGCTTTATGCCTCGCTGCGCAGTGATCGGCGCGGACGGACGGATGCGGGTCAGGTCTGACAGATCGGCGTTGCGCTTTAGGCATCCAACGGCGGGATTTTCCGTATTTTTATCGAGAAGAAGACTGGACCGCGCACAGATGGCCAGATGACGCGCATTAAGGTTAGTGCAGGTTAGGGTTAAAAGCATCGTGTGATTTGGCTTTGGGCCATCAGTCAGAACAGGCATCGGCCATGTGGGGACTGGTCACGCGTAAGCCGACCGCGTGCGAGGCCTCGTCCGATGCGTTAACCTTAATGGCCGTTAGGGTTAATTCCGGCACGTAAGGATCGGACGACGGCGTCGGTGCAAGTTGCGGGGAGGGGTCTTGGTCAGCCCTTTGAAGATGCAGATCTCAGCTCCGCTCTCTTAGGGTTGCCTCGACATACCTGAGACGGGGAGTACCGTTGTCCCAAGCCCATCGCGCGGGGTTCTGGCATTGCGATGCCATCCTGATAGAGTGATCGCATAATCCGGCGCATCGTGGCTGTAGGTTTTGACCGCGGGCGGTGGAAGGATCGGCCTGCGGTTCTAGCTCTGAGCATAGGAGGATGATGCAATGCGCAGTCTTTTGATCTGTCTGGCCTTTCTCATGAGCGCGGCACTCGCTTCGGCACAGGAGCGAAGACCCAGCCATTGCATCGCCATCGCCGATGCCGCGCCGGGGATGGCCTATGTCCAGAAGGCAAGCTGGACGGAGCCGGTCGAAGAATTCAGCGTGCGGCTGCATTACATCTCTCACGCCAGCTTTTTGTTGCAAACGCCGGGCGGGCTCACCGCGGTCACCGATTTCACGGGTTTCATTGGCTCTGCTGATCTGATCCCGGATGTAGTCACCATGAACCACGCGCATGAGACGCATTGGACGCCCAACCCGGACCCCGCGATCCCGCATGTTCTGCGCGGATGGGGACCGTTCGGGGAGGGGATCGACCATCATCTGGACCTGGGCGAGATGCTAGTGCGCAATGTATCGACCGATATCCGCTCGGCTTTTGCGGGGGTAGAGGAAAACGGCAATTCGATTTTCGTGTTCGAGGTCGGGGGCCTTTGCATCGGGCATCTGGGGCATCTGCATCACGTGCCCAACGACGAGCAATTCGCGGCCCTTGGGCGGCTTGATGTGGTGATGGCGCCGGTCGACGGAGGGTACACGATGTCTCTGCCGGAAATGATGCAGGTGCTGCGGCGTCTGAGGTCCAGCGTGGTGATCCCGATGCACTGGTTCAGCACCTTCTCGCTGGAAGAGTTTCTGACGGACATGTCGGACGCGTTTGCCATCGACCGCAGGGAAGGGCCGAGCCTGGAGGTGTCTTTGAGAACCTTGCCGGACCGGCCGACCATCGTGCTGTTGCAACCGGAATGGTTGCGCGATGCGACCGAATAGAGAGGCGGGCAATGCTGACACGCGTGGATGAGAATTTCGAAGCACGGCTTCGGCAGGTGATCCCGGAGGATGTGATCCGGCACGCCGATGCGCGTTATCTGGAAGAGCCGCGCGGTCGTTGGGCAGGACAAGCAGGGTTGGTCTTGGCGCCCACGCAGACAGAGCAGGTTGCCGAGATCATCCGTGCATGTGCTGCCGAAGACGTGCCGGTGATCCCCTATGGTGGCGGAACGGGGCTGGTCGGGGGGCAGGTGGCCGAGGGCGAGATGGCCCCGGTGATCCTCTCGCTGGAGCGGATGACGCGGATCCGGGAGGTTCATCCGGAGGAGAACGTGCTGGTGGCCGAGGCGGGCGTGATCCTGGCGGACGTGCAGGCGGCTGCGGCGGAGGTCGATCGGCTGTTTCCGCTCAGTCTTGCCGCGGAGGGCTCGGCGCGGATCGGGGGTAATCTGGCGACAAATGCAGGTGGGGTTAATGTCCTGCGCTACGGCAATGCGCGGGATCTTTGTCTGGGGCTCGAGGCGGTGTTGCCGGACGGGCAGATCTGGCACGGGCTCAGCCGGCTGCGCAAGGACAATGCAGGTTATGATCTGCGCAATCTGTTGATCGGATCGGAAGGCACGTTGGGCGTCATCACGGCGGCCTCGCTTAAACTGGCGCCGGTGCCGGCGGTGAAGGGGACCGCGATGTTCGTGGTGCCGACACCGGAGGCGGCCCTGAGATTGCTTACGTTGGCACGCGCGCAGATGGGTGAGGGGATCAGTGCCTTTGAGTTGATGCATCGCCAGGGGTTTGATTTCCTGGCGGAGGTGCTGCCGGATGTCAGGCGGCCCTTTGACACATCGCCGGACTGGTGTGTGCTGATCGAGTTGGGCCTGGCGCGCGGGCTGAACGCGGAAGCGGCGCTGGCGGAGCTTTTTGAGCACGGGCATGGCGAGGGCATCACGTCGGATGCAGTGATCGCGCAATCGCAAGCGCAGCGCGATCAGTTCTGGGCGGTGCGGGAGCAGATGCCGGAGGCTAACCGCCGCATCGGGTCGGTGTCGAGCCACGATATCTCTGTCCCGATTGGAGCGATCCCGGACTTCATTGCACAAGGCGAACAGGTCATCGCGGCCTTGGGACCGTTTCGCATCAATTGTTTCGGCCATGTGGGCGATGGAAACCTGCATTACAACGTGTTTCCAATGCCCGGGAAAACCCGCGCGGATCACATGGAGGAGCGGGACAAGATCAAGCGGGCGGTGCATGATCTGGTCCACCGCCTTGAAGGGTCGGTCAGTGCAGAGCACGGCGTGGGCCGCCTGAAAGTGGGCGATCTGGAGCGCTATGGCGATCCGGCCAAACTGGCGGCGATGCGCGCGATCAAGGCAGCGCTTGATCCAAAGGGCATCATGAATCCGGGTGCGGTACTCAGGGCCTGATAGATTCCCGTGATGCCGCGGCGAGGTGATGTGTGAGCATCAAGCCCTCGCGGCGCTGCTGCGGAGGGCATTTGCGAGGGCCCGGATAAAAGCAGATATTTATGACCGAATGATGTCGAGGCGGTCCGGGCCATCCTTCGGGACGACGTTACGCGCCCTCGAAAGAGCAGAGCGCGTGCACATCCATGCCCATTTTCTCCAGAACCGCGCGCCCGCCGAGATCTGGAAGGTCGATGACGAAAGCACAGCTGACGATCTCTCCGCCCAGGCGTTCAATCAGTGAAATGCCAGCGGCCGCCGTGCCGCCGGTGGCCAGCAGATCATCGACGACAAGCACTTTCTCTCCGGGTTGGATGGCGTCATCGTGAACCTCGACGATCGCCTCACCGTATTCGAGCTTGTAGTCCTGGCTGATCGTGGTGCCGGGCAGCTTGCCCTTTTTGCGGATCGGAACAAAGCCAACCGTGAGTTGGTGCGCGACCGCGCCGCCAAGGATGAAGCCCCGCGCCTCAAGCCCCACGACCTTGTCGATCTGCTGACCTGCATAGGGATGCAGCAACTGGTCGATGGCCATGCGAAATCCACGTGGGTCTGCAAAAAGCGTCGTGACATCACGGAACATGATCCCTTCATGCGGGAAGTCGACGATGGTGCGGATATAGTCTTGGACGGTTTTCATATGTGATCTCAGGGTGTTGCGCGGCGAAGGGTTGCTGTGAGGACGCCCATGCCGATCAGCGTGGCACCGCCTGCACGGGTGAGCCATGTGATGACGGAGGGGCGCCCGATGGTGGCACGAAGCCGGTCGGCCAGCAGCGCATAGGCGAGCGCATTGAGCGTGGCAAGGCCCACGAAGGTTGCGATCAGGATCGCGAATTGGGGCAAGAGCGCTGCGTCGGGCCGGATGAATTGCGGAACGAAGGCGATGAAGAACGCGATGGATTTGGGGTTGAGCGCGGTGACGGCGGCGGCATGGCCGAAGACAGAGCGCGCGGTAACCTCCCTGCTGGTGCGCACTGCATCGAGGCCGGAGGAGGGCGCGGAGCGCAAAAGCTTGATGCCGAGAAAGACCAGGTAAATCGCCCCGGCCCATTTGAGCAATGTGAAGAGCGTCGCAGACGCCAGAACGAGGGCCCCCAGCCCCATGAGGGCGGCGGTCATGGCCACAAGGTCTCCCAGCGCGACACCAGCGGCGGAAGCCACGGCGACACTCCGGCCCTTGGAAAGTGCATAGCTCAGCACCAGCAGAACGGTAGGGCCGGGGATCAGCAGGAGGGCGGTCGAAGCGGCTACGAAAGCGAGCCAGAGGTCGAAAGGCATTCTGGTTTCCTTTTGAAGCGGAGGGGCCGAAGCGCTGGAAATTCCGGTGGCGTGTCATCCTGCGCCAGATCGAGAGACGGGATGTCACCTGTGACGAACAAGGAGACGATCCAAGATCATGACGGCTGCAGCACACGCCCCGCCACGGCGTCCAGCTTGGCCAGCAAGGCGGGATCGCGTTTTTCAGGCGCGGTCATGATGGCGTGTTCAAGCGCGCGGTCGCAACTATGCGGGCAGGGGAGACGCTCGGGGCCCAGCAGGAAGGGCAGGCGGCTGACGAGGGTGCGGGCCTTGTCGGCATTGCCCTGAAGGGTGCGGATGATATCGGTGATCTCTACCGCACCGTGATCGGGGTGCCAGCTGTCGTAATCGGTGATCATGGCGACGGAGGCATAGCAAAGCTCCGCCTCGCGGGCGAGTTTGGCTTCGGGCATGTTGGTCATGCCGATCACGTCGCAGCCCCAGACATCGCGATACATTTTCGATTCGGCCAGTGACGAGAATTGAGGGCCTTCCATCGCCAGGTAGGTGCCACCGCGACGTACGGTGATCTCAGCCTCCCGCGCCGCGGTCTCACACGCGTCGGAGAGGCGCGGGCAGGTCGGGTGGGCGACGGAGACATGGGCGACGCAGCCGGTGCCGAAGAAGGACTTCTCCCGCGCGAAGGTGCGGTCGATGAACTGATCGACGATGACGAAATCGCCGGGCGCCATCTCTTCCCGGAAAGAGCCGCAGGCGGAGACGGAGATGACATCGGTGACGCCCAGCCGTTTGAGCGCGTCGATATTGGCGCGGTAGGGCACGGTGGTGGGCGAATGGACATGGCCCCGCCCGTGGCGGGGCAGGAAGGCCATGGGCACACCGTCGAGCGTGCCGGTCAGGATCGCATCGGACGGTGGGCCCCAGGGGCTGTCAACTTGTGTCCATTCCGCATCTGTAAGCCCGTCGATCTCGTAAATGCCCGATCCGCCGATCACGCCGATCTTTGTGTCCGCCATGTGCCTGCCTCATAACTGCGCGCGCGTCCCGGCTACTTTTGGGCCAATGACGCTGCGGCGCAAGGGGACAATCGGCCTCGTATGCCCAAGAATACCGTGCATTCCGCGCTGTGCCTGATATGTGCCCATCGCATAGCTGCATCCCGCTGCCCCCGGTAGCGTGGAGCGGCCAACTTAGATAAATCGCTGCGATGCAGCGAACAGATGGGACAGAGTATGGCTTTCTTTGAAGCGCCCACGGGCGAGCGCGCGCGCCGTTTTGGCGATTTTCGCGTGGCACCGGGTGAGGTGCGGCTGACGCCGGGCCAGATCCGGACGGAGCTGCTGTCGGGCCTGACGGTTGCGCTGGCGCTGGTGCCGGAAGCGGTGGCCTTCGCCTTTGTCGCGGGGGTGCATCCGCTGGTGGGTCTTTATGCTGCATTTTTGGTCGGGCTGATCACGGCGCTGATCGGCGGGCGTCCGGGCATGATTTCGGGTGCGACGGGCGCGCTGGCGGTGGTGATGGTGGCGCTCGTGGCGCAGCACGGGGTCGAATACCTCTTTGCCACGGTGGTGCTGATGGGGCTGCTCCAGGTCTTTGCGGGCGTGATGCAATGGGGCAAGTTCATCCGCCTTGTGCCGCATCCGGTGATGCTGGGCTTTGTCAACGGCCTGGCCATCGTAATCTTCCTCGCGCAGCTGACGCAGTTCAAGGTGCCGGGCACGATGGAGAACACCGGGCATGGCATGGGGGGCGGTGAGTGGCTGAGCGGCACGCCGCTTTACATGATGCTAGGGCTCGTGGCGCTGACCATGGCGATCATCTGGGCGATGCCCCGGATCACCAAGGTGATTCCGGCCCCGCTGGCGGGGATCGGCGTGGTGGCGGGACTGGTGATTGCCTTTGGCCTCGACGTGCCGCGCGTGGGCGATCTGGCTTCGATTCAGGGTGGGTTGCCCCCATTTCATATCCCGATGGTGCCGCTGAATTGGGAGACGCTGGAGATCATCCTGCCTTACGCGGTGATCCTCGCGGCGATCGGGTTGATCGAGAGCTTGCTGACGTTGAACCTGGTGGGCGAGATGACAGGCCAGCGCGGAGGAGCGAGCCAGGAATGCATCGCCCAGGGCGTGGCCAACACGGTCACCGGCTTTTTCGGCGGCATGGGCGGGTGCGCCATGATCGGGCAGTCGATGATCAACGTTAAATCCGGCGGACGGACGCGGGTGGCCGGGGTGGCTGCAGCTTTGTTCCTGCTGGCGTTCATCCTGGTCGCTTCGCCGGTGATCGAGCTGATCCCGCTGGCGGCCTTGGTCGGCGTGATGTTCATGGTGGTGATCGGCACGTTTGCGTGGAATTCACTGAAGATCCTTAGAAAAGTGCCGCTGACGGATGCATTTGTGATCGTGCTGGTGACGGTCGTGACGGTCATGGAGGACCTTGCGGTCGCGGTGGTCGTGGGGGTGATCGTGTCGGCGCTGGCTTATGCGTGGAACAATGCCAAGCGCATCTACGCCAAGACCTACGAGACGCCGGAAGGGGCGAGGGTCTACCAGGTGCAGGGACCGCTCTTTTTTGGCTCCAGCGACGGCTTTGTGGAGATGTTCAACGTCACAAAAGACCCGGCGGAGGTGATCGTGGATTTCGCGGATAGCCGCGTGGTGGATCAGTCGGCGTTGCAGGCGATCGAGGCGGTGGCGGCGAAGTACGAGGCGGCGGGCAAGAGGCTGCAATTGCGTCACCTGAGCCGGGATTGCCACCAGCTTTTGAAAAAAGCGGGACATCTGATGGTCGATAGCGATGACGATCCGGATTACGCGCTCGCGGTCGATTATCGCGTGAGGACGGGAATTCTCGGCGGGCACTAGGCGCGGGTTCCCCGCGCCTAGTGCCCGCCGGGTGGCGGAAAGCGGGTTTGCCCGGCAAACCGGCGGCGCCACACTGATTTAGCCTTGGTGCTGGTCCGCCGGGTGGCGCCAAACCATCTTGGTCCGGATCCAAGCCGCCGGGACGGCGCTGTTGCCCCCGCGCCTGCGCGCGCGGGCAAGGCGCCCCGCCCGCCGTCCCGCAGGATCAAGTATCGTCCGGGCGCATCAGTTCAAAGACCTCCCGCACCCGGGTGTAGTCGCGATATCCCAGACGGCTGAGCGGTTCGTAACGGGTAACATCCACCCGCCCGTCGTTCAGCACATCGTCGCGAATATGCACGCCGGTGACCTCTCCGAAAACCACGGTGTTCGAAGCACCGGGCAAGGTCACGATCCGGGTGAGACGACATTCCAGAGCGGCAGGGGCGGCCGCGACCCGGGCGCAGGGGATGGTATCGCATTCGGCCGCCTCCAGCCCGGCATGGGTGAATTCGTCAACCTCCTTGGCCAGGGTTTCGGAGCTGGCGTTCATGGCATCGCGCAGCGCGTATTCCACAATGTTCACGCAGAACACGCCCGTCTCGGCGATGTTGGCGACGCTGTCCTTGGTGTTGTCCTGATCCGGCTTGGCGCCGGTCGAGGCGAACATGACCTGGGGCGGCACATAGGCCACGGCGTTGAAGAACGAATAGGGGGCGAGGTTGTCGCGGCCTTGGGCGTCGCGCGACGATATCCAGCCGATCGGGCGTGGCGTGACGATGGCGTTGAAGGGGTTGTGGGGCAGGCCGTGGCCATCCTCGGGGCGGTAGAACATGGTTTACTCCGGTCGTGTTTGCCCAAGGGGTAGCGCCGTGCTAGGCCAAGCGCCACCGCAGAATGACGGAACGAGGGCGCAGGTGATCGGGCTATCCCCGGAAGGGCCGGAGGATTGGTGGGAGGTGGAAGCCCTCTATGACCTCTGCTTTGCGCCGGGGCGCGAGGCGCTGTCGTCCTATCGGTTGCGCGACGGCGTTTCACCGGTGGACGGGCTGTCGCTGGTCGCCCGGGATGCGCAGGGCATTCTGGGGGGCGCGATCCGGTTCTGGCCTGTTCGGATCGATGTCGCCTCTGCATTGTTGCTGGGGCCTGTTGCGGTTCATCCGACGCGGCAGGGCGAAGGGTTGGGGGGCCTTCTGATCCGCGAGGCGCTCGAACGGGGCAAGGCTGCGGGGTGGGACCGTGTGATGCTGGTCGGCGATGCGCCTTATTACGCTCGTTTTGGATTTGCGAGGCTTGAGGGCGTGATCATGCCGCCGCCAACCAATCCCGATCGGGTGCTTGGTTTGGCATTGTCCGCCGGAGCATGGGACGGCCTGTTCGGTGAGGTGCGCCGCTGGGATTGAAACCGGCGATCCGCATCCCAATGTCAAAGCGCAAAGGAGAGCGCCTGAAATGCCTGACATAGAAGTTGTGAATCCGGTTGATGTCGAGGCGGAGCTGGATCGGCTCGCAGCGCGCTATCGTTCCGCGGGGGGCGCGGGTCTGCAGGTGCTCAACCTGATCGGAGGGCAGGCCGAGGGTTTGATCGACCGCTTGCCAAAGCCCGTACGGGACGGACTTGGTGACGCGACCGAACGGGCCTTGCGCATCGCGTTGCAGGCGGCGAGCGCGTCCCGCAGTCAGGTGCCGGACCAGGCGCCCTGGCTGAACACCGCGGTGACAACCGCGATGGGCGCCGCGGGCGGTTTCGGAGGATTGCCGACGGCCCTGGTGGAATTGCCGGTCACCACAACAGTCCTGTTGCGGGCCATCCAGGGGGCTGCGCTTGAGCGGGGATTTGACCCTGCCGCCCAAAACATCCAGTTCGATTGCCTGCAGGTGTTTTCGGCTGCCGGACCTCTGGACCATGACGACGGGGCCGACATGGGTTTCTTGTCCCTGCGGCTCAGCCTGACCGGGGGCGCGATGCAGAAGGTCATCGCCACCGTCGCCCCACGACTGGCCGGCGTTCTGGGACAGAAACTCGCAGCACAAGCCGTGCCCGTGCTGGGCGCGGTGGCGGGCGCGGCCACGAACTACGCCTATACCAGCTATTACCAGAACGTGGCCCATGTCCATTTCGGGCTGCGCAGGCTGTCAATCGATGGCGACATCTCCCATGACGCGTTGATCGAGGAATTGCGGCGGCGCGTGAACAATCTGCCGGCCCGATAGATCGCCAATGATCGATAGCGTGATCATATTTCGACGAATCACGGTTTCTTCACACAAAATATAGAAAATGACATGACATTGCGGGGTGAATATCGCCTCAGACAATGTATACTATATCCCCAAAAGAACGAGGATGGCGGTGTGACCGCGTTAACGATTAAACAATTGCCGATCAAGGTAAGGGCCTCTCACAAAGCGGATGTGCGCACACAATTCGCCGCTTTGTGCTACCGGTTTTCGAACAACCGGACAGAGGTGCTTTTGATCACGACACGGCGAACCGGACGCTGGATCCTGCCCAAGGGCTGGCCCATGGACGGGATGACGCCAGCAGCATCCGCGCTGCAGGAAGCATGGGAGGAGGCCGGGGTCGTCGGCAAGGGGTACGATCGTTGCCTGGGATTGTTCTCGTACAACAAAATCCTGGACCAGACGCAGACCCTTCCGTGCGTCGCGATGGTCTATCCGGTGAAGGTCAAATCTTTGGCGCCGCGTTATCCCGAATTCGGACAAAGACGGCGGAAATGGTTTGGCCTCAAGAAAGCGTCCCAACGGGTGATGGAGCCGGAACTGGCGCGCATCATCCGTGACTTCGACCCCAAAGCCCTGCGGTAGGGTGTCCTGTCGGGCTTGATTATCCGAGGCTGGATTGTATGTAATCCCGCGATGATCCAATACGCTTTGAAATGTGCCGATGGGCATACCTTCGACAGTTGGTTTCAGTCCGCCGAGGCTTACGACAAGCTGGAAAGCGCGGGCATGGTAACGTGTGCCGTTTGCGGCAGCAGCCAGGTTGAAAAGGCCGTGATGACACCGCGGGTTGGATCAAGCCGAAGCGAACCATCGACGGCGCTGACGGGCCCGGCAAGTCCAGCCGAACAGGCGCTTGCGGATATGCGGCGCCATGTCGAGGAAAACGCGGATTATGTCGGAACAGACTTTGCGTCGGAGGCGCGTGCGATGCATGTCGGCGATGCGCCCGAACGCTCGATCTATGGCGAGGCACGTCCGGAAGATGCAAAGCAGTTGATCGACGACGGTGTGCCAGTCGCGCCGCTTCCCTTCCTGCCGCCGAGAAAGACAAACTGACATGCATGTGCTTATCACCGGTGCCAATCGGGGCATTGGTCTGAGGCTGGCGCAGCTTTACGGCGCGGCCGGGGATCAAGTGACCGCGACCAGCCGGCGCGGAACGCCGAGCTTGGACGTGACGAAGCCAGATGACCACCTGGCCCTGGCGCGATCGCTTGAGGGGAGACCGGTCGACCTGTTAATCTGCAATGCCGGCGTTTACCTTGATAAGGGGCATGATCTGGCAACAGGCTATGGGAGTGATCTTTGGGCGCAGAGCTTCGCGGCCAATGTGACCGGCATCTTCCTGACCGTGCAGGCGCTGCTGCCCAATCTGCGCGCGGCGGGCTCCTCCAGGATTGCCATCCTGTCGTCGCAGATGGCCTCGCACACGCGGGCGCCGGGCGGCAGCTATATCTACCGCGCGTCGAAGGCGGCCGCTCTGAACCTTGGGCGTAACCTGGCGGCTGATTTGCGTGATGAGGGGATCGCGGTCGGCATCTATCATCCCGGCTGGGTGCAGACGGATATGGGCGGGGGCCATGCAGATATCACGGTTGACGAGGCCGCGACGGGGCTGAAGGCGCGCTTCGATGCCCTGACGATGGAGAATACCGGCTGTTTCGAAACCTGGGACGGGCGGGCACACCCGTACTAGCCGGTCGCAAGTCTCGCCTGATCTGACCCTATCTTGCGGCGCATCATTCGATAGCGGCAAAACCAAGACGTCGCACATCCCCGCTCATCACCTTGCGCCGCGTGACGTCCCGGCGTAAACCCCGCGCGATTATCTGCGCTTAGGGGACAGTTCATGCCCGTTCTGGTGATGAAATTCGGCGGTACGTCGGTGGCCAATCTCGACCGGATCCGCCGGGCCGCGAAACGGGTCGGCGTCGAGGTGGCCAAGGGCTATGACGTCATTGTCATCGTCAGCGCGATGTCGGGCAAGACGAACGAGCTGGTGGGTTGGGTGAACGAAACCTCGCCTCTCTTCGATGCGCGCGAATACGATGCCGTTGTCTCGTCGGGCGAGAATGTCACCGCAGGGCTGATGGCGCTGACCCTACAGGAGATGGACGTGCCGGCCCGCAGCTGGCAGGGCTGGCAGGTGCCGCTGCGCACCACGTCGGCCCATTCGGCGGCGCGGATCGAGGAGATTCCGACCGACAATATTATGGCCAAGTTCGGCGAGGGGATGCGCGTGGCGGTGGTCGCAGGCTTCCAGGGGATCAGCCCCGAAGGACGCATCACAACGCTGGGCCGGGGTGGGTCGGACACGACCGCGGTGGCTTTTGCGGCTGCCTTCGGTGCTGAGAGGTGCGACATCTACACGGATGTGAACGGCGTCTATACAACCGACCCCAGAATTACCGACAAAGCGCGCAAGCTCGACCGTATATCCTTTGAGGAGATGCTTGAGCTTGCCAGCCTGGGTGCCAAGGTACTGCAGACCCGGTCGGTGGAACTGGCGATGCGCTACAAGGTCAGGCTGCGGGTGCTGTCGAGTTTCGAGGAACAATCCGACGAGGCCGGAACGCTCGTCTGCGATGAGGAGGATATCATGGAATCAAAAGTAGTCGCGGGCGTGGCCCACAGCCGGGACGAGGCCAAGATGACGCTGCTCTCGGTTGCGGACCGCCCCGGGATCGCGGCGACCATCTTCGGAGCACTCAGCAGCGCGGGTGTGAATGTTGACATGATCGTGCAGAACATCTCGGAGGAAGGGCGCACCGACATGACCTTCTCCTGCCCGATCGACCAGGTGGCCCGGGCCGAGAAAGCCATGGCGGAAGCCAAAGAGCAGGACGTGCTGAACTTCGCCGAACTGGACGCGGACAAAGATGTCGCAAAAGTGTCGGTTGTCGGTATCGGCATGCGCAGCCATACCGGTGTAGCGGCCAAAATGTTCCAGGTACTCTCCCAGGAGGGGATCAATATTAAGGTTATTACAACCTCTGAGATAAAAATTTCGGTGTTGATCGACCGGAAATACATGGAACTTGCGGTCCAAGCGCTCCATGATGCGTTCGAATTGGACAAAGCCGCCTGAGCGACAAGCGCGGGCGCCGGCAGGGACAGACGCGCGAACGGATGCCTGAACGGATGGAAACCGAAAGCCGCAAGCTGCTTGGACGCTTGCGGGATGCAATGGCGGGCGATGTGGCCGGCCAAGCCCGGCTGGACCGGATCACCCATCTGATTGCCGACAGCATGGGGTCGGAGGTCTGTTCGATCTACCTCTTCCGCGATGAGGAAACGCTGGAGCTGTGCGCCACGGAAGGTCTCAAGAAAGAGGCCGTGCATCAGACCCGAATGCGCCTGGGCGAAGGCCTGGTGGGGCAGGTGGCTCGACGCGGTCGCGTCGTGAACACGCCGGACGCACCGTCCGCGAAGGGATTTCGCTACATGCCGGAAACGGGGGAGGAGATCTATTCCTCGTTCCTGGGTGTGCCGATCCAGCGTCTGGGAGAGAAGCTGGGCGTGTTGGTGGTGCAGTCGAAAGATGCCCGAACCTTTACCGCCGATGAGATTTACGCGCTGGAAGTCGTGGCCATGGTGCTGGCCGAGATGACGGAGCTTGGCGCCTTTGTGGGTGAAGGGGCGGCGCTGAAGGCGCGGCACCAGCAATCGGTGCTGATCCGGGGCACCACCGGGCAGGAGGGCGCGGCGGAGGGACACGTCTGGCTGCACGAACCCCGCGTGGTGGTTGCCAACCCGATTGCCGATGATCCGCACAAGGAGCTTGCCCGCCTCAAGGAGGCGGTGGAAGAGCTGCGCGTGGGTGTCGACAAGATGCTGCAGATCTCGGCCAACGGCGACAAGGAGCAGCTCCAGGTTCTCGAAGCCTACCGGATGTTTGCCAATTCCAAGGGCTGGATGCGGCGGATGGAGGAGGATATCAGCCGGGGCCTGAGTGCCGAGGCCGCGGTGGAGAAGGAACAATCCGTCGCGCGCGCGCGGATGGAGCAGGTGCAGGATTCGTATCTGCGCGAGCGGTTGAGCGACCTTGATGATCTATCGAATCGGTTGCTGCGCATCCTGACGGGGCAGGGCAGCGAGACGGGGGCGGAGATGCCGCCCGATCCGATCTTGATCGCCCGCAATATAGGTCCCGGAGAGCTTTTGGAATACGGGCGCAAGCTGCGCGGTATCGTTCTGGAGGAAGGCTCCGTCGGGTCGCATGCGGCCATTGTAGCTAGGGCGCTGGCAATCCCGCTGGTGGTGCATGCGGGCCGGATCACCACGGAAGCACTGAACAACGACCAGATCATGGTGGATGGTGATCAGGGTATCGTGCATCTGCGCCCGGACGATACCGTGGTGACTGCGTTTCGCGACAAGATCGCGATGCAGGCGCAGGCGCTGGAACGCTATGCGTCTATCCGTGACAAGCACGCGCAGACGCTCTGCGGCTCGGTCGTATCGCTGCATATGAATGCGGGCCTGATGGCAGACCTGCCGTCCCTGGAGAACTCCGGCGCTGAGGGGGTGGGCCTTTTCCGGACGGAATTGCAGTTTCTGATCCGCAATCAGATGCCCAAGCGGACGGAGCTCGCGGCCCTTTATTCCCGCGTGCTCGACGCGGCGAAGGGCAAGCGCGTGGTCTTCCGCACGCTCGATATCGGGTCGGACAAAGTGTTGCCCTACATGAAGCCCAATGACGAGCCGAACCCGGCTTTGGGCTGGCGCGCGATCCGCGTGGGCCTCGACAAGCCGGGCGTGATGCGGATGCAGTTGCAGGCGTTGATCCGGGCGGCGAACGGGCGACCGCTGACGGTGATGTTTCCCTTCATCGCGCAGTTCGAGGAGTATCGCGCGGCGCATGCAGAGGTCGACAAGGCGATCCAGCGCGAGAAGCGGTTGGGTCATGTCCTCCCTGAGACGCTGGAAGTGGGCGCCATGCTGGAGACACCCAGCCTGGGCTTTGCGCCACAGAAGTTTTTCGAGGAAGTCGGGTTCCTGTCGATTGGCGGGAACGATCTGAAACAATTCTTCTTTGCCGCCGACCGGGAGAATGAGCGGGTCAGACGACGCTATGACACGCTGAACGTGAGTTTCCTGACCTTTATCGAACGGATTGTGGAACGGTGCATCGCCACCGGCACCCCGTTGAGTTTCTGTGGCGAAGATGCCGGGCGGCCGATCGAAGCATTATGTCTCGCCGCGATCGGGATCCGCACGCTGTCGATGCGGCCTGCTTCCATCGGGCCGGTCAAAAGCCTGCTGCGCCGCTCGAATCTCGAAGAGGTGCGCAAGATCATCTCCGACGCACGGCACCGGGGCGAGCAATCGGTGCGCCCGGCAGTGATGGAGTATCTACGCGGCCAAGGCTAACTTGGTTTCGCAGAAACCGTCCGGCAGATTGCCCGCGCCTCGAACAAATCCAGCGCTGCGCTGTTCACGCTGACTGTCTTATGGACAGGACTTTCCTGTTCCGCCACCTCCGTCGCTCGATGGGCAGAAGCGGTCGCTCAGCAGGCTCGCGCCACGCCGGCCGGCGTCCTAGAGCTCGATCGTCCCCATCACTTCTGGCTCGATCACCTTCACGCCGGGCAGACCCTTCACCAAGTCCTCCGCGCTTTGCTCAAGGATGGGAAAGGTTTTGTAGTGGCACGGAATGACCGTCTTGAAATCGAAATACGTCTTCGCGGCATAGGCGGCCTTTTTCATGTCCATGGTAAAGTGCCCCCCCGCGCAGAGGATGCCGATGTCGGGTTTATAGTAGTCCCCCATCCACGCCATATCGGCCATGATATCGGTGTCGCCGGACACATAGATGACATGCCCTTCGGCCTCGATCATAAAGCCGCATTCGGTCCCGCCCGTACGCAGCCCCTCGGGCGTGGCAAAGGTGGACGAATGGACGGCATTGACCATCGACACCTTTACATCGCCCAACGCCACGGTGCCGCCCTTGTTGAAGCCCACGGTCTCGATGCCCTCCTGTTCGGTCCAGTATCCCATGATATCGTATTGGCCCACCGCCGGCACACCCAGCTTCTTGCAGAGCGACACGACATCCACGACATGGTCGAAATGCACATGGGTCAGCAGGATATGCGTGGCGCCTTCGACCGCGGCTTCGTGATGCGCCTCGTCCAGAACCGGGTTGCCGGTCAGCCAGGGGTCGATCAGCAGCACCTGCCCCTCGGTCTCGATGCGGAAACTGCCATGTCCAAGCCAGATGATTTTCATGTGTCACTCCCTATCTTGGGGCGAAGGTATCATTGCAGGCGCAGAAATCCATGGACCTCACACGGCAAATCGACGGCTATTGCGAACGGCTGGACGCAAGTTACTGGGCAGAACCCATTAACGCGGTTACCAACGCTGCGTTTCTGATCGCGGCCTTCATCATGTGGCGGCGGGTGCGTGGGCAGGACATGCCGTTGGCGATGACACTTGTCGTGATCCTCGCGGCCATCGGGGTTGGCAGCTACTTGTTCCATACCCATGCCACGGCTTGGGCGGCCACCACCGATGTTGTGCCGATCCTGCTCTACGTACTGGTCTATATCTTCGCGATCAACCTGCACGTCTGGAACCTTAAGCTGTGGCAGGCCCTCGGTTTGACCGCGCTTTTCTTTCCCTACGCTGCCGCGACTGTGCCATTGTTCGCCCTTCTGCCCCTGGGCGGGTCGGCGGCCTACGCGCCGATCCCGCTGTTGATCCTGATCTACGCGGTCCTTCTGCGCCATCGCGCGCCAGAGACGGCACAGGGCCTCGCCATCGGCGCCGGCATCCTGATCCTGTCGCTCACCGCCCGCACACTGGACGAGCCGCTTTGCGAGATCATCCCGATCGGCACGCATTTCTGGTGGCACATCCTGAACGGTCTGATGCTGGGCTGGATGATCGAGGTGTATCGCCGCCATCGACTGGCTACCGCGACATAACGGCTTGCGCGCCGGATCCTGAACCAAGACCTTTTCATCCCCCGCCTTCGTTTGCGAAAAAACCGGAGACACCCATGCATGTCGCTCCCAAACCGCTGACCGCCTATCCGTGGTTCATCCGTCTCTTCTTTGCCAAGCAAAAGCGGACCTACGGCAAGGTGCTTGATCCCGGCCTGCTCTGGGGCCGGTCGAAATGGGTCTTCGCGACGTTGGCTCTGCTCTACGGCGCGCTCAATCGGAAAAGCTCTCCGCTCAGTCCGGCGCTGCGGTCCTTGGTGACTGTCCGCGTGTCGCAGATCAATCATTGCGCGTTTTGTGTCGACATCAACTCCGCCACGCTGGAACAGCGCGGTGTGAGTGAGGAGAAGATCATGGCCTTGGCCAACTGGCGTGACGATCCGCAATTCAACACGCTGGAGCGGGCCGCGCTCGACTACGCCGAGGCGGTGACCTGGTCGGATCGGCAGGTAACGGGTGATCAGATCGCGGCGCTTCGCGACTATTTCGAAGAGGACGGCATCGTCGAGCTAACGGGGCTGATCGCGTTCCAGAACATGTCGAGCAAATTCAACGCGGCCCTCGACGTCCCTCCGCAGGGCTTTTGTCAGCTTCCCGTGCCAAACCGGACCGATCCCGGGGCGTGACGCTTGCGCCCTTGCGCAAGCGGGGCTAAAGCGCTGGGCGATATAGCAGAGGTTGGCCATGTCGATTGATCAAAGCACCGCCGCCCGGGTAGCGAAACTCGCCCGGATCAAGGTCGAGGACGACGCGCTCCCCGCGCTCGCGCAGGAATTCAACACGATCCTGGGGTTCATCGAGCAGCTCAATGAGGTCGATGTGGAGGGTGTGGAGCCGATGACGTCGGTCACGCCGCAGCGGCTGAAGCGGCGCGCGGATGTGGTGACGGATGGCGATCAGCAGGACAAGGTGCTGGGCAACGCGCCCGATGCGCGCGAAGGGTTCTTTGCGGTGCCGAAGGTGGTGGAATGATGAGCGAACTGAACACACTGGGCCTGGCCGCCGCGCGTGATGCGCTGAAAAAGGGTGAAACCACATCAGTCGAGCTGACCGAAGCCTGCCTTGGCGCCATCGAGGCCGCAGGCACCCTCAACGCCTTCGTGCACAAGACCCCCGAGATTGCCCTTGAACGGGCGCGCAAAGCCGATGAGCGCCTGCAAGGGCGCGAAGAGGCGCCCGCCATGTGCGGCCTACCCATTGGCATCAAGGATCTTTTCTGCACCAAAGGTGTGCCCAGCCAGGCCGGCAGCCGGATCCTCGAAGGTTTCCGTCCCGAATACGAATCCACCGTCAGCCAAAACCTCGCCGATGCGGGTGCTGTCATGCTGGGCAAGCTGAACATGGACGAGTTTGCCATGGGGTCGTCCAACGAGACCAGCACCTACGGTGATGTCGTGAACCCTTGGCGGCGTGGCAATGACGATGCGCGTCTGACGCCCGGCGGCTCTTCCGGTGGGTCCGCCTCCGCCGTTGCCGCCGATCTCTGCCTTGCCGCGACCGGCAC
This sequence comes from Thalassococcus sp. S3, assembly GCF_004216475.1. GTDB lineage: Bacteria > Pseudomonadota > Alphaproteobacteria > Rhodobacterales > Rhodobacteraceae. The sequence goes on along the minus strand of NZ_CP022303.1, from coordinate 3,438,522 downwards.
GGATACCGGCGGGTCGATCCGCCAGCCTGCCGCTTTCACCGGCACGGTGGGGATCAAGCCCACCTATGGCCGCTGCTCGCGCTGGGGTATCGTGGCCTTCGCGTCTTCTCTCGATCAGGCGGGTCCCATGACCAAATCGGTGCGCGACGCTGCTATCATGCTCGAAGCGATGGCCGGGCACGACCCCAAGGATTCCACCTCCGCCGAACTGGCCGTGCCTGATTTCGAGGCGATGCTCACCGGCGATATCCGGGGCAAAACCATCGGCATTCCGCGCGAATACCGCATGGACGGCATGCCCGAAGAGATCGAGACGCTCTGGGCCGAAGGCCGCCGGATGATGGAGGAGGCAGGTGCGAAGATCGTCGATATCTCGCTGCCGCACACCAAGTACGCCTTGCCCGCTTATTACGTGATCGCCCCGGCCGAGGCGTCTTCGAACCTCGCGCGCTATGACGGCGTGCGCTACGGCCACCGTGCCAAGCTCTCCCAGGGCGATGGCGTCACCGAAATGTACGAAAAGACCCGCGCCGAAGGCTTCGGCGACGAAGTCAAGCGCCGCGTGATGATCGGCACCTACGTCCTGTCGGCGGGCTTCTACGATGCCTACTATAACCGGGCCCGCAAAGTCCGCGCCTTGATCAAGAAAGACTTCGAGGATGTCTTCGCACAAGGCGTCGATGCGATCCTGACCCCCGCCACGCCATCGGCGGCCTTTGGGCTGGGTGAGATGACCGAGGCCGATCCGGTGCAGATGTATCTCAACGACGTCTTTACCGTAACGGTGAACCTCGCGGGGCTTCCGGGCATCGCCGTTCCCGCAGGGCTTGATAGGCAGGGGCTGCCGCTCGGCCTGCAGTTGATCGGGCGCCCTTGGGAAGAGGGGGATCTGCTCAATTTTGCGTATAGCCTCGAAAGCGCGGCTGGTTTTGTGGCAAAGCCGGTTAAATGGTGGTAGCAGTCTGATCCCAGAAAAGACCCGATCAGAGGCGAGGCAGAATGCGACCGATACTCATTCTTTTGGCTTTGGGCGCGCTTGCAGCGTGCGCCCCGACGGTGCCCGACAGCGGGGCGGGAGTGGGATTTGACAATTCCGTCGATGCACAGCGTGCGCGTGACGCGGAACTGACCACCGGTGCGGCCCTCCCACCGGCCACAGCCGTGTCGCAGGAAACGCTTGCGCCTGCGGGTGGTGCTCCAGCAGCATCCGCAGCGCCCGCGACAGCGACCGCACCGTCTGGCGGATCAGGGGATGCGATCCTCGATGCAGCAGCTTCTCTGGAGGCAACGAACGCCAATTCAGGAGTGCCGCCGCTGCAGGCGAGCCCGTCAAACCCGCCGCCGGGCCAGAACAATGCCGCGATTTCGGATGAAAACGATTTCGATGCGGTCTCTTCGCGTCAAACCATCGAAAGTGATGCGCAGCGCATTGCGCAGAACCGCGCGCAATACCAGGTCGTGCCGCCGACAGCATTGCCAAGCCGGGCGGGCAACGAGCAACCCAATGTGGTGCAATACGCTCTCGACACGAGCCATCCGCGAGGCACGCGGGTCTACAGTCGCGCCGGGATCAACATGGCGGCGCGGGCGGAACGGAACTGCGCGGCCTATGCCTCGGCGGATCAGGCGCAGATCGACTTTCTGTCCAAGGGCGGCCCGCAGCGCGACCGCATGGGGCTTGACCCGGACGGCGATGGATATGCGTGTGGCTGGGACCCCGCGCCGTTCCGGGCTGCGGTGCGCAACTGACCGCGCCCATCTGGCACCCGTCCCCTAATTATGGCCCACGCCGGGACGGGTTGCGTCCCGAACTGGTTGTCATCCACTATACCGCGATGAAAAGCGCTAACGCGGCGCTGTATCGCTTGTGCGACCCGACATCCGAGGTTTCCGCACATTATCTGATCGGCGCAGACGGTCGCTTATGGCATCTCGTGTCCGAGGAGATGCGGGCCTGGCACGCCGGTGCCGGCTCATGGGCGGGGCGTGCGGATGTCAATTCGCGGTCCATCGGGATCGAACTCGACAATCGCGGAACACATCCATTTTCCGACCCGCAGATGCGGCGCCTTGAAACGCTGTTGTCCGGCGTCATGACGCGTTGGGCGATTCCGCCCGAGGGGGTAATCGGTCATTCCGACATGGCGCCCGATCGCAAAGGCGATCCCGGCCCCCGCTTTGACTGGGCCAGGCTCGCCCGCCAGGGACTGGCCGCGGAGCCGGTTGCGCGGCCCCGAACGGGCGATTTGCCAGCCTTCAAAGCTTTGGCCGTCGCGGTGGGGTATCCCGGGGATCTTGACGACGCTGCGCTTTTGCACGCCGTCAGGCTGCGCTTCCGGCCCTGGGCTCAGGGTCCACTGACACAAGAGGATCGCGCGGTTCTTGCCGGTCTGTTGTCGTCCGATATTTGACATCTCAATCAGATGAGACATCTGAGCTTTAAAAGCGAACGAGGATGTCATGAGATTTATCACACTTTTTTGCATGGCTCTTCTTTGGTCGGTCCCGGCTGCCGCCGACCTTGACGTGCGTTTCGTCGAGGGCGCGCCGAAGGATCGTTTCGAACTGGTCAACACCTCTGCCTGTGCTACTGGGCCTATATCGGTGCGGTTGGATCTTTCGGGATCGGCGGGCGGTCTGATTTTCGATGTCACAGAGGCGGGTGCGGGCGTTGAAGTGTTCCAGCCCTTTGAACTGGCCGAAGGTGCCGATGCCCTGGCAGCGCTGCCGTCGGTCGCCGATGGCGATGACGTCCTCACCCTGGATCTCATTGATTTGCCGGCCGACACGAGGGTATCGTTCACCATTGATGTCGATGACACGCTGGGTGGGCGCGAAATCACGGTCTCGGGGGCAGAGATTGAGGGCGCACTTGTAACCGCGCGCCTGCAAGACCGGCAGGTTCAATCCCAGTTTACCGCCGAGGCGACCGCACGGCTGGGTCTTGCATCCTGCATCTCCTGAGCCGGCTTCGGGATTGACGGCACCCGGCCTTTGACCGTAAGGCGCGGGACGCGTGGAGAGCTGGATGGCCGCTTTGGCGGGGATGACCTGCCGGAGAGGAAAGTCCGGACTCCCTGAAGCAACGGTGCCGGGTAACGCCCGGGCGGGGCAACCCGACGGACAGCGCCACAGAAATCAGACCGCCACGCTTGCGTGGCAAGGGTGAAACGGTGGGGTAAGAGCCCACCGCGCCCCTGGCAACAGGGGCGGCACGGCAAGCCCCACCGGGAGCAATGCCAAATAGGATCCCCGCGCGGGCCCGGTCGGCGCAAGCCGAGACCGCCGCAGGCCGCTTCAGCCGGGGGGATCGGGTTGGCAGCTAAAGGCGTCTGGCAACAGCCGCCTGAGAGGAATGGTCATCCATTCGCGACCCAAGGGTCACGGAGGACAGAATCCGGCTTACAGGCTCTCCACGCGCATCTGCCATGAAAACTGCATCCAACATGTACGTTTTTCTTTTGCGTTAGCGCAATCTGGTCTAGCTTTAGTGTGCGAGGGGTCGCCGACTGGAGTGGCCGAAGATGAAAATCAAATTGCTTGAGCGCACAGTTCCACCGCGAAGGGACAGCGAGATCCTGGATATTCTGGGATCCATCGCGCCATCCATGGTGATGTCGCTGATCCAGACGACGTCTGACTGCGTCAAAGTTCTGTCTGTCGATGGCAGGCTGATGTTTGTGAACCAGATCGGCCTGGATGAGCTTATGGGTGGTGCGATGGACGAGGTGCGCGATACGGTCTGGAGCGCCTACTGGCCTGCCGTGGCACGCCCCGCGCTTGAGGAAGCGTTGGATCTGACATTGGGCGGGCGTCATATCTATTGCGAGGTTCCGCGCCCGACCGAAGATGGGATGGACCGGCTATGGTCCATCAATCTCACGCCGATCTACACGCATTCCGAAGAGGTGGAAGCGGTTCTTGTGATGTCGCGGGATCTGACGGCGAATGCGAATTATCCCCCGCTTTACGATTAACGCGAGGATGGCACGAAAGCGGGTTGACTCGGCCCCCCGCGCAGGTAAAAGCCGATCTTCATAAGAATTTCCCGAAAGGCGCAAGCCTTTCGATGAAGGAGAGACCAAGATGGCGAAGCCGACGACAATCAAGATCCGTCTGAACTCGACCGCAGGCACGGGCCATTTCTATGTGACCAAGAAGAACGCGCGCACCATGACCGAGAAGATGGTGGTACGGAAGTTCGATCCCGTGGCCCGGAAGCATGTCGAGTACAAGGAAGGCAAGATCAAGTAAGCCTGACACGACCGACCAGGAATGAGGGGCCACGCAAGCGCGTGGCCTTTTTCTTTTGTGGAGGAGAAGTATGCAATTTCAGGTCAGACCGTCTACCCAAGCGGATATGGCTGCCGTGGATGCTCTGCTGGCGCGGGTTTATCCGAAATTGCTGAAAGCGGACTACCCGCCTTCCGTTCTGGTTACCGCCCTGCCGCGCATCAGCCGGGCTCAACCGGAGCTGATGGGATGTGGGACCTATTACGTGGCCGAGACGCGCGACGGACGCATCCTCGGGGCCGGGGGCTGGACATCGGATCGCAAGGTGCGGGGACTGGGCCACATTCGCCATGTTGTCAGCGACGACCGGTTTTTGCGCCGCGGTGTTGCCCGTGCCATCATTGGGCATGCGCTTGATACGGCCCGCTTGGCAGGCATGTCCGCGATGGAATGCTGGTCAACACGGACCGCGGAGCCGTTCTATCACGCGATGGGATTTGAGACGATAGGTCCGATTGATGTGCCGCTCGGCGACGGAATCTCGTTTCCTTCGCTCAGGATGCATCGTCGCTTGCCGGGTGCATCGACGATGCCTTAGTCTGCACTTGGGGGAGATGTCATGGTCAGAATTCTGTCAGTCAGTCTGTTGATGCTGATTACGGCCTCTTGCGCGCCGGGGCCTTTGGGGCCGTTGCCGCAAGGCGTCGGATTTACCGGGATCGGGGAGGAGCCGCGCAGTGCCGGGTCCTTGCCGGCAGGTTACGTTGTGGTGCATCCCGGCAAGCGCCACGCCCATTGATCATAAGCGCTGCGGTGATGTCAGCGCCGCGTGTCTCAAGCGCAAGCTTGTGTCGGCCATAGCCGCGTCGGTTCATTGTGGAGCTTGTCTCGGCGAACGGGATGAGCCGTTCGTCGCTGCATGTTGATCAGCCGAAGCGTGACAAGACTTGTGGCCTGGCAAGTGAAGGCAAAGGCCCGCGTCATCGTCGCAAAGAGGTGCTGACAAAAAAAGGGCGGGTCCGCACGACCCGCCCTGTTGTCTTAACTCACCCTCATCGGGTTATTCTTGCTGACCCATGAACATGAGCAGGAACTGGAACATGTTCAGGAAGCTGATGTAAAGGCTCAGCGCGCCGTCATAGGCGGCTTTGTCCATCCATTCCTGATCGCCGTGGCTCGCATGGGCGATATAGGTGTTCTTGATCTCCTGCGTGTGGAACGCCGTCAGCGCCGCGAAGATCAAAAGACCGATTGCAGAGATTGCGAACATCATGGCCGGCGATTGCAGGAAGATGTTTACAACCATCGCTACGATCAGGCCGATCACACCCATGATGAGGAACGATCCCCAGCCGGAGATGTCTTTCTTCGTCGTGTAGCCCCAGAGCGACAGGCCCGCAAAGGCGATGGCCGTCACAATGAAGGTCTGCGCGATCGAGAAGCTGGTGAAGACGATGAAGATCGAGCTCAGCGAAAGACCGATGGCCATCGCGAAGACGAAAAAGCCAAGTTGCACACCAGCGGCGGGTGCACGGCGCATCAGCGCGCCCCAGCCGAAGAAGATAAAGGCCAGAGGCAGCAACATCACGACCCACCGCAGCGGCGACAGGTAAAGCGCGGCGCCAAGCTGTGTGAGCATTGTGCCATTGCCCAACTGCGCAGCCGCCACCGAGGCATCTGTCGTTGTCGCCAGGCCTGCAATGGCCCAAGCCGCCAGCGCGGTGATCAGCATACCCACGGACATCGTGCCGTAGACTTTGTTCATATGGGCGCGCAGCCCCTCATCAATCTGTACAGCGCGCGCGCCTGCCGCTGTCCGGATTGTGTCGAATTCAGCCATTAACGGTCTCCATCAAACGACTTGTTGTGGCGGCCGGAGGATACCGGTCACCTTCGCGTTAAAATATCGGCTGTATGAGGCGCCTTTTCAAGTATTTCCGTCGGGATTATCGCCTCAAATGCACGTCAAATCCCTGCGCCGGTCCGGGACGACGCAGGGATCCGCGACAAGACGAAAAAGCAGGCGATTACATCCGCCAGGTTGCGGGAACGTCCCAGATCGGTCGCGCAGCTTCGGCTTGCGCCTTGGTTTTGCTGATGCCGATATCGCGCAGGGCGGTGGTGTCCAGCCTCTTGAGATCTTGACGCTGCCGCCAGACGCTCAGGATGTAGCCCAGGGTGAGACGGCGCGCGGGACGATGGGTCAGGGCGGTGCGGGATGCAGAGATAAAGGCCATGACAGTATCCTTTCGTAAATGTGATGGCGTTTTGGGGTACGATCAATTTCCTTGATATATTTGTCAGCTTGTGGTTCATTTTCAAAACGAATGTTTGTGCAGTCATCCATCAGGATTTGTGATAATGCGAAATCTGGACATTACGACGCTTCGCTCTTTTGTGGCTGTCGCCGATTCAGGCGGGGTGACGCGGGCCGCGGGGTTCCTTCATCTCACGCAATCGGCCGTTTCGATGCAGTTGAAGAGGTTGGAGGAGTTGTTGGGCCTGGAGCTTTTGGATCGGTCCGGGCGCACGATCGCGCTGACCGCTTCCGGCGAACAGCTTTTGGCCTATGCCCGGCGCATGGTCGCTTTGAACGACGAAGTCATCGGGCGCCTGACCGATCAGGCCTATGAGGGAGAGATCATACTCGGTGTTCCGCACGACATCGTTTATCCGTCGATCCCGCGCGTGCTGCAGCAATTCCACGTCGCCTTCCCAAGGGTGAAGGTGCACCTCGTATCCTCATTCACACGGGGGCTGAAAGAACAGTTTGCCAAGGGAGAGTGCGATCTGATCCTGACCACGGAACTTGCTGGCAGCGCGGAGTGCGAGACATTGGCCGAGCGGCCTTTGTGCTGGATCGGCGCTCCCGGCGGCTCTACCTGGCGGCAGCGGCCCCTGCGGATCGCCTTCGGGCGGCATTGTTCGTTCCGACCCAAGGTGATCGAGGCGCTGGATAAGGCCGATTTCTCCTGGGACATGGTGGTAGAGACAGAGTCAGACCGAACGATCGAGGCAACCGTGAGCGCAGATCTAGCGGTTCACGCCATGATCGAAGGGACCGAGCCCCCGCATCTGCAAATCATTGACCACGGTGGTGCGCTGCCAGAGCTTCCGATGCAGATGATCAACCTTTACGGAGCCGAAGCGAAAAACAACCATCTCGTGCGAGAGTTGGCGGATTTGTTGCGAACAGCGTTCAAGGGGATCAGCACCGTCCGGCTCAAGGCGGTGTGATCAGGGCACGATCACAACCTTGCCGGTTGATTTACGCGCCCGCAGAAGATCCAGACCATCAGCCACCTGCGAAAGGGGCAGGACATGGCTGACATGCGGTTTCAGCCGGCCGGCGGCGTACCAGTTCATAAGCGTGGCCAGGCTGTCGGTGATCACACTTGGCCTGAATTTCAAATAGCCGCCCCAGTAAAAGCCGATAACGGAAATGTTTTTCACCAGAAGGTGATTGGCGGGGATCTGAGGCACATCACCGCTCGCAAACCCGATCGCTAGAATGCGGGCCTCGGGCCGGCAGGCGCGAAAGGCCGCGCGGAATGCGTCTCCCCCCACGGCGTCGTATACGACGTTGGCGCCACCCTCCTGCTTGATGCGCTTGCGCAGATCGTCGGTCTCGGTATCAAGCAGGATGTCGGCACCTGCAGCCTGTGCGATTGCCAGCTTCTCGGCGCCACGGGCACAGGCGATCACGCACGCGCCCATCAGCTTACCGATTTCCACAGCCGTCAACCCGACGCCACCGGCCGCGCCAAGCACAACCAGTGTTTCCCCCGGTTGAAGTTTGGCGCAATGCTCAAGCGCGACATGACTGGTCCCATAGGCGATTTGGAAGGCCGCCGCATGTTCAAAGCTCATGCCATCGGGCATGAGAACAGCGCGCTCCGCATCGAAAACGCCGTACTCGGCAAGGCCGCCCTGTCCGCCGAAGACGGCAACCGCGTCGCCCTCGGCAAACCCGGTCACTGATTCGCCGACGGCATCCACAATTCCGGCCAGTTCCATTCCCATCGTGAAGGGATAAGCGGGCATATCTTGATATTTGCCCTTCTCCATGAGCGTATCGGCGAAGTTCAGCCCGCAAGCCCGGATTGCAAGACGCAGTTGTCCGGGACCTGGCGTGGGTCTTGGAATATCCTGAAGCGATGGAAGACGCCCTTCAGCGTCAATACGATAAGCCTGCATATCAAAGCCCTTGTTTTTCAATTCATAAATGTCCAAGTTGCCTCAACTGTCAAACAGCATGGGCGCTATGCGGCGATACTAAATATATTATACATCCGTGCGTTGTGTTGGGATTTCATTTACCTCTACTTGTGCCGCGTTAACCAGTTTCCCGCCATGAGGGTGTCATCACGCTTGAATTCAACCGAAAAGATCTTAGTATTTGCGGCACCATTATGGCCTAGAACATGGGGTGACGTTCTTGGTTGTGATTTCTAAGGTTCTGTGACCCGGTGGGTGGGCGCATGCCAGACTTAAATGGAGAAGGAGACCTACCATGACCCATCCTGTTGATGTGCATGTGGGTAAACGTGTGCGTCATCGCCGGTGGCTAATCGGGATGACACAGCAACAATTGGCGGAGCATGTGGGGATTAAGTTCCAGCAGATCCAGAAGTACGAGACCGGCGCGAACCGGATCAGCGCCTCCCGCCTGTGGGACATCGCAGATGCGCTTGACGTACAGGTGAGCTTTTTCTTCGAAGGTCTCGAAGACGAGCAAAGCACGGACCAACAAACATCCATGGTGCCAACCGACCTAATGGGTGACAAGGAAGCGCTTGACCTGGTGCGGTCCTACTACGCCATTCCGGAAAATCAGCGCCGCCGTCTGTTTGAATTGGCGCGGGTTCTCAGCGACGTCGCCTGATAAGGTTGAATAGACCAGATGGTCATGGCACGTGGATGCCATGACTGACGACGCGACTTCAGATATGGACATAGCCGGTCGTCTCGCTGACGAAGCGAGAACGGCCATTTTGCCGTTCTTCCGACAAAACGGTCTCGCGACTGAAAACAAGGCATCGAACGGCTTCGATCCGGTGACGCAGGCTGATCGGGCAGCCGAGGCGGCCATGCGTGACGTGCTTCGTCATGATCGCCCGCTTGATGGCATCTGGGGAGAGGAATTCGGCCAACTCGACGGGGAAAGCGGGCGCACCTGGGTGCTTGACCCCATTGATGGAACACGTTCCTTTATCAGCGGGACCCCGACCTGGGGCGTTTTGATCGCGCTTTCTGATGAAGACGGCCCCCGTCTTGGCGTAATCGACCAACCTTATATCGGAGAGCGTTTTTGCGGCGCGCGGGGGGAGGCATGGCTTGAACGTGCTGGGGATCGCGCAAAACTGGCAACCCGCGCGACCACCAAGCTGTCGGACGCAATCCTGTTCACTACCTTTCCGGAAGTTGGCTCATCCCCGGAGAAAGCGGCCTTCGACGCGGTGCGGGGCAAGGTGAAACTGACACGCTATGGGATGGACTGCTACGCTTATGCGCTTCTTGCCGCGGGGCAGATCGATCTGGTGATCGAGGCCGGCTTGCAAGCTTACGACATACAGGCGCCGATTGCCGTGATCGAAGCGGCGGGAGGGTGTGTCACGAATTGGTCTGGTGGATCCGCGCATCTGGGCGGGCGGGTGGTTGCTGCGGCCAATGCGGACCTTCATCAGGCCGTGCTGGACATATTGAAGACCTATGACCAGACCTGAGACGGGCAAAACAATATGAGACAGATGGTCGTCAAATTGAACGGTGCACGGTTGCTTGGCGGCGTTCCGGCCATCCGACAGTCCGGCTAGATCAAGGATCATGGATCTTTTCATTCGAAACGCCGATGTCGTTTTGACCATGGACGACACCCGCCGGGAGCTTCGCGGGGCGGATATCCGTGTTCGGGACGGGCAGATTATAGAGATCGGGCGCTTTCTCGACGGGGACGGGGATCAGATTGATGCGCGGGGCTGCGTGGTCACGCCCGGTCTGGTCAATACACATCACCACCTGTTCCAGACGCTGACGCGGGCCGTGCCCGGTGCTCAGGATGCGGCCCTTTTTGACTGGCTCAAGTGCCTTTACCCGATCTGGGCGCGCTTCGGGCCGGAAGAGATGCATGTCTCTGCTCTCACCGGGTTGGCCGAACTGGCCTTGTCGGGCTGCAGTCTGTCATCCGATCATCTCTACCTCTATCCAAACGGCGCCCGACTGGAAGACACGATCGAGGCTGCAAGCGAGATCGGACTGCGCTTTCATCCGACCCGGGGCGCGATGAGCATCGGCGAGAGCAAGGGGGGATTGCCCCCGGACATCCTCGTGGAACGCGAGGCCGATGTTCTGGAGGATATGATCCGGGTCGTCGACGGGTTCCATGATCCCGAGATTGGTTCGATGTGTCGTGTGGGCTTGGCGCCGTGTTCTCCGTTTTCCGTAAGCCGGGAGTTGATGCGGGATACGGCGCTGCTTGCCCGGGACAAGGGCGTCGCTCTGCACACGCATCTTGCGGAAAACGACGAGGATATCGCCTATTCAGAGGCCCGGTTCGGATGCCGCCCCGGGCAATATGCCGAAGAACTTGGCTGGACGGGGCCGGATGTCTGGCACGCCCATTGTGTAAAGCTAGATCCGCAGGAAATCAGGCTCTTTGCCGAGAGCGCAACCGGAGTGGCGCATTGTCCCTGCTCCAATTGCCGCCTGGGCAGCGGGGTTGCCCCTGTCAACGCGATGCGTGAGGCAGGTGTCAATGTCGGGTTGGGTGTTGACGGGTCCGCAAGCAATGACAGCGCGAACGTGCTTGAGGAGGCGCGACAAGCCATGTTCCTGCAAAGGGTGGTCCATGGCGGGGAAGCGTTCAAAGCACGCGCCGCTTTGGAGCTTGCCACCCGCGGCGGGGCCGAAGTGCTGGGCCGCGATGATTGCGGGCGCATCGAGGAAGGAGCGCGCGCCGATATCGCGATTTGGGACGTGACCGGAGTGGCGAGCGCCGGAAGCTGGGATCCCGCTGCCCTCGTTCTGGCGGGACCGCGCCAGGTGAAACACCTTGTCGTCGAGGGGCAACAGATCGTCTCCGAAGGGCGTTTGACCCGCGTTGATCTGCCCAGAGTGATCGAGCGGCATAACCGATTGCTCAAACGTCTTTTGGACGGGTGAGTGGCGTCCCACTGATCCAGACATCGGCAATGGCCCGATCATCGCCCATCATGATCGTCGGAAAGATCGCCTCCCAAAGATCGCCCGCACGCGCTGCCCGCTGTGCGATTGCGGGTGTTGATGCCAGATCGATCGCAATCAGATCGGCCTCCATCCCGACAGCGATCCGACCGATCCGATCGCCAAGATGCAGAGATTCGGCCGACCCGCAGGTCGCGAGCCAAAGCAGTTGGGCCGGATGCAGCGCGGTTCCGCGAAGCTGGGCGATTTCATAGGCCGCAGCCATGGTCCGGAGCATCGAAAACGACGACCCGCCGCCTGTATCAGTGGCCAGACCAATCCGCTGACCTTCGGCCATCAGTCCGGACATGTCGAAAAGACCGGAGCCGATGAAGCAGTTTGATGTGGGGCAATGGACAAGAGCCGCCCCGACCTCCCGAAGGCGGTCACGTTCGCGCGGCTCAAGGTGAATGGCATGGCCGTAAAGGCCGCGCGACCCGACAAGACCGAATTTTTCATAGGTGTCGAGATAGTCACGCGCGTCAGGAAAGAGGCTGCGCATCCAGGCGATCTCGTCCGTTTGCTCGCTCAGATGGGTTTGCATCAGGCAGTCCGGATGTTCCCGCCAGAGCGCGCCAAGCGCTTCGAGCTGTGCAGGCGTTGATGTGGGGGAAAAGCGCGGCGTGATGGCATAGCCGATCCGGCCTGTGTCGTGCCAGCGTTCTATGAGCGCCTTGCTGTCCTCATACGCGCTCTGCGCCGTATCGCAGAGCGCGTCGGGCGCGTTTCGGTCCATGCAGGTCTTCCCAGCGACCACACGCACCCCCAGCGCCTGGGCGGCCTCGAAGAACGCGGGCACACTGGCCGGCGATGACGTCGCAAAGCTGCACATCGTTGTGGTGCCGTTGGACAGGGCCAGATCAAGATAGCGCTGCGCAATCTCGGCGGCATATTCCGGATCGGAGAGCCGGATCTCTTCGGGGAAGGTGTAGGTGTTGAGCCAGTCGATCAGCCGCTTTCCCCAACTCGCGATGATTGCGGTCTGAGGATAATGCACATGCGCATCGACAAATCCCGGCAGGATGACCTTGCCCTTGTGGCGATCCAGTCGTGCGCGCGGATAAGAGGCGCGCAGCGTCTCTTCTGTTCCCAGCGCTGCGATGTGGCCGTCTTCGACCGCCACAGCATCGTGGATCCGGACAGCCTCTGCCGGGTCTGTCTGAAACGGGGACTGCATAAAGGAGAGAACGTGCCCCGTGATGATACGTGTGTCGGTCATGAGGATCATCCCTTGGTTTTGGCGGAGGCACATGGACTAAATAACTGACTTTCTTCTGGTAAATGACGTGAGGGTCATTGTGAACCGACATCCGCATCCTTTACGTTGCGGCCAGATCACGGGGGTCAGATCATGAGCGACGACACGAACGCCACTCAGAGCGAGCTTGCCATGGATGAACGGGGATACGAGCTGGACAGGAAAAATGTCGCGGCAATCCTCTATGCTGTTGACGTCGATGACCGTGACAAGCTGACGGAATTGATGGAGCCGCTGCACGCGGCGGACATTGCCGACCTTCTTGAACAGGTGAATGCCTTTGACCGCGCGCGCCTGATCAGGCTTTACGGGCGCGAGTTCGATGGTGAAATCCTGTCGGAACTCGATGAAAGCCTGCGGGAAGAGGTGATCGGCGTTCTGTCCCCGCAAGTGCTTGCCGACGCGGTGCGCGACCTCGACAGCGACGATGTTGTCGATCTTGTCGAAGATCTGGATGAGCCGCAGCAGGAAGCCATTCTGGAGGCGCTGGAAGATTCGGATCGGGCCGCTGTTGAGCAGGCCCTGTCTTACCCGGAATTCTCGGCCGGTCGTCTGATGCAGCGGGAGGTCGTCATGGCGCCCGAACATTGGACGGTAGGCGAGGCCATCGACTATCTGAGAGGCTCAGACCACCTGCCGGAACAGTTTTATCACATCGTTCTCGTCGATCCGCGCCTGCATCCCGTCGGCAATGTGACGCTGGGCCGGTTGATGGGGTCGGCGCGCGAGGTCAAGCTGACGTCCCTGATCGAAGACGTCTTCCAGTTGATCCCCGTTACCCAGGACGAAGGCGACGTTGCCTATGCCTTCAATCAGTACCACCTGATTTCCGCTCCGGTTGTTGACGAAGAAGGACGGCTTGTCGGCGTGATTACAATCGACGATGCCATGGCCGTGCTGGACGAAGAGCATGAGGAAGACATCCTGCGGCTTGCCGGTGTGGGCGAGGGGAGCCTTTCGGACAAGGTGATGGACACGACCAAGCGGCGGTTTCCATGGCTTGCGGTGAACCTCGTGACGTCGATCCTGGCCTCTTTGGTGATTGCGCAATTCGACCAGATCATCACGCAATTCGTGGCGCTGGCGGTGCTGATGCCGATCGTGGCGTCGATGGGCGGAAACGCGGGCACGCAATCGCTGACCGTGGCGGTGCGGGCGATCGCGACGAAAGACCTGACCGGGTCAAATGTCTGGCGGGTCATACGGCGCGAGGTTTTGGTTGGCCTTCTCAACGGTCTCATCTTTGCGGTGGTCATGGGGGTGGTCGGGCTGATCTGGTTCGGCTCTCCCTTGCTGGGATATGTGATCGCGGTGGCGATGGTGGTCAATCTGGTCGTTGCGGGCCTTGCCGGGACGGTCATTCCCGTGGGGCTTGAGAAACTTGGCGTTGACCCGGCGCTTGCCTCGGGCGCATTTGTCACCACGGTGACGGACGTGGTGGGCTTTTTCGCGTTTCTGGGCCTTGCCTCGGTCATGTTGCTATGAGCGACTTGGCAACGGCCAAGGTCGAGGCCCGCAAGCATGCATTTGCCCGACGCAAGGCGGCGTTTGAAACGGCAGGTCCCGGTGCGGCAGGCGCCTTGTCAGAGGTGTTGGCCGGCTATCGCGGGGTCCCGTTGTCCGGATATATGCCCATCAACAGCGAGATTGATCCGCGGCCCGCGATGGCCGAAGCGGCGGCGCACGGCCCGGTGGGGGTGCCGGTCATCCGCGGCAAGGGACAGCCGCTTGTGTTCTCGCGCTGGGAACCGGGATGCGACATGGTCGAAGGTCCATTCAAGGCGATGGTGCCTGCGCGGGAGGTTCTTTTTGAGCCGGAGATCCTGATCGTTCCGCTGGTGGCCTTTGATCGGCAGGGTGGACGGCTTGGCTATGGTGGAGGCTTTTATGATCGCACGCTTGAGGAATTGCGAACCAGGCGCGGCACGCTTGCAATCGGCTTTGCCTTTGCCGCCCAAGAGGCCGAAGACCTTCCGAAAGAGCCGACCGACCAAATGCTCGACATGATCGTCACCGAGCGGGGCGTGCTTGACCTTGCGCCGCTTCGCTGATGCCCAGCGGTGCTGTTCCGGGTGAAACTCCGACCTTGTGCCCCTTGTCGGCGGGGTGTCTCCGCCCTAAGACCCTCGCATGAAATGTCTTTTCCTGGGAGATGTGATGGGGCGCGCGGGGCGTGCGGCCATCTCGGAACACCTGCCGCGTTTGCGCAACGACTGGTCGCTCGACTTCGTGGTGGTAAATGGCGAAAACGCGACATCCGGCATGGGGCTGTCCGGCGATCATGCCAAGGCGTTGCTGGAGGCGGGCGCCGATTGCGTCACGCTTGGCGATCATGCCTTTGACCAAAAGGACATGTTGCAATTCATTGAAACGGAGCCCCGGATCATCCGTCCGCTCAACTTTGCAAAAGGGGCGCCGGGCAAGGGCTATCGTCTGTTTACGGCCCCGGGGGGGCGCAAGGTGCTGGTGCTGCAAGTGCTGGGCCAGGTGTTCATGAAGCGCCCCTTCGATGATCCGTTCTCCGCAATCGAACCGGTGCTGAAGGCGCATCCTCCGGGAGGGCAGGCGCAGGCCATCATCATGGACATCCATTGCGAAGCGACTTCCGAAAAAATGGCGCTGGGCCATTATTGTGACGGGCGTGTCAGCCTTGCCGTTGGAACCCACACCCATGTTCCCACCGCCGATGCGCAGATCCTGCCGCGCGGGACGGCCTATCTGACAGATGCCGGCATGTGCGGAGATTACAATTCAGTGATCGGCATGGACAAGGCGGAGCCGCTAAGACGTTTTGTGACCGGCATGCCGAAAGGGCGCTTTACCCCGGCCTTGGGCGAGGCCACGTTGTCAGGTGTCTATGTCGAAACCGATGACAGGACCGGCCTTGCCCAGAGGGTGCGCATGATCCGTATCGGCGGACGGCTTGAAGACGCCCGCCCATGACCCGGCAGGCCCTTGTCTTTTATACCGGCGTCCTTGTCCTTCTGGGGGCGGGGTGGGGGATCACCCAGCCGCTGTCGAAAATAGCTGTGAGCACGGGCTATCAGCATTTCGGGCTGATATTCTGGCAGTTGGTGATCGGATCCGTGCTTATGGCGGCGATCTCTGCCGTTCGCGGGAAGGGGGCGCCATTTCACCCCCGTGCGCTGAAAGTCTATGTCATCATCGCGTTGATCGGCACCGTGATCCCGAACTCCACATCGTTTCAGGCCATTGCGCATCTGCCCTCGGGGGTGGTGTCAATCTTGCTTTCGCTGATTCCGATGATCGCCTTTCCGATGGCCTTGGGGCTTGGGCTTGAGCGGTTCAACTGGCGGCGTTTCGCCGGTCTGATGGCGGGGCTTTCCGGTGTCATGCTTCTGGTTCTGCCCGAGGCGAGCCTGCCCGAAGCCGCGATGCTGGCCTGGATCCCTGTCGCATTGGTGGCGCCCTTCTTTTACGCGTTCGAGGGGAATTACGTGGCCAAGTGGGGTACCGAGGGGCTGGACCCGGTCCAGGTTCTCTTTGGCGCGTCCGTGATCGGCGCGCTGATCGCGCTCCCCCTGGCGCTTGGCAGCGGGCAGCTTTTCTCGCTCGCGATTGTCTGGACCGCGCCGGAATGGGCCTTGGCGGCGTCTTCCACGGTGCATGTCCTCGTCTACACGGGATACGTTTGGCTGGTGGGGCGTGCGGGTCCGGTTTTCGCGGTTCAGGTCAGCTATCTGGTGACGGGCTTTGGGGTCTGCTGGGCGATGCTGATACTGGGCGAAAGCTATTCGCCCTATATCTGGGCAGCGCTCGCCTTGGTGTTGTCCGGCGTCTTTCTTGTCCAGCCGCGTCAGCAAGACGCGCTTGCTGCCAAGGGCGCAATCGGCGACACTGCCAGCCGGGCCAAAGGATAGGACAGGCGGCGCACGGCGACATATGCAGTTTCTCCAATTCTCGGAAACGGGCAGTGCGATCGTCACGCTTTGCGTTGTCGCCGGCATGTTCGTTTTGTTCCTGCGCGAGGTTTTCCCAACCGAAGTGGTGGCCATCGCGGGCGTGTCCCTGATGCTGGTCCTCGGCGTGCTGCCCTACGAGGCCGCACTCGATGTTTTGTCCAACCCAGCGCCTTGGACCATCGCGGCGATGTTCATCATCATGGGGGGGCTGGTCCGAACGGGCGCCCTGGAGGCCTTCACCAGCCTGGCAGAGCGGCAGGCCAGCACCAATCCAAAGGTCGCCATCGGGCTTTTGATGCTTTTTGTCATCGGCGCATCCGCCGTCGTGTCGAACACGCCGGTTGTTGTCGTGATGATCCCCGTCTTTATCCAACTGGCCAAGGTTCTGGGCGTGTCGGCGAGCAAATTGCTGATCCCGCTGAGCTATGCGGCCATTCTTGGCGGCACGCTGACGCTGATCGGAACGTCCACCAACCTCTTGGTGGACGGCGTTGCGCGCACCCAGGGGCTTGAGCCGTTCTCGATCTTCGAGGTGACCCCGCTGGGCCTGATCCTGGTGACCTGGGGCATGATCTATCTGCGCTTCATCGGCCCGCGTCTTTTACCTGACCGTGACAGCATGGCCGATCTCTTGAGTGACAAGTCGCGGATGAAGTTCTTCACCGAGGCGGTCATTCCGCCCGAAAGCAATCTGATCGGGCGTGAGGTGACGGGCGTGCAATTGTTCAAACGCGAAGGCGTACGCCTGATCGACGTGATCCGGGGCGATGCCTCGTTGCGGCGCAACCTGAAAGGCGTGGCCCTACAGGTCGGGGACCGGGTCGTGCTGCGCACGCAGATGACCGAGCTCTTGAGCCTGCAGCGCGACAAGTCGCTGAAGCGGGTCGATCAGGTCTCGGCGGTTGAGACGTCGACGGTCGAGGTTCTGATCACGCCGGGCTGCAAGATGGTCGGCCGGTCGCTGGGATCGATGCGGCTGCGCCGTCGTTTCGGCGTCTATGTCATCGCGGCGCATCGTCGAAATCAGAATATCGGTCGGCAGCTTGACGATCTGATCGTGCGGGTCGGGGATACGCTGCTGCTGGAAGGCGCGCCGGCGGATATCCAGCGTCTGGCGACCGAGATGGATCTGGTCGACGTGTCCCAACCCTCGGCACGCGCCTTTCGGCGCAGCCACGCCCCTGTCGCCGTGGCGGCATTGCTGGGTATCGTGGGGCTCGCGGCGCTGGGTGTGGCGCCGATCCTATTCCTCGCGGTGCTGGCGGTTTCGCTGGTTCTGGTGACCCGCTGCATCGACGCGGATGAGGCGTTTTCCTTCGTGGACGGCCGCCTTCTCACGCTGATCTTTTCCATGCTCGCGATCGGAGCGGCGCTGGAAGCCTCGGGCGCGGTGAGGCTTATCGTGGAGGCCATCGCGCCATCCCTTGGCGTTCTGCCACCCTTCCTCATTGTATGGGCGATCTATTTGCTGACATCCGTGTTGACGGAGCTTGTTTCAAACAATGCCGTTGCCGTTGTTGTCACACCCATCGCCATCGGATTGGCGGGTGCCATCGGTATCGACCCTCGACCGCTGGTCGTTGCCGTGATGGTCGCGGCCTCCGCCAGCTTCGCCACGCCGATCGGATATCAGACCAATATGCTGGTCTATGGTCCCGGCGGATATCGGTTCACCGACTTTCTGCGCGCTGGCATTCCGCTGAACCTGAGCGTCGGGCTGCTGGCATCGGCGATCATCCCCTTCATCTGGCCGCTCTGACATCAACCGTCGCATGCCGTATTGACGAATTTTATATGTGCATACATATTAAGAATAACCCTGACATAATTCGATGAGCGTCCATATGACCCGCACTCTCCTCACGCAGGCGCGCATCGCCACGATGGTGGAGGGGGCGGGTCTGATCGACAGGGGGTGCATTGCCATTGAGGCGGGGCGCATCGTCTGGGTCGGGGCGGACGGCCCGGCGGAGTTTGAGCGTTGGCCGCAGGTGGATGTTGGCGGTCGGCTGGTGACGCCGGCATTGATTGACTGCCATACCCACCTTGTTCACGGCGGCCATCGCGCACCCGAATTCGAGATGCGATTGAACGGGGCGACCTATGCAGAGGTTGCCGAGGCGGGTGGCGGTATCCTGTCGACCGTCAAGGCAACCCGCGCTACCGACACGGATGCGCTGGTGCTGTCTGCACTGCCCCGGCTTGATGCGCTGATCGCCGAAGGGGTGGCCTGCCTTGAGGTGAAATCCGGATACGGGCTCGATATCGAAACGGAATTGCGGATGTTGCGCGCGGCCCGAAAGCTGGGCGCGCTCCGCGAGGTCCGTATCCGCACCAGCTTTCTGGGCGCACATGCAATACCCCCGGATTTCGCGGGTGATGCCGATGCCTATATCTCGCAAATCTGCCTGCCTGCCTTGCACGCGGCCCATGATGAAGGGCTTGTCGATGCGGTTGATGGATTTTGCGAGGGGATCGCGTTCACACCGAAACAGATTGGCCGCGTTTTCGACGCGGCCCGCGCGCTGGGCTTGCCGGTGAAGCTCCATGCCGAGCAATTGTCGCATCAGGGCGGCGCGGCGCTGGCAGCCGCATATCGGGCGTTGTCCGCGGATCACCTGGAATATGCCACTGCCGGGGATGCCCGCGCCATGGCCGATGCCGGGACCGTGGCGGTCTTGTTGCCCGGTGCGTTCTACACGCTCAAGGAAACCCAGCACCCACCGGTTAAGGCGTTTCGGGAACATGCCGTGCCCATGGCTCTCGCCACCGATTGCAATCCCGGCTCTTCCCCGCTGGCGTCGATTTTGCTCACGATGAACATGGGATGCACGCTCTTTGGTCTCACCCCGGATGAGGCGTTGTCGGGCGTCACCCGTGTTGCCGCGCGCGCGCTCGGTCTGACCGATTGCGGGGAACTGCGCGCGGGCCTGCGTGCCGATCTGGCCGTCTGGGATGTCGAAAGCCCCGCAGAACTTGCCTACCGGATCGGCTTTAATGCCTTGTCACAGCGCATCTTCGGAGGGGCCGTATGATCCTTACGCCTGGTCTGGTCACCTTGGACATGTTGGAGCGTGTGTACCGCGACGAGCTGGCGGTCCAGCTTGATCCCACGGCACGTCCGAGTGTCGAGGCGTCGGCCAAGACCGTTGCGTTACATGCCGCGGGCCAGGCTGCGATCTACGGTGTGAACACCGGTTTTGGAAAGCTGGCCAGCCGTAAGATCGCCGCGGGTGACACCGCAGCGTTGCAGCGCAATCTCGTCCTGTCGCATTGCTGCGGAGTGGGCGCCCCGCTGTCCCGTCGCCTGACCCGGTTGATGATGGGTCTCAAGCTGATCTCGCTGGGTCGCGGCGCGTCCGGTGTCCGATGGGAGATCTGCGCGCTGATCGAAAGGATGTTGGAGCGGGACGTGACGCCGGTCATTCCGCATCAGGGATCGGTCGGGGCATCCGGCGATCTGGCGCCCCTTGCACATATGGCGGCAGTCATGATCGGGGAGGGGCAGGCCTTTGTCGACGGGGTAGAGCTTTCCGGCGCGGAGGCACTGGCGCGAGTGGGCCTCGACCCGGTGGTTTTGGGCGCCAAGGAGGGGCTGGCGCTGATCAATGGCACGCAGTTTTCAACCGCCTGTGCGCTTGGTGGATATTTTGAAGCAGAGCGCCTTTTGCAATCGGGTCTCATCATCGCCGCGATGAGCACCGATGCCATCATGGGCTCGACCGCGCCTCTTTTGCCCGAAATTCATACACTGCGCGGCCACCAGGGGCAGATCGACGTCGCCGCCCGTATGCGCGCGCTGATGGACGGAAGCGAGATCCGGGAAAGCCATCGCGACGGCGACAGCCGGGTGCAGGACCCGTATTGCATCCGCTGCCACCCGCAGGTCGCGGGCGCGGCTTGGGATGTGATCCGCATGGCGGGGCGGACGTTGGAGGTGGAGGCGAACGCCGTTACAGACAACCCGCTGGTTCTGACCGAAAGCGGACGCATCGTATCGGGGGGCAATTTCCATGCCGAACCGGTTGGGTTTGCGGCCGACCAGATTGCCCTGGCACTGGCCGAGATCGGGGCGATCAGCCAACGGCGTGTCGCATTGATGGTCGATCCAACGCTCAGCCACGATCTTCCTCCGTTTCTGACACCCGATCCCGGTCTCAATTCCGGCTTTATGATTGCCGAGGTCACGACAGCGGCCTTGATGAGCGAGAACAAGCATCTGGCCAATCCTTGCGTCACCGACAGTACACCCACATCCGCCAATCAGGAGGATCACGTCAGCATGGCGGCCAATGGCGCGTTCCGCCTGATGCGGATGGTTGACAACCTTGCCTTGATAGAAGGGGTCGAACTGCTCTGCGCCAGCCAGGGGATCGAGGCGCGCGCTCCGCTTCAAACCTCTCCGCGGCTTTCGGCTGCC
Source organism: Thalassococcus sp. S3 (assembly GCF_004216475.1). Taxonomy (GTDB): domain Bacteria; phylum Pseudomonadota; class Alphaproteobacteria; order Rhodobacterales; family Rhodobacteraceae. The sequence continues at coordinate 3,417,467 of NZ_CP022303.1, read as the reverse complement.
TTGGCGCGCGTCCGGCAAGAGATCCCGGCGCTGGATCGCGACCGCATCCTTGCGCCCGAGCTTGGACGGGCGGCCTCTCTCGTCAGGGATGACGCGCTTCTTGAGGCCGTGACATGATCGAGGTGACACGTGGAGGTGGCCCCCTGGTTCTGGGAATGCCGCATACCGGCCTTGAAGTGCCAGCGCCGATCTGGGCGCGGTTGAACGAACGGGGACAGGCGCTGGCAGACACCGATTGGCATATTGATCGGCTTTACGGTGGTTTGCGTGACGATGTGACGATCGTCCGCACCCAGATCCATCGCTATGTCGTCGATGTGAACCGGTCTCCCGAAGATGAAAGCCTCTATCCAGGTCAGAACACGACAGGTCTCTGCCCGCTGACGGATTTCGACGGGCTTTTGATCTATCGTGCCGGGCAGGAGCCGGATGCCGCTGAATGCGCCGAACGCTGTGCAACCTACCACCTGCCTTACCATTCCGCGCTTCTTGAAGAATTGGAGAGGGTACAGGCCCGGCACGGCATCGCGATCCTTTACGATTGCCACTCTATCCGGTCCAGAATTCCCTATCTCTTCGGCGGTGACTTGCCGGATCTGAACATCGGTACGAACCTGTCCACAAGTTGCTCCCCTTTGATCGAACGACAGGTTGCCGACCTCCGCAGGGCAGCGGCACCTGGGTACAGCACTGTGCTCAACGGTCGGTTCAAGGGCGGTTGGACCACCAGGCATTACGGTCGTCCCGAGCAGGGGCTTCACGCGGTTCAGATGGAGCTTGCCCAGCGCACCTATATGACCGAAACCGCGCCTTGGGCGTACGATCCGTCCAAGGCGTATGCGCTACGTCAGCATCTTTCCTTGATCTTGAATGCCTTAAGCGAGCTTGTTGAAACAGGAGCTTTGGAATGAGCCGGACACGTTTGAACCGACGCGATGTTTTTCCCGCAACTGGCCGTGATCTTACGGCAAAAAGCTGGCTGACCGAGGCGCCGATGCGGATGTTGATGAACAACCTGCATCCCGATGTCGCTGAAAACCCGCACGAATTGGTCGTCTATGGCGGGATCGGGCGGGCGGCGCGGAGCTGGGAGGATTTCGACCGGATCGTGGCCGCCCTCACCGATCTTGAGGAGGATGAGACACTTCTGGTCCAATCGGGCAAACCGGTCGGCGTTTTTCGGACCCATGCGGATGCGCCGCGCGTGCTGATCGCCAACAGCAATCTGGTGCCGCATTGGGCGACCTGGGATCATTTCAACGCGCTCGACCGGCAGGGGTTGGCCATGTATGGCCAGATGACGGCGGGGTCCTGGATTTACATTGGAACTCAAGGAATTGTTCAGGGCACCTATGAGACTTTTGCCGAGGCGGGGCGCCAGCATTACAACGGAGATCTGCGTGGCAAATGGATCCTGACCGGAGGGTTGGGCGGTATGGGTGGCGCGCAGCCATTGGCTGCTGTGATGGCCGGCGCCTGCTGTCTGGCGGTGGAATGCAATCCGGAAAGCATCGATTTTCGCCTGCGCACCAGGTACTTGGACGAGAAAGCGGAGACGCTGGACGAGGCATTGGACATGATCGGTCGCTGGACGGACGCGGGTGAAGCCAAATCCGTCGGTTTGCTGGGCAATGCCGCTGACGTCTTTCCCGAGTTGGTGCGCCGCATGAAAAATGGCGGGCAAAGACCTGATATCGTGACAGATCAGACAAGTGCGCATGATCCGTTGAATGGCTATCTTCCCAAGGGCTGGACCCTGGCAGAGTGGCGCGCGGGGCGGGAGAGTGACCCCAAGGCCGTTGAGGCGGCCGCACGGGCCAGCATGCGCGCGCATGTCGAAGCGATGGTGGCGTTCTGGAATGCCGGTGTGCCGACATTGGATTATGGCAACAACATCCGTCAGGTCGCGCTCGACGAAGGGTTGAAGGACGCGTTTGCCTTTCCGGGTTTTGTACCGGCCTATATTCGCCCGCTTTTCTGTCGCGGCGTGGGACCCTTTCGGTGGTGCGCGCTGTCAGGCGATCCCGAAGATATCTACAAAACCGACGCCAAGGTGAAGGAGATGATCCCGGATGACCCTCACCTGCACAAGTGGCTGGACATGGCGCGGGACCGGATCGCGTTTCAGGGTTTGCCCGCGCGCATATGCTGGGTCGGCCTTGGCCAACGTGACCGGCTGGGTCTTGCCTTTAACGAAATGGTGCGCAGCGGCGCGTTGAAGGCGCCGGTCGTGATCGGGCGCGACCACCTTGACAGCGGATCGGTGGCAAGTCCGAACCGCGAAACAGAGGCGATGAAAGACGGCAGTGATGCGGTCAGCGACTGGCCCTTGCTGAACGCGCTGCTGAACACGGCAAGCGGGGCCACATGGGTGTCGCTTCATCATGGCGGAGGTGTTGGCATGGGCTTCTCGCAGCACGCCGGCATGGTGATTTGCTGTGACGGCAGCGAAGCCGCTGATCGCCGGATCGCGCGGGTGCTGTGGAACGACCCCGCAACCGGCGTGATGCGACATGCTGATGCGGGATATGAGATCGCACGTGATTGTGCGCGTGAGCATCAGCTCAATCTTCCGGGCATCTTGCGACACCTTAAGGCAACGGAACGACGGCTCAAGTAAGCGCTCAAGTCGCCGGATAGCGGCAATCCCGCTGATGTGCGGGCTGTGTTCTTTGAGGGCCGCCACCGACCTTCTTGCGGCGCGGCCCAATGAAAGATCAGGGCAAATCGGCATGTCGGTACATCGCCAGCGTCATGTTGATGCCGCTGTCTGATCTGACCAGAGGGCATGAAAGTGGTGTGTGGGGCCGTTGCCCAGACCCACATCCAAAGCCGCGCTGGTCGCAATCGCGTCGGAGACATAGGCTTTGGCGCGCCGCGCGGCCTCGGGCACGGGATGTCCCTTGGCAAGCAGCGTCGCGAGGGCCGAAGCGAGGGTGCATCCGGTTCCGTGGGTGTTCTTGGTGTCGACGCGTGGGCCTTCCAGCCATTCCATGCGTTCGCGCAGCGCCAGCAGATCGGGGCAGTGTTTGTCCGACAAATGCCCCCCTTTCAGCAAAACCGTTTGCGCGCCAAGATCCAGCAATGCGCGCGCCTGATGTTCCATCTGCAATTGATTGCTGGCCTCGGCTTCCCCCAGAAGATCCGCCGCTTCCGGCAGGTTCGGTGTGAGGATCGTAGCCCGGGGAAGAAGGTGGTTGCGAAGGGCGGACACCGCGTTTTCGGCCAGCAACCTGTCCCCTGATTTGGCCACCATGACCGGATCGAGAACCAAGGGTGCGTCGAGACCCTGAAGGGCGTCGGCAACGGTTTCGATGATGCGCGCATCCCCCAGCATTCCAAGCTTCACGGCGTCGATCCTGATATCGGCGCAGAGCGCCTCGATCTGGTGCCGGACCATGTCGGGAGAGACCAGCTCAACCGCATGCACGGTCTGGGTATTCTGTGCTGTCAGTGCTGTAAGAGCCGCCATCGCATAACCGCCATTTGCTGAAATGGACTTGATGTCGGCCTGAATACCGGCGCCGCCAGACGGGTCGGATCCAGCAATGGACAAAACATTTGGGATCATGTGGTTTCCATTCCGATCTTTGGTCATGTGTGACGGGCGCAGAAGGGGGGCTGCGGGTACCGAAGAGGGCGGTGCGCGCCGGTTGCGACCACAGACGTGATGCCTTTTCGAAGGTCGATTGCGCGGTCACAGCATGCGCGGGCAACGACAATCATGTGGCCCTGAACGCATTGACAGGGCATTCGGGCAGGCCCGGCCCCGGTGTCCCGGCTTCTGAAATCATTGCGGCTTGCTGTCGTTTCGGTCATTCACGTCCCTTCTGTCACGGCGCAGAAGGGGGAAGTGGAGAATGCGGGGCATCAAAGCCCGCAGAACCGCTTCACGACTTCCTCCGCCAGCACGACCTGGTTCAGGTTCAAAGGGTGCGTCTCAGCCCGTGAGGGGCGCCCCTGTCGTGATCAAAGGGTTTCATTCCGCGCCCGCATCGTCAAGCGTAAACGGGCGCGTGATTGTCAGGCCGCCTTTGCGGCGCGAAGCTGCTCGTAAAAGGATGTCTCGAAGTCGAGGTATCCGGCAAAGGAAACGGGATCGCCAAAGGGCAGGATCTGCGTGGCCCAAAAACCGCCATACCCGTTTTGGCGGTCGATCCAGTAAAAGAGGTTTGCAAGACCGGCCCAGCCGATTGTGCCCGCCGGTCGGCCGGTCGGGGCCTCGTCATCATTCACCATGAAGCTCAAGGCCCATGATTTCGACAGTCCTGGAAAGAACTCAGCATCATGGGTCATGGCGGGGTTTGCGCTGTACATCATGCCGACCTTCAAATCGCCCAAATGGTTTTTGACGGCCATGTCGACGGTCTCAGGCTTTAGCACCTGGCCGTTCGGACCCCGCCCGTCGTTCAGCCACATCCGGATGAACTTCATGTAATCGTCGACCGTCCCGTACAGACCATGACCGCCCATATGCACTTCGGGATCGGATGGCAGCTCAAACGGCATAGGCGCTAACGTTCCGTCCTCGGCGCGGGTGTGCATTCCCGCCAGACGGGCGCGCAGAGGATCGGTGAGCTCAAATGTCATATCCTCGATGCCGAGCGGTTCGAAGATGCGGCTTTGAAAGACCTCTCCCAGCCGCTTTCCGGTGATCCTCTCTACGACCTGCCCGCACCAATCCATGTTCGAGCCATATTCCCAGCGCGCGCCTGGATCGAAGAGCAGGGGGGTCTTCAGCGCGGCCCTGGCGCCGCTGATCACGCTGGGCTGATCCTTTTCATCGGCCAGTCTTTTGTAGGTCTGGCTGAAAAAATCATAGCTCAGGCCGGCCGTATGCAGCATCAGCATCCGCGTCGTGATCTCGGTCTTTGGCGCGCGCAGGATGGGATTGCCTGAACTGTCGAAGCCCTCGATAACCTGAAGCTCCGCAATATCGGGTGCATAGGTGCTGGCTGGCGCGTCAAGATCAAGCGCGCCCTCTTCGACAAGTTGCAGGATCGCGGTTCCGGTTATGGCCTTTGTCGTAGAAAACAGGGCAAAGACCGTATCGGAGGTCATCTTTGCGTCCTGATCCATGCTTCGTTGTCCCGCGGCCCCCTCATAGACATTGCCGCTGGCATTCGTGAGCATGGCAACCACGCCCGGAACACCCGGTTCAGCCTCGACAAGCCCGTCCAGGATCTTGTCGGCTGTAGCTTTGAAATCTCTCATTGTCTTTTCCTCCCTTAATGATGCGTCGCGGCCTTCCCGCATCCGAAGATGCGGGAAGGCCGGTTTCAATGCATGGCAAAGCCGCGATAGCCGCTGGCGGCCACATCATCGCATTTTTCGTGATAGGCGCCGGTTCCACCCGTGTAGGACAGCACCCGGCGCGGCTTGCCCGGAACGTTCGATCCAACATACCAGGACCGGGTCTTGGAAATCAGGTTGGCGCCCGCTGTTTCGTCGTGATGCTGCACCCAGGCTTCCTCCGTTTCCGCCGTGGGCTCGATCACGGTTTTGCCGTTGGCGCGCACATGGCCGATGCAGTCCGCGATCCAGTGCGCCTGACGCTGCAGGCAAGTCGTCATGTTGCAAAGCGCGGCAGCGGGTGCGAGGGGCGCGCCGGTAAGGAACAGATTCGGATAGCCGTGGATCTGCAGGCCCATCGTGGTGCGGATATCACGGCTCCAGTCGTCCTTCACGTTCCGACCGTCCCGGCCCTGCATATCCATACGCGTCAGCGCTCCGGTGCCGGCATCAAACCCCGTGGCCAGGATGATGACGTCAAGCGCGTGCACCGTGCCGTCGGCCAGTTTCAGTCCTTCGGGGACAACAGCCTTGATCGGGTTCTCCTTCACGCTGACGGCCTCGACGTTGGGGCGTTGATAAACCTCCAGATACCCGCTTTCGAGCGGGACGCGATGTGTGCCGAAGCCGTAATCGGTGGGGATCAGCAGATCCCGCAGCCGGGCATCGGGCAGCCGCTCGCGCATCTTTTCGCGCACAAACTCCGATATCTCGGCATTGACCTCCTCGACAAAGAACATGTCCGCAAAGGAGGCCAGCCAAAGCTTGAGTGAGCCATCGGCATAGGTTTCTTCCAGAACCTCGCGACGCTTCTCGGGCGTAAGATCGGCCCATTCCTGTTCGAAATCGTATTCGAAGCCGGTAAAGGTCTTGGGGAGCGTTTCGCGCAATTCCTCGAACCGGTCCTTATACCCTGCAACCTCGGCGTCTCCGAATTTCGGGTTCTTCATCGGCAGAACGTATTGCGGCGTGCGCACGAACACCTTCAGCTGCGCAACCTCGCTTGCGATCGTCTGAATGACCTGAATGCCGGTCGCCCCGATGCCGACGACGCCCACGCGCTTGCCCGCCAGTTCGACCGGTTCCTTGGGCCAGCGGGAGGTGTGAAAGATCTCTCCCTGAAAGCTGTCCTGACCCGGAAAGGGCGCCGTGAGTGGGGCCGAGAGCATGCCGGTGCAGCTGATCAGGAATTGCGTTTCGATCTCTTCTCCGGCTGAGGTGCGCACCTGCCAGCGCTCTTTCTTTTCGTCCCAATGCGCGCTTTCGATGCGTGTGCTGAACTGGATGTCGCGGCGCAGATCGAGTTTGTCGGTCACGTAATGCATCCAGCGTTCGATCTCAGGCTGACCGGGGAAACGCTCGCTCCAGCTCCAGTCTTTGTAGAGATCTTCACAGAAGAGATATTGGTAGATGTAGGCTTCGGAATCGAAGCGTGCGCCGGGATACCGGTTCCAGTACCATGTGCCCCCCACATCCGATGCGGCATCGTAGGCCCGCACGTTCAGGCCTTGCTCGCGCAGCAGGTGCAGTTGGCACAGGCCCGCCACGCCCGCTCCGATTACCAGCGCATCTAGGTGCGTTTTGCCAGCCGCGCCATTCGAGGCTGCCGCTGCGGTCTCTGCTTGGTCCATGAGAGAAACCCTCCCTTGCTTGTCTCAGGGTCGGCCTGGGATCGTCCGGGCCATTGGGAGAGGTTAGGAACAGAAAGGCGCGATGGTCTTGAAGGCTCTGCGCATTTACTTGAACGATCCGGACACTGCGCGCTTTTCATCTTCACGGACCCTTTGCGGACTGGCAGGCAGGTCGGGATGACAGCGCAACCCGCCAAGGTTGCCCGAAGAGGCACTGCAGGTTACTTTGCATAATACCAGGGGGGAGGCGCACGGACTCCGGAGGGAGGAGTTGGCGATGGACGATCTCATCGCGCCTGAAGACCTGCCCGAATACGTTCCGGGTCAAGTCCTGCTCAGTTCCGATGATCAGGATTGGCGGGGCGTATCCCTGCGGACCTACCGCTATCAGGGGCAGGACGTCGAGATACCGCCTATGCGGGATTTCATGCTGGTCTCATATCGGACCGGCATCACGCCCATGCAGCGCAAGTTCGCAGGGAAATGGACGCAGACGGTGTGTGGGCCGGGGGCATTGTCCCTTCTGACCCGGTCCGAGGTGTCGCGGTGGACCTGGAGCGAGGATGTCGATGTTACCCATCTCTATCTGTCGGCGGATCTGGTTTCGGATGTCGCGATCGAGATGACGGGCAGGGCCGTCCACGATGTCTGTCTCGCGGATGTTCTGAACGCCGACGACCCGGTCGTTTCAAACGCCATAGCGGCCGTCGCGCGAGAGGCCGCGTCCAACGATATGGGGGGCGCCCTTTATGTGGAGGCGGTGGCACGGCAGGTCGTGATCCATCTTCTGCGCAATTATGCCGCCGTTCGGCTGGCCAAGCCCGGGCGCAATGCACAGTTCAGCCCCAGTCAGCGTCGCCGCATCGTCGAGTTCATCGCCGCCAATCTGCACGAGACGTTGCGGCTCGACACCATGGCCGAAGAGTTGAACCTGACACCTCACAGTTTTTCGCGACATTTCAAACGCAGCCTTGGGGCAACACCTTATTCTTACGTGATGCAGCAACGTCTTGAGAGGGCGCGGAGCTTGTTGGCCGGTTCTGCCAAGTCAGCCAAGGAAATTGCCGCTGCGTGCGGATTTTCCGATCAGGCCCACCTCACGCGCCTCTTTGCGCGTCAATTCGGCGTGACCCCCACCGCCTTTCGTCTGGGCCTCAACGATCGGGGACCATAAGGCTGCTACCGGCAAAGATTTGCCGCAACAGGATTTCGAAGCGCACATTTATTAAGCTGTTTTTCAGCCTTCGCCTGAAATGTTGGCGAGTGCCTCAATTTTCGTCAGCAGCTATTGGGTCCGACTCCCTTCATGCGGGAAAACGACATAACGAGACGGAGAGTTATCAAAAACTCGACAAAAGAACGTGCGACGGTGCCGGCCTAGGAAACCAAAACACCATCGCACGCCGCAAAAAATGCGTAAGCGGCATATGGGGATGCTATCTTCGTTAAGCAAGTCGCTGCGCATCGTAGGAGAGGAAGTACGATGTCCCGAAAACTGTTTAGCACAGCTGCCGCCTTTGTCCTGGCCGGAGCGATGCCCGCTTTGGCCGATTGCCCGGTGAAGGTCGGTGTCTTGCACTCCCTGTCAGGGACGATGGCCATCTCGGAAACAACGCTTAAAGACACGATGGAAATGCTGATTGAACAGCAAAACGCGGCTGGCGGCGTTTTGGGCTGCGAGATCGAGGCCGTTGTGGTGGATCCGGCATCTGACTGGCCGCTCTTTGCCGAAAAGGCGCGGGAGCTGCTGACGGTTCACGAGGTAAATGTTATTTTCGGCAATTGGACGTCTGTCTCGCGGAAATCCGTTCTGCCGGTGATTGAAGAGCTGAATGGTCTTCTGTTCTATCCGGTGCAATATGAAGGCGAGGAAAGCTCCAAAAACGTCTTTTACACCGGTGCTGCGCCCAATCAGCAGGCTATTCCCGCGACCGACTATTTCCTGGAAGAGCTGGAGGTCGAAAAGTTTGCGCTGCTCGGCACGGACTACGTTTATCCGCGCACGACAAACAACATCCTCGAATCCTACCTGAAATCGAAAGGCATCGCTGAAAGCGATATTTTCGTCAATTACACGCCTTTCGGACATTCCGACTGGTCCAAGATCGTGGCTGACGTGGTGACCCTGGGTGCCGACGGTAAAAAGGTGGGTGTGATCTCCACCATCAACGGCGATGCAAATGTGGGGTTCTATAAAGAGCTTGCCGCGGCTGGCATCTCTGCCGACGATATTCCCGTTGTGGCATTTTCCGTCGGTGAAGAGGAACTCTCCGGCCTCGACACGACCAACCTTGTCGGTCACCTGGCCGCCTGGAACTATTTTCAGTCCGCCGATACCGAGGCCAATGCCGAATGGGTCGAGGCCTGGAAGGCCCGGATGGGTGAAGAGCGCGTGACGAACGACCCCATGGAGGCGCATTATATCGGCTTCAACATGTGGGTGAACGCGGCGACCGCGGCCGGCACGACGGATGTCGATGCGGTGCGCACAGCGATGTATGGGCAGGAGTTTCCGAACCTGACCGGCGGTACGGCGGTCATGCTGCCCAACCATCACCTTGCCAAGCCGGTTCTGATTGGCGAGATCCAGGATGATGGACAATTCGACATCATCTCCCAAACCGAGGAAGTGCCGGGGGACGCTTGGACAGATTTCCTGCCGGAATCTGCCGTGCTGAAATCCGATTGGAAAGAGCTGGGCTGCGGCATGTACAACACCGCAACCAACACCTGCGTGCAGATCAAGTCGAACTACTGATCCCAACGAAACCGAAAGGGTCGGGGTGCTGCAAGGTGCCCCGATCACTTGCATAAGGACATATGCGAATGCGTCGTCTCGTCCGGCTGTGGCTGGGGTTCGTCCTGATGGTATTCGCCGGAGCGGCAGCGTCGGTCGCACAGGATACGGGCGCGCCGATCCAGATGCTTCTTCAGGAGCATCGCGAGATCATTGTCAAATCGTCCCGCAAAACAATCGGCCCCGCCATCAACGCCTTGGCCGAGAGCGGTCTGGAAGATGCGCAGGTTGTGCTGAACCGCTGGCAGAACAAGGACATGTGGGTCGACAAAGAGACCGGCCTTTTCGTCTTCGCCGAAAGAGGAGATGGAGACGACCTGCGGACATTCGATGTCGCCGGCGGGAAGGAAATCGGCACCGCGTCGCGGCGTGCTTACAAACAGCTCAAGCCGAATTCCGGCATTCGGGGGCTGATCGCGGCGGCCTTGGTTCAATTCCAGCTGACAGATCCTGAGCGGGCAACGCGCGTCACGGCCCTTAGAGCGATTGAAAGAGATGCCGAACCTTCTCATCTGACGGCCCTGAGAGGTGCGATTGATGCAGAAACCGATAGCGGCCTGAAAGCCCGTAAAATGCGGCTGGAGCGCCTTTTGACGATCCGGTTCGACGAGGATGAGACCGCACGTATTCAAGCGATCGAGAGTTTTTCCGGCGATCTGGGCGTTGATGTCCGCGCGGCGCTCAATCCGCTGGTTGCGACCCGGATCGAGGTTGCCGAGGCTGCACCCGATGATGCAGAAGCGCTGGTGATCGGCGCAGAGCTGTCACGGGATGCTGCTTATGCGATCCTGGTGCAGCGGGAGCTTGCACAGCCACGCATCCTTGCCGGAGCGGTGCGTGAGACGCTGATCGCCAATCTCGAGAACGGCGCCGTTGCGGGTATCGAGGTGGCGATGCTCGATACCGATGCGGCCCGTCTGAATGCGTATGAAATGTTGGTCCGCGATGGTCGCGCCGCCCCGTTCGTGAGCGACGATGACATCACGACGGCGCTGGATGCGGTTCAGTTCTACCGCGTCTACATCAACGCGCCGGTGGCCGTCGCTCTTGCAGCGCAGGCCGCGCTCGACCGGATCGAATTGCAGGTGACGCTGAACCAGGGAGCGGATCTGGCGCTCGATGCGCTGTCGCTGGCCTCGATCTACTTTCTGGCAGCCATCGGGCTTGCCATCACCTTTGGCGTGATGGGCGTGATCAACATGGCCCATGGCGAGTTCATCATGATGGGCGCCTATACCGGCTATGTCGTTCAGCTTTTCGTGCCGGATTATACCTTGTCGATCCTGCTGGCCATTCCATTGGCCTTTTTTGTCACGTTCTCGGCTGGCGTGGCGATGGAGCGTCTGGTCATTCGCTGGCTCTATCACCGCCCGCTTGAGACGCTCCTGGCCACATTCGGCGTCTCTATCGCCCTGCAGCAGCTTGCCAAGAACATCTTCGGCACCCAGGCCCGGCCTTTGACGGCGCCCGGCTGGCTCGACGGATCGCTGGTGATCAACGACATCGTGTCGATCAGCTATATCCGGATTGCGATTTTCGTAATGGCTTTGCTGTTTCTGGCGCTCTTCCTCTTCGTAATGAAACGGACGCGTCTGGGGCTTGAGGTGCGCGCCGTGACGCAGAACCCCCGTATGGCCGCGTCGATGGGGATCAACCCCGACAAGATCAACATGCTCACTTTTGGCTTCGGCTCAGGGATCGCGGGGATCGCAGGGGTGGCCATCGGGCTTTATGCCAAGGTGACGTCGGAAATGGGCAGCGATTACATCGTGCAAAGCTTCATGACGGTCGTGGTTGGCGGCGTCGGCAATATCTGGGGCACGCTTCTGGGGGCCACGCTGGTGGGCTCCTTGCAGAAGGTGATCGAATGGCTGAACCCGTCGAATACGCTGGCGGCGCAGACCTACATGATCCTGTTCATCATCCTTTTCATCCAGTTCCGGCCGCGCGGGATCATCGCGCTGCGCGGGCGGGCGGCGGAGGCATGAGGCCGATGTCGCGCCTTTGGCAGGCGTCGATGGGGGCCAGCCCCCGCGCCTGCGGCGCCCCCCCGGAGTTTTTCCGGCAAGATGAAGAGGGGGGTCGGGTATGAGCGATGCGACCGTGCGGGGACCTATGGTGCGCCGCTCTTTTGCCGCGCGTCATCCTTCTGTTCTGATCTTCATTGCCTGTCTGGCGGTCTTCACGCTTGGTGTGACGGTTCTGGCCGAAGGATTTGGCATCGGTGTGATCTCGACCTCCTTCGTCAAAACGCTGGGCAAGACGCTGTGCCTGTGCCTGGTGGCGCTCGCCATGGATCTGGTCTGGGGCTACACCGGCATCCTCAGCCTGGGTCACATGGCGTTCTTCGGCATCGGCGGCTACGCAATCGGCATGTGGCTGATGTATGCGCGCACGGAGATTATCGTGCGTGACAGCCTCTCTGCCGCGCCGCTTCCGCCCACCGCGCAGGAGATTTCCGATGGCATTGCCACGCAGATCTTCGGCGTTGTCGGTGCGTCCGAGTTTCCGCCAATCTGGGCCTTCGCGCATTCTCTGCCCCTTCAGCTTGCCGCGATTGTCTTGGTTCCCGGCCTGCTGGCGCTTGTGTTCGGATGGCTTGCCTTTCGCAGCCGCGTGACGGGCGTCTACCTGTCGATCCTGACACAGGCGATGACGCTGGCCCTGTCGCTTTACCTCTTTCAGAACGACAGCGGGTTGCGTGGCAACAATGGCCTTTCGGGTCTACAGAACCTGCCTGGACTTGGACATGTCCCCCAGTCCATCATCTCGATAGCCTTTTTGTGGGCGTCCGCTCTGGCCTTGGGACTTGGCTATGTTCTGTGTGCCTGGGTGGTCTCGGGCAAGTTCGGTTCGGTCATTCGGGCCATTCGCGACGATGAAGCCCGCGTGCGGTTTCTGGGATACTCGGTTGAGGCTTATAAGCTCTTCATTTTCACCTTCACCGCCGTGCTTTCAGGCATTGCCGGCGCGCTTTACTACCCACAGGCCGGCATCATCAACCCAGCCGAGATCGCGCCGATCGCGTCCATCTATCTGGCTGTCTGGGTGGCCATCGGAGGGCGTGGGCGCTTGTACGGTGCCGTGATCGGCGCGGCGTTCGTGTCGCTTTTGTCCACCTGGTTCACGGGAGGGCAGGCGCCGGACATCAATCTGGGCTTCTACCGGGTCCAATGGGTGGACTGGTGGACGGTCCTCTTGGGGCTTTCCTTCGTTGCGGTCACGCTCTTTGCGCCACGTGGGATCGGAGGTCTCCTCGATCTTCTTGCGCGGTCGCGTGGGTTCGATCCTCTTCGCGCGGAGGGCGGAATGGCGCGCGATACACGATCCGAACAGGCGGGTGATCGATGAGCACGCTTCTTGAGGTTTCCGGCGTTTCCGTCTCCTTCGACGGTTTCAAGGCGATCAACAACCTCACCTTCCAGATCGGCGAAGCGGAGATGCGGGCGGTGATCGGACCGAACGGTGCGGGCAAGACCACGTTCATGGATATCATCACTGGGAAAACGAAACCCGACGAAGGACGTGTGATCTGGGGTGAGAAGTCGATCTCTCTGCTGTCGTTGTCGGAAAGCCGGATCGCCCGGGAAGGCATCGGGCGGAAGTTTCAACGTCCCACCGTCTTTGAGGATCAGACCGTGTCTGAAAACCTGATGCTCGCTCTGAAAAAGGAGCGTGGTCCGCTTGCGGTCCTGCGCTTCCGCGCGTCTGCGCAGGATGCCGACGCGGTTGCGGATCTGGCCGAGCAAATCGGATTGCTTGCGCACCTGCATCGCAATGCCGGCGAGTTGAGCCATGGTCAAAAGCAGTGGCTTGAGATCGGCATGCTGCTTGGACAGGATCCGCGCCTTTTGCTGGTGGACGAGCCGGCGGCCGGCATGACGCCGGCGGAGCGTGAACACACCACCGAATTGCTGGTTGAGGCTGCACGGACGCGTGCGGTTGTCGTGGTCGAGCATGATATGGAATTCGTGAGGCGACTGGGCTGCAAGGTCACCGTTCTGCATGAGGGATCGGTGCTGGCCGAAGGCTCCCTGGACCATGTGACTGCGGATGAAAAAGTGATCGAGGTCTATCTTGGGCGGTAACCTTCTGAAGATCGAGGATTTGACCCTGCATTATGGCGGAAGTCAGATCCTGCACGGCATCTCGATGAATGCCGCGTTGGGAGAGGTCACCTGCGTGATGGGCACCAACGGGGTCGGCAAGACAAGCCTACTCAAGGCGCTGTCCGGCACGCATCCCAGAAGCGGCGGATCCTATCGTCTTGAAAACGAGGAGATCGGCAGAGCAAGCGCCCATGCGCTTGCGCAAAAAGGGGTCGCTTACGTTCCACAGGGGCGGGAGATATTCCCGTTTCTGACGGTGAAGGAGAACCTTGAAACGGGATATGCATGTCTGCCGCGCGATGAACGTGTCATCCCGGACGACATTTTCGAGCTGTTTCCCATTCTCAAGACCTTTTTTGGCCGAAGAGGGGGTGATTTGTCCGGCGGACAGCAACAGCAACTTGCGATCGCCCGCGCGTTGATAACACGCCCCCGGCTTCTTCTGCTCGACGAACCGACCGAGGGTATCCAGCCCAACATCATCAAACAGATCGGAGAGGTCATCCGATTGCTGCGCAACCGGGGAGACATGGCGATCATCCTGGTGGAGCAGTTCTTTGATTTTGCCTACGAGATCGGGGACCACTTCGTGGCACTCGAACGCGGGACTGTGAAACTGCGCGGACATGCCGACGAGTTGGATCGCGAGATGTTAAAGGCGGCGGTGTCGGTTTAGGGCGAAGACCCGATCAAATCCGTGATTTGCAGCAACCAACCTGGCTGCGCGCTGACCACTATGGCCTCAGCGGAGAGGGCGGCAAGACGAGTGCAACAAACTTAATCGCAATTGCAAATCGGCGAAGACGGCGTGCTTCAGACAGGGCGACGGATCCGACGCGATCACGATCGGCATGCCTTTCGGATCATCGCCAGCGTCGAAGTGAGCCGTTAGCTTTCCCAACGACAGTCAGATGCGTGTTCCCAGTATGCGGGGAGCAATAACACAAGCCATCAGAAGCAATGCATTCCATGTCTTGAACGGATTGGGCAAAGATGCGGTGACATAAGTCGTAAGCTACACCTTTGGATACGCCTGACCTGTCAAGTGCTACGCTGTTGATGTGGAGTAAGTGGAGGCGAGTACCGGAATCGAACCGGTGTACACGGATTTGCAATCCGCTGCGTCACCACTCCGCCAACTCGCCCCGTGGTGTGGTCATTGCGAACAGCGCCTTGACCGGTTCGCGTTATTGCCGCTTTCCTCCTGCTTGTCCAGACGGCATTTGGAGCGCCGGTCATGGACCGTGGCGCTCCGAGTGTGAAACAGCGCCAACTTGCCCGGCATCGCGCATCTGGCGGATTGTTGGGCTCAGCTTTCCTTTAGGGGCGGTATTTTGCGCGACGGACCGTTGCCGGAGCGGTTTGGATGTGGCACACCGACAACGGAGTTGTTGAACGGATGAGTTTAGAACATGGCAGACTTCGCTGCACGCCGGCGTATGATGGTCGATACCCAGGTGCGTCCCTCGGATGTGACTAAATTCCCGATCATCGATGCGATGCTCTCAGTGCCGCGGGAAGACTTCGTACCCGATACCCAGAGAGATGCGGCCTATGCCGAAGAGCAGATTGATCTGGGCAACGGGCGTGTGGTTCTGGACCCCAGAACGCTGGCGAAAATGCTCGATGGTCTTGAGCTTCAGGGGGATGAGCTTGTTCTCGATATCGGGGGCGGGCTTGGGTATTCGTCGGCTGTGATCGCGCGCATGGTGCAGGCCGTCGTGCTCGTTGAAGACGATGAAAGCGTTGTGGAAGACGCCCAGGCCGCCCTTTCGGAAATCGGCGCGGATAACGTCGTTGTGCAAAGCGGGGCGCTTGCCGAGGGCGCTCCAGAACACGGTCCTTACGACGTGATCGTCATTCAGGGCGGCATAGAACACCTTCCGGCAGCGATTGAGGCGCAACTCAAGGATAACGGGCGCATCGTCTGCCTTTTCATGGAGGGGGCATTGGGCAAGGTGAAGGTAGGATACATGTCAGATGAAAAGATCAGCTGGCGGTTTTCGTTCAACGCCGGCGCGCCTGTCTTGCCGGGCTTCGAAGCCACCCCTGCATTTTTGCTTTGACAGCGCTGACGGACACGCTCTGTTTGCGCGTAAGATATTGAAACAAACGTAAGAGCAAGAGGCACGAGCAACATGCATTTTTCGCGTTTGAGGACGGGACTGACGTCACTTGTGTTCGGCGCCGCAGTCGCCGTTGCTGGTGCACCTGCGCTTTTGGCTGACAACCTCGCCGACGCGTTGGTGGGGGCCTACAACACTTCGGGCTTGCTCGAACAAAATCGCGCGGTGTTGCGCGCAGCGGATGAGGATGTCGCGATTGCAGTGTCCGCGCTTCGCCCGGTGCTGTCCTGGCAGGCAGGCCTTGAGCGAAACTTCGGCGAAAGTCGGATACAGGGCAGGATCAGTGACAACAACTCTACCCAGGCGTCCCTCGCGTTGTCTCTGGAATTGCTGCTTTTCGATTCAGGCGCATCACGTTTCAACATCCAGTCGACAAAGGAAACGGTGCTGGCAACGCGGGCCGGACTTGTGTCGATCGAGCAGGCCATCCTGCAGCGTGCGGTCGATGCCTATATGACCGTCATCCGTGAGAGCGAGTTCGTGGCTCTGCGGCAGAACAACGTGCGGCTGATCACACAGGAATTGCGCGCCGCGCAGGATCGGTTCGAGGTGGGGGAAGTAACGCGAACCGACGTTGCTCTCGCTGAATCCCGCCTTGCGGAGGCGCGAAGCAACCTTGCAACCGCGCAGGGTAACCTTGTGAACGCGCAAGAAGAATATCTGAATGCGGTTGGACGGCGACCGGGACGTCTGTCGCCACCACCAAGCTTGCCGGCGCGACCCGCATCCATTGACGCGGCAAAAGCGGTGGCGGTGCGCACGCATCCGGATATCAAGCAGGCCCAACATCAGGTCGCGGCTGCGGAACTGCTGGTTCTTCAGGCCGAAGCGTCCATGGGCCCCTCTGTCAGTTTGCGGGGCTCCTATGCGCTGAGCGAGACATTCAACTCTTCGGACAATTCCGACATCGGGTCTTTGTCTCTGGAGTTGAGCCAGCCGATCTATCAAGGGGGCCGTCTTGCCGCATCGCTGCGCCGGGCCATGGCGAACCGGGACAATACGCGGGCCAATCTGCTCGAAATTCAGGAACGCGTGACTCAGGAGGTGACCGGGGCATTCGTCCGGCTGGATGTGGCGCAGGCCAATATTCAGGCAACCGATCGTCAGATCCGCGCGGCGGATGTTGCATTCCGCGGTGTCCGCGAAGAGGCAACATTGGGCGCCCGGACCACGCTTGATGTTCTGGACGCGGAACAGGAACTTCTGGACGCCCGCGCCGCTCGCATTTCAGCGCAGGCGGATCTTTACAGCGCCGCCTATCAATTGTTGGCCGCACAAGGCTTGCTGACCGCGCAAAACCTGCGTCTGGCCGTTAAGATCTATGACCCGACGGAGTACTATAACCTCGTCAAGGACGCGCCCGCCTATCGCAGCCAGCGCGGTCAGAAGCTTGACCGTGTTCTGCGCGCTTTGAACAAAGACTGACAATTCTTTGCATCTATTGTGGGAATCTCCGCTCCGGTTTAGACTGCCGGAGAGGTGAGAGTGGTACAAAGATATGTCAGATCCAGTGACGAATGTTGAGATTGAGGATGTTTTATCCTCGATCAGACGGCTCGTATCGGAAGATGCGCGCGGCCCGAAAAAGCCGGAACACCCGTCGAAACCCAGCCCCGAAGGCCGGCTGGTTCTAACGCCAGCCCTACGTGTAACGTCAGAACAAGAGGCGGATTTTTCGTCTGAGCATCGGGAAGACGATGGGCATGAGGCAGTGGTTGACGAGGACGGAAATCCACCTTCCCCTGACACCTTGGAGGATGATCCGCATCCCGTGACGGTCGATACCGGGGATGTGGTCGACGACGAAACGCCACCGGGCGAGGAGGCGGAACGCGCCAGCGACGACACCCTGCCCGAGGCACAGGCGGTGGACACGCAAGAGGTCGAGGTAAACCCGGAAAACACCGACGAGCCTTGGCAGATCCCGGATGCTACGCTTTACAGCGCGCTGGAGCAGGGCAGCGCATCTGGCACCGACACGGTCCTCGATGATTTCGAGCTTGAGGAGGAGGACGACGAGCCGAAAGCCGTCTATGCCATGTCCGATGCTGTCGGGCCCGATACGTCGTCGGACCAGCAGACGTCAGCCAGTCTGGGCGACAAGATCGCGGCGGTAGAGGCCGCTATCGCGCAGGCGGACGATCAGTGGGAACCCGATGAGCCTGGCATGGGTGACAATGCGGGCACCGAGGTTGAAGCGCTGGCTTGGGATGAGGCGCGGGCCCCTCAAAAAGAGGAACGCGCCGCGACGGATGATTTCGTAGATAGCCGGAATGACGACTGGTCCAGCGAGATCGCGGAAAACCCGCTCGACGCGGTGATCGACGAAGATATGCTGCGCGACATCGTGGCCGAAATCGTCCGCGAAGAGTTGCAGGGCGTCCTGGGAGAGCGGATCACGCGCAACGTACGAAAACTGGTGCGCCGCGAGATTCAGCGCGCATTGACGGTACAGGAATTCGACTGATCCACCTCTTGTGACAGGTCCAAAAGCGCATCTAGATCCACATGCGTGGCAAGATGAGCTGCAAGCGCATCGAGCGTGTCCTCGACGGTTTCCTCATATGCGACAACGGATTGCCCGCCGAGCTTATGAAGCTCCGCTTCTCTGAATGCGTCGCTGGCAAAAATGCCGTGCAGATAGCAGCCCCTTATACGACCAGAGCCTGAGGTCGCACCGCATACGCGACCGTTGAAATCCAGCCAGCCACGGGCTGTATCTGGGCCGTCGGTTCGGCCCATGTGAATTTCGTAACCCTCGACCGGCAGCCTTTCTCCCACGGCATGGCCCTTTTGCAGCGTCAACTCTTTTCGCGTGCCCATGGTGGTTTCGATGTCGAGGTGGCCAAGCCCGTCGACGCTACGGGGGGGGCCTTCGACGCCATCTGGATCATGGATCTTGCGACCCAGCATCTGGTATCCCCCGCAAAGCCCGAGAACGTGGCCCCCGCGGCGAATATGAGCCGCCAGATCAATGTCCCAGCCTTGCGCGCGGAAGGCCAAAAGGTCGTCGATGGTGCATTTGCTGCCCGGCAGCAAAACAAGCGCGGCATCGGCCGGAAGGGGACGCCCGGGCGGCACAATCTCGACGGTGACGTCGGGCTCGGCGACAAGCGGGTCCAGATCGTCGAAATTGGCGATGCGGGGCAGTTGCGGCACCGCGACTTTCAATGCGCCGCCGGGACGGGAGGCCAGATCCAGCACGTCTTCCGCCGGCAGTTTCCACGCATCCCCGAACCAGGGAATGACGCCCAGGCAGGGCCATCCGGTGCGCGCGGCAATGTCGTCGCGCCCGTCATCGAACAGGCTGACATCGCCGCGAAACCGGTTGACCAGAAATGCCCTGATCCGCTCCCGATCCGTCTGATCGAGGACCGCTTGCGTCCCCACGAGCTGTGCGATCACGCCCCCGCGATCAATATCGCCAACCAGCACCACAGGTATGTTTGCCGCAACGGCAAAGCCCATATTGGCCAGATCGTCCTTTCGAAGATTGGTTTCTGCCGGGCTGCCGGCCCCTTCGACCAGCACCAGGTCCGCCTCGTTACAAAGCCTGTGAAAGCTTTCAAGAACGGTGGGCATCAGCCTTGGCTTTTCTTTCCAGAACGCGCGTGCCCCTGCCGTGCCTTTGCGCTTTCCCTGAACGACCAGTTGTGCGCCTGTCTCGCTTTCCGGTTTCAGCAGGATGGGGTTCATGTCCGTGTGCGGCTCTCGCCCCGCTGCACGCGCCTGCAGCGCCTGCGCACGACCAATCTCTCCCCCGTCTACTGTGACGGCCGCGTTGTTGGACATGTTCTGAGGTTTAAAGGGCGCAACCCGCAATCCCTTTTGCGTAAAGGCTCGGGCCAGGCCGGCCACGAGGAGCGATTTTCCGACATTGCTGCCGGTCCCCTGGATCATGATGGACCGCGCCATGACACCTCTCTTATGCTGGAGGGTAGGTGTATCAGGACGGGTACGAGAAGAAAGTGGAATGAACACACCAGCACATCTTTTGCTTGGTGCGGCAGCCTTTGGCCGGATCAGGGGACGCTCCGTGGCGGGGGCCGCGCTGCTGGGCGCGTTTGCCCCCGACGCGTCGCTCTACCTGATGGCGGGGGTATCGCTTTTCCTGCTCCGCGTGCCGCCGGAGGTGGTGTTTAACGAGCTTTACTTTTCTCCGGCCTGGCAAACGGTTTTTGCGATCGACAATTCGCTGTTCGTCTGGGCGGCCTTTCTTGCGATTGTCGTCTGGTTCCGGTCCATTCCCGGAATGGCTTTTGCATGTTCCGGTCTGTTGCACATCGCGTTGGATTTTCCGCTGCATGCGGGGGACGGACGCCCCCATTTCTGGCCGGTAAGCCGCTGGGTATTCGACAGTCCCATCAGCTATTGGGACAGCACCCATTACGCCGCATTCGTGGCGCCAGTGTCTGTTTTGCTGTGCCTTTTGGCCTTCGTTACGCTGTGGCGGCGCGGCTCGGGATGGGCGATGCGTCTGGGATACAGCGCCCTGATGCTGGCCGAACTCTGGGTCTTGCGTCAGTGGCTTTTGTTTTTCTGAGCATCCAGGAATAGCAAAAGCGCGCCTGAGTGGCGCGCTTTGCTCAAGTATTCAAGCCGTAGCTTAGGCTGCTTCGGCTTGTTGAGCCGCATTGCGGCGTTCGCTTTCTTCCCGCGACAGGGCCACCGACGTCCGAACGCCGCGTCCCACGAATTCCATCAGACCCTCGACAACGCGTTCGTTGGGGTCAATGCCTGCGCAGGACAGCACCTCGCGCCCATCGCGCGAGCGGGCCCAGCGGGCAATCTGTTCCGGACCATTGCCGTATTTCTTGTCGTCGGCGATGGCGTCGTCGAGTGCGGCCAGGACAACAGCCGCGAAAAGTTTACGTGCACGATTGCCTTGCTCGTTGTTAAAGGCAGTGCCGTCAACGAAATCTTTCATCTCGTTTCCCTTGTTCTTTTTGCTCTTGTGATTTTCGGCGTGGCGCTCGTTATGACGGATCAGGACCGATTCGGATACCCCATATCTGCATATCTTCTATGCGTCTCGCGCATGGCTTTCTGCATGTGCAGCACGACATCTCGTTGTCTGGACACAAAGCAACCCGCCAGATATAGGATCGCGAAATGGATCATCAACCGTCCGCGAAGGTTTTGTGACATGCCGAAAATCAATGGCAATGAGATACGTCCCGGCAATGTATTGGAGCATAATGACGGCCTTTGGGCTGCCGTAAAGGTCGATCACGTAAAGCCCGGCAAAGGGGGCGCTTTTGCTCAGGTCGAATTGCGCAACCTGCGCAACGGCTCGAAACTCAACGAGCGGTTTCGAAGCGCCGACAAGGTAGAGCGTGTGCGGCTGGAGCAGAAAGATCAGCAATTTCTTTACGAAAACGACGGAATGCTGGTTTTCATGGATACCGAAAGTTACGAGCAGGTCGAATTGCCAGCCGATCTTTTGGGAGAGCGGCGCCCGTTTCTCCAGGACGGCATGACGATTGTGGTTGAGTTCTACGAAGCAGAGGCGCTCAACGCGTCGCTGCCGCAGAAAGTCACCTGCAAAGTGGTCGAGACCGAGCCTGTGGTCAAAGGCCAAACGGCGGCGAATTCGTTCAAGCCGGCAGTTTTGGACAATGGTGTCAAAGTGATGGTCCCGCCCTTTGTCGGGCAGGACGAAATGATCATCGTGAATACAGAAACGATGGAATATTCCGAGCGGGCCTGAGCCCGCCCGGAGCAAGAGCCGAGTATCAGACGAAGACGAACATGCCTGCGCTGATGTCGGTGGTTTCGAGATTGTCGAGCTCGATTGCGTAATCGTAGCTCGAAACCGAATTGGTGGATCCGGACGTATAGCCGTAGACAACGGCCGCGCCGGCATTGGTATCCAGGATCGTCAGATCGCCGAAATCAAGCCCGCCGTTGATCACCATCCGATCATCGCCAACCTCGAAATCGGTGATCCGATCCCGATCAGCGGCCCCGCTGAACGTGAATTCGAACGTATCCCGGTCATCTCCTCCGGTCAGGATGTCCTGGCCGGTTCCGCCAACGAGGCGGTCGTTGCCGTCACCACCCTCAAGCGTGTCGTTCCCGGCATCCCCGTTCAGTCGGTCATTCTCGTCGCCACCGCTCAGCTTGTCGTTGCCGTCGCCGCCATCGATGGTGTCGTGCCCGTCTCCGCCGAAGGCGACGTCGTTGCCGTCTCCGGCAGAGATGCTGTCACGCTCGTCGCCGCCGTCGATGGTGTCGTTCCCGCTGCCACCCGTGAGATTGTCATTGCCGTCGCCGCCGTCGATCCGGTCGTTCTGATCGCCGCCGTCCATGGTGTCGTTGCCATCGCCGCCATACATCCGGTCAGAACCGGTGCCGCCGGACATCAGGTCATTGCCGCGACCGCCTGTCATGAAGTCGTTGCCGGAATCACCGTTCACGACATCGTTGTCCTTGCCGCCGATCAGGCTGTCGTTGCCTTCGCCGCCGCCGATCGTGTCCTGGCCATCGCCGCCATAGATCGTGTCGGCCTGACCTTCCCCATAAAGGGTGTCGTTGCCGTCGTCGCCGTACATCAGGTCATTGCCGCTCCAGCCATAGGCAAAGTCATCTCCGTCGCCGGTATAGATGATGTCATGGCCGCTCCATCCATCGACGTAATCGTCCTGATCACCCGAATAGATCAGATCGTTGCCTTTGCCACCGTTGACGCTGTCCTCTCCGTCGCTGGAGTAGATCGTGTCGTTGCCGGATTCCCCGTCGATCAGGTCATTGCCTTTGCCGCCGTTGACGCGGTCGTTGCCGGATCCGGCGCGGATCGTGTCGTCGCCTTTGCCGCCATTGCCGATATCGTGGCCGGAGGACAGGATGATCTCGTCGTTGCCGGCGCCACCGTTGACGATGTCGTTGCCGCTGCCGGAATCGAGGAAATCGTTGCCGTCGTTACCGTTCATGGTGTCGTCGCCCGAGGCACCGTAGAACATATCGTCGCCGTGCCCGGCATGCATCAGGTCGTTGCCGCCATTGCCATAGGCCGTGTCGGCCTGCTTGCTGCCGATGATCTTGTCGGCATCGGCCCCGCCGACCATGTAGGCCCCATCTTTGCCCGCGATCAGCTTGTTGTTGCCGTTGCCGCCATAAAGGCTGTCATAGCCTTCACCGCCATTCAAAGTGTCGTCCCCGTCCTGTCCATAGATCAGGTCGTCGCCCTTGCCACCTTTGAGGACGTCGTTGCCGTCCTGTCCGTAAATCGTGTCATTTCCGTCGTCGCCATTCAGCCGATCGGCATCTGCGGTTCCCGTGATCTTGAGATCCGCAGGTACGACAGGCTGTCCAAGCGGACCAAGGTCCAACGTGTCCAGAGGTGCAAAGAGCGAATTCAGTTTAAGTTCAAACATTCCAGTATTCCGTATCGATTGCCCCAGCTGACATGTGCGGCACACGTCACCCATCCCCGCCTTAATCGGCGGTGTGGTGCATCTATCCCTCTCAAATTTGGCTAAAATTCGGCACAACTTGGTAAATTCAGGTTCGCAGGGAAAAAAGGTCACTCTTCATCGCCTGCTGTGCGATGTGCTCTTTGCAGTTCGTGTGCTGATGCTTGGTTGGTCGCGACAGGCTGGTGGAGACGTATCTCTCTCATGGGCAGGCCCTGAGTGTGCTTGCGGTGTGCCCCTAGCGACTATCGGGTTTGTGTGAGCCGCTCGCGCGCGACGGAGCGGACGGCTTTGGTCACCGGGGCGAGTGCAGTGCTCATCACTCGGCTCACCTGCCAGTTCAGTGCAACGTCCAGGGGCTGTTCTTGGACCAATGGGACCAGGCGCTTGTTCCGGATCGGTCCGTGGATCAGAACCTCCGGATTCATGCCCCATCCAAGTCCCGCCCGGGCGGCATCAATGAAGGCATGGGTCGATGGCAACATGTGACGGGGCGGCGACAGCCGCTCTCCGGTGATCTGGGCCATCCATTGATGTTGAAGGCGGTCCTTGGCGTTGAATGTCAGGCAGGGCGCTCTGGAAAGTGTTTTCGCGGTGATGCCAAGTGCAAACCAGCGCTGCATGAAGGTCGGGCTTGCCGTTGCGATATAGCGCAACGCCCCCAGGTCATGACAATCGCATCCGCTGACCGGTTTGTCGTGCGCGGTTATGGCCGCGCTGACCGCCCCTTCGCGCAGCCAATCGGCGCTGTGATCCTGATCGTCGATCACGAGGTCGAAAAGCACATCCGGGACGGCTGCGATTGCGTGCACGAACCAGGTGGCGAGGCTGTCTGCGTTCACGGCGATGCGCATGACCGCAGGACCTTCGGCCTGATCCAGCGACAGATCCCGTGCCACTTGCGCCTCAAGCAACCCGACATCCTCGGCATGTTTGGCCAACCGCGCGCCCGCGGGGGTTGCCTGGCACGGGCTCCCGCGGCGGATCAGGGCGCTCCCCAGACGATCCTCAAGCGCCTTGATCCGTTGGGAGATCGCCGAGGGCGTCACGTTCAGCTCAGCAGCCGCCATGTCGAAACTGCCATTACGCAGAACGGCGGAAAGCGCGGCCAGGTGGTGAGGATCGAACCTCATTAGAAATCCTTAATCCAGATAAATCACTTTAACTCGATTAATGGATCCATGTCATCTTATACGAGCCCTGTTGCAGTTCGAAGGGCATTCCATGACGACAGCTTTCCTTCCAGGTTTCGCGCTCAGCCTGAGCCTCATCCTGGCGATTGGCGCTCAAAACGCCTTTGTGCTTCGCCAGGGGCTTCGGCAGGAGCATGTGTTCTGGGTTTGCCTGACATGTGCCGTGTCGGACGCGGTCCTGATCACAGCCGGGGTAGTGGGTTTCGGCACCTTGGCAGAAAGAGTGCCCTGGTTTGAGCCTTTGATGCGCTACGGTGGGGCCGCGTTTCTCGTTTGGTATGGGGCGATGAACCTGCGCAGCGCCTGGTCCGGAGGATCCGCCTTGGAACTGGGGGAGGGCGCGCGGGCGCGCCTTTTGCCCACACTGGCCACGGTGGCGGCGCTCACCTGGTTCAACCCGCATGTCTATCTCGACACCGTCATTCTGATCGGATCGATCTCGGCCCAATATGCGGATCGCCTGAGTTTCGGCATTGGCGCGGTTTTGGCAAGCTTCACCTTCTTTTTCACGCTCGGATACGGCGCGCGTCTCATGGCGCCCCTCTTTGCGCGGCCACGGGCATGGCAGGTCTTTGACACGATCATCGGGCTGACGATGTGGGCGATTGCAGGCAAGCTCTTGCTTTCTTAACGACTTGCACCTGCCGGGCTGATCGGTGTTGATAGCGCCATGGCCGAACCTAACGCGTACCGGCCCGTGGAAGGCATCTTCTGGATGCTGCTCACGGGACTTTGCTTTGTCGCCGTCACGGCGATTGTCAAATATACAGGCGACCGGATCCCGCCGGCCCAGTCGGCCTTTATCCGCTACGTCCTTGGGCTAGTCTTTCTGATCCCGATGATCCGGCCGATCCTGAATGCACATCTGACACCGCGCCTTTGGATGTTGTTCGGTACACGCGGGCTCTGCCATGCGCTGGGTGTCATGTTGTGGTTCTACGCCATGACCCGCATCCCGCTCGCTGAGGTGACCGCGATGAATTACCTCTCTCCGGTCTATGTCACCATCGGGGCTGCGCTCTTTTTGGGAGAGAAGCTTGCCGCAAGGCGCATCGCGGCTGTCGCGGCGGCCTTGATCGGCGCGGCGATCATCCTGCGCCCGGGCTTTCGGGAACTGGACGAGGGGCACCTGGCGATGATGGTGACGGCAGCCGTCTTCGGAGGGTCCTATCTGCTGGCCAAGGTCACGGCGGACGAGGTTGCGCCAGCGGTTGTTGTCGGCATGCTGTCAATCTGGGTGACGGTGTGCCTTGCTCCCTTTGCACTCGCGGTCTGGGTTACACCGACCTGGACAGAGATCGGGCTTCTCTTTGGCGTCGCCTGCTTTGCCACTGCCGGTCATTTCACGATGACGCTTGGCCTGCGTGCGGCACCGGTAACGGTCACGCAGCCGGTCACGTTCCTGCAACTGGTCTGGGCCACCGCGCTCGGGGCCGTGGTCTTTGGAGAGGCAGTGGACGTCTGGGTCGTTGTAGGGGGGCTCGTGATCCTGGGCGCGGTCAGCTTCATCACCTGGCGCGAAGCGGTGTTGAAGCGTCGGATGATCACCCCGCCGACACCGGCGACAAAGGTGTAATGCGGGTCTCGCACGCCGTCCGGTAAGCGCGATAGAGGGCGAGGAGCCCTACCAACTCGTTCCGCGCGTCGGTGTGGGTCAGTGCCTCAGGCGCGTGGATCCAGCAGTTTTGTCAGGATCGTGTCATTGGTGATCTGACCGACCACCTTGCCCTCATCCTCCACGCCGACCGGTGTTGAAAGGCCGACCGCGGTTTCCATCACGTGCTGGATCGTGGCGTCCGGTGCCACGTTTGCCTCGGTCGGTCCGCTGACCGGTTCCATCACGTCACGGGCGCAGAGCACACCCAAAGGGTTCATGTGCGCGACAAAATCCGCCACGTATTCCGTTGCGGGGGCGGTAAAAATCTCCTGCGGCGTACCGGCCTGCACGATCCGTCCACCTTCCATGATTGCGATGCGGTCGCCGATCTTGAACGCCTCGTCCAGATCGTGACTGACGAAGATGATCGTGCGCCCGAGCTTGGATTGCAGGTCCAGAAGCTCATCCTGCAGCCGTGTTCGGATCAGGGGATCGAGGGCGGAGAACGGCTCGTCCATCAACAGGATCGGCGCTTCGGTGGCAAAGGCGCGGGCCAATCCCACGCGCTGTTGCATCCCGCCCGACAACTCTCCCACCTTGCGGTCGGCCCAGTCGGCGAGGCCCACAAGGGCCAGTTGGGTTTCGACCTTCTCCTTGCGCTCGGAGCGCGACATGCCCCCCAATTCAAGGCCCAGCCCCACATTCTCCCTAACGCTGCGCCAGGGCAGAAGACCGAATTGCTGAAACACCATCGCGACACGGTCGAGCCTTAGTCGCCGCAGCGTCGGTGCATCCGCCTTGGAGACATCGACAAGCCCATCGCCGCCCTCGACCTTCACGGCCCCGCGCGCCACGGGGTTCAGACCGTTCACGGCGCGCAAAAGCGTAGACTTGCCAGAGCCTGAGAGGCCCATGAGCACGAGTATTTCGCCCTCTTCGACCTGAAGCGAGCAATTGTGAACGCCCAGAACCTGTCCCGTTTCGGCCTGGATCTCCGCGCGTTCCTTTCCGTCGTCCATCAGGGGCAGCGCCTTTTGCGGTTTGTCCCCGAAGACAATGCAGACGTCATCGAATTCAACTGCTGTGCCCATCACTTCCGCTCCATCCGCAGCATCCGGTCCAGCATGATTGCGACGACCACGATGATAAACCCGCTCTCAAACCCGAGGGCCGTGTTCACCTGGTTCAAGGCGCGCACCACCGGCACCCCCAGCCCGTCGGCGCCCACAAGGGCCGCGATCACCACCATCGACAGCGACAGCATGATCGTTTGGTTCAGACCCGTCATGATCTGGGGCAGGGCATAGGGCAGTTCCACCTTCCAAAGCGTCTGGCGCGGGGTGGCGCCAAACGCTTGCGCAGCCTCAAGCAGCGGCTTGGGTGTAGAGGTCACGCCCAGATGTGTCAGCCTGATCGGGGCGGGCAAGACGAAGATCACCGTGGCGATCAGGCCTGGCACCATGCCGATCCCGAAAAAGACAATGGCCGGAATAAGATAGACGAAGGTCGGCAGAGTCTGCATCAGGTCCAGCACAGGCCGCATCGCGCGGTAAAGGGCGGGTCTGTGCGCCGCGGCGATGCCGATGGGCACGCCGATCCCCATGCAGACGACGCAGGCCGACAGGACCAGCGTCAGGCTTTCCGTCGTCTCCTCCCAATAGCCCTGGTTGAGGATAAAGAGGAAGCCGAGCACCACGAACAGCACCGTTTTCCAGCTGCGTTGCAAGGCCCATGTCAGCCCGGCAAAGACCGCGACCACGATCAGCGGATGCGGTGTTTGCAGCACCCAGAGGATCGCCTCGATCATCGCGTCCAGACCGTCTGACAGCCCGTCAAAGAACCAGCCCCCGTTGATCTGCAGCCAGTCGAAGATATCGGCGGCGGTGCGCCCAATCGGGATCTTGTTGTCGGTCAGCCAGTCCATCGGCGCTCCGTTCCTTGTTGGTTTCGTGCTACGCTTCGCCCGCAGAGCCGGGAGGGGCCGTCATGACGATCACGCTTTTCACTCACCCCTTTTCGCGGGGCCGCACGGCCCGCTGGATGCTGGAAGAGGTCGGGGCCAGCTATGATGTCGAGGTGGTCGACTTCGACGCTCCGCGGCCACGGGCCTTGCTGGATGCCAACCCGCTCGGGAAGGTGCCGACCCTCATCCACGACGGCAAGGTCATCACCGAAGTTGCCGCGATCTGTATCTATCTTGCCGATGTCTTCCCCGACGCGGACCTCGCGCCTCATGCGGGTGAGACCGCTGAATTCTGGCGCTGGCTCTTCTTTGTCGCAGGCCCGATGGAACAGGCCGCCACAGCCCATGCCTTTGGCTGGGACAGCGCCGGTCGGGAAGCAAATGTCGGGTTCGGCAGCTACGAGGCGGTGGTCGATCTCCTCGACGCCAAACTCTCGCGCGATGATTTCGTCGCCGGTACACGCTTCACCGCGGCAGATGTCTGTACGGCGTCTTTTCTCGGTTGGACGATGATGACCGAGAGCATTCCCAAGCGACCGGCCTTCGAGGCCTATCTCGCGCGCTGCATGGATCGGCCTGCCGCGCGGAAAGCGCGTGCGGCGGACGATGCCTTGGCGGCGGAATTCTAGGGGGTATCGCATATGTAGGAGAGGGGCACTGCCGGAACTGTCCCGGCAGTGCCAACGCTTTTAGCCGCCGAGTGCTCCCATGACCGCCTCTTTCGCGTCGCCGCCATCCTTGGTAGTCACGCCCTCGAGCCAGCCGCCGATAATGTCGGTGTTGGCCGAAAGCCACGTCGTGGCCGCATCCTCGGGCGTTTCGCCATCATCGAGGATCGCACCCATGATCTCGTTTTCCATCTCAAGCGTGAATTCGAGGTTGGTCAGCAGCTGGCCCACATTCGGGCATGCCTCCACAAACCCGGCGCTGGTGTTAGTGTAGACGGTCGCACCGCCCAGATTCGGGCCAAAGAAATCGTCCCCGCCCGTCAGATAGGACATGTCGAAATTGGCATTCATGGGATGCGGCTCCCACCCCAGAAAGACGATCGGCTCACCGCGCCGGTCAGCCCTTGCCACCTGCGCCAGCATGCCCTGTTCCGAGCTTTCCACGACCTCGAACCCTTCGAGGCCAAAGGCATTTTCGTCAATCATCGACTGGATCAGGCGGTTGCCGTCATTGCCGGGCTCGATTCCGTAGATCTCGGCATCCAGCGCGTCTTGATGCGTGGCGATATCCGCGAAATCGGCAATCCCCAGATCCGCTGCGGCCTTGTTCACCGCAAGGGTGTACTTCGCGCCTTCCAGATTTGCGCGCACCGTATCCACGGTTCCTGCCTCGCGGTAAGAGGCGATATCGCCCTCCATCGTGGGCATCCAGTTGCCCAGGAAGATGTCGACATCTCCGTTGGCGAGCGAGGTATAGGTCACCGGCACGGACAGCACCTTGATATCGGTCTCATAGCCCAGCGCGTCCAGCACGACGGTCGTCGCGGCCGTGGTCGCCGTGATGTCGGTCCAGCCCACATCCGAGAACGTGATCGTGTCGCAATCGGCAAAGGCTGGCGCCGCCGCGGCGAACAACGCCAGGGCGGACAAGGTGGATTTGAGGTGCATTCATACTCTCCCGTTGGTGTTTTGGGTCACAGTCGTTGTTCTTGATTGACGAGTCAATAAACCAGTTCTAGCTTCCTCGCATCGACGGATCAGGAGCCGCCAATGCCCAAGATTGGGATGGAACCTATCAGGCGCTCTGCGCTGGTGAAAGCCACCATTGCCGAGATCGGCGAGGCGGGCTCTCTCGACGTGACCGTCAGCCAGATCGCCCGCCGCGCAGGCATGTCGAGCGCGCTGGCGCATCACTATTTCGGCTCGAAGGATCAGATGCTGGTGGCGGCAATGCGTCATATCCTGACCATCTTCGGCGCGGAAGTGCGCGGCGCTCTGGTCATGGCCCAGACCCCGCAGGCCCGGGTGGAGGCGATCTTGCGTGCCTCCTTCTCGGCGCAGAATTTCCGACCGGAGACCGTGGCAGCCTGGCTGAATTTTTACGTCCAGGCGCAGCAGGCCGACCAGGTGCGTCGCTTGCTCACCGTGTATCGTCGGCGCCTGCATTCCAATCTTCTCTACGGGTTGCGGCCGCTCGTGGACACGCCCGAAGAGACGGCCGAGGTTATCGGTGCCCTCATCGACGGTGTTTATATTCGCCAGGCGCTCCGCCACGGTGCGATGAGCCATGAGGCGGCGATCGAACTTGTCCTGACGCAGGTGCGCCGCCTGATCGGAGCACCCGGATGACCAAACCAAATATCCTGATCCTGATGGTGGATCAGCTTAACGGCACGCTCTTTCCCGACGGGCCCGCCGATTGGCTGCATGCGCCCAACCTCAAACGCCTTGCCGCCCGGTCGGCGCGGTTTGCCAACACCTATACCGCCTCACCGCTCTGCGCGCCGGGACGGGCGTCTTTCATGTCCGGCCAACTGCCCTCGCGTACGGGCGTCTATGACAACGCGGCGGAGTTTCGCTCCGACATTCCCACATACGCGCATCATCTGCGCCGCGCGGGGTATTACACATGTTTGTCGGGCAAGATGCATTTCGTGGGCCCCGACCAGTTACACGGCTTCGAAGAACGGCTGACCACCGATATCTACCCCGCCGATTTCGGCTGGACGCCGGATTACCGCAAGCCGGGCGAGCGGATCGACTGGTGGTATCACAACATGGGCTCCGTCACCGGGGCGGGCGTGGCCGAAATCTCCAACCAGATGGAATATGACGACGAGGTCGCCCATCACGCCCGCGCCAAGCTTTACGATCTGGCCCGCGGCACCGACACCCGCCCCTGGTGCCTGACGGTCAGCTTAACCCACCCCCATGATCCATACGTGGCGCGGCGCAAATATTGGGATCTCTACGAGGACTGCAACCATCTGCTGCCGGAAGTTCCGGCCATGGCCTATGAGGACCACGACCCGCATTCCAGACGCATCTTCGACGCGAATGACTGGCGCAGCTACGACATCACCGAAGAGCACATTCGCCGGTCCCGCCGCGCCTATTTCGCCAACATCTCCTATCTCGACGACAAGATCGGAGAGATCCTGCAAGTGCTCGACGACACACGGCAGGAGGCGATCATCGTTTTCGTGTCCGACCATGGCGACATGCTGGGTGCGCGGGGGCTCTGGTTCAAGATGTCCTTCTTCGAAGGCTCCTCCCGCGTGCCGCTGATGATCGCAGCACCCGACCTGCCGGAAGGCCGCATCGATGCGCCTGTCTCCACGCTGGACGTCACCCCGACGCTCTCTGCTCTCGCCGGCGTGTCACTGGACGAGGTGCTGACCTGGACAGATGGCGAAGATCTCACGCCGCTTGCCAACGGGGGCGAGCGGACGTCGCCGGTGGCAATGGAATACGCCGCCGAAGGCTCTTATGCGCCGCTTGTCGGCCTGCGCTACGGCAAATGGAAATACGTCCGCTGTGCGCTTGATCCCGATCAGCTTTTCGACCTCGACGCCGATCCTGATGAATTGGCCAACCTCGCGGAGGCCCCGGCCCATCAGGGCACGCTGCAAACCTTGCGCGCCAAATCCGAGGCGCGCTGGGATCTTGACCGTTTCGACGCTGAGGTGCGCGCCAGCCAGGCCCGCCGCTGGGTCGTCTACGACGCGCTCCGCCAGGGTGGTTATTACCCCTGGGACTACCAGCCGCTCCAGAAAGCCTCCGAACGGTACATGCGCAACCACATGGATCTCAACGATCTGGAAGAGCGCCAACGCTTCCCGCGAGGCGAATAGCACCTCTCTTCATCTTGCCAGATAAACTCTCGCCGAAGGCATAAAAGTCACTGTCATGACCTCTCCCACACAACCCACCGCCAGCCATTTCATCAACGGCACCTATGTCGAGGATACCAATGGTGCGCCCATCGACGTCATCTATCCCGCCACCGGCGCGGTAATCGCGCGGGTACATTCCGCGACGCCTGAGATCATCCACCAGGCGCTCTCAAGCGCGAAGGCCGCGCAGGTGGACTGGGCGCGCATGTCCGGAACCGAGCGCGGCCGCATCCTGCGCCGCGCGGCGGAGATGATGCGGGAGCGGAACCACGAGCTTTCGGTGCTCGAAACCTATGACACGGGTAAGCCTTATCAGGAAACCTCCGTCGCCGACGCGACCAGTGGGGCGGATGCGCTGGAATATTTCGGCGGCATGGCCGCGACGCTGACGGGCGAACATATCCAGCTCGGCGAGGATTGGGCCTATACGCGGCGCGAGCCTCTGGGGCTGTGCGTTGGGATAGGTGCGTGGAACTATCCCACCCAAATCGCCTGCTGGAAAGGCGCGCCCGCTTTGGCCTGCGGCAATGCCATGGTGTTCAAACCGTCCGAGACGACGCCCCTCTGCGCGCTGAAAGTGGCCGAAATCCTGCACGAGGCGGGTCTGCCTGCGGGGCTTTACAACGTTGTGCAGGGGCTGGGCGATGTGGGGGCCGCTTTGGTGGCGGATGCGCAGGTGGACAAGGTCTCGCTCACCGGTTCGGTGCCGACGGGCGCAAAGGTCTACGCCGCGGCTGCGGGGAGCATCAAGCATGTGACGATGGAACTTGGCGGGAAATCCCCGCTCATCATCTTTGACGACGCTGATCTGGAGGCGGCGGTGAGCGGGGCGATCCTGGGGAATTTCTACTCCTCGGGCCAGGTCTGCTCGAACGGGACGCGGGTTTTTGTGCAGAAGGACGTACTGGAGCCGTTTCTGGAGCGATTGACGGAGCGGCTGAAAGGGGTCGTGATGGGCGATCCGCAGGATCCAGCGGTGAATTTCGGCCCGATGGTGAGCGCGCGGCAGATGCAGATCGTCGAAGGCTACATCGCCAAGGGCCGTCAGGAGGGCGCGCGGCTGGTCACCGGCGGCGCGCGCGCTGCGCGTGACGGCTTTTTTCTGGAACCCACGGTCTTTGCCGACGTAACCGATGACATGACCATCGCGCGGGAAGAGATCTTTGGACCTGTTATGGCGGTGCTGAGTTTCGAGACGGAAGAAGAGGTTATGGCGCGGGCCAATGCGACGGAATTCGGTCTGGCGGCGGGTGTCTTTACCCGCGATCTGGTCCGCGCCCACCGGGTCGTCGCGGGGTTCGAGGCAGGCACGTGCTATATCAACACGTATAACGACGCGCCGGTGGAGATGCCGTTCGGCGGCTCAAAGATGTCGGGGGTGGGCCGGGAGAATGCGAAGGCCGCCATCGAACACTACAGCCAGCTCAAATCCGTCTATGTCCGCATGACCGAGCTTGAGGCGCCTTTCTGATGCGGGGCTCTTGTCAAAAGGAGCGCGTGCGCGCACGCCTTTTTTGGTGCTTGCCCGCACGCGGCACGTCTCGCTTGCCGGGGGCATGCTGAGATGCAGGCGGATTTCGTCATCGTCGGGGCAGGCTCTGGGGGCTGTGCCACCGCATATCGGCTGGCCGAGAGCGGCGCGTCGGTTCTGGTGATCGAACATGGCGGCACCGATGCGGGGCCGTTCATCCAGATGCCGGCCGCGCTCAGCTATCCGATGAATATGTCGCGTTATGACTGGGGGTATATGTCCGAGCCCGAGCCGCATCTGGGCGGGCGCAGGCTTGCCTGTCCGCGCGGCAAAGTGGTGGGCGGGTCGTCGTCCATCAACGGCATGGTCTATGTGCGCGGGCACGCGATGGATTACGACCATTGGGCCGAGGAAGGTGCGGATGGCTGGGCTTATGCGGATGTGCTGCCGTACTTCCGGCGAATGGAAAACTGGCATGACGGTGGGCATGGCGGCGATCCGGCCTGGCGGGGCAAGGACGGGCCGCTGCATGTGACGCGCGGCCCCCGCGACAATCCCTTGTTCGACGCTTTCGTAGAGGCGGGCCAGCAGGCGGGCTACGAGGTCACCGACGACTATAACGGCGAGAAGCAGGAAGGCTTTGGCCCGATGGAGCAGACCGTCTGGCACGGACGGCGCTGGTCTGCAGCCAATGCCTATCTTCGGCCCGCCATGAAGCGTGGCAAGTGCGAACTGGTCCGTGGACTGGCCTGCCGGATCATGATCGAAGAGGGGCGCGCCACGGGTGTCGAACTGGAGCGCGGTGGCATCCGACAGATCGTGCGGGCGCGGCGCGAGGTGGTGCTGGCGGCCTCATCGATCAACTCGCCGAAGCTCTTGATGCTGTCGGGGATCGGACCGGCGGCGCATCTGGCCGAACACGGGATCGAGGTGGTTGCGGACCGGCCCGGCGTGGGGGCCAACCTGCAGGACCATCTGGAGCTTTATATCCAGATGGCGGCGGCGCAGCCGATCACGCTTTACAGGCATTGGAACGTGGTCAGCAAGGCGGTGATTGGTGCGCAATGGCTCTTTACCAAGACAGGGCTTGGCGCGTCGAACCAGTTTGAAAGCGCGGCCTTCATCCGGAGCCGGGCAGGCATTCCTTACCCGGATATCCAGTATCACTTCCTACCGATGGCGGTGCGCTATGACGGGCATGCGCCGGCGGAGGGGCACGGGTTTCAGGCCCATGTGGGACCGATGCGGTCGGCCTCTCGCGGGTCGGTGACGCTGCGGTCGTCTGATCCGGCCGCGGCACCGGTGATCCGGTTTAACTACATGTCCGATCCGCAGGATTGGGAGGACTTCCGGACCTGTATTCGCCTGACGCGCGAGATCTTTGCCCAGCCGGCCTTTGAGCCTTTCGTGCGGCACGAGATTCAGCCTGGTGCCTCGGCGCAGTCAGATGACGAGCTAGACGCCTTCATTTCCGAGCATGTGGAGAGTGCCTATCACCCTTGCGGGACCTGCAGGATCGGGCGTGCCTCTGATCCGATGGCTGTGGTCGATCCGGAGGGGCGGGTGATCGGTATCGACCGGCTGCGGGTCGCGGATAGCAGCGTCTTTCCTCGCATCACGAACGGCAATCTGAATGCACCGTCGATCATGGTGGGCGAGAAGGTGAGCGATCATATCCTGGGTCGTGATCCCTTGCCACGTGCCAATGACCGGCCCTGGATCCATCCGGAATGGGAGACGGCGCAGCGCTAGTTGGCGTGCGCCGCGATTATCGTTTCGTCCAGCGTGATGCCGAGGCCCGGGGCGTCCGGCATCTCCAGCCAGCCGTGCTGCGGTGCGATGGAGGGGTGCGCAACGATATTGTCGCGGGCCAGTTGCCACATGATCTGGTTGCCGTCGTCGAGGTTGGGGATCATCCGGGCAATCTGATGCTCGGCAGCTGTGGTGATGCCGGTGGTGAAGCTCGAATGAATGCAGATCGAGAGGCCCGCCGCCTCGGCCACTGTGGCGGCCTTAAGCATGTTCTGGATGCCGCCCACTTCGCGTGGTCCGATGCAGATCATGTCGGCGGCGCGGCGGCGGCAGATCTCATAGACATCATAGAGGGTGAAGGCGGCTTGATCGGCGACGATGGGAATGCCGACCGATTGGCGCACATGCGCCATGGCCTCCAGAGACCAGCTTGAAGTGGGCTGTTCGATGAAGTCGATATCGAAGGGCTCGAGCTTGCGGCACATGCGGATAGCGCGATACGGGTCCCAGCCCTCGTTGGCGTCGAGGCGCAGGCGGGCCTCGCCGATCTCTGCCCGCACGGCGCGGACGATGTCGATATCTGCCTCTTGATCCGGGCGACCCACTTTGAGATAAAAGACGCGTTCTCCGGCGGCGGCGCCTTTGGCGGCGTGCCGGGCGAGGTCTTCGGGCGTGTCGCCCTGCAGAAAGAAGAAATAGCCCACCTTGCGGCGATAGGCGCCGCCCAACAGGTCGCTGACCGGACGGCCCGCGACCTTGCCCTGCGCGTCCCAGACGGCGAAATCGAGACCGGCCAGCATCTGGTTGGCGGCGCGCATCGTGTTGGCGCCGACCGCCATGTAATGCTCCCGCAATATGCGGTCGCGCAGCGGAGCCGCGTCATAGAGGCTCTCGCCGATGAGCGTTTGGGCCAGCGTTCGCAGGATGCGGGCGGAGGCCTCTTGATTTGGCGCAACGGTGCACTCGCCAACGCCGATTGTGCCGTCGGCTGCCTCAAGCTCTATGACGTTGACCGAGAACGAGGTGCGAATGCCTTGTGTCCAGTGATAGGGCTGGCGCAGCGGAAGAGTGAGGGGGCGGATGCGGATATCTTTGATCTTCATGCCGCCCATGGAACGGCGCATCCAGGCAAGTGTCCGTCCAGTTTCCGACATTTTCACCATTCTCTTGACTGGATTGATCGGGGTCAAAGTGCGGGCTGCCCAACGCGCTTTAGGCTGTGATCCCAAGAGGAGCGAAAGGAGACCACATGTCCCACACCCCGCATGAGCTTGCCGACGAATTCCCTGAAAAGGTGCCGGAAATGCAGCGTTTGAAAGCGGAAAACGGGCATTTTGCGCGGTTGATGGATCAGTATCACCGGATCAACCGCGCGGTGCACCGCGCAGAGACACGAGTGGAACCGATGGAGGAATTCGAGGAACAGGAGCTGCGCAAGAAGAGAATGGAGCTAAAGGACAAGATCTGGGGGATCCTCTCCCGCGTCTAAGGAGCGTCCCGCGTGTTGAGAGCGCGGGATATCCCGTATTTTTATCGAGAAGAAGCAGGGGACCTGCGCGCCGCGCCTAACGGACCTCGTAAGGCAGGATGTCGCGGCGGTTGGTGTTGATGTTGAGCTGCCGCTCAAGCGGTGGAACGGAACGCTGGTGGCAGAGCTTGCGCTCGCAGATGCGGCAGGAGATGCCGATGGGTTCAAATGCGCTGGCATTGGAGATGTCGAGATTGTCAGCATAGACCAGAGAGCCTGCATGTTTGACCTCGCAGCCGAGGGCGATGGCATAGCGGCGCACCGGCGCGCCGTAGGACCCGCCGGATTTGGAGACGTCACGGGCGAGACTGATATAGCGCACGCCATCGGGCGTTTCTGCGAGCTGGCGGAGGAACCGGCCGGGCGTTTCGAAGGCCCGGTGCACGTTCCAGAGCGGGCAGGCGCCGCCGAAGCGGGCGAATTGCAGGCGCGTGGCCGAATGGCGCTTGGTGATAGTGCCGGCCTGATCGACGCGGACAAAGAAGAAGGGTATGCCCTTGGCGCCGGGCCGCTGGAGGGTCGAGAGGCGGTGGGCCACCTGTTCGATCGAGGCGCCGAACCGTCCGCCGAGCAGTTCAAGATCGTGGCGGCTGTCCTGGGCGGCCTGCTGGAACGCGGTGTAGGGCATGAGGGCTGCCCCGGCGAAGTAGTTGGCGAGGCCGATCTTGGCGATGGCGCGGGCATCTGCGCTTTGGAACCGGGCGAAATCCAGCGTGGCCTCCAGCAGTTTGTCCTGCCGTAGCAGCGCGACCTGCAAAAGAAGCTGGAAGACTTGCGTTTCGGGCGCGGCGCGGGAGGAGAGGTGGAGCACGCGGCTTTCGACCTCGAAGCGGCGCATGGTTGGCACGTCGTTCCACTGCACCGACACGCCCATATCGTGAAGGGCCTGCAAAGCGGTGGCTCGCATGTTGCTCTCGTTGGATTGAGCAAAGTGTTCGGCCGCGCGGTCCACTGCGTCGATGTAATTGTCGCAATAGTGAAAGAAGTCACGCACCTCGTCCCAGGGGCTGGCCTGCACGCGGGCATCCTCGCGCCCCAGTGCCTCGTCGAGAGAGGCGAGACGCTCGTGTGTCTGGCGGTAATTGCGGTGCAGGGTGATCAGGGCCCGGGCCAGGGCGGGCGCGTTGGAGGCCGTCAGGCGCAGATCGGCGAGGGGGGGCATGTCATCGGCAAAGACCGGATCGGCGAGCGCTTCACGCATATCGCTGACCAGACGTTCGCTGTCGCCGGTGCTGAGTTCGGTGACGTCGATGCCAAACTCCTGCGCCAGGGCCAGCACCACGGTCGTGCTGACGGGGCGGTTGTTGTTCTCCATCTGGTTGAGATAGGGCAGCGACACACCCAGCTTTTCGGCGAAATCCTTCTGGGTCAGCCCCATCCGTGTGCGCATTTCGCGCAGCTTGGCTCCGGCGTAGAGTTTCTGAGTGGCCATGATCTGCCTTTGCAGGTTTGCATTTCGCTCAGGCTACCTTTGCAAAGGCATCGCGACAAGTCAGGCGGCGCCGATCTGTTTTTCGCGGAACATAACGTAACGGATGGCTATGACGCCCAGGGTGCCGGTAATCACCATCATCCAGAGCAAGGGAAAGGCGCCCGTTTCCTCGGTCAAAAGAAGCCCGGCCAGCGCGCTGAGCCCCGCGCCGCCACCCAGCATGATCGCACCGCCAAGGCCCGAGGCGGTACCGGCGAGATGCGGGCGAACCGATAGCATCCCGGCAGTGGCGTTGGGGATCGACATGCCGTTGCCGAGGCCCACGAAGGTCATGAAACCGAAGAAAACGACGGCGGACTGCAAGCCGAGATAGAACAGTATCAGCGAGATCGCGACCCCGCCCGCATTCAGCAGGCAGCCCCAATAGACCATCCTGTTGACGCCGTATTTCACTGCAAAGCGCCCGGTCAGAAAATTGCCGGCGAAATACCCGATGGCGGGCGCGCCGAAATATATGCCCAGTTCTGCGGGCGAGAGGCCGAAGATCGTGCTGCCGACGAAGGGTGCCCCGCCCAGATAGGCGAAGAATGCGCCGGAGGTGAGGGCGGAGGCCATCGAATATCCCCAGAAGCGGGGAGAGGTCAGGAGTTCGGGATATTCACCGAATTGTTGGCCCAGGCTCTTGCCCGAGGCGCGGGCGGTTTCGCCCAGATCGGACCATGCGAGGCCAAGCGTCATCGCGCCAAGGATGATGAGCATCCAGAAGTTTGCCTTCCAGCCGAAAACCTCATCCAGCGCGCCGCCGATGGCTGGTCCGATCATCGGCACAACGGCCATCCCCATCGTCACGTAGCCGATCATGCTGGCGGCCTTGTCCTGCGGAAACATGTCCCTGACAGCGGCGCGGCTGAGGACCATGGCCACGGCGATCACAGCTTGGCACATCCGGAAAAAGAGGAAGACCTCGGCCGTTGGGGCGAGGATACAGCCCAGCGTGGCCAAGAGAAAAAGCACCAATCCCCAAAGGATCACCGGGCGCCGGCCGAACTTGTCGGACACGGGGCCGATCACGATTTGCAGGGCGGCGTTCACGCCAAGATAGACCGCAACCGAAAGTTGCATCACGCGATAGTCTGTTTCGAAATGCTCGGTCATGCCGGGCAGACTGGGCAGGAAAATGTTCATCGCCAGCGCCGACAGACCCGACAGCAGGATCAGCGTGGCGATATGAGGGGGGCTGGTCCGGTCAAGAAACCGGACATCGGGCGCGGCAGACATATCTGGCGATTTATGGGGTGGGCGGCGGCTTGTCCACTCAAGGCCGGAATTGCGCGTGTTAATTAGCTATTTTGCATTTTGCTTCAGTGCGCATGCAGAATATTTGCAAATTTGCTGAAATCCTCTTTGGTCCACCCGCACGAATTCGTATAACCCGCCCAAATTTTCAAGGGGATCCCAACGATGAAAGACATCCTGTCCGAACTCGAAGACCGCCGCCAGGCCGCTCGTCTGGGCGGAGGGCAAAAGCGCATCGACGCCCAGCACGGTCGCGGCAAGCTGACCGCACGCGAGCGGATCGAGCTTTTGCTCGACGAAGGCAGTTTCGAAGAATTCGACATGTTCGTCACTCATCGCTGTACCGATTTTGGGATGGAAAAACAAAAGCCTGCGGGCGATGGCGTGGTCACCGGCTGGGGCACGATCAACGGACGCATGGTGTATGTCTTTAGCCAGGATTTCACCGTTTTGGGCGGATCGGTGTCGGAAACGCATGCCAAGAAGATCTGCAAGATCATGGATATGGCAATCGAAACCGGGGCGCCGGTGATCGGTATCAACGACTCGGGCGGCGCCCGGATCCAGGAAGGCGTGGATTCGCTTGCAGGCTACGGCGATGTGTTCCAGCGCAACATCATGGCCTCGGGCGTGGTGCCGCAGATCAGCGTGATCATGGGGCCCTGCGCGGGCGGTGCGGTCTATTCGCCTGCGATGACCGACTTCATCTTCATGGTCAAGGACAGCTCTTACATGTTCGTCACCGGCCCGGATGTGGTGAAAACCGTCACCAACGAGGTCGTGACCGCCGAGGAGCTGGGCGGGGCGACGACCCACACCCGTAAATCCTCGGTCGCGGATGGTGCCTTTGAGAACGATGTCGAAGCACTGGCCGAGATACGCCGTCTGGTGGATTTCCTGCCTCTGAACAATCAGGAAAAGCCGCCCGTCCGGCCATTCTTCGATGATCCAGCCCGGATCGAAACATCGCTCGACACACTGGTGCCGGAAAACCCCAATCAGCCCTACGATATGAAAGAGTTGATCCTGAAGCTTGCCGATGAAGGTGACTTCTACGAGATCCAGGAAGAGTTCGCGAAAAACATCATCACCGGCTTCATCCGGCTGGAAGGCCAGACCGTGGGCGTAGTGGCCAACCAGCCGATGGTGCTGGCCGGTGTTCTGGACATCGACAGCGCCCGTAAGGCCGCGCGCTTTGTCCGGTTCTGCGATTGCTTTGACATTCCACTGCTCACGCTCGTGGACGTGCCCGGCTTCCTGCCCGGGACGACGCAGGAATATAACGGCGTGATCAAGCACGGTGCCAAACTGCTCTTTGCCTATGGCGAGGCGACGGTGCCGAAAGTGACGGTGATCACCCGCAAGGCGTATGGCGGGGCGTATGTGGTGATGTCGTCCAAGCATCTGCGGGGCGACTTCAACTATGCCTGGCCAACGTCAGAGGTCGCGGTGATGGGCGCCAAGGGCGCGACGGAGATCATTCACCGCGCGGACCTGAACGATCCGGAAAAGATCGCCCAGCACACGGCGGATTACGAAGACCGCTTCGCCAATCCCTTCGTGGCGGCGGAACGCGGCTTTATTGACGAGGTGATCCAGCCCCGTTCGACCCGCCGCCGGGTGGCCCGCGCCTTCGCGGCGTTGCGGAACAAGAAGGCGCAGATGCCTTGGAAAAAGCACGACAATATTCCGCTGTGAAGTGATGGGGAAAGGCTGGCATATCCGGAAGGAGGGCGGAACGCTGATGCTGTTCCGCCACGCGCCGCCGCGCTTTGATATCAGCGCGTCGGCCGCATTTCCGGTCGTCCATCCCTTGACCCTAGCGCATCAGATCCGGCAGGATTTGTGGCGTCTGCTGCAGACGGTACGGGGCTTTTCCCCGGTTATTCAGGTCAGCGAGGCTTCGGACGCCTTGCATGTGCAGGCGGGCGGGCGTGCGCTGCCTCCGATTGGCAGGCATCTTGAGATCCAAATCGCCGAGCTTTTGTCGTCTGATCGGCATCGCACACGGTGGCTTCGCTTCGCTGAGCGGAGGGCGTGGGTATGAGCGTTGGAACCATAAGGCCACATCAAGTGTTTCGTGACAAAGGAGCACCGCATGGCCGACAGACCCAGCATCAAGGACGAAGAGACCTACGACAGCTTGCGCGACAAGGGCATGTCGAAGGAAAAAGCAGCGCGGATTGCCAATGCTCAGGCCAACAAGGATATGGAACCGTCCAAAAAGGGCGGCAAGGCGCCACCTTACGAAGAGTGGACCAAGGACGCACTCTACGAACGCGCGCAAGAGCTGGATGTCGAGGGCCGTTCGGACATGACCAAAGATGCGTTGATCGAAGCGTTGCGCGCGCGTTAACGCATCTCATGCGGGGAGGCTCGCATGAGTAAACTTTGGAAAAATCAGGCCTTCACCATCTCGCATGCCGATGACGGAAAGTTCGTCGGGCAGGGCTTGCGGGCCTTCTTTGAATATCGCGATCTTGGCATTGATGCGGCGACCCAGGGTAATTTTGGCGCGCATGTGATCCGTGCGGTGCCCGGCATGGACAGTCCGGGTGCCTGGCATTCTCACGAACTAGACTTCCAGATGGTCTACGTCACGCGGGGCTGGGTGGTTTTTGAATACGAAGGGCAGGGCGAGCATATCTTGCGCGCCGGCTCTTGCGTGTTGCAGCCGCCGGGCATCAAGCATCGCGAGGTGCGTCATTCCGACGACATGGAGCTGATCGAAATTGTGTCACCTGCAAGGTTTGACACCAAGGACGAATCCGTCCCATGATTTATGTTAAGAAACAGGTCCCGCATGCCATGCGCATGCGATCCGCAGCCCCGGCGGGAGGAGCCCATTTTTGGGGCCGGGGCTGCTCTTTGATCTGTTTGCTGCTCTCGACCTCTCCTGTCTTCGCCGATGTTCCCGTGCAGGTGCCGTCAGGACAGGATGTCGTGCTGTCCGAGGTTCTGCTGGACGAGGAGCCAGGCGCCCTTTGGGTGCGGTTCCGGTTCATCGCGCCGCAGATCGCGCGAGACGCGGGAGGTGTCGACGCCGAGACCGCCGGTATCGATATGGATCACCTCTGCGAGACGGTCGCGGTGCCCTATATTGCCCAGCACGATCTCGACCCGGCGCGCATCGTTATCTCATTTTCGGACCGTGATGTTGCTTTTGGTACACCCGATCCTGCAGCAACTCAGTTTTTCGAGATCTATCGGCTGGAAAACGCTCGCTGTAGTTGGGAGCAATTTTGATGGAGCTACAATATGTTGCGCATCAAAGCTCATGTTTGACGCCGACTGAGGCTTTGACGTCACAGGTGCGACGATTGAGGGGCCTTGGATATCTTTTCTTGTCTGGGTTAAGTATCATTCGCGACGGATACCCGCAGAGGTTCCGTAGCTCAAAGAGGGGGCAGGCAGGGCTTTTTAGTCCCGTTGGTTCCAGCGAAAAAGTCAGGAGACAGAGATGTCCAAGAGCATCAAGTTGCTTGCAATGGTTGGCCTTTTGGCTGCCGTCGCAGCCTGCGCACAGCAGGAAGAAGAATTTGTCGTGGTCGAGCCCGAGCCGATTTCGGTCGAGCCGACGTTCACAGGCAAATACAAATAACCAACTGGCGGGACGGGCCTTACCGCTTGTCCCGCCTTTTGCACCGCCCCATGCGGGAGGGTGCGCATGCTAAAGCATCGCGGTTTCCCGGGCCGTCTACCGGGCACTGATTTCCAATTCACAATCCGAAGACCGAACCCCAAAGGCGTGACCCCGCTTGTGCGCCGGGAACGCTATGCAGACCGCAGACCTGCTGACCGCCGGGCGGACGAAGGTTTCATGCGGGCGCTCTGGTATCAGTTCGGAGATGCGCCGTTCGAGCGGGGAAATCTCGACGCCGGGCGATTGAGCTGGCTTTTCGGACGTGAGGTGATCGCGGCGGAGGAGCCTTTCGACCCGGAAAGCTACGAGGCATTGCTGGTCATTGACGAAAGCGTCGCGCGCAGCTCGTTTCCCGGAGTTTTCGACGGGGAATCGGCATGATTTTGCTCGCACTCCCTTCTTATCGGCATAAAATAGCTCAAAATTCAACCTTAGGATGTATTGTCTTGGCCTTTCACGCCGGGCCATCCAGTGTGGTTGCTGCAGGAGGCGTCTCCATCCAGTCGCGTTCTGCAGTACACCTATTCCGTACCCCTTCCCTACGCGGGCAGGTCAGCCCCCCAGTTGACCTGCCCGCATTTTTTTCTTGGCGGTGCCGAAAAGCGCCTATGGGTCCACGGCGTGTTGGGCGTGACTTCGCCCAAAAACAACGTTTACATAACCCGACATTGCGGAACCTCTCGCAAGCGCCATGTGTTTTTGTATCAAGCAGTGACGATAAGAAAGGATTGCTGGGATGCAAATGTCGAAACTCTTGGCCGGGCTGGCGCTCTGCGCAGGTCTCGCGGCATGCGGAGATACGGTGGGCGAACAGGCCCTCATCGGAGCGGGCGCAGGTGCAGGCACCGCTGCCGTTCTGGACGGCGACCTGGTTGCAGGCGCAGCCGTCGGTGCTGCGGGCAACGTGCTCTTCTGTCAGCAGAACCCCAGCCGCTGCTAGTCATCAGGGCCTGACGGCCCGATCGTATACCACACCATCGCACCAAACCGCGCGCGGGACCTCGCCCCGCCGCGGTTTTTTGCGTTTCGAACATCTCAAGACAAAGGACGTTTCATGTTCAAGAAGATCCTGATCGCAAATCGGGGCGAGATCGCCTGCCGCGTCATCAAGACCGCCCGCAAGATGGGTATTCCGACGGTGGCGATCTATTCGGACGCCGACAAACAGGCGCTGCATGTGCAGATGGCGGACGAAGCGGTCCATATTGGCCCTCCGCCAGCCAACCAGTCCTATATCGTCATCGACAAGGTGATGGCGGCGATCAAGGAGACCGGGGCCGAAGCGGTGCATCCCGGCTATGGCTTTTTGTCCGAAAACGCCAAATTCGCAGAAGCGCTTGAAGATGCGGGCGTGGCCTTTGTCGGCCCGCCGAAAGGCGCCATCGAGGCGATGGGGGACAAGATAACCTCGAAAAAGATCGCCCAGGAGGCAGGTGTTTCGACGGTGCCGGGTTACATGGGCCTGATCGAGGATGCCGAGGAGGCCGTGAAGATCTCCAACGAGATCGGATATCCCGTGATGATCAAGGCCTCCGCCGGGGGCGGCGGCAAAGGCATGCGGATCGCCTGGGACGATCAGGAGGCGC
Source organism: Thalassococcus sp. S3 (assembly GCF_004216475.1). Taxonomy (GTDB): domain Bacteria; phylum Pseudomonadota; class Alphaproteobacteria; order Rhodobacterales; family Rhodobacteraceae. The sequence goes on along the minus strand of NZ_CP022303.1, from coordinate 3,372,792 downwards.
GCGAGGGCTTTCAGTCCTCCAAGAACGAGGCCGCGAACAGTTTTGGCGACGACCGCATCTTTATCGAAAAGTTCGTCACCCAGCCGCGCCACATCGAAATTCAGGTGCTCTGCGACACCCATGGAAACGGCATCTATCTGGGTGAGCGGGAATGTTCGATCCAGCGCCGCAACCAGAAGGTTGTCGAAGAGGCACCGAGCCCGTTTCTGGACGAAGCCACCCGAAAGGCGATGGGCGATCAGGCCGTCGCGCTGGCCAAGGCGGTGGGCTATGCCAGCGCGGGCACAGTGGAATTCATCGTCGACGGGGAGAAGAACTTTTACTTTCTTGAGATGAACACGCGCTTGCAGGTGGAACACCCGGTGACCGAGCTGATCACCGGTGTCGATCTGGTCGAGCAGATGATCCGCGTGGCTGCAGGTGAAAAGCTGTCGATCACCCAGGACGACGTCAAACTCACCGGGTGGGCGATTGAGAACCGCCTTTATGCCGAGGATCCCTATCGCAACTTCCTCCCGTCCATCGGGCGCCTGACGCGGTATCGTCCCCCGGCGGAGATCGCCGCCGGTCCGATGCTGGAAGATGGCACATGGCACGGCGATGCGCCGACCGGAGAGACAGCGGTGCGCAACGATACCGGCGTCTATGAGGGCGGCGAGATCAGCATGTATTACGACCCGATGATCGCCAAGCTTTGCACCTGGGGACCGGATCGGGCCACCGCGATCGAGGCGATGCGGGTCGCACTCGACAGTTTCGAGGTCGAGGGGATCGGGCATAACCTGCCCTTCGTGGCGGCGGTGATGGATCACCCCAAGTTCGTCTCGGGCGATATGACCACCGCGTTTATTGCCGAGGAATATCCCGATGGCTTTGAGGGTGTGACGCTGTCGGACGCGGATCTGAAACGCGTTGCCGCCTCTTGTGCCGCAATGCATCGCGTGGCGGAGATCCGGCGCACGCGCGTCTCAGGCCGGATGGATAATCACGAACGCAAGGTGGGCACGGATTGGGTCGTGACCCTGCAGGGGCACCGTTTCGAGGTGTCGATTGCCGCGGATGCGGATGGATCGACCGTGACATTCGGGGACGGCACGACGCATCGCGTGGCCAGCACCTGGACTCCGGGTGCGTCCCTGGCCCAGATTGATGTCGACGGCACGCATCTGGTGCTGAAGGTTGGCAAGGTTTCGGGCGGGTTCCGCATCCGCACCCGCGGTGCGGATCTAAAGATCCACGTTCGCACGCCTCGTCAGGCGGAACTGGCTGAATTGATGCCGGAAAAGCTGCCGCCCGACACGTCGAAAATGCTGCTCTGCCCGATGCCCGGTCTTATCGTCAAAGTTGACGTCGAAGTGGGAGACGAGGTGCAGGAGGGGCAGGTGCTCTGCACGGTTGAGGCCATGAAGATGGAAAACATCCTGCGGGCCGAACGGAAGGGTGTGGTCTCGAAAATCAATGCGGGTGCGGGCGACAGCCTGTCCGTGGACGACGTCATCATGGAATTTGAATAACGCCCCGCGCCCTGATGTCGTTGGCATCAGGGCGTTGCGTTGTAAGTGTGAGTGACTTTCAAGATGCCCAAGCTGGCGATATCTGTTCCCATCCATGGCCCGGCCTGTCGAGGCGGAGCCTTGGTGCGTGTTCAGCTATCGCCCCGCCGCTCGCGCACTTCGCGTTGCCGGGCCGGGAGCTTGTCGATGGATCGCGTGAGTTCCCGCACGCTCCATGGGAAAGGCTTGCGCAACAGCACGCTGCCGTCTTTTGCCACCAGCACCAGCATGAAACCGCGCGGGCGCAGCTTTGTGCGCAGGGGCGATTCCGCGGCAGGGTCGGTGTCGGTCAGAACGATCACGTCGCGTTCGATCAATGGCTCAAGCCTGCTGGTCAGCAACTCGATCTGCTCGCCGTATCTGGGGTCGGCGGCATTGTCGGCAAAGACCACGACGGGCCGCTTTATCCATAAAAATTCGCTTAAATCGCTCTCTCCCGCGGGTCGGATCACGTTCGCGCTGGGCGCTGACGTGGTTGTTTCCGCAACCGCGAAAACCGGGATAAAAGCTGTTAAAACAAGCGGTAAGATATATTTCATGGGCGCTCCTGTCGGGTATGATATAGGCCCTGTTTGCCGAGTTGCGAACATACGATCTCGCGCGTGTGAGAAGAATTCCATCGTTAATCGGTTTGTCAGGGATATGACCTGATGATGTTTCCACTTGTGACAAGGCTGACCGGGGCGGGTTTGGCCAGAAAATGGGTGGAGCGAACGATGGATGTTATCCTTCACATCGGGGCGCACAGATGCGCGACGACCACATTCCAAAGCTACATGCGGGCCAATTCCGTGACGCTGACCGAACGCGGCATCGGCTTTTGGGGGCCATGGCGCACACGCGATGGCCTGTTTCGGGGACTTCAGCCCGGCCCGCTGGTTCCGACAGGCCGGGATCATCATCGCCGTGCACTTGGCCGCATACGGCTTCGCTGCGCGAAATCCAGATCGGATGGCGTACGCCATCTGGTGATAAGCGATGAAAACATGGCCGGCACAATGCGCGAGAACATGCGTCTTGGCGCCCTCTATTCCGGAATTGGCGAGCGTATGGCGCGATATGCCGAAGCGTTCGACGGTCAGATCGGCAAGGTTGTGCTGAACATACGCTGTCTTGAACGGTTCTGGTCGTCGACCTTTGGATACGGGATCATGCGCGGAAACGGTGTGGCAAGGCCCGGATTGTTGCGTCGGGTCACGGAAAGCCCGCGAAGCTGGCGGGATGTCATTTCCGACGTTGCCTGTGCGATCCCTGGCGTGCAGATCACGGTCCTGCCCTTTGAAACCTATGCCGGGCGCCCCGAGGCGCAATTGGCAATTGCGACCGGCGCCGATACCCCGCTGCGCCATGCACGGATCTGGCTGAACCAGACCCCGCATCTGCCGGTGCTGCGCGAGCATGCGGGGCCAGACGCGGTGTTGTTGCCGCAGGGGACGGGCCGATGGAGGCCTTTTGATCCGCAACAGGTCGCGGCCCTGCGCGAACGCTATGCCGATGATTTGCTTTGGCTTGCTGCCGGTGCCGACGGCCTGGCCATGCTGGCCCAAGATCCAACCAAGACAGAGGCGGCGCAAAGTCCGCCCTTCGCCGACATGACAAGAGGAAGTTCACATGACAGCCAAGAAAGACGAATGGCGCGCGCTCGCTGAACAGGAGTTGCGTGGACGCCCGCTCGACGCGCTGACCTGGGATACGCTTGAGGGGATCCAGGTCAAACCACTCTACACCGAAGACGACCTGCAAGAGGTCGATCATCTGGGGACGATCCCCGGAAAAGCGCCATTCACACGAGGAGTGAAGGCCACCATGTATGCAGGTCGCCCCTGGACGATCCGGCAATATGCCGGTTTTTCCACGGCCGAAGAATCAAATGCCTTTTACCGGCGGGGCCTTGCAGCGGGTCAACAGGGCGTTTCGGTCGCCTTCGATCTGGCAACTCATCGCGGCTATGACAGCGATCACCCACGGGTCGTCGGGGATGTGGGCAAGGCCGGTGTTGCCATCGACAGCGTGGAAGACATGAAAATCCTCTTCGACGGCATCCCGCTCGACAAAGTGTCGGTGTCGATGACCATGAACGGCGCGGTGATCCCGGTTCTGGCCAATTTCATCATCGCGGGAGAGGAGCAGGGACATGACCGCTCGGTTCTCTCCGGCACCATTCAGAATGACATTCTGAAGGAATTCATGGTCCGCAACACATACATCTACCCGCCCGAACCCTCGATGCGGATCATCGCGGATATCATCGAATACACCTCCAACGAGATGCCCAAGTTCAACTCCATCTCCATCTCCGGCTACCACATGCAGGAAGCGGGTGCGAACCTCGTGCAGGAGCTGGCCTATACCCTGGCGGACGGGCGCGAATACGTGCGTGCAGCGCTGGCCAAGGGCATGGATGTCGACAAGTTCGCGGGCCGGCTGTCGTTCTTTTTCTGCATCGGTATGAACTTCTTCATGGAGGCCGCCAAGCTGCGCGCGGCACGGCTGCTCTGGCACCGCATCATGTCGGAATTCGAGCCGAAGAACCCCAAATCCCTGATGCTGCGCACCCATTGCCAGACCTCCGGCGTGAGCCTGCAGGAGCAGGACCCCTACAACAATGTCGTGCGCACGGCTTACGAGGCAATGGCCGCCGCCTTGGGCGGGACACAGTCACTGCATACCAATGCGCTGGACGAGGCGATCGCGCTGCCGACCGATTTCAGCGCCCGGATCGCGCGCAACACGCAACTGATCCTGCAGGAGGAGACCGGGGTGACCAATGTCGTCGATCCGCTGGCGGGCTCTTATTATGTCGAAAAGCTCACCCACGATCTTGCCAGCGAAGCCTGGAAATTGATCGAAGAGGTGGAAGAAATGGGCGGCATGACCAAGGCGGTCGCGTCGGGCATGCCGAAGCTTCGGATCGAAGAGACAGCAGCAACACGCCAGGCCATGATTGACCGGGGCGACGAAGTGATCGTTGGCGTCAACAAGTACCGGCTGGAGAAAGAGGATGAGATCGACATCCTCGACATCGACAATGCCGCCGTCCGCGAGGCGCAGGTCGCGCGGCTGGAAAAGATCCGCTCTAGCCGCGATGAAAGCGCGTGCACTGCAGCGCTTGAAGAGCTGACACGCCGGGCGCGTGAGGGAGGCAACCTTTTGGAGGCCGCTGTCGAGGCGGCACGGGCCCGTGCGTCGGTAGGAGAAATCAGCATGGCGATGGAAAATGAATTCGGTCGGCACCGCGCCGAGGTCAAAACCCTCGCGGGTGTCTATGGCGCGGCCTATGAGGGCGATGAAGGCTTCGCCGCGATCCAGAAATCGGTCGAAGCGTTTGCCGAAGCCGAAGGGCGCCGCCCCCGCATGCTGGTGGTAAAGATGGGTCAGGATGGCCACGATCGCGGCGCCAAGGTCATCGCGACCGCCTTTGCCGACATCGGTTTTGACGTCGATGTCGGCCCCTTGTTCCAGACACCGGCGGAAGCGGCACAAGATGCCGTGGACAACGACGTGCACGTGATCGGGATCAGCTCGCAGGCGGCGGGTCACAAAACCCTTGCCCCGCAGCTGGTTGAGGCCCTAAAGGAGGCCGGTGCCGAGGATATCATCGTTATTTGCGGCGGCGTGATCCCCCAGCAGGATTATCAGTACCTCTATGATCACGGCGTAAAGGCCATCTTCGGTCCTGGCACGAACATCCCCGAAGCCGCCGCCGAAATCATGGATATCATTCGGACAACCCGCGCTTAAGCTGGGGTGTCTGTGCCTTTCTGATTGAGGTCGCGTCGCCTTTGACGGACGCCCCGATGCATGGCCTTGCATGCGCGGGGCGTCTTGCCATGATGCGAGCATGTCCGCGCCGCCGCAGGAGGATTGTCCATGCTTGAACTTGATCACCTCGCAGTTTCGGGAGAGACGCTAGAAGACGCCAAACAGGCGATGGAGGCCGCGTTGGGCGTCTCGTTGCAGGCGGGTGGCCGGCATGATGTCTTTGGAACGCACAACGCTCTTCTGGGTCTCGATGACGGATTGTATCTTGAGGCGATTGCCATTGATCCAAAGGCGCCGGTGCCGGATCGACCACGTTGGTTCGACCTGGATCAGTTTCGTGGCGCGCCCCGTCTTACGAACTGGATCTGCCGGACAGAGCGTCTCGAAGAGGTTCTGGCGCGTCTGCCGGAAGGGGCTGGTGGGCCAGTCGATCTGAGGCGTGGTGATCTGCGCTGGACCATGGTGGTTCCCAAGGATGGCAGGCTGCCGTTCGACAATCTGCATCCCGCACTGATCCGCTGGACGGGTGGTGGGCATCCCAGCGACATGCTCGCCGCATCCGGATGTCGTTTGAAACGGCTGGTCGTCATGCATCCCATGGCGAAGACGCTCGCCGAAGTGCTTGCGCCTCTGTTGAATGACACACGGGTCGCCTTTGAAACGGAAGAGCGCATCGCGCTTTGTGCCGAAATCGACACGCCGCACGGCGTCCGCAGTCTCAAATGATCATTCGGCAGGGCAAAGCGGGTGACGCCCCCGCGCTCTGCGATATCACCAACGACATCATCCGCAACACATTGATCACGTTCACGGATGAAGAGCGCAGCATGGACGCGATGACGCGCAACATCACCGCGCGGGGCCAGGCGTTTCTTGTGGCCGAGATGGAGGGAAAAGCCGTGGGCTTTGCGACCTATGCCCCTTTTCGGCCGGGACCGGGATACGCAAGGACCAGGGAACTCTCCATCCAGCTTGCCAAAAACGCGCGCGGTCGGGGCCTTGGGAAAAGACTGCTTTCCAGGTTGGAGGCGGTCGCCCGTGCAGACGGGCTGCATGTTCTGATTGCGGCTGTCAGCGGCGCCAATCCCGGCGCGGTCACCTTTCATGAAAACATGGGTTTCACCGAGGTCGCACGCCTTCCCGAAGTCGGGCGGAAGCAAGGGCGTTGGCTTGACCTGATCCTGCTTCAAAAAGTCCTCTGAACGGCGCTGACTTCGCGCGCGCCCGCTTGTATCGTGCCGCCTATGTCCCTTTGGTCCCGGATCACTGACGCAATCTCGGCGCTGGCGAGTGGCGAAAGCCTTGCAGCGGTCTTTGACCGCCTGCGCACGCCGCCCGAACGCAGCGTGGCGTTTGCCATCGCGGTGATCGCGCTTGGCGCCAAGATGGCGAAGGCGGATGGGCAGGTGACGCGGGACGAGGTGACGGCCTTTCGCGACGTCTTTCATATCCCGCAAGAGGATGAGCCCGACGCCGCGAAAGTTTTCAATCTGGCGCGTCAGGACGTGGCGGGATACGAGGAATATGCCAAGCGGATCAAGGCGATGTTCGCCGATGATCTCAAAACGCTCACCGATCTAATGGAAGGCCTTTTTCATATCGCGATGGCCGATGGGTTCTATCACCCAAGTGAAAACACGTTTCTGGAAACCGTTGCACGCATCTTCGATGTTCCCGAGACGCAGTTCCGCGCCTTGAGGGCGCGTTTCGTGCCCGACGCGGCGCCGGATCCTTACACAATCCTTGGCGTGAGCCCGGATATGCCGTTGGCCCAGATCCGAACGGAATGGCGCAGATTGGTGCGCGAGACTCATCCCGACAGCATGATCGCAAGGGGTGTCCCGCAAGAGGCGGTGCGGCTGGCCGAAAAACGTATGGTCGATCTGAACCGCGCCTGGGATGAGATTAGCGCGCTGCACAGATAATGCGGATCGCGACCTACAACGTTGAATGGTTCAACGCCCTTTTTGACGACACGAACGCGCTTTCGCCCGATGAGGGCCCATCGGCGCGCCACGACATCACCCGGCGGCAGCAGATCGACGCGTTGGGTCAGGTCTTTCGGTCACTGGATGCCGATGCGGTCCTGGTGGTGGAGGCGCCGGACGAAAACACCACGCGCAGCACACGGCGTGCGCTAGAGGACTTCGCCGCGGCGTTCTCGCTCCGGACCCGCCGGGCCGCGATTGGATTTGCCAACAACACCCAGCAGGAGATTGCGCTGCTCTATGATCCTGATCTGATGCAAGTGCGCCACGACCCGCACGAGGACATGCAGGCCCCACGCTTCGACGGGACCTTCCGGATCGATCTGGACATCGACGCGACACAGGATGCGGTGGTTTTCTCCAAACCTCCGCTTGAGCTCTTGATTGACACGGCCAATGGCCGGACCTTTCGGCTGATCGGGGCGCATCTTAAATCCAAGGCGCCGCATGGCGCCAGGACGCGGGACGAAGTCATGCGCCGGTCGATTGCGAACCGTCGAAAGCAATTGGCGCAGGCGATCTGGTTGCGCAGACGCATTGACGCTCATCTGGATGCGGCAGAGCCGTTGGTTGTCATGGGCGACCTGAACGATGGCCCGGGCCTTGATGAATACGAACATCTTTTCGGGCGATCATCGGTCGAGATCGTGATGGGCGATCCGGCAAGCGATAAGGCGCTTTTCGACCCGCATGCGCGTCAAGCGCTTCTGCGTCGGCTTGGAGCGACGCCAACGACCGCGCGATTCTATCTGTCGGATCAGAAAAGATATCTGCAGGCATTGCTGGACTACATCATGGTGTCCCCGGACCTGATGGCGCGACGGCCCGCCTGGCGGATCTGGCATCCCTTCGATGACCCCGCATGCTGGAAGGACCACACTCTGCGCGAGGCCTTGTTGACGGCCTCGGACCATTTCCCGGTCACACTTGACCTCGACATTTGATCTTATTCCCGGCAGCGAGCGATCCTATATTAGAGATATGAGACAGAGACTGATGATCTTTTTCGTGGCGCTTTCACTGCCCCCGCTTGCCGCGGCGCAGGAGGATGAGGGGCAAAGCCTGATGGAGCGTGGCGCGGATCTTTTCCTTGAAGGATTGCGTCAGGAAATGGCACCGGCCTGGGACGATTTGCGAGGCATGTTCGAAGAGGTTGGGCCATCCTTCAGAGGGTTCATGACCGAAATGGGTCCGGCGCTTGGGGACCTGATGGATCAGGTGCAAGACTGGTCAGCCTACGATCCGCCTGAAATTCTTCCCAACGGCGACATCATTATCCGGCGCAAGCCAGACCAACCCGAGAACACTCAGCCAAAGGGTTTGCCCGAGGACATCGAGATCTAGTGACGTGTCTTGCCGCCGGACCCTAAGCTCTGATCGAATGGGTTTGATGCGATGTCTTCTGGCGCCTCAGCGCAGTGTTTTGACGGACACATCGGCCTGCAGTGAGTTTGCAAGGGACATGAACCGGGACTCGGCCACCTCACCGAACAGGGGCAGGGCCTGAACCGGCATGCGCAGTTGCAGTTGCTTTTTCTGCGGGAACCAGCGCAATTGGCCCATCTGCGCGTCCCGTCTCATCCAAAGCATTGCGCCGAACCGCATCGCCTTGCCCAGGATCTCTGCCTCGTGCTGGGATTTTTCATCCAGCAGGTTGTAGAGGTCTTCGAACCGCGTGCCCTCGCGCCGATTGCGATAGCGGTGCAGAAGGGCCAGACCGACGAAGATCCGTTCGGAATGCTTTAGCCCGCCCAGATTGGCGCGGGTCGCGTTATCAAAGCAGACCTCGGCCCTGTAATCGGGATGCGCGCGCCAGCTGACGTCATGCAAAAGACAGGCCGCCTTGATCAGGCGCTGTTTGGCTTCTGGCGCTGATTTGAAAAGTGGCGTGACAAAGTCATAAAGCGTGCGGCCAAAGCCGGGCATCCGCGCGTCCTTTGCTTCGGCAAACCGGCAGGCTTCTATGAGTGGGTCGCGATCTCTCAGACGCTGAGGCATCTGTTCGTAAAGAAGGCCCTCGCGGATGCCATAGCTAGAAACGGCGATATCCTTGGGTTTGAAAGTGCGGACCAACCGTTTGAGAACCTCCATCGCATAGGGGACGAGGGCCATGCGCGTGCTGGAAATGCCGCAGGCGGCGCGCAGCTCATCCGGGTCATTGTCGGCAATGAAGCGGGCGGTGCTGTTCACCGCGGACGTACTCATCCGGTATTCATGCAGCACGTGCAGCGGATAGCCTCGCCGCTCCATATCCAGGCGTGCAATGGCCCGCCATGACCCGCCGACGAGGAAAAGCCGGTCGCGCTGCGTGCCCATCTCGTCCGACAGGCTTTCGATCACGGTCTTGATATGCGTCTTGCGCCCGGATTTGCCGCCTTTCACTTCCTTCAGCTTAAGGGGGCCGAGCTGTGAGGTGACCCGCCGCCCGACACGCCCCTCGCGGATCTCTGCAAGTTCCATGGACGATCCGCCGATGTCGCAGACCAACCCATAGGATCCGGGCCATCCCAGCAACACGCCTTGCGCCGAAAGGCGGGCTTCCTCCTTACCGTCGATCACCCAGATCCGAAGGCCCGTTTCCCGCTCAACTTCGTCACGGAACGCGGCCCCATCTTCTGCGTCTCGCACGGCCGCCGTGGCCACGGCCGTGAGCGGCGGAAGATCCATACCCTTTGCCAGCAGTTGGAAACGCCGGATCGCCGCGAGGGCCCGAACACGCCCTTCGGGGTTCAGATGCCCGGTCTCTGACAGCCCCGCGCCCAGGGCACACATGATCTTTTCGTTGTAGAAATAGGCGGGCGATCTTGCGGCCCCGTCGAAGACAACCAGACGAACGGAGTTCGAACCGACATCAATCACGCCCACACGCGAAAGAGCACGCGCGCTGGGGTCATCAAAGATGGGACGTCCAAACGGACCCCAATCGGGGCCTGCTGCGTCAGCGTGTAGGTTCATGCGTCCCCCAGGATCATCTGTGCGAAAGGATGCGCGATCATGGGGTGTGGGTCAACGCGCTCTGTGTGATGCATCAGTCTCTTTGGCCGGGGTGGACAGGCGGGTTGCCCAAAGGGAGAGAAGACCCGATGCGAGGATGAGACAGAGACCCGCCAGACTGATAAGATCCGGCCATTCCGAAAAGACGAAATATCCGATGGCCGTCGCTGCAATAAGCTGCGTGTAGATCAGCGGTGCGACAAGGCTGGCCGGGGTCCTGCGGTTCACGATCACCAAAAGATAGTTTCCCGCAGCCGACCCCAGGGCGCTGATCGCCACCAGGATCGCGACATCGCTGTCCAAGGCTTCGGGCCATTCCGGCAGTCCGAAAGGAAGCAAGACAAGCGCGCCAAGAACCAATTGAGAGGTCAGAAGGAAGGAGGGTCTGAAATCGGACGCAAGCCAGCGCGTGGCCACAAGATAAGCGCCATGAAAACACCCCGCCAAAACCGCGAAAAGCATACCGGCTGAGGTGGCGATCCCGGGTTTGACGACTAACAGAACACCGACAAAGCCCAGCACCAAAAGGAAGGAGCGCGAGGCGGTGACACGCTCGCCCAGAAGCAGGACAGAGAGCAGATAAGACACCACCGGGCCAATGAAGAACCCGCCGAAGACGTTTGCGATGGGCTCTGTCCGGAGCGCGGTGAGGATAGAGCATATGCCGGCCACAATAAGGCCGGCCCGAAGGAGGACACGCCAATCAAAAAGGGCTTTCCACTCGGATGTCCGGAGCCCGCCAAAGGGCAGGATCAGAGCCGCGGCAAGCGCGAACCGGGTCCAGGCAATAAAGAGAGGGCTGATGCCGCTTTGAGCCATGGTTTTGCCTGCGGCATCCCCGATCACGATAAAGGTTAGGGCCAGAAAAACCAGCGCAAAGGGCCGCAATATGTCAGCGTGCAACATGATTTACATTTCGAGGTGTGAGGATAGCGTTGAACGTGGTCCGCTCCCGAGAACGGACGCTGGACGCGGATCTAGTCTTTCGTGTGAGTGAGCTTGGGAACATCCGAAGCTCCGGCGGAGCCGCGACCCGAGAGCGACGGATTTTCCATGAAAAAGCGATGGCAGTTGAACGCGAATTCACCTTCGGGGACAGGCGTCCGGGTAAAGGAGCCATCCGGGTTCATCACCCAGCTTTGCGACACGTCCGCCAGGTTCGCCGCCATGACCTGGCTGACGATCTGGGCCTTTACGGTGCCGTTGGTGATTTCCACCAGCGTCTCGACCCGTCGATTGAGGTTTCGGCCCATCCAATCGGCGGAGCTGATATAGACCCGTGCTTTCTTGCTGGGCAGACCGTGGCCGTTGCCAAAGCACACGATGCGGGAATGTTCGAGGAACCGGCCCACAATCGATTTGACCCGTATGTTTTCGCTGAGACCTTCGATGCCCGGGCGCAAACCGCAAATGCCCCGAATGACCAGACTGATCTTCACCCCGGCCTGGCTTGCCGCGTAAAGCGCGTCAATGACCTCGCTTTCGATAAGCGAGTTCATCTTGGCCCAGATTTCCGCCGGACGCCCCGCCTTTGCATGTTCGATCTCGCCTGCGATCATCTCCAGAAGTCGCGGCTTGAGCGTGATCGGTGATATGGCAAGGTTCTCCAACGTCTCCGGCTGGGCATAGCCGGACAGGTAGTTGAAGACCTTGGTTGCATCCCGACCAAGCGTCGCGTCGCAGGTGAAGAATGACACATCCGTATAGATGCGCGCGGTGATGGGGTGATAATTTCCGGTGCCGTAGTGGGTATAGGTGACAAGTTCGTTGCCTTCGCGGCGCACGACGGTGCTGATTTTGGCGTGGGTCTTGAGATCCATGAAGCCATAGACGACATGGGCGCCCGCACGTTCCAGCCTGCGTGACTGGCGGATGTTGGCGGCCTCGTCAAAGCGGGCTTTCAACTCCACCAGCGCGGTGACGGATTTGCCGTCTTCGGCAGCCTCGCACAGGGCTTCGACGATCGGGGAATCGCGGGAAGTGCGATAAAGGGTCTGTTTGATCGCGACGACATTCGGATCGCGTGCCGCCTGTTGCAGGAAACGCACCACCATATCGAACGTCTCGTAAGGGTGGTGCAACAGCATGTCCTTTTGCCGGATCGCGGCGAACATGTCCCCTTCATGATCCTGCACGCGTTCCGGTACACGTGGATTGAAGGGCGGCCAAAGCAGGTCGGGCCGTTCGCTGAGGACCAGTTCACTAAGATCCGCGACACCGATCATCCCGTCCATCTGGATGACCTCATCGGGTGTAACGCCCAGCTCCTCCATGATGACCGAAAGCAGCTTTTCCGGCGCCCCGGCGGAGTGGGTCATTCGAACCACTTCGCCCCGGCGCCGCCGCTTGAGCGCAACTTCGAATTCGCGGACCAGATCTTCGGCTTCTTCTTCCAGTTCCAGATCGCTGTCGCGCAGGACCCGGAAACTGAAATGCGACTTCACCTTGTAGCCGGGAAAAAGGTGTTCGATCTGCAAAAGCAGAAGATCCTCAAGCGGAAGAAACCGATGCGCGCCCGTCTCTGACGGAAGACGAATGAAGCGGCTGATCTGGTTGGGGATCGGCAACAGTGCCTGCAGGGGGCGTTTGTCCTTGGCGCGCTCCAGTTGGAGAGCCAGGGAAAAGCCGCCGTTCGGGATAAAGGGGAAGGGGTGCGCAGGGTCGATGGCAAGCGGGGAGAGAACCGCGAAAACCTGCGTCAGAAAGACGTCGGCGACATGGGCCCGGTCCGCGTCGGTGAGGGAGCCGAGATCGAGGATCGATATCTCTTCGGCCTCCATCGCGACCTTCAGATCGGCCAGCATCCTTTGCTGAGCCTCCATGAGGCGACGAGCGTCCTCGTTGATGAGAACCAGTTGCTGCGCCGGGCTCAGACCATCCGCTGCCGGAGTGGTGTTGCCGGCATGTGCGAGTTCGCGCAGACCGGCCACGCGCACGGTGTAGAATTCATCAAGGTTGTTGGCGGATATCGACAGAAACCGCAACCGTTCCAGCAGTGGAACCCGGGCATTCTCGGCCTCTTCCAGAACACGCCAATTGAAGGCCAGCCAACTCAGTTCGCGGTTAAAAAAGCGCTCTGGGCCAGTACCGTCGAGATCGGGAAAGGATTGGGCCGGTGGAAATGGGGACTTGAGAAAATCAGCGTAGGTCATGATGGCCTTATGCGGTCGGGGTGTGACGGTTTGGTGACGCTCAGGGCGCGAGAAGACGGATCGCCAAGGCACGGTTCAGGCTGCGCTTTTCGTCCAGCGCGGTCCGGTCCAGGCGATCCACGATCTCACCCGCAGCCGCAAATGAGCGATCCATATGACTTACAAGATAGGGGATCACATCGGGTTTTGGCAGGATCTGCCGGTCTGCAAAAAGCTTTCCAAGGACTGCGCCCAAAAGCTGGTCGTCCGGCTCCTGCAGCGCGGCGTGTTGCGCGCCTTCGATACGGCTTTGCAGGTCCGGCAGCGACAGCGCCCAGTGTTTTGGAGCGGGACGGCCCGTCAAAAGCAGCCGGTGACCATTCGCCAGCACGAGGTTATGCAGATGAAAGAGCATCTTTTGCGCGGACAGATCGTCGGAGAGCGCTGGCACGTCCTCGACCGCGACCGATCCCTGAGCTAGGTAGGAAATGTCGCCTTCGGTCAGGTTCGTGGCTGGAAGAAGCCGCGCGTTGTTCTCCGTCGCCCAGATCTGCGCCAGATGGGTCTTGCCCGAGCCGGCGGGGCCGGTCAGGGCCAGTTTGCCGGAGGGCCAGGTTTGGGGTGCGTCGATCATCGCAACGGCAACGGCATTGCACGGAGAGACAAAGAAGTCCTCTCGCGCCAGCGCAGGTGCGCCGGAGAGATCAAAACTGGTCTGTTTGCTCATTTTACGTTTCGTCCGTCCCGGACAGACCCTGATAAAGGCGGCTGTCCAGATATTGGCTCGTGGCGAAGCGCGCGACCACCCCGAGGGCTGCGGCAACCGGAACGGCAACCAACATGCCCACAAAGCCGAACAACGCTCCGAAGACCGAAAGAGCCAGAAGCAGCCAAACGGGGTGCAGCCCGACGGAATGACCAACAAGATTGGGGGTCAAAACGTTGCCCTCGATCACCTGGCCGACCATGAAGATGCCGGCCACAAGTCCGATCGAAACCCAATCGCCCCAGAACTGGAAAAGGGCCAGCCCAATCGCCAGTGCTCCACCGATCAGAGCGCCGAGATAGGGGATGAAGGTGACCAGTCCCGCAACAAAGCCGACAACAAGGCCGAATTGCAGCCCGACCAGCATCAGGGCAATGGCATAATAGGTGCCCAGGATCAGGCAGACAGTTCCCATTCCCCGCACGAAAGAGGCCAGCGTCTTGTCGATTTCACCAGCCAGCCGGCGGATCACCGGCGCATGGTCCCGGGGCAGGAGATCGTCGATACGTGCGATCATGCGGTCCCAGTCAAGCAGCAGGTAGACCGCCACCACCGGAGAGATCACCAGCAGAATCACGAAATTGACCAGCGACATCGCCGAGGTCACCACCGTGTTCAGCAACTCGGCGCCACGGCTCTGAATGGTTTCACCGATCGAGGTCAGCGATTGCCGGAGGGTCGATCCCTCATCCAGGATTGACGGGAATTGAGTGGTCAGAAACCCCTGAAGATTGCGCAGCAAGGCCGGGGCGGTATCGACCAGTTGCAGCGTCTGCGCCACCAGCGTTGGCACCACCAGCAACGCCATCACCACGAAAATCAGGATCGCGATCACGGTAATGATTGCCGTTGCAGCGCCACGCGAGGCGCCCATTTCCTCGATGCGATCCGCGACCGGATCCAGGAAATACGCGATGGCTCCGCCAATGACGAAAGGCAGCAGCACGTCGCCCAGGAACCAAAG
The DNA here is from genome assembly GCF_004216475.1 of Thalassococcus sp. S3. GTDB lineage: Bacteria > Pseudomonadota > Alphaproteobacteria > Rhodobacterales > Rhodobacteraceae. The sequence goes on along the minus strand of NZ_CP022303.1, from coordinate 3,357,634 downwards.
GGACAAAATCAGTAATGCTGTCGCAAGCCCCCAGTACTTTAGCTGATCGCGGACCGGAAGTGCCATCTTAGCCTCAAAAAAATGAATGTATCTGACATCGCGCATCACCGCGCCTGATGCAAGGGGCAGCCAGGCTTGACCGGGCGATCAGCCGGAAAACCCCTCTGCCGCCCGCAAATTCATGCCCGGATATGCCGCGAAGACTGGCACCTAGGCCAGCGACTGGTTGTCGACGGCAAAACGACCAACCCATGGCTTTCTGCGTTGATGGGCACCCGCCGCGGGTTGACCTCCGCCAAAGGCCCTGATGCCAAGCCATCCCGGTGGCTTCCGCCGTCGCGGCCTCTCCCATAGATGCGGATGCGATCAAACCCTTCCTTGTAAGGCGGATTCACCGAAAAATCGCGATTTGGCATTACTGCAAGCGCTTGATTTCATTTCGTAATAGGCGGGAACCTGCGTTGCGTGCCGGCAAGGACCCGCCCACGACAGGAGCGCAAACGGACCCATGCGTGTTTTCGCTCTTTCTTGCGTTCTGAGTATTTGTCATATGCCACCTACTTCGTGAGTGGGGCCTTGGTCCTACCCGTCACGGGCGAGGTCGAGCGATTATGCCGATATTGCAGAGGCGGGTGAACGAACGCGCCGATCAGGTCAATTTTCGATCCTGGCGGCATCTAGCGTAATCGCCCTTTATCCCCAATCCAGGGTGATGCGCGGCTTTGAGGCGGCATTGTTTTCCCGGCAATGCCGCCTTCTCCTTTTCAGAGAAAATGCCAGATTGCCTGTAAGACGGCTTTGGCATAGACCCCCGCAAAGTCCCGTCATCCCTGCGAGGTTTCAAATGCGGCTGTCCCGATATTTCCTGCCTGTTCTGAAGGAAACCCCCTCGGAGGCGCAGATTGTGAGCCACCGGTTGATGCTGCGCGCGGGTATGATCAAGCAATCCTCGGCAGGCATCTATTCCTGGCTGCCGCTTGGCTTCAAGGTTCTGCGCAAGATCGAAAACATCGTGCATGAAGAGCAGATGCGCGCCGGACATGTGCCGATGCTCATGCCCACGCTGCAATCGGCCGATCTTTGGAAAGAGAGTGGCCGGTATGACGATTACGGGCAGGAGATGTTGCGGATCCGGGATCGCCATGATCGCGATATGCTTTACGGTCCGACCAACGAAGAGCTGATCACTGACATCTTCCGCGCCAATATCAGCAGCTACAAGGATCTGCCGCTGACGCTTTACCATATTCAATGGAAGTTCCGGGACGAGATCCGGCCACGGTTCGGGGTGATGCGCGGTCGCGAGTTCCTGATGAAGGACGGCTATAACTTCGACGTCGACAAGGACGCGGCTTTGCACGCCTATAATCGCCATCTGGTCAGCTATCTGCGCACGTATGAGCGGATGGGATTGCAGGCGATCCCAATGCGCGCCGATGGTGGCCCGATCGGGGGCGACTATACGCATGAATTCCTTGTTCTGGCCGAAACCGGGGAATCAGAGGTCTTTTATGACAGCGAGGTGACCGATCTGACCTTTGGGGATCGTCAGATCGATTATGACGATGTCGCGGAATGCCAGGCGGTTCTGGAAGAGTTCACCTCTCGCTATGCCAGGACGGACGAAACCCACGATCCAGCGATCTTCAACCTGATCCCAAAGGAGCGGCAGCGGGTCGCAAGGGGCATCGAGGTCGGTCAGATCTTCTATTTCGGAACCAAGTATTCCGAGGCGATGGGTGCAGCCGTGCAAACCGCGGATGGCGCGCAGGTTCCCGTTCACATGGGAAGCCACGGCATCGGGGTCAGCCGCCTGCTGGGCGCGATCATCGAGGCAAGCCATGACGAAAACGGGATCATCTGGCCCGAAGGCGTCACGCCGTTTCATTGCGGTATCGTTAACCTGAAACAGGGGGATGAGGCCGTCGATGCCGCCTGTTCGCAGATCTACACCGCGCTGGCTGCGACGGGGCTTGAGCCGCTTTATGATGATCGCAACGAACGGGCGGGTGGCAAGTTTGCCACGATGGATCTGATCGGCCTGCCGTGGCGGATCACGGCGGGGCCGCGCGGCCTGAAGAATGGCGTGGTGGAACTGACCAGCCGCCGCACTGGACAAAGCGAAGAACTGAGCCCGCAAGAAGCCGTGCGCAAGGTGGCCGAGATCTATGCCCCGCATCACGATGGGTCCGAGATGGTCGAGCCGATGGCGAACCGGTCTTTCCACACCTGGCTGTAATCGGGGCTTCATTTCTGCTAGGATCTGCTCACAGACCGTGACCCAAACGGCGAGCAGAGAGGCAGAACATGATCCGGGCTTTGACCTTGGCAGGCGGCATCGCGGGTGCCACGCTGTTGTCGCAATTCCCAACCTTTTCACAGCAATATGTCCAACGCCTCGGCGGGGCCGTCGATGCGCTGTCAGATGTCGTGGCCGACTTTGATGCCTCGGCCCGCGCGGTCGGCTTGTCCAGAACGGCGGCCCTGGAACAGATGCAAGGCTCTGTCTTCGTGGAGCGGCGCCGGGCCGACATGGAGCGGACGATCCGGCGCTACGACCGTTTGTCGGCGGATCTTGCCGTCCTGCGCCCGTTGGGAGATGGTGGACGGCTGCTGGAGATCCGGCGCTTTGCCGATCCCCAGCTCGTCGAGGCAACCTGGTCCGCCTACCGGCCCGCAGTGCCAGCCACATTTGATGGCGTTCTGTTCGTTCTGGCCGGTTTTGGCGGAGGCGCTGCGGTCATATCCGTGTTACGCCGTCTCTTCCGCCGCAGACGCGCCGCTGTTGGTTGAGCGCACCGGCAAGGCCTGAAGGATGCCAAAGCTGATCTCGATCACAAGAAAAACCCAAACGATAGGGCTGACGCCCATGCTGAGCGCATAGATCATCCAGCTTGAAAACAGAAAGCGGCCCAGGGCGTCGTAGCGCGCAAGACGCGGATCGTTGAGATGCAGACGGACGACAGACCAGATCAGCACCACCGTTCCGAAGAAGTTGGCAAAAAGGGTGGCGAATGGCGAGAATTCAGGGATGGGCGCCCATCCTGCGGCACCGTGAACCGCATTCAGCACATCATGCATCAACGGCAGGGTGAACGGGGTCGCATAAGGCCATGTCACGGCAATATCGTACCAGGCTGAGACGCGGAAAATTCGGGTGAAGTGTGAGGTGGTGAGCATTCGGTTCATCCTAACTGGTTTTCGAATGCCGGCTGGTTTAAACCTTTGACCTAAGTCCAGGGTCAAGGGAGAATTGGCATGCAAATCGGTGATCTTTCGGATCGGTCCGGCGTCAGTCGTGACGCGCTGCGGCTTTACGAGCGGCGTGGATTGATCCGGGCGGATCGCAAAGCCAACGGCTACCGCGATTTTCCCAAGGAGACCGAGGCGGTGGTCGGTTTGATTCGGCTTGCACAGGCGTTGGGGTTTTCGCTGCGCGAGATCTCGGAGCTTGTCGGCGGAAATCAGGCCGAAATGGATGCGGAGGCTGTCGCGGATCTTTTGCGCGCGAAGCTGGCTGAGATCGATGACAAGGTCGCGCGGCTTTTGCAGTTGCGCGGTATGTTGGAGGCCCGTTTGGCCAATGTCTGCCCACTTGGGCTGGGTGGTCGTGCGCGGGTGTCTTGACCCCGGCACATGAGCGCCGCACTCTCCGCCAAAAGTTCGAGCAGGAGCCAGAATGGCCAAATCACCAGCCCCTTTTTCCGCTTTTGAGTGGATGATCGCATGGCGCTATCTGCGCGCCCGCCGCGCCGAAGGGGGGGTCAGCACGATGACCTGGATCAGCATCATCGGCATTACGCTTGCCGTTTTTGCGCTGATCGCGACGCTTGCGGTGCGCTCGGGCTTTCGCGCGGAATTCGTCGATACGATCCTTGGCGCGAACGCCCATGTGCAGATCTACAATGCCGGGCAGGTGACCGAGCAAGGGCGGATCGACCGCACCATCGCGGATTACGATGCGATGGTCGCCCGTGTGGCAGAGGTGCCGGGGGTCACGCGTGTCGCCCCACGCATTCAGGGCCAGGTGATGGCCAATCTCCGCTCAAGCAATGCGGGGGTGCAGGTCTTCGGTATGAGAGTGGACGATGTGCAGACCCTGCCGGGGCTTGAGCCGGCCGAGGGCACGGGCGGTTCCTTCGACAGGTATGAGGAGGGCATCGCCATCGGCAGCGGCGTGGCCCAGCAGCTTGGCGCGCAGGTGGGAGATCGCATCAAGCTGATCTCTCCCAACGGTGTGCGCACCGCCTTTGGGACAAGCCCAAGGGTCAATGCCTACGAAGTCGTGCATATCTTCAGCGCCGGGCGCTACGACATCGACCGTGTCCGCGTCTACCTTCCCCTGCAGGAGGCACAGTCCTTCTTCAACCGCGAGGGTGTCGTCGACGAGTTGGAGGTGATGGTCGAAGATCCAGACAATGTGAATGCGATGGCCTTGCCTTTGATCCGCGCCGCCGGGGAACGGGCGCAGGTGTGGACCTGGCAGGATGCCTCTGGCGGTTTTCTCCGCGCGCTGGAGGTCGAGGACAACATCATGTTCGTGATCCTGTCGATCCTTGTGCTTATCGCGGCGATGAATATCGTGTCGGGGCTGATTATGCTGGTGAAGAACAAGGGTCGCGATATCGGCATTCTGCGCACTGTGGGGCTGAGCGAAGGGAACATCCTGCGGATCTTTTTCATCTGCGGCGCGTCCACCGGCCTGATTGGCACGACCTTGGGTGTGATCCTGGGCTGCCTGTTCGCGATCTATATCGACCCGGTTTTTTCGTTCGTAAACGTGATGATGGGGGGCGGTGTCTGGGATCCGTCGATCCGGGGGATCTACAGTCTGCCGGCGCAGCTGCACCTTTCCGATGTGCTGAGCGCGATTGCCCTGTCGCTCAGCCTGTCTTTTATCGTCACGATCTTTCCGGCCCGGCGCGCGGCGCGCATGAACCCGGTGGAGGCGTTGCGCTATGAGTGATGCAGCACTTCGCCTGAGCGAGATCGGGAAGACCTATAATCGTGGCACGCCCGGTGAAATCCAGGTCCTGCGCGGTGTCGATCTAACGGTGAAAGCGGGTGAAGTCGTTGCACTGGTCGCCCCCTCCGGCGCGGGAAAATCCACGCTGCTTCACATCGCAGGCTTGTTGGACGCCGCGGACGAAGGCACGCTGGAGATTGCCGGTGCCGCGATGACTGGTCAATCCGACCGTGTCCGCACCCGGTTGCGCCGGCAAAAGATCGGCTTTGTCTACCAGTTCCATCACCTGCTGCCGGAATTCACCGCGCTTGAAAACATCGTCTTGCCGCAACTGGCCAACGGCATCTCGCAAAAGGACGCCGAGACGCGCGCCATGGGCCTTCTGACCCGCGTGGGTGTCGGCGAACGCGCGGGGCACCGGCCCGCCGCGCTGTCCGGGGGAGAGCAGCAACGCGTCGCCTTCTGCCGGGCCCTGGCCAATGCGCCGGCGCTTTTGTTGGCGGATGAGCCGACCGGTAATCTGGATCCCAACACCTCGGATCAGGTCTTCAGCGCGTTGATGGAGCTTGTCGCGGGCACCGGCCTTGCGGCCCTGATCGCCACGCATAATCTGGAGCTGGCCGCCCGCATGGACCGCATGGTCCGGCTGGAGGCCGGCGTACTGGTGGAAGGAACAGGCACGTGACCGAAATCGCGCTGGCAGAGATCGAGGATATCACCAAATCGGCCCTTGTCGCACACGGCGCCGACAGTTGGATTGCGGCGGAGGTCGCCAAAGCCGTTGCCGAAGCCGAGGCCACGGGAAACAGGATCTGTGGCCTTTACTATCTTGAGAGCTATTGCAGGCAACTTCGGTCAGGACGGGTGCAGGGCCAGGTTGAACCGAAGGTTACCGCGCCAAGGCCCGCCCATGTTGCGGTGGATGGACGGATGGGGTTTGCCCAACCCGCCTTCGCGCGCGGGCTTCCGCACGCGATCGATTCGGTGCGGGCCAATGGCACGGCGTCGCTTGCCATAGGCCATACGCATACTTGCACCTCTTTGGGATACTTTACCGGGCAGATCGCGCGTGCCGGTTTCATCGCGCTCGGGATGACGAATGCGTCGCCGATCGTGGCGCCGCCAGGTGGCAAGACACGGGTCATCGGGACCAACCCCGTGGCCTTCTCGGTGCCGGATGGACACGGCGGGATCGCGTTGCAGTTTGACCAGTCCACAACCACGGTGGCGCTGGGCAAGATCACCATGGCGAAAGCCGCTGGAGAGCGTATTCCCGAAGGCTGGGCGCTCGATGCCGATGGTGCCCCAACGACGGATCCAGAGGCTGCACTTTCAGGCTCTCTTGTCTCGATGGGCGGCTACAAGGGGTGGGGCTTTGGTCTCATGGCGGAGCTTTTGGCGGCTGGCATGACCGGCAGCGTGACCTCTCGCAACGTACATCCGCTAAAGGCCGATGACGGACCGCCTCATGACCTTGGCCAGTTCTACATGCTTATCGACCCCGCACTGTCCGACAGCTTCGTGGATCGACTGGCGGAGGTTGTCGAAGGTATCGCCATGGATCCCGGCGCACGCATGCCGGGACAAGGGCGCGTTTTGGCGGATCCTGTCAATGTGGATGACGCTCTTTGGTCCCAGGCTCGCAGCCTCGCGGGCCTGAGCTGAACGGGTTACGCGAGTTGGGTCACCCAGACACCCAAGGCCATGATCCCGATCCCCGCCGCGCGTGTGAGGCTGATGGGACTGATCTGAGCGCCGAAAAGGCCGAAATGATCTATAGCCGCTGCGCTGATCAATTGCCCGATCAAAACGAAAAAGACTGCGTTGCCCACTCCGAAATGCGGGGCAATATAAGTAATCGAGAGCACGTAGAACGCGATCAGGACACCGGCGAGTAAAAGGTATCTCGGGGCGAGCGTGATTTTCGTCAGGGCGTGTGGCCCGGTCAGCAGCACCGCGCAGGCGGTGGTTGCGAAAGCGACGGAAAAAAGGACGGCCGCCGCCGCCGCTGGCGAGCCGATGCGGACGCCAAGTGCGGCATTGAGCGCGGCAAGGATCGGGATGCCGATTCCAGCCAACAACATAACCAACGCGTATTGAGCCACCCAAGTCTCTCCTATGCAGTTGATTTGGATCATGGTTCTCATCCCCGCGCTGGGCAAGTCTGAACCTGTGATCGGGGCAGGTTGCAACCTGGAGGAGGACACGATGACTTCACGCATACTCAGCTTTGCCATGGCGATGACCCTGGCTGGACCGGCCTTGGCGCAGGACGTCGAGGTCGGCGCCGAATTGTTCCGGAACCATTGTGCCATGTGCCATGGTTTGGAGGCCACGGGGGCCGGACCGATGGCTGGGGTGATGGTGATCAAGCCGTCCGACCTGACAACGCTGACCCAGCGCTATGACGGCGTCTTCCCGACGGAACGTGTGGTGATGCGCATCGACGGGCGGGACCCCCTGACCAGCCATGGCAGCCCGATGCCCGTTTACGGCTTTTTCTTCGAGGGTGAGGATGCAGCGATGAAAACGCCTGCCGGACAGCCGATTCTGACCAGCCAGCCCATCGTCGATCTGGTGGCTTATCTCGAAACGTTGCAGGACGGCGAATGATGCGATTGCTTCTACTCCCTGCGGCGTGCATCGCGCTCACAGCCTGTGTTGCTATGAACGAGATGCCCGAACCCCGCGAAGGTGCACGGCTCTTTGCTGACAATTGCACCGCCTGTCACGACTATCGGGGAACCGGGGGCGGTGTGCTGATCGGTGGCCAGGTTCCTCCGGATCTTACACAGATCGCGTTGCGCAATGACGGTGTTTTCCCACGTGCCGAAGTGCTTTCGGTGATCGACGGTTACGGAAAGGGGGAGCATACGGGCCGCGTCATGCCGGAATTCGGCGCGATCCTTGAAGGAGACACCGTGCCCGTGGAAATCGACGGCCGCATGACACCGGTGCCAAGGCCCCTTGCGGCCTTGCTCGAATATCTTGAGGATATTCAGGTCGACGGCTAGTCGCAGATCCCGTTCAGTTCCGCCTCTTTCCAGGGCAGCACCACATCGCTTTCCCGCCCGACATCGGGCAGGCGGGAGACCGGAAAGGCCGCGCTCAGCATTTGGTGCAGCCGTTCCGTCCGCGCGGCGTCGGGGGCAAGGGCGCGGCAGCAGACATATTCCTCCACGATCGCGCCCTGTTGTTCGAAACCGTAATCGAGGAAGTTCTTTTCGTCCTCTGTTTCAAAGAGATAAGGGTCTGCGCTGCGTTGATGTTCGGCTGCGGCACGCAGGGGGTGATAGCCGGTCACGTCTCGGTTCTGCCATTGCCAGACATGGGTCAGTTCATGCGCAAGCAGCATCGCTTCGATCAGGTAGAGCCGTTCGGGATAGAGCGGCATGTAATTCTCGATATACCAGTCCCGGGTGAAGTGGATGCGATTGAAGAGCACCACCGCCGCCGGGCGGGTGGTGATGATATCGGTCTTGGGTGGCGGCAGGATCCGCTCGCGGCAGGAGACGCGCGGGCGGGCCGGACGGCGGAAGGTGACCGCGCCGACCAATGCCCCGCGAGCCAAGCGCACGCGATCTAAGTCTATGGAATCTCCGTGGATTTTTTGGGCGAATGCCCGTTCATCCGTGGTCAGGGGACGACCGCAAGCGGTCAGGACCAGGGCAAAGATAAGAAGCGCTTTCCACATGAGGCGACCGTAGCTTGGGCAGATGCGTCTGGGAAGCGATTAAGGCGCGTAGAACGTCGCAGTCGCCGTGGCGACGGATTTGGCGCTGTCTTCCTCGGTCATGAGGGCGCGTGTGAAGATCAGCGCCTTGCCCGCACGCACCACTTCGGCCCGGCAAAGGATGGCAGCGCCCACACCGGGGCGCAGAAACTGGACGTCGAGGTTTGTGGTCGCCAGGGGTTTGAACTCACCGACATGGGCAATTGTCGCGAGAACCATGGACGTGTCTGACAAGGCAGCCAGCGCTTGCCCGGACACGATGCCGCCCACGCGGGCAAGCTGCGGGGTCAGTGGCATGCGCAGCGTCGTGTGTGCGGGTGAGGCGCCCTGGACGGACAGGTCGAGGGCGAGAACCCAGGGGGCGAAGTTTTCCTCCAGTAGGGTTTGGATCTCTGCTGCGGTCATAGTCGTGGGCCCTTGTCCGTTTCGCATCAGCCTATGGGGGCGAGGGGGCAGGGCCAAGTAAAAGGTTAACCCGTGAAGGGGTGGGGGCGTCTGTGCATCCCCGTCCAGTAGCCTGCAAATGGATGCGCATCCTATCGGGCAGTGCGCGCGTGCCCGCTCTGTTTCAGTCCGGTCCCGTCAGCGTGACGTAAGGTGAACTTATCGGTCTTTATGTGTCAGACGGTCGCACCCATGTCCTTTCCAGATCGCGCGGCAACGGGCTGCGCGGCACGCACCGCACCCCCGAACGGGGTGCCCGGAAAGGAGAAAGACCATGGAGAAAGTGATCATCCCCACCATCGCCGGTTTTGTCGCGATGATGAGCCTTTGGGGCGTCATGGCGACATTCGTCTGAAGCTTTTGAAGGCCTAGCCAGGCCTTTCGGGCCGGGGCCCTAGTCGATATCGATCACCTTGCTGGTGACCTCGATCAGAACACGGTCCCGGCTTTCGCCGTCCATGTCGCGCAGGGCCTCGTAGAAACTGATCGTGGCCTCGCAATATGCCTCGTTGCCGGGATCCTGCGCCATGTAGATGGATGGGAAGTTTGGTTGGGCCACATCTGCTTGCCACTCTGCAAGGACACTGTCCCAATCGGCGCTTGTCGCGGTGCCGTGATCATTCATCTGGGCTCTGCCTTCGGCGAAGGTGAGGAAGACCTGATTTGCCGTATCCGACAGTAGCGCCTGATCGATTTTCAGGCTCTCCTCCAAGCCGAGAGAGGCGGTGCCAAAGGCCAGTATGCGATTGCAAAAGCGGGGATCGCTACTGAGGCTTTGCACGAATGCGAGGTAACTGCTGAGCGTGGTTTCAATCTGCTCGATGGAGGCGCGCGCGAAATAGGGCGCATTGGCCAGGCGCAGGTCGGACATGAAAGCCTGAGACCGCCCGAAAAGCGCCTGGTTCAGCAGATCGTCGGGAATGTTGGGATTGTTCGCGGTCTCGTCCATCAGGGCGACGAAGCGGGCATAGTCTTCGGGGAAGTGGGTTTCGACCGTTGTGTAAAAGCCGGACGGGTCGTTGGCCTTGATCTCGGCGACGAGGTCATCAACGGAGATACGATCGTTCCCAAAGAGCGTGGGGACCAGATATTGCACGGCCAGAAAGGCAGCGATGCCGGCGATAAGGCCGAGGGCGATGTTTTTCATGAAGGGATGCCGTTGGGTTGGAAAAATCGGTTGGGCGAAAAAGATTGGACGCAAGTATAGGGACTGGGTGACCGGTGTCACTCGGGTGGCCATGCTGGTGGCTGTTTTGTGCTGACGGGGTGCGGCGGGGTGAAGCTGGCCTCATGGCCGTATTTCTGAACTCGCATCAGAGGCTTGTTGCAGCTATTGATGTAAAAAAGGAGGCTGAGTAGATGAAAGATGGACATTCGGAACTGAAGCTTTGCCCTGAGGGCACAGCGAAGCAGGTATTTACGATAGGCTATGAAGGTACTGAAATATCTGGATTTGTTGAGGTTCTGATTGCAGCAGGTATCGAAACGCTGGTCGATATTCGCGAACTTCCGCTTTCGAGGAAACGCGGTTTCTCAAAAAATGGTCTTCGGACCGCACTGGAGGAGAATGGGATCAGCTATGTCCACATGCGTGACCTTGGCGATCCAAAGGAAGGCCGTCTGGCTGCGCGCGCGGGCGACTACGCCACCTTTCAGCGGGTTTTCTCCGATCATATGAAGACCGAGCGGGCAACTACAGCCCTTCGAGAGCTCAACTCGCTAGTTGGAAAGTCAACGGTTTGTTTACTATGTTTTGAAAAATGTCATCTTGGTTGTCATCGCTCCATAGTTGTGGAGCATTTGATGCAGCTTGATCTAATCGAGGCAAGGCACATCTAGAATTGAATAGTTCTATTGAATTTCCGCATACTGGAAGAGCTGCTGTCATCATCAAGGCCGCACCAGATATCGGTCAAAGGCATGGCGAAACCGTCTGTGTGGCAGGTATTGACTACGATGGTAATTGGCATCGGCTATATCCAGTCCCCTTTCGCGATCTAAGAGAAAATCAAAAATTCGGAAGATGGGATCTTATATCTTTCCGTTGGAGGAATGCACCAGATGACAGAAGACTGGAAAGCAAGAGAGTTGACCCACAGTCGATAGAAGTCATCGGCAGCGTTCCGAAAGCAGAACGTCACTCCCTCGCCCGTAGGGCACTAGTGGCAGATCTGGATAAGGAGCTAGCGGAAAACAAATCCTTTGCACTCATTCAGCCTGAGCAGCCCCGCTTTTCTGTCATTCGGTATTCCGAGTCGGAGATTGACAAAGAGAGGCGACAGCGCGATGAACTTCATCGCCAAACAGATATGTTTAGTGATCCAGCTATTTCGAAAGAGCCTCCACCGTACCGATTTAACTACAAATTTAAGTTTGCGGGAAAAGATAGAAATTACAATTGTATTGATTGGGAGACGGAAGCAACATTTTTCAAGTGGAGAGAGCGATACGGAGAAAAAATAGCTATCCAAGAAATGCAAAGGGTATTTGGGGAAGAGTGGCCGAAGAAAGGAATAGCGTTTGCAATGGGCACACATCGAAATCAGAACTGGAGGAACTGGTTGCTGTCAGGTGTGCTTAGAGTCAACAAGTCAGATCAGCTTGAACTTATCTGAATTGCATCAAACATCCAACTCCTCCACAAACCGCGCGTTCTCCTGAATGTACTGAAACCGCATTTCCGGTTTCTTGCCCATCAGGCGTTCGACGAGGTCTCCGGTCTCTCCCGGCTCGTCCTCGTCTATGGTCACGCGGATCAGTTTGCGGGAGGCGGGGTCCATCGTGGTTTCCTTGAGGTCCTTGGCGTCCATCTCGCCCAGCCCCTTGAAGCGCGAGACGTCGATCTTGCCCTTGCCGCCGAGGCTCTTCTCCAGAAGATCGTTCTTTTCGGCCTCGTCCAGGCAATAGACGCGCCGCGCGCCTTGGGTCAGGCGGAAAAGGGGCGGGCAGGCGAGATACAGGTGGCCTGCGTCGATCATGGGGCGCATCTGGGTGAAGAAGAACGTCATCAGGAGCGACGCGATATGGGCGCCGTCCACGTCGGCATCGGTCATGATGATGACCTTGTCATAGCGCAGATCGTCGATGTTGAAGCGGGTGCCGAGGCCAACGCCCAAAGCCTGGGTCAGATCGCTGATTTCCGCATTCGATCCCAGCTTGGAGGAGGCCGCGCCCAGCACGTTCAGGATCTTGCCGCGCAGGGGCAGGAGGGCTTGGGTCTTGCGGTCGCGGGCCATCTTGGCGGAACCGCCCGCACTGTCGCCTTCGACGATGAAAAGCTCGGTGCCTTCGCGGGCATTCTGGGAGCAATCGACCAGTTTGCCGGGAAGGCGCAGCTTCTTGGTGGCGGATTTGCGCTGGGTCTCTTTCTCCTGCCGGCGGCGGAGGCGTTCTTCGGCGCGCAGGACGAGGAAATCGAGGATGGCGCCGGCGGATTTGGTGTCGGCGGCGAGCCAGTTGTCGAAATGGTCGCGGACGGAGTTCTCCACCAGCCGCTGGGCCTCGACCGTGGCCAGACGGTCCTTGGTCTGGCCCACGAATTCAGGCTCACGGATGAAGCAGGAGACCAGCGCGCAGCCACCCGTGATCAGGTCGTCGCGGGTGATCTGGCCGGCTTTCTTGTTGTTGACCAGCTCGCCATACGCCTTGATGCCCTTGAGGATCGCGGCCCAGAAACCGGCCACATGGGTGCCGCCTTCGGGCGTGGGCACGGTGTTGCAGTAGGACTGGATGAACCCGTCGCGCGACGGGGTCCAGTTGATGGCCCATTCGACCTTGCCGGGTGTGCCGAACTTCTCCTTGAAATCGACGGTGCCGGAGAAGGGCGCGTCGGCATAGGTGGAGGCGGAGCCGAGGGTTTCGGTGAGGTAATCCGAGAGGCCGCCGGGGAAGTGGAAGGTCGCCTCGGTCGGGGTTTCGCCGTCGTCGATGGCGGACTTCCAGCGGATTTCGACGCCCGAAAAGAGGTAGGCCTTGGAGCGAATGGACTTGAAGAGGCGCGCGGGCTTGAAGCGGTGATGGCCGAAGATCTCTTCATCGGCGTGGAAGGTGACGGTGGTGCCGCGCCGGTTGGGGGCGGCGCCGATCTGCTCGACGGGGCCCAAGGGCAGCCCGCGCGAGAAGCGTTGTTCGAAGAGCTGACGGTCGCGGGCGACCTGGACGACCATGCTGTCCGACAGGGCGTTGACGACGGAGGCGCCGACGCCGTGCAGACCGCCGGAGGTCTCGTAGGCCTTGCCGGAGAATTTGCCGCCGGCGTGCAGGGTGCAGAGGATAACCTCCAACGCGGATTTGTCGGGGAATTTCGGGTGCGGATCGATGGGGATGCCACGGCCATTGTCACGGATGGTGATGGCGTAGTCGTCGTGCAGCTCAACCTCGATCCGGTTGGCGTGGCCGGCGACGGCCTCGTCCATGGAATTGTCGAGCACTTCGGCGACGAGGTGGTGCAACGCACGCTCATCCGTGCCGCCGATATACATCCCCGGGCGTTTGCGCACGGGCTCCAGCCCTTCGAGGACCTCGATGGAGGAGGCGTTGTAGTCGGGTTCCGGGGCGCCGGAGAGGAGGTCATTTGCCATGGGCTGCTCGTCTTTGTGATTGGCAGGCATTATGGCAGGCGCACGGGGTTCGGGGAAGAGGGCAGGCCGCAGAGCGGCGTGTTTTCAGGGGCTCCGACTATGTGAAGAGGCAGAACGGCACCCCTGTATTTGACCGGCGGGATCTTGCCGCCGCAAAACGCGGCCTTTGGTCAATGTCATCTGGGGCAGTACGGTTTCATGGGGCGCCGGAGATTCGCGCATAGATTGTACCCGTGGATCACTGGCAGGTGGGGCCAAACCGAAAGGTATGATGTCATGCCAGTTTTCTCTTTTGGAGTGGTCGCGTTTGACGACTTGAACGAAATCTCCGGGGATCCGGTCACCAATGCGACCACCGGAACGACAGGTGTCTTCAGCGTCGATGCGGGCGCGACACCCATCACGTTTCAGGTCGATGACGACGACAGCGACTTTGACGACGGTTTCATTGATCCTCCCAATAATTCGACGGGCGGGAACAACCAGCTTCTGGACCAGCCTGTCAGCATCAATGGCCAGACCTTCGCGGCGGGATCGCAGGTGGAGTTGGAGTTTGCGATCACAACAACAACGGGTGAGACGTTTTTCTATGTCCGCATCAATGGCACGAATGTCGGTCTGACCGGCGATACGCTTCCGCAGCCGGGCACGACCTATACGATAGACAGTTCAGCCGATGGGCAGGACACGCCCTATGATGGGCTGGCCTGTTTCACCGCAGGGACGATGATAGAAACCGCGGATGGGCCACGCCCGGTGGAAAGCCTTTTGCCCGGTGATCGCGTGCGCACGATGGATAATGGCATGCAAAAGCTGCGCTGGATCGGTCAGCAGGCGCTTTCGGCGTTCCAGCTGAGAGCCGCGCCGCACCTTGCGCCGATCCGGATCAACGCGGGCGCCTTGGGCAATCGCGAAGCGCTGGAGGTTTCGCCGCAGCACCGCATCTTGATGACGGGATGGCGTGCGGAGCTCTATTTTGGCGCGCCGGAAGTGCTGGTCCCGGCCAAGGCGCTGGTGAACGGAAAAACCATCGTGGCGCTGCCACCGGATCGGCCGGCCCGCTATGTCCATCTGCTTTTCGACCGGCATGAGATCGTCTTTTCGCACGGCCTGGCGACGGAGAGTTTTCATCCGGGCGAGATGGGCCTGCGCGACGTCGACCAGAAGCGCGAGGTCGAGGTTCTGTTCCCCGATCTGGGCCCGATGAACGAAGGCTACGGACGCACCGCATATCCGGTTGTCAAAACACGGGAAGCCCGAGGAATTTTCGGTTGGTTTTCCCACTGAAACATGTCGTGCTTTGTGCCGTCGAAAATATAAGATAATCTGATAAAATATACATTTATCAAATGTTTATCAGGCATGCTCTGGTAATGAGGCAGGGTGCGTGCATACATATTGCTTTAAATGGAGACGTTTTCGGCACCGATGCTTTCGACATTTCTAAGTCCTGAATTTGCTCCCTTCACGCTTGCTCTTGCCTTGTTGGCGGGGCTTTTCACTCTTGAACTGATCTTTGCCCTGCTGGGCGGGACGCTGATGGGCGGCGAGGCGGAGATTGACGGAATAGACGCCGCCGAGATGGATGTGGCCGACCTGGAACTTGGGGTCGAGACGGCGGAGCTGGATCTGGGCGAGTACGAAGTGCCTGCGGTGATCGAGGAGGGTGTGGAATCCGAACCGGACTTTGCCGGCGGCACGCTCGCCTGGCTGGGCATCGGCAAAGCGCCCTTCATACTGTGGCTCGCCTCGCTTTTGATGGGCTTTGGATTAAGCGGCGTGGTGGCGCAGAGCATGGCAATCACGGCCCTGGGATCACCATTGCCGGTCTGGCTGGCCGTGCTGGGGGCTGCCGTCTTGGGGGTGGGATTTGCCAGTCGCTTTGCCGCACTTTTTGCGCGAGTGCTGCCCAAGACAGAGACGAGCGCAGTGTCCCGTAACAGGCTGGCAAGGCGACGCGGGATCGTCAGCCAGGGCGTGGCTCGGCGGGGTCAAGCCGCCGAAGTGCGTGTCACGGACTTTTACGGAAACATGCATTATATCAGGGCCGAGCCCTTGCAGGACGAAACGGAGATTATCACCGGGGTCGAGGTTCTGGTTCTGCGGCACCGGCCCAGCGGCGGGTATCGTCTGATCCCGCTATCGGACTGACATTACTGATCAAACAATACAGGAGATATGCGCCATGGACCTTATGACGATCCTCGTCATCGTCGGCACTTTCGTCGTTTTTCTGGCTCTGATCGGACTGGTCCTGGGCCGGCTCTATCGGCGCGCGACGCGCGAGATGAGCCTGGTCAAGACGGGGGCCGGCGGCAAGAAGGTCATCATGGACGGAGGTACGATTGTCGTGCCTTTGCTGCACGAGATCAGCCCGGTGAACATGAAAACGCTCAGGCTGGAAGTGCAGCGCACCGGAGAGGGCGCGCTGATCACCCGCGACCGGATGCGGGTCGATGTGGGCGTGGAATTCTACGTCTCGGTCAATGCGACGACCGAAGGGATCAGCCGCGCCGCGCAAACCCTTGGGGACCGGACATTTTACGTGGATCAGCTCCGCGAGATGATCGAGGGTAAGCTGGTTGATGGTCTGCGCGCGGTGGCCGCGCAGATGACGATGGACGAATTGCACGAGAACCGCGCGGAATTTGTGCAGGAGGTGCAGAACGCAGTCTCGGAGGATTTGCTGAAGAACGGGCTGGAACTGGAAAGCGTGTCGCTGACAGCGCTTGACCAGACCCCGTTCGAGGCGCTGGACGAGAACAACGCGTTCAACGCGGTTGGCATGAGAAAACTCGCCGAAGTTATTGCAAAATCGAAAAAAGAGCGCGCAGAGATTGATGCCGAGGCGGATGTGGCCGTGCGCCGCGCGGCGATGGAGGCAGAGCGCCAGCGCCTGCACATCGAACGCGACGAGCAGGAGGCGGCGATTGCCCAGGCACAGCAGGTGGCCACGCTGAAGGCGGCCCAGGAGGCGGAGATCGCCCGGCAGGTCGAAGTGGCCGAGCGCGAGAAACAGCAGGCGAGGATCGTGAAGGAGCAGGCGATCCGGGAGGCGGAGATCACTCGGGACCGGGAGCTTGAGGTCGCCGATCAGGAGCGTCAGATCATCATCGCGCAGAAATCCGAAGAGGAGAGCCGGGCAAGGGCGTCTGCGGACACAGCCAGGGCGGAGGCGACCAAGGCCCAGGAAGCCATTGAGACGGCCCGCTCGGTTGCCATGGCCCAGCGCGAGAAAGAGATCGCGCTGATCGAGGCGCAGAGAGAGGCCGAGCGTGAAGCCACGAAGATCCGGCTTGCCGCGGCGGCAGAGAAGGACGCAGCCCATGACCGCGCGGATGCAAGGCGAGAGGAGGCGCAGGCAGAGGCCGACGCGCTGACGATCCGGGCGGCGGCGAAGAAGGCGGATCTGCTGGCCGAGGCGGAGGGCCGCCAGGCGATTGTCGAGGCGGAGAATGCCATCGACCCGATCATCGTAAACATGAAGGTCGACATGGCGCGGCTGGAGGCATTGCCGGGTGTGGTGGCCGAAATGGTCAAGCCGGCGGAGAAGATCGATTCGATCAAGATCCATCAGGTGACCGGCATGGGTGGCATGAACGGAGGCGCAAGCGGGGGCGCGGGCGACAAGCCCGTGGTCAATCAGGCGCTCGATTCGATCCTGGGCATGGCGGTGCAGCTTCCGGCGCTCAAGAAGCTGGGCGAGGAATTGGGCGTCTCGCTGGAAAGCGGGATGTCACAGATCGGCGGCACAACCCTGAGCGAGGTCGAGGAGACCGAGGAGCCCAAGGTGGTCAGCGAAGACGAAAAGCCCCGCATCGCCGACAAATCCGACCTTCCGGCAGCGGAGTAACGGATCAGGCGCCCCCGCCGGCCTCCAGCGCGCGGGCAAAGGCGGGGCGCGCCTCCAGCTCTTTGACGAAGGCGGCGAGGCGCGGGTAATCCTCTGCATGGCCCAGCCGCACGGCGATCTGCGCGGGAAAGCTGAGCATGATGTCAGCGGCCGACAGCTCGTCGAGCACGAAATGGCCGGAGGGGCGCAGGATGTCCTCCATATACTGGAAGTGGCTTTGCAATTGCTCTGAAATGCGTGGATGCAGCGGCGCGCCGGCCTCGCCCAGACGGCCCACATAGAGGTTCAGAAGGATCGGCGTCATGGCGGAGCCTTCGGCGAAATGCATCAGTTCGAGGTGCTGGATATAGGCGTCGGTTCCGGTCTCGGGGATCATAGCGGGGGCATGCGCCGCGCAGATCAGCTCCACGATGGCGGCGGATTCGGTGACGATGCGCCCCTCCATCTCGATCATGGGGGACTTGCCCAGCGGATGGACCTGTTTGAGTTCGGGCGGGGCGAGGTTGGTCTTTTCATCCCGCTGGTAGCGTTTGACCTGATAGGGCGTGCCAATCTCCTCCAGCAGCCACAGGATCCGCAGGGACCGGGATTTGTTCAGATGGTGGAGTGTGATCATGGATGGGTCCAGTTCAGGATGTGTTGGGCGACCTCCGCCGGTTTCTGATGGCAGAGCCAGTGATCGACGCCCGCCATGGTGACCCGGGTAAGATCGGGGGCGAAGTCCTCCAGCCTCTCGGTCGAGACGGGCAGGAGGGCGGTGTCCTCTTCCCCCCAGATCAGCAGATGCGGACAGCGGACCTGCAGGCGTTCCACGGGAAAGTCGGGCAGGTCGGTGATGGGCTGACCCGGCTTGGCCACCTTGAGCGGGGAGGCGCGGTACCAGTGGATCATGGTCTTGAGCCGTCCCGGACGGGCCCATTCGGTGCGGTAGTCTTCAAGTCGGGAACCGCTCAGCCAGGAGAGGTTCATCTTGGCGGAGAAGAGCGAGACCATTTTGGCGAAATTGTCCGCGGCCAGTCGCTCCTCGGAGCCGGCCTCGCGCAGGTAAAGAATGTATTGCGATGCTTCGGTCTGCGCGCCCCCGGTGGCCATCGCCCGCTGGAAGGGGACGGGGTGCACGCCGTTGAGAATGATCAGCCGCTCCACAAGATCGGGCTGAAACATCGCCAATCCATAGGCGACGGCGGCCCCCCAATCATGGCCCAGAACGGTAACCTTGCCGCCGAGTTGGCCGATTAGTGCGGCCATGTCCGACACAAGTTCGGACGTGGCATAGCGGCTGACATCGTCCGGCGCCCAGCTTTGCCCGAACCCGCGCTGGTCAGGTGCAACGCAGTAGAAATGGTCGGTCAGGTAAGGCGCCAGATCGGACCACGCCCCGCCATATTCCGGAAAGCCATGCAGCATCAGAAGGACGGGTTTTGCGGGATCGCCCCAATGGCGGACAAAGAACGGATGACCGTTCAATTCGTAGGTCTTGGTTTCCATGGCGCGACCCTAACCTGTCGCACGCGACCGGCAAGGGCGATCAGATGTGACCCTACGGCAGGCGTCTGTTTCCTTTGGCACGCTCAAGTCTTCGAATCTCGAGCGTGCTGCTCGTGCTGTACGATGCCTTGACGTAGATCGGATCGGTTGAAATGCGGCGATCTTTCGGGGTATTCTAAGAAAGGCTGCGCTCGCGCCTCCCCCCTCCACCGGGAAAGCATTCATCATGCGGGGCATATCGAAACCGGACTCACCCTGGTCGAGCGCTTGCATAAGGAGGGATTGCGGATACCGCTCGGACGAGGAGGATCCGATATGCAACTCTCTGCCCCAATCTACAAACTGAAGCACACGGCAAAACGCCTGGCCCGCCGCGAGGCGATCCCCCTGCACGAAGCCCTTGACCGGCTGGCCGCGCAGGAAGGCCACAAAAGCTGGAGCCATCTGGCCGCGTCATGGCGCAGAGCGCACCCTGCGAAAAAGGTCATGTCCCACTTGGCCCGCGGTGATATGGTTCTTCTGGGGGCAAGACCCGGTCATGGCAAAACGCGTCTTGGCATCGAACTGGCGGCTTTGGCGAAATGCCATGGACGCAGGGGCTTTTTCTTCACTCTCGATTACCATGAAAGAGAGGTGGCCGAGCACTTCGCGGATCTTGGCGTTGACCAGACCCCAGGGGCGCGATCGGTTATCGTCGATACGTCAGACGAGATCTCGGCGGATCATATCATTGATCGGCTGGCGGGACATGAAGGCCCTGCTTTCGTCGTTATCGACTACCTTCAGGTGCTGGACCAGAAGCGGAGCAATCCGCCCGTTAACGAGCAGATTCAGCGGCTGAGACGATACGTCAAAGGGCATGACGCGATCTGTGTCGTCATCTCGCAATTGGAGCGAAGGTTCGATCTGCAGGACAAGGCGATGCCGGATGTCGGCGATATCCGCTTGCCCAATCCGCTGAACACATCCCTCTTTGACAAACGGTGCTTCCTTCACGACGGAAAGGTGCGACTTGATCTTGCTTGATCCCTTTTCGGGACGTCGTTTCGCGGAACCGCGATGGGCTAGGTCAATCTAACAGAGCATGCGTGATCGACCCGAATGTGCCTTATCCCTCCAGATGGCACGCAGTGGTTCCTTCATGTTCCCGCTCTGCCCCGCCCAGAACAATTTGTACCGGACGTGGCAGAACATGGAGCAAAGCTTACTCGCCAGCTTCCTTGGTCTCGAACAGAAGCCCTTGACCGGTGCGAGCAGGAAAACCACGCCAATGGGTATGCGCCTCGGTCTCGTTTCCGGCGTCATCAAGGGCAAAGACGCCCTCTGCTGCGACGGGAACGAGGTCGAGATAGGCGGCCTTCTCACCGTCCCCCTTCACGTGCAGATCAATGAAGGCCGTGGCAAAGTGTTGGGCCACGTTGTTCATCCGGTTGGTGTCCCAGACAGCGTCGGCATAGTGCTCGAAGGGAACGAAATCGAGCGTGTCCACGGGTGTCCAGCTTTCCGCCGGGGCGGGCATGGGGGCGGCTGCGTTGTGGTTCGCCCCCTCGAAGGTTAGCAGGTGCCGGGTCACTCCGGTCGTTCCGTCAAAGATGCCGCGCATCGCCTGGTAGATCGACACATCGTCAGCGCTGCCGGCCATCAGCATCAGCGGTTTCTCGAACCCCGCCAGCCCTTCGGCATCCCAGAAACCGGCATTATTGCCCCATGGGCCGATTGCGATGATCGCCTTGACGCGCTCGTCAATCAGGGTGGCATGGCTTTCCGACCCAGCCAGATGCCGGGAGAGCAGGCCGTTGGGTGTGCCCCATTCATACTCGGTTGATGCCTGTGTCACGCCCGCGCCGCCAAAGATCAGCGCGCCGTAGCCTCCCATTGAATAGCCGATCACCGCAACGGAACTGGCATCGGTGATGGCGCCAACCGGACCTTCCAGCGCTTCCATCTGGTCGATGACAAAGCGTTGGTCGAGTGCACGGTTCAGCAGCGTTGACCCGAACGCGCCCTGATCGGAATAGGTGCTGTCGGTATGATCGACAGAGATTGTGACATACCCCTTCGAAGCCAGGTTTTCCCCCAGATGGGACATCAGGAACCGGTTTCCGGGATAGCCATGGGAGATGACCACAAGTGGAAAGGTTTCCCCACTGGCCGGCTCTGCATCGCGCGCGGCCTGGCCGTGAAGCGTGACTTCTGTCTGCCCGTCGCGCAGGACCGCCGTATAGCTGCCACCCGCCGGGGTGCCCGGAGCGGCCGGATACCAGATCTCGGCGGTGAGGGGGCGATCATAGGTCGGTTCGGCATCGGCCGTGGTGTTGAGAATGTCGATCTGGCCCGGATGCGAGAACGTCATCGTTTGCACGCCGATCGGATAGGGACCGTAGGCGGCAAGTTCGGGCGCGTCCGGTCGGACCTGGTCGATCCGGTTTTCGGCCAGGGCCGATACGGCGGTGACACTGGCCGCGAGGCTCAACGCGGCAAGAGGCGTGCGGGTCATGGGTCTTCTCCTTCTTCCGTTGGCGCCATGGTGGCAGCGCCTTGTGACATCGTATAGGACTGGGTCGGGTTCCGTTGCGTCATCTGCTGTCGGCGGTCCGGTGCGGCCATTGGCACAGGGCCTTGTTGTGCGGGCGCACCCTCTCTACATTCCGGCTCATGTTTCGCGCGCTCTGTCTTCTGTCGGCTCTTGCTCTTTCCGGTCCGGTCATCGCCCATCCACATGTCTTTGTGGATACCGGCTTGCGGCTCGTCACAGATCCCCAAGGCCGATTGCTGGGCGTGGAGGTGAGCTGGAACTACGATGAGCTCTATTCGATGCTGATGTTCGAGGATCGCGGCCTCGACAATGACTACGACGGACGGCTCGATGACGCAGAAGTCGGACAGCTTCAGGGATTTGACCTCAACTGGATCGAAGGGTTCGAGGGGGATCTCTATGTGACCGGGCCTGCCGGCCCGATAACGCTGGGCAAGCCCCAAGGGCGTGGCGTCCGGGTCGAAGAAGCCCGCATCATCAGCACACATTTCCGTCCCTTGGTGCAGCCCCAGCACGCGGCGGATCTGATTGTTCAGGCCTATGATCCAACCTTTTACACGGCCTATGACCTGACCCGCGGGGTCGAAACCGAGGGGCCATGCGACGTGGAAGTCACCCAGCCTGATCTGGACGCGGCCTATTCCAAGGTCGAGGAATTGCTTTACGGGATGCCTGCATCCCGCGCGGAAGAAGAGTTTCCCGAAGTGGGCGAGGCCTTCGCAGCAACGGTAAGCTTCAGATGCGCAAACTGATCGCGCTGGCCGCATTGGTGGTTCTGGCGCTGGGTGGCTGGTTATGGCTTGCCGGGGGCGCCGATGATCTTGCGCGCTGGGCGGCCGAGGGACAGCGCGACGTGCAACGCGCGATGGCGGGGGCGATCCGGGCGTTGCGCGCGGGCGATCCGGGGGCGCTGGTCACGTTGATGGGGCTTTGTTTCGCCTATGGCTTTTTTCACGCCGCGGGCCCGGGCCACGGAAAGCTTGTCATCGGCGGCTACGGCGTGGCAGAGCGGGTTCCGTTGTTGCGGCTGTCGGGGCTTGCCATTCTATCGTCCCTGTCCCAGTCCGCCACGGCGGTGCTGCTGGTCTATGCGGGTCTCTTCGTTTTGAATTGGGGGCGTGAACGCCTGGTGGATACGGCGGATGCGTGGCTTGCTCCGTTCAGCTACGGGCTGATCGCCTTGGTGGGGCTTTGGCTGTGCTGGCGCGGGTTTAGACGTTTGAAAGACTTGCGAAGGTTCGCGCCGGCCCACCATCAACATGCAAGCGACGGAACCTGTTCAAGCTGCGGTCACAAGCACGGGCCAAGTGTTGAAGAGGCGGCAGAGGTGCGCAGCCTGCGCGACGCGTTGGTGGTGATCGCATCCGTGGCCGTGCGGCCATGCACCGGTGCGATCTTCATTCTCATCCTGACCTGGCAGATGGGCATCGCGATGGCCGGGATCGCCGGTGCCTTTGCAATCGGGCTTGGCACGGCAAGCGTGACGGTGGCGGTTGCGGTGGCTGCCGTGACCTTTCGCGAAGGGACCCTGTCCCGCTGGACCGGAGATGGCGCGCTACGGGTGACCGCGTTTCTTGAATTGACCGCTGGCTTCATCATCGCGCTTGTCGCGACCCAGATCGCGCTGCGGCTGATCTGATCCGGAACAGCCGGTACCCGCATGATCCCCGTGCCTGTGACCGTAGCAAAACTGAAAATCCCCATGCCCTGTCTGCGTGACTTTGACCACGGGTCGCGAGGGCTTGCGGGGGTGTGAAATTGCGCCTACTGCTGAGCGCATGCAACCCTTGGAGATGTCATATCCCGCACATGTCCGTGCGGTTCTTGTGCTTGGCCTGCCCTTGGTCGGCGGCCATCTGGCACAGTTTGCCATCGGGCTGACCGACACGGTGATGTTGGGCTGGTATGGTGTCGACGCGCTCGCGGCCGTGACCCTGGCAAGCTCCTATTTCTTTGTGTTCTTCCTTATGGGCAGCGGGTTTGCCTGGGCGGTCATGCCGATGGTCGCGGCCTTTCACGCCGAAGGGGATGAAACCGGCCTGCGCCGGGCGACGCGGATGGGGCTTTGGCTGTCGCTTCTCTTTGCCTGCGCGGCCATGCCTTTTCTCTGGTGGTCCGAACCCCTTCTGCTGGCCCTCGGGCAGGAGCCGACGGTTGCCGCCGATGCCGCGCGCTATCTGCGTATTGCCGGCTGGGGACTGTTCCCCGCGATCCTCGTGATGGTGATCAAGTCCTACCTTGCTGCGCTTGAACGCACGCAGATCGTTCTTTGGATTACGTTGCTCGCGGCCGTGGTGAATGCCGCGGCGAATTACCTCCTGATCTTCGGTTATTACGGGGCTCCGGAGCTGGGGCTGGCAGGTGCGGCTTTAGCCTCGATCGCGACACAGGTTGTTTCGCTGATCGGCGTGGTTCTCTATGCCATGCTCGTCCTTCCCGAACACGACCTCTTTCGACGGCTCTGGCGTCCGGATTGGCCGATGTTCGCGCGGGTGTTCCGGCTGGGCTGGCCCATCGGTTTGACCAATCTGAGCGAGGTCAGCCTTTTTGCCGCCAGCGCGATGATGATGGGATGGCTTGGAACGATCCCCTTGGCCGCCCATGGCATCGCTGTCCAACTGGCAAGTGCGACGTTCATGGTACATCTGGGGCTCAGCAACGCGGCCACCGTGCGTGCGGGAAATGCATTCGGGCGTGCGGATCGGCAGCATATGGCGCGGGGCGCCAGGACCGTTACCGCGCTTTCACTGGCGATGGCCCTTGTGACCATCATCGCCTTTCTGGTCCTGCCCGTGCCGTTGATCTCTCTCTTTCTCGAAGAGGCGGAGCCGGCCCGTGAGGAAATCATAGCCATCGGCATCGGTCTTCTTGCGGTGGCTGCCCTGTTCCAGCTTGTCGATGGCGCGCAGGTGATCGCGCTGGGCCTGCTGCGCGGGGTGCAGGATACCGCGAAGCCGATGGTGATCGCGGCGCTCAGCTATTGGGGGGTCGGGATCCCGGCCTCTTATGTCCTTGGCTTCACGCTCGAAATGGGCGGGATCGGGGTATGGCTCGGTCTGGTCTTGGGTTTGGCTTGTGCCGGCGTCTTTCTGATGGCGCGGTTTTGGGGGGCATCCTTGCCGCAGATCGGCAGGCTGGAGCGGAGCGCCTAGTCCTTCTGCCGCATCAGTCGATCTGCCTTTTTCCGAACCAGGACCGAACGCAGATCATGCATGGCCAAAAGCAGGTCGTCCGTGACCGCATCAAGCTGTTCATCGCTCGCCTTGGATTGCACCCATTGTGTTGTCGTGTTCAGGTAATCGACGGCACGGTGAATGTCGTCGATGTCGCGTCTGGCCAGCACCTGTATCCGTTCCGCCATCCAGGTCTTGATCGTCTCCAGATCCTGTTCGCTCAGCATCCGGTCTCCATGGGGCTTGATGTCCCCATTGCGGATATTGACCACAGCGATCTGATCCATCTCGATCCGGCGTTGGCGGTTTTCGGTATCCACGCGGAAGACAAAGGCGCCGTTTTCGCGCACGCGGAAATAGTAGTCGGGAAGCTTATGCGCCATCTTAAGAGAGGCTCGCGCAGAAGGATTTGATGCGGCCGCAGGCTTCGGTCAGCGCTTCGTCGGATGTGGCATAACTCACGCGGAAATTCGGTGAGAGGCCGAATGCCGCGCCAAAGACCACGGCAACACCGGTTTCTTCCAGAAGAGCCGTGGCAAAGACCTCGTCATCCGTGATCTCCACACCGGTTGAGGTCCTTTTGCCGATCAGCCCGGCGATGGAGGGATAGACATAGAATGCGCCGTCCGGCACGGGGCAGGTGATCCCGTCGATCTGTGACAGCATAGAGATGACAAGGTCGCGGCGGCGTTTGAACATCTCGTTGTTGGGCGCGATGAAATCCTGCGGGCCCGAGATCGCCTCAAGCGCGGCCCATTGGCTGATCGAACATGGATTCGACGTCGATTGCGACTGGATTTTGCGCATTGCGGCGATCAGCTGCTCCGGACCTGCGGCATAGCCGATACGCCAGCCGGTCATGGCATAGGCCTTCGAGACGCCGTTACATGTCAGCGTCCGGTCATAAAGTCCGGGTTCTACCTCCGCCGGGGTGCAGAAGGAGAACCCGTCATAGGCGAGATGCTCGTACATATCGTCGGTCAGGACCCAGACATGGGGATGCTGCATCAGCACATCGGTCAAGCCCTTGAGCTGCTCGCGTGTATACCCCGCTCCGGTCGGGTTGGAGGGTGAGTTGAAGATGAACCACTTGGTCTTTGGCGTGATGGCGGCATCAAGCTGCTCGGGCGTGATGCGGAACGCGTTTTCAAGCGTCGCCTCAACGACCACCGGCTCTCCTCCGGCCAGCAGGACCATGTCGGGATAACTGGTCCAGTAGGGGGCAGGGATTATCACCTCGTCCCCGGCGTTCAGCGTCGCCATCAGAGCGTTGTAAAGCGTCTGCTTGCCCCCGGTTCCGACACTCACCTGCTTGGGCGTGTAGCTCAGCCCGTTTTCCCGCTCGAACTTATCGCAGATGGCCTGTTTCAGCTCCGCAATGCCGTCCGGGGCAGTGTATTTCGTTTTCCCCGCATCCATCGCGGCCTTGGCGGCGGCCTTGATGTTGTCGGGCGTGTCAAAGTCAGGCTCGCCCGCGCCCAGGCTGATGATATCACGGCCCGCCGCGCGCAGCTCGGCCGCCTTTGTCGTCACCGCGATCGTCGGGGACGGTTTGACGCGGGACAATGTCGCAGACAGGAAACTCATGGCGGCCTCGGTTTGTATCTTGATCGCCCATGTCATAGGGTGCCTCCCAAGCGCGATCAAGCATGATACCAGAACCAAGGAGAGACCGAGTGCCGGACAGCGAAATGGACTGGTTCGGGCCGGATGCGGCCACCTTCGGGGACCGTGTTGCGGGCGCGCGCGAACATGCCGGCATGACACAAGCACAGCTGGCACGGCGGCTCGGGGTCAAGAAGGCAACACTGGTGTCCTGGGAAGAGGACCTGTCGGAACCGCGGGCGAACAAGCTGTCGATGATGGCGGGGGTTTTGAACGTTTCGATCATGTGGCTGCTGACGGGCGAGGGGGAAGGCATGAGCACGCCCAGCGAAGACACGCCGCTCCCAGAGAATGTCGCCATGATCGCAGCCGAACTGCGCAGTCTGCGGGCCGAGCTGCATGCAAATGCCGAACGCGCCGGGCGGCTGGAGAAACAACTTAGGCAGATCATAGGGCACACCGCCAC
Source organism: Thalassococcus sp. S3 (assembly GCF_004216475.1). Taxonomy (GTDB): domain Bacteria; phylum Pseudomonadota; class Alphaproteobacteria; order Rhodobacterales; family Rhodobacteraceae. The sequence goes on along the minus strand of NZ_CP022303.1, from coordinate 3,330,790 downwards.
ATGACCGAGACGCGAGAACATCGCATCAAGCGGCTGCACATGCGGTCCATGCGGCGCGGCATCAAAGAGATGGATCTGATCTTGTCAGCCTATGCCGAGCGTCGGCTGACCAATATGGACGATGCCGAGCTGGATCGCTATGACGCCCTGCTGCACGAGAACGATCAGGATCTCTATCAATGGGTGACAGGGCAGTGCGACGCGCCCGAACCCTATGGCGACCTCATTGCTGAGATCTCTCAAGCTCTTCAAAAAACGAAATAAAATACACTTAACCGTTTCTTCGGTTTTTCTCTTCATCTTGGTGCTCAACGCAGTGCGAGTCGGAGAGATCGATGAGTATGGAAATGCAGATTGACCCGGGGGCCCGCAAGGGCTTCATGACGGGTTATTTGGAGGCGCTGGCGCTGGTCGAACGACTGCACCGGCTTCTTCTTGACGTGATCAAAGATGAGTTCGAAAGGGTCGGCGTGTTGGAAATCAACGCGGTTCAGGCGCTCTTGCTGTTCAACATCGGCGATAACGAGGTGACGGCAGGCGAGCTGAAGACGCGCGGATATTATCAGGGTAGCAACGTCAGCTATAACCTGAAGAAGTTGGTGGAAATGGGCTATATGCATCACCAGCGATGTGAGATCGACCGACGGTCGGTTCGGGTGCGGCTGACGTCAAAAGGGCGCGAAATCCGGGACGTGGTCGCGAAGCTCTTTTCCCGCCATGCCGAGGGGTTGGAAAACAAGGGCGTTCTGCCACCCGAAAAGATGGAAGACATCACATCGTCCCTCAAGCGGATGGAGCGGTATTGGACCGATCAGATCCGATACATCTATTGAGCAGAGCCAAGCTGGGTTGGGTCTTCTTAGCTTGGCAAGCTGCGTCGAGCTAGCAACGCCTGTCAGTGACTTGACCGCATTGCGGAACGACAGATCCGATTGCACCTACCCCTTCGGGTCTTCGGCTTCAAAAGATCTGGCACCGATCGCTTTCGGAGTGACCTCGCGGATCAGCTTTGCCCGGATCGCGCGGGCATAGTCGTCAAACCCTTGCGCAATCTCTAGAAACGCGCCGGGCCCGTGCAGAACCTCGGTGCGATAAAAGTCAACCAGTGTGACTTCGGCCTCATAATCAGCGGCGTTCACGACGAGGCCGTTCACGGTCACATCGGAAAAAGCGAACTCACGATAAGCGGCTGCCGGGGGAAACCCTTCGTTGTTCTCTCCGTCTCCGGCCATATCCAGCGTTCGGAAAAGACAATCGGGCCCCCGTTGAAACAGGCCGGCACCATAGGCCAAAGCGTATCCCATGGCCGTCGGAAATTCATTATGGCTTCGGCTGGATTTGCCAATGGTGCGCGCGACGCCGCGCAGATGGGCGGGCGTTTCGATCAATGTCCAATCGACCAGTAATTCCTGATTGTACCGTCCGCTCCATTCGTAGACCGCGATGGCGACGGGCAGGGGACTTGCAAAGAACGCATCCTGAACCGGCGGCGCAAGCAAAGCCGCGGCAAGCCCACCGCGCTGGAGCGAATCCTCGGCCATATCGACCGAGGACGACACGTCCATCGCCAGCACCAGCGCCAGCCGACACTCCGCGGCAGCGACGGGGCCTGCCAGCGACATGGCGATGGCGGCGGCGCGGATCACCAATGTCCGGTGTTTTCCATGCTCGCCCAGGGCTCTGCCGCAGGCAACGCATCGCCGGCCTGCAAAAGCTCCACCGATATGTTGTCCGGCGAGCGGACAAAGGCCATGTGCCCATCCCGGGGTGGCCGGTTGATGGTCACGCCGTTGTCCATCAGGTGCTGGCAGGTCTCGTAAATGTTGTCCACGCGGTAAGCCAGATGCCCGAAATGCCGACTGTCGCTGGGAAGCGCGTCGTCACCGTCCCAATTATACGTCAACTCCACCGGGCATTCCTCCTGCCCCGGGGGCGCCATGAAAACCAGCGTGAAACGACCTTTTTCGTTGTCGTACTGGCGCGTTTTCTTGAGCCCCAGCAACTCGTAGAACGCAATCGACGTCTCAAGGTCTTTCACCCGCACCATCGTATGAAGATAAGTCAAACCCATGTCACGCTCCCCGCTCTATCCTGTCAGAAGCGAGCTTAGCGCACCGTCTGGCGGTGTCGAGGTCAATGCGCCTAGAAGGCTGACTGGAAGCCGAAATTGACACCGATACGGTTGGAGTCAAAGAGACTGATATTGCTCTCGTTCTGGCTGGCAGAGAGGGTCATCGTCGGGTTGAACCCGTAGTAATCCAGCTTGGAAAAAACGAAAGTGACATCCGCGTTGGTGCGCAGATCCTGCCGACCGTCAAGACTGTATCGCGACACGTCGTACCTGCGCGAGCGTACGCCCAGACCGAAAAAGACATTGGCACCGATCACGGGTTTGGCGAGGCCAAGCTGTGCGCGCAGGCCAAGTTCGTCAAATTCCTGCGTCTGAACGGGCGAGGTTGCGGCAGCCCCGGTGAGCACCAGGTTCAACCGCGTTCCGTTTTTCAGCCTTGTGCCGAAAGTCAGATCGGTCCTCAGCGTGTCGAGGTCGTGTGTTCTGAGGCCAAACTGCCGTTCAAAGGACAAACGGCTGCCGATCTTGTTGGTACGGGATGTCGCATAATCCTGGCCGGCACTCAGCCGCAGAAACCTTGTGTATCCGGCGCCCCCGTACCAGCTCTGACCGGCTTCCGTCGTCAGTCGGTATTCGCCTTTTCGATCAAAGTTCAGACCGCGATGCGCATAGCCAAGTCCGAGCGAATAAAATGAAAAGTCGGAGCCGGTCTTGTCAGGGGCAATCTGTTTCGCATCCGAAGACAAGGAATAAAGACGCAAGTCGACCGCGATGGTCAGGTCATGCGCCCGTGTCTCTGTTTCCCAGAAACGATATCGCGTGTCGTTGGCGAATGCATATTCGACCCCGGAAAGGGCACGCGCGCTTTTGTCGGGGATCACTTCGAGCGGCTCGCCCGTATCCAGCCAGATGAACCGGTAGTCCCGATAGGGGGACCGGTTAGAGGAGCCGTTGTTGAAGTTTGAATCCGGTGTGACGGAAAACGTCAGACGCGTAGACCAGGGATTGGTCGCGCGGACATATTTGAAATCCCGGATTGCTTTCTTCGACAAGCTCTCGTTTGGGGCGGCCTGGATGGCCCGGCGCAGCCAAAGCTGTGCGCGTGTCCGTTGACCGCCTGACGAAAGCGCCTGCGCCATGACAAGCGCGCTGGAGTAACGTTCGTCTTTCGTGTCCGCAAGCGACCACGCGGTGCGCGCTGCCTGCCGTGCCTCCGGGATCTGTCCAAGATCGCGCAAGGCGCGGGACCGGATCAGGTGGGCCGTGATGTCGTCGGCATCTCGTTCCGTCAGCGCCTCCGCATACTCGGCCGCCCGTTGCGATTGTCCCACGCGAAGCGCTTCGGACGCCGCCAATCGCAGCTGATCCGGCGATAGGCGCACCGGATCGGCCAAGGCTGTTGCAAAGGTCGCAAGGCCTGCCAAAAGGGTCGTTGCGGCCAGCCGGCGCAACCTGATCGGATGATGCGGCATCAGCGCGGGTTAGCGATAGACGATAAAGCCGCCTGTTTCGCGGACGGAATTTGCCACCGGATCAAGCGTTGTCTCAAGCACGACGACGCCGACGATCTCCTCCGCGTTGTCGCCCGCCACGATGGCATAGTAATTGCCCTCTTCGAACACAGCCGTCCGGCCATTCGAATCCGTGTAATAGCTTTGAACGCTGCCGAGGATTTCGCCGTTGTCGTCCAGAACGCCCGGTCCGACGGTAAAGGTCGCGACGGGGTATTGGTTTAACGTGATATTATTGTCGGCCTCGATACGGGAAATCACGTTGTCAGTGATGTCGTTGCCATCGATGTCAAAGATCGTGCGATTGCTGATCACGCCGCGCACGGCGTCGCCGCGTTGCCCGGTGCTGTCGTTGAAGTCGTCAAAATCGATCGCGATGTCGATATTGGCGGTGGTATATTCCAGCCCCCCCGCGCCATCGAAGTCGCGCAGCCCCGACATCACACCCCGGTAAAGGGCCTGACCCGTTGTCGGCAGCGTGACGGCATTTTCACGTTGATAGACGAAGCCGCCAAACCCATAGGGCACGTAGGCGCCGGTTCGCACGATTGCGAATTGCGTATTGCGGGACGTGCTGATCCCGTAAATCGCCCGGTGGGTGAACTGATTGATTGGCGTGCCGCTGGACGAATCCGGAAACTGCCGGGGCGCCTCATAGACAGCGTAGGGCCCCAGGCTGCCGACATTTGTGCCGCGGGCATAAACGTTGTCGCCATCAAAGCCGAGGCCATCGACACTGAAGGTGTCGTCGCCGGAATTATAGGCAACCGCCGTGGCTGCGCCATTGCCCTGGCTGGCTGCATCCGTCCCCTCCGGTTCTGACCGGAAAAGGCTGCGGTTCGGCGACGGCGAGGCTGTTCCGGGTGGCAACTCACGATCGCTTTCGATCGGGGTCCCGGTGTCGGGATCGGTCGGATCCGTTTCGGTGTCGTCCGAAAACGGATTGGAACTGCCTCCGCACGCGGAAACGGAGAGAGCCGCTGCAAATGCAACGATATGCTTCTTCATGACTGTCTGCCTCGGTCTTGCTTTTTAGTACAAGTTTGCCTGCTAACGTCCCGGATTTACGGTGAAAGTCAATTATGCATCGCAGGGTTGCACGAATAGTTGGTCAGCATGGCAGAATTACAATACTGCATCTCGCGGTTCCGCGTCGGCAAACGTCAAGATATAGTGGGCCACGACTCATGTAGTGAAAGGAAGCTCTCATGCCGCTGTCTGCTGACCAACAGGCTGAAATCGACGCTTTGCGGTCCGCCCCGCAGCCGACCCTTCGGGTGGTGGCACCGGGCATGGAACAGCATCTCTATCACGCCAAACCGGTTTTGGATCATGGGTTTGTCCGGGTGATCGATTACATGGGCGACGATGCGGCGATCACGCAAGCGGCACGGGTGAGTTACGGCAAAGGCACCAAGAGTGTGCAGAACGACGAAGGTCTGATCCGCTATCTGATGCGGCACTGGCATTCGACGCCGTTCGAGATGTGCGAGATCAAGATGCACGTGAAGCTGCCGGTTTTCGTGGCCCGGCAGTGGATCCGGCACCGGACCGCGAACGTGAACGAATACTCGGCGCGTTATTCGATCCTGGATCGGGAATTCTACATACCGGCGCCGGAGCATATCAATGCGCAGTCCGTGGTGAACAATCAGGGCCGGGGCGGCGTGCTGGAAGGGGAGGAGGCCGCGAGGGTTCTGGAGATCCTGAAAGCAGATTCAGCCAGGTGCTACGACAATTACGAAGCGATGATCTCTCAGGACGGGCAAGATGGTCTGGCGCGCGAGTTGGCGCGGATGAACCTGCCGGCGAACATCTACACGCAATGGTACTGGAAGGTGGATCTGCATAACCTCTTTCATTTCCTGCGCCTGCGGGCGGATGCGCATGCGCAATATGAAATCCGGGTCTATGCCGAGAAGATCTGCAAGGTGGTCGCGGATTGGGTGCCCTTTGCCTATCGCGCGTTCGAAGATTACCGGATGGGTGGCGCGCAACTCAGCGCGACCGCGTTGGATTGCGTAAGGCGAATGCTCAAGGGCGAGAGCGTGACACAGGAAACGTCGGGTATGTCCAAGGGCGAATGGCGGGAATTCGAAGCGATCATCTCGGACTGAAGGCAGTTGTTGCGCCCTGACCCGGTCCGCCGCATGATCCGGCAGTGGGAGGGGAGCCCATGACCACAACGACATTCGCCCTGGATCTGAACGCGCCGCCGAAAGGCTTCGTGGCTGATCCGTTTCCGTTTTACGATCAGCTGCTAGCAGAGACACCCGTGCTACCGCAGCCTGACGGGTCGGTCTTGCTGTCGTCCCATGCGGATCTGGAGGCCGTCTACAAGGACACCACGCGGTTCATCAGCGACAAGCGGGCGGCGTTCCGGCCAAAGTTTGGAGATGGCACGCCGCTTTTTGAACATCACACCACCTCGCTCGTCTTTAACGATCCGCCACTGCACACGCGGGTGCGGCGGATTATGACCTCCGCGCTGACGCCGCGCGCCATCCAGAGAATGGAGCCGGGGCTGATCGAGACGGTGGATCATCTGCTCGGCGGGCTGGCGACGCATTGCGATCTGATCGAGGATTTCGCCAGTGTCATTCCAATTCAGATCATCGGCAATCTGCTGGATGTCCCGATGGAGGAGCGTGGACCCCTGCGCAACTGGTCGCTTGCCATTCTGGGCGCGCTGGAGCCGCGCCTGACGGAGACGCAATTGGCGGCAGGGCACAGGGCGGTGACCGAGTTCAAGGACTACCTGAGCCAGTTGATCGCCCGGCGGCGGGCGGAGCCTGGTGATCCTGAAACAGATGTGCTGACCCGCCTGATTGGGGGCGACGGAGAGGGTCAGTTGAGCGAGATCGAACTGATCCAGAATTGCATCTTCATCCTGAACGCGGGCCATGAGACCACGACAAACCTGATCGGCAACGGGCTGGCGCTGTTGAACGATTACCCCGAAGAACGCGCAAAGCTGCAGGCCGATCCGGCGCTGATCAACAGCGCGGTCGAGGAGATGCTGCGCTTTCGCTCGCCCAACCAGTTCGGCAATCGCGAGACGGCGGAAGCGGTCGATATCGGTGGCATGCGCATCGAAAAGGGCGTGAACCTGCATCTTTGTATCGGGGCCGCGAACCGGGATCCGAAAGTGTTTCACGATCCGCAGCGTTTCGACATCACGCGCAAGCCCAACCGGCATCTTGCCTTTGCCGGCGGGCCGCATGTCTGCGTGGGGCTGACGCTGGCGCGGATGGAGGGGCGGATCGCACTCTCTCGGTTTCTGGCGCGTTATCCCGATTATTGTTTGGAAAAGGGACGCGTGAACGGCGGACGCATCCGATTTCGGGGATATGCCAAACTTCCCGCATGCCTGTGAGGTCCGCTTTCATGCTGGTGAGATATGTCATAAATCTGTTACACAAAGGCCATGCGGTGGTTTCTGTCCCTTCTTCTCCTGCCTGTCCCGGCGATTGCACAAAGTCCTATCGCTGAAATTCTGTGCGAGCCAACGCCCGTCATGCAGAACAAGCTGGAACGTCAATTCGGCGCGGAGCGGACGGCGACCGGCCTGCGTGGACGGGAACAGGTGATGGAAGTCTGGACCGATTCACGGGGCGATTGGGCCATGGTGGTGCGCTATGCGACAGGCACGTCATGCCTGGTCGCGATGGGGGAGCATTTGCAGGATACGCGCGATCCCGCGTGATCAACCGCGCACTGCAGCCTCGGCGCGTGCTCGCATATTGGAAACGAGGGCCGCATTGTCCCGTTCCCATGCCTTAAATCCCCGGTAGGCCTGACGATTTTGCGCGACGCGTTCCGGCGTTCCCGGTGGTGCAAGATCACCGGGGCGTACAAAGTGAACCTTCACCGTTTCATAAGTCGACATGCATGCCGATACTTCTGACGCTGTCAGAGGACGTATCGCAGCGGTGCTGTCGCATAGATAATAGATCGCCAATAGTCTCAGGAACTCGGACATTTGAGCCCTCCTTTATTCAAAAAGGGGGATGGCGCGCGCGTTCCATCAGTGAATGACAAAAAGGTAACATATCTCCTAACGGAGAGGGCGCTCCAAAATGCCGCAGTGCAGCATTTTCGGGTCAACCAGGGAAACAAAGCGTTTCCAATTCAGAAAGCACTGGACACAGACATGCGACGCCCGGCATGATTTAGTTAATCGGTGAACCATAAATTGATCTGAATTGGGGACGAAATGCATATGAAGACGGTGTTTTCCGCGACTATTGCACTGATGATGGCTGGCACGCTGCCCGCGATGGCAATGGACGCCAAGATTTACCCGTACCACGCCAAGCATAATTATTGCCCGGCAGGTTATCAGCCCGTGCAGATCAGCGGGGTCATATGCTGCGGAAAGCCGAACCAATCCGTCAGCTATCAGTCCGTCATGGCACATCCGGTGGCAGTAAAACGCCACAAGCCACGTCGGGCCCACGTCGCCTATGACTGCCCCATCGGCGTGAAAGGCTGTCGCTAGGGCCAGCCCGGTCGCGCCCCATAGCAAGGGGCGCTCGCATTGCCTGACATCAAAGGGGTTTGAGGTCGCCAGCCATTTGGCGGCCGTCTCGACCGTCTTGAAGCTCGTAAGCGACTTTCTGATTATCGGCCAAGCCGGTCAGGCCTGATCGTTCGACGGCCGAGATGTGGACAAATACGTCCTTGCCGCCTTCGTCGGGTGCAATAAACCCGTAGCCTTTCGTGGTATTGAACCATTTCACGGTGCCGGTTGGCATCTCCCGTGTCTCCTTCTACCTTGCAGCCACCCGCGCTGGGACGCGGGCCTATTTGGAACGATCCGGTCCTCAGTCGACCGGCTTCATGAGCAAGGCGGAAGTCTGAATGTCGGGGCTCCTTAAACCAATGATTGCACTGGCGGACCAAAATTCAAGGTTACGCTACGACAAAATGGGTCTTGCTCAATTCTTTGCTCAAAAAGGAGGAGTGCTGCCTTGGAACTCTACGGATTAAAGACCTGTGACACTTGCCGGAAGGCCTTGAAATCCTTGTCGGACGTCACTTTTGTCGATGTCCGCCAAGAGGGGGTTCCAGAGGCAATACTGGACCGGGCGCTGGCGGGTTTTGGAGATGCATTGCTGAACACCCGCTCGACAACCTGGAGAGGACTGGAGGAGGCGGAACGGACGAAGCCGCCCAAGGACCTCCTGAAGACGCATCCGACCTTGATGAAGCGGCCGCTTATCGTGGATGGCGAGCAGTTGCATCTTGGCTGGACGGCGGAAACGCGGGCCGCGCTTGGCGTTTCGTGATCCCGCTCTTATCTGAGGCCAAAGAGCAGGAGACTTAACATGCGAAATGCCGCCCTGACGCTGGGGATCATCGCGGGTGTGATCGGGATGATCGTGGGCTTTTTCAGCTACGGCTATACCGAAGCAATCGAGCGGTTTGGAGAGATCGAGGGGTTGGCGCAACAGGTCGAAAATGTCGATCTAATCCGCGCCGCCTCGATCCTGGGGCCGCTTCTGGCCATTGCCGGGGGCGCAATGGCGCGGGCGCAGGCGGCCTGGGGCGGTGCGTTACTGCTGCTATCCACAATGGCGATGTATTACGCTTTCGGCTTCAACGTCTTCACGATGTTTCCAATTGCCTTTGCGGGCACGGCCGGTCTGCTTGCCCTGATGGCGGGCAAACCGGACGAGCCCAAGGCACATTTCTAGGCCAGAGCGGGTTCAGCCCGGCGTCCAAGGAGCGCATCGACCGAAAGCGGTCCGGCGCCCTTGATCACGATCACGAGCAGTACAAACACCCAAAGCGTGCGCTGATCCCAGATCACGGCATCGGGCAGGCGATCAAAGAGGGCACCCAGCGTTTTGTCGTCGGTCATCGCGTGAGCGTAAACGTCCGTCAGGGACTGGACCACGACAAAGCCGATCATGCCAATCGCGGCGAGGCGCGAGAGCAGGCCGATCAGGATCAGGAAGGGCAGGATGAACTCAGCCCAGGTGCCAGCCAGCACCACAAGGTAGTGAAAGAGGCTGAGTTGGGAGACGTCGTATGTCACGGCCTCCATCGCGCGGGGGAAGATCTGCACGTAAGCCCCGGTGGACGGAAAGAGAAACCCAAGAATGCCGTCGCCCAGTTTGGTAATTCCAGACTGCCAGAAATAGAGCAGCAGCACGGCAACAAAGACGAGACGGGCGAGCGTGGGTAAGATCCAGTCGCCCGCGCGGTCAAGGCGTCCAAAGATGGCGTTGTGCAGCGAAATGAGTGCGGACATGAGGTCAGTCTTTCAGGGTCAGGGAGGTGAGAGCATTCCCGGCAAGCAGCAGGCCGAGCGTTGAGGTAAGATCAAAGCCGTCTCCTGCAGCGGCCAGCGCATCACCGAACGGCGCGCCGAGGCGGAGGGTCTCGACGAAATCCGCGCCATCCGCGGGTAGGACATGCGGGGCCGGGTCGAATTCGGGGCGGGTGACGAGGACGTCTTGCGCCGCGGCGTCGGGCTTGGGCGCGTCTGTTTCGGTGTTAAAGCGCCAGATGGCATGGATAGGCCAGCTGGACCGGATGACCTCGACCGAGGGGGCAAGGGTCAGCGTGGCCATCATCAACGCGTCGGGTGGTGTTTCGGCCAGCGTTTCCGGGACGATCGGCTGCGCGTCGGCGGCGTGGTAGGAGCGGCGCAAGGCCAGTTCCAGCCGCGCGACATCGGGCAGGTAGCCAAGATGGGAGAGCTGCGGCAGCCCAGCGATGAAGTCTGGAAACGCGTCCCCGTAATGCATCATGAGCGGAGAGCTGGGCGGGTGGGCGCGTAAGAAGAGGCCGGAGAGGCCATCCATGTTCTCACGTCCCAGCAGCTTGGCGATAACCGGAAAGCCGGTATGCAAGGCTTCGGTCAGCGAGACGGCTACATTATTGCGGTAAACGTTGAAGCGACGGCCCGCAGGCTGGGCCTGACCATCTGACAAGCCCTCTGGCACGGGCTCCGCTGGATCGAGCAGCCCGGTCGTGAAAAGCGATTGCGAAACAGTCATGACAGGATCGGGATCCGGGCCAGTGCCCTGGCGGCACGGGCGGCTTCAGCTTCGAGGATGGGCCAGTCGGGCACGTCTGTATCCCATTCAACGAGAACGGGTTTGGGGCCGGAGCGGTCGAGCGTGTGGTCGAGGAGCGCCCAGACCGGATCGGCCACTTCGCGACCATGGCTGTCGATCAAAAGCGGTGCGCCGTGGTCGTCTTCATCCTCGTCATGGCCCGCCAAATGAATTTCGCCGACTTTCTCCAGCGGATACGCGTCGATATAGCCCTGCGGAGAATAGCCCAGATTGGTGGCGGAGACGAAAACGTTGTTCACGTCTAAAAGCAGCCCGCATCCGGTGCGGCGGCTGATCTCGGCCAGAAAATCTGTCTCGGACCACGTGCTTTCGTCGAAGGCAAGGTAGCTGGAGGGGTTTTCCAGCAGCATGCGGCGGCCCACGACCTCCTGCACCTGATCGATGTGCTCAGCCACGCGGGTCAGGGTAGCGTTGGTATAGGGCAGGGGCAGCAGATCGTTCAGGAAATGGCTGTCATGGGTGGACCAGGCAAGGTGTTCGGAAAAACTCGCAGGATTCAGCCAACCCACCAGCTTTTTCAGCCGTGCGAGGTGATCGGCATCCAGCGCACCTTCGCCCCCGATTGAGAGGCCGACGCCATGGACGGAAATAGGAAATTGCTCGGCCAAGTGGCGGAGTTGAGCGAGGGGACGGCCGCCATCGCCCATATAATTTTCGGCATGGATTTCCAGCCAGCCGACCGATCCCGCATCCGAGGTGAGCGCCGAAAAATGCTGGGGCTTATAGCCTACGCCGGGTCGGTCGGGCAGGCGGTCATGGGGGGACATGGCATCCAGCATGGGGCGTCACCTCGGACAGGGATAGGTGAGGCGGGCGGAGGGAACACGCCCGCCTGATAATCAGACTTATGCCGGCAGGTCGCGGTCCAGCTCTTCCAGCGAGCCCTGACGCTCGGTCCCGTCGGCCATGGCGGGCAGGTCGATCGTGGTGCAGGTGCCCGCGTCCACGAGGGTCCAGGCGTTGCCCTGATAGTCGACGGTGGATGTGCCGGCGCAGGTCGTGCCCGGGCCTGCGGCGCAATCGTTCTGGCCAGCCAGGCTCACGCCAAAGCATTTCTCTTTGGCCTGGGCTTCGGCGGTGGTGGTGTAACCGGTCATGGCAGCGGCAACGGCGCCTGCAACGGCGAGTGTTTTTACGGTGTTGGACATCTTTGAAATCCCTTTGATTGAGCGTCGGTGTCGTCAGTTGACGTCACAAACCTAGACCCAGGCCATGCCAGTTCTCAACTCACGAGCCTGTGCCTCACAGCGCCGTCAGCCTATGTTATGCGACTTTGTATGGCAACCGCATGAAAACAAAAGGTTTTAGTCATCATGTTACAGAAAGGACCGCCGAAGCGGGCCGATCACGTGACGATTCGCCGCCGATTGTTACAGAAGGTCAGGTGGGGTCGCGTCCGCTGCGAGGGCTTTTGTTACAGCCTCCAACGGCTCCACCTTGGTCTGTTTTTCGCCCAGACGGCGCACGGTCACGGTGCGCTCTTCCACTTCACGTCCACCAATGGCGAGAATGACAGGGACCTTGCCCACCGAATGTTCACGGACCTTGTAGTTGATTTTCTCGTTGCGAATATCGGCCTCGGCCCGGACACCCGCAGCTTTCAGCGCAGCAACCACCTCATGCACATAGTCGTCCGCGTCAGAGATGATGGAGGCCACCACGACCTGACGAGGCGCCAGCCAGAAAGGCAGTTTGCCGGCATGTTCCTCGATCAGGATGCCGATGAAGCGTTCGAATGAACCAAGGCAGGCCCGGTGCAGCATGACGGGTCGGTGCTTTCCGCCATCGGCGCCAATGTAAGTCGCGTCGAGCCGTTCGGGCAGGACGAAATCCACCTGGAAGGTGCCGCATTGCCAGTCGCGTCCCAGCGCGTCGGTCAGAACAAACTCCAGCTTCGGACCGTAGAAGGCCCCTTCGCCCGGGTTCATCTCAGGCTCCACGCCGGCGGCGCGGGTGGCTGCAAGCAACGCGGCTTCGGCCTTGTCCCAGACCAGGTCTGAGCCGGCGCGGGTTTCGGGCCGGTCAGAGAATTTCACCTTGAAGCTCTCAAAGCCCAGGTCCTTGTAGACCGCGGTCAGGAAGTCGATGAAGCGGGCGCATTCCGGCTCGATCTGCTCTTCGGTCGAGAAGATATGCCCGTCGTCCTGAGAAAAGCCCCGTACCCGCATGATGCCATGCAAGGCGCCCGACGGCTCATAGCGCGCGCAAGAGCCGAATTCGGCCATGCGCAAGGGCAGGTCGCGGTAGGATTTGAGCCCCTGCTTGAAGATCTCGACATGGCAGGGACAGTTCATCGGCTTGAGCGCGTTGACCGCCTTTTCGCGGGCATGATCCTCGTCCACTTCGACGATGAACATGTTCTCCTGGTACTTTTCCCAATGGCCAGAGGCTTCCCACAGTTTGCGATCGACGACCTGGGGGGTATTGACCTCGACATAGCCGCCCTGGCGCTGCGCGCGGCGCATGTAATCCTGCAATTCAGTGTAAATAGTCCAACCATTTGGATGCCAGAAGATCTGGCCTGGCGCCTCTTCCTGCATGTGAAACAGATCCATCTCGCGGCCCAGCTTGCGGTGGTCGCGCTTGGCGGCCTCCTCCAGCATGTGCAAGTGCGCTTTCAGCTTTTCCTTGCCGGTGAAGGCCACGCCGTAAATGCGTTGCAGCATCGGGCGGTTTGAATCGCCCCGCCAATAGGCGCCCGCGATGGACATCAGCTTGAACGCATCGCCCGGCACCTGGCCGGTATGCTGGAGGTGCGGACCACGACAGAGGTCCTGCCAATGGCCGTGCCAGTACATGCGCAGCGGCTCGTCCCCCGGGATCGCTTCGATCAGTTCGACTTTATAGGGTTCGTTGTTGGCCTTGTAGAATTCGATCGCGCGCGCGCGGTCCCAGATTTCGGTGGTGATCGGTTCGCGCTTGTTGATGATCTCTTTCATCTTCTTTTCGATCAGGCCGAGATCTTCGGGGGTAAAGGGCTCCTCCCGGTCGAAGTCGTAATACCAGCCGTTTTCGATCACCGGGCCGATGGTGACGCGGGTAGACGGCCAGATCTCCTGCACCGCGCGGGCCATGATATGGGCGAGGTCGTGGCGTACGAGTTCGTTGGCCTGCGCTTCGTCCTTCATGGTGTGAATGGCGATGCTGGCATCCGCTTCCAGCGGCCAGGCCAGATCCCAATGCTGGCCATCGACGGTCGCACTGATCGCCTTTTTGGCCAGCGAGGGGGAGATATCGGCGGCAACCTGAAGCGCGTTGATGCCGGCCGGATAGCTGCGCGCATTGCCGTCGGGAAGGGAGAGAGAGATGAGACTGTCTTTGGCGGCCATATCGGCAATCCTCGTCAGTTTGGCGCCCACGGAACGCCCGGTTGCGGGTTATATTTATGCGCCTTGTGACGAGAGAGAAGCCACCTGTCAACCGGTAGCCGGCATGAGCCGAAGCAATCCCCAGCCACACAGCAAGAGCGCCACACCAGAGACCACGGTGCGGGCCTGGTTCCAGAGCTGCCACGTGCTGGAATACTCGCTCCAGATAACGCGCGCCGCGTCGATGTCGTCGGGAATGTTCACGGTGGCGAGCGCTTCGTTCATGGGAACGTTGACCATCATGGTCAGGACCATGCCGCCGACCAGGTAGATGACAGCGGCTGCGGCAAAGGGCAGGGCGGCGGCGCGCTGGCCAGTGGCGAAAGCGAGGCCCGCAGTGAGGGCCAGCGCGAAGGGCGTGCCGAAAAAAGCCGGTGCGAAGACGGCGTTGCGGACAGAGGCATTCATGGCTTGCATCGCCTGGATCGCGACGCGCGGGTCGGTGGCATCGAGACCCCACATGGTTGAGCAAACCCAGGCGTAGAAGAAACCGAAGATGCCGCCGGTGAGCAGCAGCGAAAGAAGAGCAGAGAACGTGAGCAGGACCATGATGACTTCCAAAATCGTATAGATGTGTACGTCTTGTTAAGGTCCGTATAGAAGTGTACGATTTCTGTCAATCGAGGAGGTCGCGATGCGCGATAAGACAAGGGCGGCGCGCGAAGAGGCGATCGCAGAGGCCGCTTATCGGCTGCTTGAGGCGCGGGGGTTCGGGGGCGTGTCGATGCTGAATGTGGCCAAGGCTGCCAAGGCGTCGAACGAGACGCTTTATCGCTGGTATGGCGACAAGGTCGGCCTGTTCGCAGCGTTGGTAAAGCGGAATGCCGAAGAGGCGCGAACCCTGCTGGACGAGGCAGAGACCGGGGCGTCGGCGTTGCAGACGCTGGGCAGGTTTGGTCCGGTCTTGCTGCATGTGGTAACGGGCGCGCGGGCGGTGGCGTTGAACCGGGCCGCGGCGGCGGAACCGTCGGGCGCCTTGGGACAGGCGATTGCGAAAGAGGGGCGCGAGGATATCGCACCCCGGCTGGTTATGCTGCTTGGGAAATTGGATGCGGAAGGTGTGGCGCGGATCACGGAGCCGGCCAAGGCTGCCGAGATCTACTTCAATCTGCTGATTGGGGATTGGCAGATCCGGCGTGCTATCGGCGTTCTGGCAGAACCTTCGGAAGAGCAGCGACAAGCGCGGGCCCAAACCGCGCTTGATGCATTTTTGATGCTTTATCCCCCGGCACCGTAAGCCAGCACCTGCCACCCCACGGCCAGCGTGCAAAGCCAGCTGACCGTGAATAGGATCGGCCGCGCGGGAAAGCGGGCAAGGCCCGAGATCATGCCGACCGCGTGCAGCGCACGCAGCCAGAAGAAGGCGATGCTGGCCCAGACAGTCACCACGGTCGAGATCCCCAGCGCATGGGCCAGCAGAAGCAGCGCGGCGAAGGGCATCGCCGTTTCAATCATGTTGAGATGCGCCCGGTGCGCACGATGGACCCATTCCGGAAAGTCGCTGAGCGCAGGCGGGCGGGCAAAATCGTCTACCCCGGTTTGGGGATGCATGTTCACGCCGACGATGTAGGGGATCCAAAGCGACGCAGCGAGCATTAGCGTCAGGGTCAGATAGATCAGTTCTGTGGTCATTGCGCCATCTCCGCCATGGAACCGAAATGCGCGTCCTCTCCCGTTTCGAGCCAGCTTTTCAGGCCGGCGGCCCAGCGTGCCCAGCCATCGGCCACGCCTTCGCCCGGAATGACGGGGAAGGTAAGGTTGTAATGTTCGATGGTGAGCTTGCAGAAGCGGCCCTCCGGCTCGATGAGATAAACAACCCTGGACGGCGCGCCGCCGCCCTCCCAATGCGGCTCGAACGTGCATTCCATGCGGGTTTTCGGGTCGGTCTTGAGCAAGACATTCGACATCAGCGCGCTGCCCTCGGGCAAGTGGAGCGTCGTCCGGTCACCGTTGCGCGTGGCGTGAGAGGCCATGAAGTGGTAGTGGGCGACGGCTTTCTCGTCTTCCAGCGCCTCCCAGAGCCGGTCTTGCGTGGTGTTGATAAAGGTCTGCAGGACGAAATCGGGTTTGGTCATTGATGTCTCCTTGGCGGCGAGGGTCTAGTGATCGCCTGCGAATTTGTGAGCCTGGCCGGTTTCCAGCCACGTCTTGAGGCCCGACAGCGTGCGCGCCCAGCCGTCCCGCACATCTTCCTGGCCGGGCGGCAATTCGTAGTGTTCCAACGTCAATCCGCAGTGATCGCCCTGCGGCTCAATCAGATAGACATAGCGGGATGCGGGCAGATCGGGCTCCCATTTCGGCTCAAAGGTTGCGGCGACGCGGGTTTTGGGTGTCAGTTCTGTTTCGGTGCAGATGAGCATGACCTCATCTTCCGGCAGGAAATAGGTGAGCGTGTTGCCCTTCCGCTCGGCGCGGGCCGAGACGAAATCAGTCGCGGATTGGACGTTTGCGTCCAGCAGCGCCTCCCACAGCGCGTCCTGGCTGCATTTGATGAAGATTTGCATGACGAAATCGGGCTGTCCCATTGTGGCATTCCCTTCGAGTTTGGATTTCAGGTCGAGCACTGCCCGTGCCGCCGGTTTGACGAGCAACGGCTCGATCCAGCGGTCAATCGCTTGCTGAAGGGGCACGGCGTTCAGATAGTGATGTTTGAAACGGCCCTTCTTGCGGGTCACGATCAGCCCGGCATCTTCCAGCACGGCGAGATGTTTCATCACTCCGAAACGGGTCATGTCGAGCTGGCCCTGCAGCTCTTGCAGAGTTTGCCCATCCTTTGCGCGCAGGCTGTCCAGCAGCGTGCGCCTGGCCGGGTCGGCGAGGGATTTGAAGATCGTGTCCATGGAATCGATAATAGGTGATTAAATAGTCACGTGACAATATGGTAACTTATAGAAATCCGTTGCACCGGCGTTAACCCCATGCAAGATCCGCGAAAAAAGGAGAATGCGATGCCTGCCACGACCTTTCTCGACACCCCTCAAGGGCGCCGGATCGCCTATCACAAGACCGATGGGCAGGGGCCGTGCGTGGTGTTTCTGGGCGGGCTCAAGTCGGATATGGAAGGGACCAAGGCGGTGCATCTGGAGGCCTGGGCCAAGGCGCAGGGCCGCGCATTTCTGCGGTTCGACTATTCCGGGCACGGCGAGAGCAGCGGCACGTTCGAAGAGGGCTGCATCGGCGATTGGGCAGAGGATACGGTCGAGGCCCTCACCCATCTGACGAGCGGGCCGCTGATCGTTGTCGGATCGTCCATGGGCGGCTGGCAGGCCCTGCTTCTGGCACGCCGCGTGCCAGAGCGGATCGCGGGGATGGTGACCATAGCCGCAGCGCCGGATTTCACCGAAGACAGCTATTGGGCCAACTTCACCGACGCTCAGAAAGCGGATCTGGACCGGAAGGGCGCTGTCGAATTGGCATCCGACTACATGGAGCCTTACGTGATAACAAAGCGCATGATCGAGGATGGCCGGCGAAATCTTGTCCTGCGGGACCGGCTGGATCTGCCTTTCCCCGTGCGCTGCCTTCAAGGGACCGCGGACAGCGCCGTCTCCACCGAAACGGCCTTGCGGCTTTTGGACCATGCCGACGGGCCCGACATGCGTCTGATACTTGTGAAGGGGGCGGATCATCGGTTTTCCGATCCGGCCTGCCTGACATTGATCGAAGCGGCCATTGCCGACGTTATCGAGGCAGGTCAATGACCCGTCGGATGATCTTTGTCACGCATGCCGATGTTCTCATTGATCCGCAGGTCGATGTGCCCGACTGGCCCCTGGCACCCAGAGGACGGGCGCGTCACGTTGCCTTTAACGAGGCCGAGATCGTGAGAAAGGTTGGCGTGGTCTATTCAAGCGCCGAACGCAAGGCGGCTCAAGCAGGCGAGATCCTCGCCCGCGCACGCGACGTGCCTCACAAGGTGATCGAGGCGTTGCACGAGAACGACCGGTCCGCGACGGGGTACCTTCCGAGTGACGAGTTCGAGAAGGTTGCCGATGCCTTCTTTGCATCGCCGACGCAGTCGGTCCGGGGCTGGGAACGGGCCTGCGATGCACAAGACCGTGTGGTGAAAGCGTGCCAAGACATCGCGCGAAACGAGGCTGAGACAGACGGAGATATCGCCGTGGTGGCACATGGCGGGGTTGGAGCGCTCTTTTTGGCGCATCTCAAAGGGGCAGACATATCGCGCAGCTTTGACCAGCCGCCCGGCAAGGGCGGGCACTATATATCGGTGTCCTTGCCGGATTGGCATGTCACGGACGGCTGGCGTGATATCGCGCCCGGATTTGCCGCATGAAACGGGTCCGTTCGGACCGACGGTTGCGTGCAGCTTAAGGGGCAGACGGACCACGTGACGCGCGCTAAGGTAAGGCTGATTGTTTCCGGAGGCGCCTATCTTGCTTGAACATCTGCGACGAGATGCGGCTTGGCGCTTCGGTTCCGGCATCCATGCCGCTCTGACGTTCAGGGGGGTTTGATGCGCAAGCCCGCCAGCATGTGGAGCCTTGAGACATTCGGGCGCGTGCGTTTGTCCAAACACTTTTTCATGCGGGATTTTCTTTATTCCGAGATTGGCAGCTTTCACCGTGTGCAGAACCTGCCGGAGATCCCAGATCTCGTCATCGAAACGGGCCGGGCCTTTTGTGAAACGCTGATGGATCCGCTTGAGGAAACCTTTGGCCGGGTGGCGGTCCGCTCGGGCTATCGCTCTCCCGAGTTGAACCGTTATGGCAACGAAAACAAGCTGAATTGCGCGGCCAATGACAACCCGCTGGAATGCCATATCTGGGATCGCGCCGCAGGCGATGACCGGATCGCGGGGGCGTCCATCGTGATCCCCTGGTTCGCGGATCAATATGCCGAAGGGCGCGATTGGCGCGATCTGGCCTGGTGGATCCATGACCATCTGGACTATTCGGATCTTTGGTTCTTTCCCAAGCTCTGCGCGTTCAATCTTGTTTGGCGCGCGGTGCCGCAGCGCACGATTTCCAGCTATATCGCGCCACGCGGCAAATTGCTTGATGCCGGTGCCGAGCCGGACGAACCTTTGCCACAAAGGCAAGCCAGGTATCGCGATTTTCCGCCGTTCCGCGGCATCGCCTATCCCTGAGCGGGCGCAATCCACACATTTGTTCTTGTCCGGATCCGTCGAAATCCGCACACTGCCGGAAACAAAAAGAGGCCCTCTGATGAGCAGCAAAGAGAGTGGCGATGTCTGAACCGGTCGTGTTCTTACCGGGCATGATGGCCGATGCCCGCGTCTTCGATCAACAGATCCGTATGATGAGTACCGAGCGGGTGGTCACTGTGGCACCGATCACCTTGGGCGAGCGGATTGAGGAGATTGCATCGAGCATCCTGCCGCATCTTCCTGCGCGTTTCGCGCTGGTCGGGTGCGGTATGGGGGGCATCGTCGCGATGGAAATCCTGCGCCGCGCGCAGGAACGGGTTGCGCGCGTGGCGTTGATGGACACCGATCCGCTTGCGGAAACCCCGCAAGCCGCCGCGGAGCGCGAGCCGCTGATCGTGGGCGCACGGGCAGGGCGGCTGGACGCGGTGATGGCGGAAACGTTCAAGCCGGATCATCTGGCCCCTGGTCCCGGCCGGATGGATGTCATGGCAACGCTGTTGACGATGGCGCGTGATCTGGGCCCGGACGTCTATGTCAGTCAGTCACGCGCGCTGCAGCGCCGTCGCGATCAGCAAAGCACGCTGCGGAAAATCAAGGTTCCGGCCATGGTTCTGTGCGGTGAACATGACGGGCTGACCCCGATGAAGCGCCATAGTTTCATGGCCGAACTGATCCCCAAGGCCAAGCTGCGCGTTATCGAGGGCGCGGGGCACCTGCCATCGCTTGAACAGCCGCATGCCACGCTCGACGCATTGCGTGACTGGCTGCGTCAGCCCTTGATCCTTCAGAACGCGCTGTGACGGATTGCTAAACTGAGCACGGCGTAAGGACACGTCGCTCAGCTCGTTCATGCGAAAAACAGGTGCAATGAGGCCAAAGTAAACCGGCTTGGGCCGTGCTTGGTCATCGGCGGAGTAGCAGGGCTTCTCCGCCTCCCAATTGCTCAGGCCGCGGCGTTCTTGTTCGCAGCCTTTTTGGTCGGGTTGGGCCCGTTCGCGTCGATGAAGTCCAGGACGAGAGGGCGTATGTTGTTGCGCCAGCCTTTGCCGGCGAAAATCCCGTAATGGCCCGCGTCGGGCTCCACATGGCTTGCCTTCTTTTCGTCCGGCAGCCCGGTGCACAGATCAAGCGCCGCGACGCACTGGCCAGGGGCGGAAATGTCGTCCTTCGCGCCTTCGACCGTTTTGACCGCCACGCGGGTGATCTTGCCAATATCGACGCGCCGCCCCGCCACGGTGAAGACATTGCGCGCAATCTCGCGCTCTTTGAAGATACGCTCGACGGTGGAGAGGTAGAATTCCGCCGTCATGTCCATCACGGCGAGGTATTCGTCGTAAAAGCGGTTATGCGCATCGTGGTCGGACGCTTCACCCCGTGCGACGCGGCTGATCTGGTCCATGAAGGCCTGCCCGTGACGGTCGGCATTCATCGACATGAAGGACGCCAGTTGGAGGAGGCCGGGATAAACCAGACGCCCGACACCAGGATACTTGAAACCGACCCTCTGGATCATGGTACGCTCAAGCTGGCCCATGGTGACGCGGCGACCGAAATCGGTGACTTCCGTCGGGGTTGCGTCCGGATCAATGGGCCCGCCGATCAGGGTGAGGGAGCGCGGCTGTGCATCTGGATCCTCTTCGGCCAGGTAGGCCGTCGCGGCGAGAGCGAGCGGAGCTGGCTGACAGACGGCGATGACATGTGTATCGGGGCCGAGATGGCGCAGGAAATCGACAAGATAAAGCGTATAGTCTTCGACATCGAACTTGCCCGCACTTACGGGGATGTCGCGGGCATTGTGCCAGTCGGTCACGTAAACCTCGCAATCTGGCAGCAGGCTGGTGACGGTGGAGCGCAGCAGCGTTGCGTAGTGGCCCGACATCGGCGCGACAAGCAAAACCTGCCTTGGACGCGGCTTTCGCCCCAGAACGGCAAAGTGGACCAGATCGCCAAACGGCCGCTCAAGGACAGTTTCGACCTGCACAAGGTGGTCCTTGCCGTCTTCGCAGGTGACCGATGGAATGCCCCAGTCTGGCTTGACCACCATGCGCTGGAAGGTGCGTTCCGTGACCTCGCCCCAGGCCGCCATCCATTCCAGCGCCGGGTTCGGGAAGAGACTGAACACGGGGTAGGACGCCATTGCGAGGGCCGACGCACCCATCCACTGGTTGGTGTTGCGCGCCGTTTCCATCAGGTCGTAGGTCAGCATGTACCGCATTTCGGGTCTCCATTTAAGCGACTGCAACAAGTCGGACCATTCGTCGCTTTGTCCCCCGAAACCAGCGACGTTATTCTGCACAGCAGCGAGAGTAGGGGGGAATCCTTAAAATGACAACTAGCGATGACGTGCCGGCGGACGTGCCGGCCGAACACTTTGAACGTCTTACAGAAAACCTAAGTAAGGTTGAGCGTCTGTCAAAGCGGTTGTTGGACGTTATGTCCCACAAGACCCCTCACAATGCTGCGCTGGACGGCCCGAATCAGGAATTGTTTGCAAGGGCAGCAACGGCTTATTGGACCGAAGCTTTGCAAAATCCGGCCAAGATCCTGGAGCACCAACTTTCGTTCTGGTCGCAGTCCGTCATGCACTTTGTCGAGGCCCAGCAAGCGCTCGCCAAGGGGCAGTTGCGGGCGCCTGCGGATCCCGGCCCTTCGGATGCACGTTTCAAAAATCCCCTCTGGGACACGCATCCTTACTTCAACTTCATCAAGCAACAATATCTGATCAACGCGCACGCGATCGAGCAGGCGGTCCAGGATGTCGAGGAGCTTGATCCGGTCGAAAAGAAGCGGCTGGCCTATTTCTCCCGTCAGATCGTGGACATGATGGCCCCGACAAACTTTCTGGCCACCAATCCCGATGCGCTGGAAAAAGCTGTCGAAACGGACGGTCAGTCATTGGTCGATGGGCTGGAAAACCTCGTTGCCGATCTGGAAGCCAACAATGGCGAGCTGGTTGTGCGCCTGGCGGACGAACAGGCGTTTGAATTGGGCCGCAATATCGCGACGACGCCGGGAGACGTGATCTATCGTAACCGCATGTTGGAGATCATCCAGTTTCGTCCGACGACCGAAACCGTGCACGCCACCCCTTTGATCCTGTTCCCGCCCTGGATCAACAAGTTCTACATCCTTGATCTGAAAGAGCAGAACAGCCTGATCAAGTGGATCACCGATCAGGGCTATACCCTGTTCGTGGCCAGTTGGGTCAATCCCGACGCAAGCTACAGCGATGTCGGGATGGAAGACTACATCGAGGATGGGTTTCTGGCTGCCATCCGCGAGGTCAAGGCCATCACCGGCGAAAAGCAGGTGAATGTCGTCGGATATTGCATCGCCGGTACGACCCTTGCCATGACATTGTCGCTTTTGAAAAAGCGGGGGGACAAGTCGATCAAATCGGCAACCTTCTTCACCGCGCTTACGGACTTTGGCGACCAGGGTGAATTCACGCCCTTCCTGCAGGACGACTTCATCGACGGGATCGAGGCAGAGGTGGCCAAGCGCGGCATCCTGCCGTCCTATATCATGGCACGGACATTCAGCTTTCTGCGGTCAAACGACCTTGTCTACAGCCCGGCGATCCGCAGTTATATGATGGGACAGACCCCGCCGGCCTTTGATCTGCTGTATTGGAACGGCGATGGCACGAACCTGCCTGCGAAGATGGCGATGCAGTATCTGCGCGGCTTGTGCCAGAAAAATGAGTTCACGGGTGCCGGATTTGAGCTTTTTGGTGAGCAGCTGCACGTCTCGGATGTCGATGTTCCGGTCTGTGCGATTGCTTGCGAGACCGATCATATCGCTGCATGGAAAGACAGCTACCGCGGGTTCTGTCAGATGAAATCGCGCAGCAAGACCTTCATCATGACCCAGTCGGGCCACATCGCGGGTATCGTGAACCCGCCATCCAAGAACAAATACGGTCACTACACCAATTCCGATCTCAAACTTGATGCCGATGCCTGGCTTGAGGGGGCGGAATTTCACGCGGGGTCGTGGTGGCCGCACTGGCAGGACTGGCTGTCGAAACGCTCTGGAAAAAAGGTGCCAGCGCGGAACCCAGGAGATGCAAGTCATCCCGTTTTGGAAAGCGCGCCAGGCAGCTATGTGCGCATAAAGGCTGCGGCCGCATCCTGATCCGCCATTTCCCGCTTCTTTCTGCGGTGCGGCATATTGGGTCTTGAAATGCTGCGCTGCAGCATATACTCTATTGGCAGCTGATGAAGAACGGGGTGGGCCCGTACAGCATGAGAGGATTTTGAGATGGCGAAAGCACAAGACATGACCACCATGATGAAAGACATGATGGGTGCGTTCCCGGTGGATACGGCTGCAATGGAAGAAGCATTTAAAACCACCGCGACACTGAGCGAGAAACTGTCGGGCGTGGCTCTGGAAGCCGCAGAAAAATCGACCGAAGTGTCCAGCAAATGGACCAAAGACACGCTGTCCAAGATGGCCGATATGTCGAAAGCAAAAGCTGAGCCGGCGGATTACGCAAAGGCGATGACAGACTTTGCTTCGGCCAGCGCCGAAGTGGCAGCAGAGCACATGGCGGCCTTTGCCGAGATCGCCAAGAAAGTCCAGATGGACACGGTCGAGCTGATGATGGCAGCCGGCAAGGACATGACAGAAGACGCAACGGCTGCGGTCAAGAAAGCCACGGCTGACGTGACGGCTGCTGCGAAAAAAGCGGCTGCAAAGTAAGACGCTGATCTGCACCTCCTCCTCCCTAAAGGTGCAATCGCGCGAGGGCAGGTCTCAGGACCTGCCCTTTCTTTTTGTTCTGCGCTCGCATAGGCTTTGCTGCGATGCATCATCGTCGGGGAGGGTACGACATGGCGGAAGAGAAAAAACCGCTGCTGATCAAGCGCTACGCCAGTCGCAGGTTATACAATACAGAAACCAGCGATTACGTGACGCTGGAAGATATTGCCGGTTTCATTCGGGAAGGGCGCGAAGTTCAGATCGTCGATCTGAAATCGGGCGACGATCTCACCCGGCAATATCTTTTGCAGATCATCGCCGAGCATGAAAGCCGGGGCGAAAACGTTCTTCCCGTTAACGTGCTTAACGATCTTGTCCGCAGCTACATGGTGCCCGGAGGCGGAGTTGTCCCGCAGTTTCTTCAGGCCTCGTTCGATATGCTGAGAGACAGTCAATCGAAGATGATGGAAAACATGAGCGCGATGAACCCGATGGCTAAAATGCCGGGGTTCGAGGCGATGAAGGCACAGCAGGAAGCGTTTCTGAAAGCAATGACCGGGGGGCTTTCGGGCTCGTGGAGCGGGCCGGGTCGGGAGACCGACAAAGGCACCGAGGAGGGTGAAGAGCTGGACGACATCAAAAAACAGCTCGCCGAGTTGCAGGAGAAACTGTCCAAACTCAGCTAAGCGGTTTCCGTCATCCCGCCATGGCTTCTGACCGGTGTGCGCAGGTGATCTTTTTCGAGCCCCTCGAAATAGGTTGCCCTCAGACGCGAGGCAACCGGCCCGGCGGCGCCATTGGAAAAGGTGCGGTCATCGACTTTCGCAACGGGGATCACCCCGCCGCCGGAGGACGATAGAAACACCTCATCCGCGTGCCAGAATTCCTCTAACGGCAGTGGGCGTGTTTCCACCCTGAGACCATGTTCCCGGCACATATCGAGGACGGTGGCCCGCGTAATCCCGTGAAGCACGCCATGGTCCGATGTCACAACACGATCGCCATAGACCGCGAACGCATTGAAACCGGGGCCTTCCGTCACGTTGCCCTCGTGATCCAGAAGAAGCGTGGTCTCAAAGCCCTTGTCCTTGGCTTCGAACAGGCCAGAGGTGAAGTCGCCCCAGTGATAATTCTTGACCTTCGGGTTCACGCTGTCCTGCGGAATACGTCTGACCGACTTCGCAATCCAGACCGACGTGCCTTGGTCGGCCTGGTCCGGGCTGACGATGTGAACGTAAGGCACACACCAGGCGTAAAAGTGGTTGTTGCAATCGCGGGGGTCACGGCTGCCGGGGATCGGGTTTCTGCCCCGCGCCGCCACCATCGCCACGTAAGCGTTTTGCAAGCCGGAGGCTGAAACCATGTCGTGCAGGATATCAGCGACCGCATCCGCATCCACACCGATGTCAAAACGCAAGGCGTGGACCGAGGCCATGAACCGGTCGAGATAATCGTTCAGCCGAAAGAACGCCCCCTTCCAGACGGGCACAACATCGTAGCCGATATCAGAATGCGTCACGCCCCAGTCGGTCACCGAAACCGCCGCGTCGCTGATCGGAATGATGTTGCCGCCCATCCAGGCGGCACCTTTGCTAACGTCCTGCATGGAGACAGAGTGCGTCAAGCCAGGGGATTGCGCAAGCTTCGCGCTACGTGCCGTAGGCGCGCACCGGTCCCGTCACCTCCGTAACGGATGCAAGAAGGATATCGGCGATGACATCCAGCTCTTCCCGCTTCAGCCGCACGGGCAACCGAACATCGCAGGCCCGCATCAGCATCGCGCGGGTCTTGGGTAGTTCCGGAATCTCACCCAGAAACTGCCAGTTCCAGAAGGCGCGCGCATTGTCCTGGCTTTGTCCGAAGACCTGCACGCTGACGCCCCGCCGCTTTGCGGCATCGGCAAAGCATCGGATCTCTTCGTCATCGAGGTCGATCAGGTTGAACTGAATGGAATCGGGCGCGCGCCGCTCGGGGTCTAGCGGAGCGGGGACGCGGATATAGGGCGAGCTTTCGAGGCGTGCCGCGACATAGTCATGATTGACCAATCCGTCGCGCACACGTCGGTTAAGCTCAGGCAGTTGCGGCCGGATGACCACGGCGCTCAGATTGCTCATACGCAGGTTGTAGAGCGGGAGCTGATTTTGCCATTTGCCAAACGCATCAGCCAAGACGGGGTGCTTCTTCCAATTGTGCTCGTAAGCACCCGACATGATCACCGCCCGCGCGGCGAGTTGCGCATCATCCGTGATCAGGATGCCGCCTTCGCCCGCATTGATCATCTTGTAGGATTGAAACGAGAAACAGCCGATCCGCCCAATCGTCCCGATATTACGCCCGGCCCAGGTGGTCCCGAGTGAATGCGCCGCGTCTTCGACGACAGGGATGTCACGCGCGTCGCAAAGGGCCATGATCGCGTCCATGTCGCTGGTATGGCCGCGCATATGGCTGATGATGACGGCCGAGATGCCCTCGTCCAGCTTGGCCTCGAAGTCTTCCAGATCGACCCGGTAATTCTCGCCCACTTCGCACAGGACGGGCACACAATCGGCATGCACCACTGACGACGGAACCGCCGCAAAGGTGAAGCCGGGGATCAGCACCCGCGCATCTCGCGGCAATCCAAGCGCTTTCAACGACAGAAAAAGCGCCGCCGAACAGGACGAGACGGCCAGCGCGTAGCGGCTGCCGATCATCTCGGCAAATTCCGCTTCAAGAAGCGAAACCGGCGCATTTTCCGGCGCGGTGTAGCGGAAGAGGTCACCGGATTGCAGCAATTCCTCAATGGCAACGCGGGCAGCTTCGGGGATGGGCTCAGCTTGGTGGACGTCTGGCGCAACGCTCATATTTCGATTTCCTGAATTGAACCTTCACGAATTGTAAATTAAGGGGGCGGGCCGGCCAACCCCTTTTTGAACCTCGAACCCTTTTTCGGAAGGAACCTGGCGTCAGATGCCCAGCCGGTCGCGCAACGCGTACCAGGTCATGGCCAGAGCCAGCAGCGGAGAGCGCAGCCGCGCACCTCCGGGGAAAGGTGTCGTGGGAATACGTGCCATCGTGTCGAAGCCCGCGCTCTCTCCAAGTATGGCTTGCGCCATCAGTTGGCCGGCATGGGTGGCTGTGCCTACGCCGTGCCCCGAATAGCCGGAGGCCGAAAGGATGTTTGGCCCAACCCGCGCGAGATAGGGCAAACGCTTCATCGTGATGGCCAACGTGCCGCCCCAGGCATGGGTGATGGGAACGTCTGCGAGATGCGGAAAGATCCGGCTCATCGGCTTACGGACGGTGGCTGCAATGTCGGATGGGAACCGATAGCCATAGCTCTCACCACCCCCAAACAAGAGGCGCCCGTCCAGGGTGAGGCGGAAGTAGTTGACGACGAACTTGCTGTCCGCGACGGCGACGTTCTGCGTCAGCACGGTGTTCACCCGGTCCCCCAGGGGTTCCGTCGCGACAATGAAGTTGTTGATCGGCATCACATGGGCGGCCACGCGCGGGTTCAGACTGCCCATATATCCGTTGCACGCAAGAACGACATGCCGGGCCGAGATCGTGCCGGAGGTGGTTACGACCCGCGCGGGATTGCCCTCGATAATCTCGCTCACTGCGCTGCGTTCGTGAATATGGACACCGGCGGTTTCGGCCGCCCTTGCCAACCCCAAGGCCAGTTTCAAGGGGTGGAGGTGGGCCGCGTCCCAGTCGACGATACCGCCGCGATAATCCGGTGATGGACAAAGCGCCATGCAAGCCTTGGCATCCAGCGTTTCCATATGCCGGTAGCCGTAGACGGTATCAAGATGGCTCGCATAGGCGTGCAAATCATCGACTTCGGCTTGTGTCGATCCCGTCCAGACCACGCCGGGTACAAGGTCGCATTCAATAGCATGGCGTTCGATCAGGGATTTTACCAACGCCTTTGCATCCTGCCCCATCGCCCAGAGATGGCGTGCATGATCCTTGCCGACGAGCGGCTCCAGGCTGTCCTGGGTGACCCGCTGTCCGCTGCCCAACTGCCCGCCATTGCGGCCCGATGCGCCAAAGCCGACACGCTGCGCTTCGAGCAGCACAACGTCCAGACCCGCTTCAGCAAGTTGAAGCGCCGCGGAGAGGCCCGTATATCCGCCCCCGACGACGCAAACATCCGCCGTCCGATCCTCCTCCAGCGCAGGAAAGGCGGGCAGGGCGGGCGCCGTATCCGCGTACCAGCTTTTCGGATATGCGCCCGGCTCGTCATTGGCATAAAGCAGATTTAGGCGCGGCATCTTACTGGCTTTCGGTCGCGTTTCTTTGTCTGTCTGAAGGCACGCGTGCGTCCCGCGCCACGTTCAGACGTTCAGCAGAAGATGTTCGCGTTCCCAGGGAGAGATCACTTGCAGAAATTCCTCGTACTCCGCGCGTTTCACGATGGAATAGACCCTTGAGAATTCCTCACCCAGAACCCGGTGCAAAGGCGTGGCGCCGTCAAATATGTCAAGCGCCTGTCCCATCACGCGCGGTATGTCCCCCTCTCCTTCATATGCATCGCCCTTGAATTGCCGATCGGGACGCAGCTCCTCTTCCAGTCCTAAAAGACCGCAGGCGAGGCTGGCGGCGATGCCCAGATAGGGATTGCAATCCATGCCCGCGATGCGGTTCTCGACACGCCGTGCCTCCGGCCCCGAGAGCGGGATCCTAATCCCCGTGGTGCGATTGTCGCGGGCCCATTCCAGGTTGATCGGTGCCGCGTGATCCTTCACGTAACGCCGGTAGCTGTTGACGTAAGGCGCCATCACCGCCATCGCGCTGGGCAGGTGGTTCTGCAATCCCGCGATGAAATAGAAAAAGGCATCGGTTTCGCCGCCTTGCGGGCCGGCAAACGCATTCTGTCCGGTTGCGATATCAAGCAGGGAATGATGAATGTGCATCGCGCTGCCCGGCTCGTCCGCGATCGGCTTGGCCATGAACGTGGCAAAGCAATCGTGCCGCAACGCGGCCTCTCGAATGAGACGTTTGAAGTAGAACACCTCGTCGGCAAGCTTGACGGGATGACCATGGCGCAGGTTGATCTCTAGCTGACCCGCGCCGCCTTCCTGCGTGATGCCATCGATTTCGAAACCCTGCGCTTCGGCGAAATCATAGATGTCGTCGATCACCGGGCCAAACTCGTCAACCGCGGTCATGGAATAGGCCTGCCGGGCCGCTGCGGGACGCCCCGAACGCCCCATCATCGGCTCGATATCCTTTGCCGGATCAAGGTTGCGTGCAACCAGGAAAAACTCCATCTCCGGTGCGACCACAGGGTTCAGGCCGCGCTCGTGATAAAGCTCCACCACGCGTTTGAGCACGTTGCGCGGACTGAACGGGATCGGCGTGCCGTCCCGGTCATGGGCGTCATGTATGACCTGCAGCGTCCAATCCCCGGTCCATGGCGCAGCTGTCGCCGTTGACATGTCCGGCTTCATGATCATGTCGCGTTCGATAAAGCCTTCTTCTCCGGCGGCTTCGCCCCAATCGCCTGTAATGGTCTGAAAGAAGATGCTGTCGGGCAGATGAAAGGAGGTCTGCCGCGCAAACTTGCTGGCCGGGACGGCCTTGCCACGCGCAATGCCGGGCAGGTCGGCGATGACGCACTCCACCTCGTCCAGTTTGCGCCCGTCCAGATACGCCTGTGCGGCTTCGGGCAGGGTGGTCATCCAGTCGCTCATGGGGCATGGGCCTTGAAGAAGGTGGTCATTTGCATCGCAATCTCTGCGTTCGAGGTTTCGGTCTCCAGGCTGGCCGCCGCAGCCGCCAGATGTCTGTCCGGAACCACGCCTTTGCCGCGCGTCCGGATCAGACCTTCAAGAAAGGCGGGGTCGAACTCGGGATGGGGCTGCACCGTCCAGATGTGATCGCCATAGGCAATGATCGCGTTTTCGCAGAAATCGTTCTTGGCCAGGACCCGTGTGCCGGGGGGAAGGGCAATCACCTGGTCCTGGTGCCACGCGTTCAGCGCGATGGCCCCCGTCTCCGTTTGATATTCCGTAAGGCCGACGGACCACCCGCCCGAGAATTTCTCGACCTTTCCGCCCAAGGCCTGCGCGATGATCTGATGGCCGAAACACACACCGATGAGCGGCCGCTTGCTGGCGTGGATCGACCGTATCAGATCTTCAAGCGGTGCGATCCAGGCGTGATCCTCATAGGCGCCGTGCTTTGATCCGGTGATCAGCCAGCCATCGGCGCATTCCGCACCGGGTGGAAACTCCATATCGACCACGTCGTAGACCACGAACTCGAACCCGTGCCCGGACAGCATGGCCTGAAACATGTCCGAATAGTCGCCAAAGGATGCCAGCAACTCATCCGGGGCGTGGCCGGTCTGAAGGATGCCAATTTTCATACGCCACCGTCAATTTGATCAAATTCAACTTAGCCAGCCCCATATGAGGCGACAAGGGGGTCAGACCGTCTCCAGATAGACGGTCCAGTGGCGGTCCTGCGGCATCTCTTCAAAGCGTCGCAGTTCCTGCCGCTTGGTCGCGCAGAAGTTGTCGATCAGGCCCTTGGGGAGAATGCGGGCCATCATGTCGTCCTGCTCCAGCATGCAAAGCGCTGTCTCAAGATCAGGTGCCAGTTGCGGCAGATCGGCAAGCTCATAAGCATTCCCCTCAATCGGTGCAGGTGGGGTCAGATCGGCCTCGATCCCTTCGAGTGCCGCGCCCAGCATCGCGGCGAGGGTGAGATAGGGGTTCACGTCACCGCCGGCCGAGCGATGTTCGATCCGGCGCGCCGGGGGTGGGCCGCCGGGGACCCGAATGGCTGCGGTTCGGTTCTCATAGGCCCAGGCAGCACCGGTCGGGGCATGGGAGCCGGGGATGAGCCGCGCATATGAATTGCGATGTGGCGCCAGGATCGCGGTAGAGGCCGGCATGGCGCGCAGGCATCCCGCTATTGCGGCCCGGAGGCACGATGTGCCCTTAGGTCCACCGTTGTCAAAAACGTTGCGGCCGCTCTCATCCAGCACTGAAAAATGCACATGCATGCCGTTGCCGGCATCCTGCGCGTAAGGTTTGGCCATGAAGGTCGCCGTCATCCCATGCGCACGGGCAAGGCCCCGGACCAGTGTCTTGAAAAGCCATGCGTCATCCGCGGCCTTCATCGCGTCTTGGTGGTGCAGGGTTATCTCGAATTGGCCGACCCCGCTCTCCGAAATCGCCGATTGCATGGGGATACCCATCTCGTCGCAGCCCGAATAGATGGCGCTGAAGAACACGTCGAACGCATCGAGCTGTGCCAGGGACAGGATCGCCTCCCCCTGAAGCGCACGGCCGTGGCGGGGGTTGGCTGGCGGAACGAGCGTGTCATCGCGATCATCGACAAGCGTGAATTCCATCTCGGTCGCGGCCAGAACCGTCCACCCAAGTGCCTTGTATTTGCGCAGAACGCGGGCAAGGGCGTGGCGGGGGTCCCCGTCAAATGCGGCCCCGTTCTCGCAAAACATCTCCATCGGGATCAGCGCAGAGGGTGCGGAGAGCCAGGGCATCGGAACCGGTCCCCGATCCGTCGGCTTTAATATGCCGTCCGCGTCCCCGCTTTCGAAAACCAGCGGGCTTCCCTCGATGTCCGCCCCCCAAAGATCGACGTTCAGGACCGACAGCGGCATGCGCAACGTGCCCTCCGTCACCTTGTCGGCAAGACGTGCGGGCAGGCGCTTGCCCCGCATCTGTCCGTTGAGGTCACAGGCCGCAACCCGGACAGTCTGGTACTGCGATAGATCTATCACCGGTCCCTCTCTCCACTTTCGGCAAATACCCCCGCCGGGGGCGTAAGATCAACAGGTCCTGACTTTAGCGGATGAGGTTTGGACGAATGCGCAGCCGTGGCCGCGTCGCGTCGGGCAAATGCCGGTTGAGACGGCGGTTCACAAGGCCGAACACCCCGATGATCGCAAGCGTGCACAGAATGAAATAGAAGGCGAGGATGGGGTAGGGCACGAAGGGGTTGAATGTCTTGTCCGCAAAGTAGTTGGCATAATAAAGCGCATCGCCCCGTTGCTGCCAGGCCGGGAAGCTTGAGAAGAAGACCAGCGCCGTTGCATGGAAAAGAAAGATGGCCTCGTTCGTATAGGCGGGCCAGGCCAGCCGCAGCATGGT
This sequence comes from Thalassococcus sp. S3, assembly GCF_004216475.1. Taxonomy (GTDB): domain Bacteria; phylum Pseudomonadota; class Alphaproteobacteria; order Rhodobacterales; family Rhodobacteraceae. The sequence continues at coordinate 3,298,803 of NZ_CP022303.1, read as the reverse complement.
GGGCCAGATGATCCGGCGAAAGCGGGCCCAGCCCGAAAGCCCATAGGCATCCGCCGCCTCGATGTCGCCTTTCGGGATGGAGCGCAGCGCTCCGTAAAAAATCTCGCCCGAATAAGCAGCCGTGTTCAGGAACAGAACGATCAGCGCTCCCAGCCAGGCAGCGGTGAAGGGATCGAAGAAATCGTTGGTCCGTTTGAGGTTCAAAAACAGGAAATAGGCAAAGAAAAACTGGATGAAGAGGGGCGAGCCCCGGAAGATGAAGATGAACCATTCCGCAGGCTTGCGATAAAGTGCGCGGCTCGACATTTTGCCAAGGGCCAGAAGCGTGGCAAGAAAGAAGCCGCTGATCAGGGCGGTGATGCCGAAATAGACGTTCCAGATCATGCCGGACCCGATGAGGGTGAAATGCTCGCACAAGGTAAAGTCGGACCGCGGCAAAAGCCGCTCTCCGAACCCGATGGAGCGGAAGGCGTAGGCCTGGACCGTTTCCCAGCAGCTCATGCGACGGCCTCTTTGCGTTGCGCTTCGCCGCCAGCCGTCGCCTGACCGCGGGTCAGGCGCTGCATCAGCCGTTCCAGCACAATCTCGGACACACGGGTCATCATCAGGTAAAAGACCAGGAGGGCCAGAAAGTACCACATGCGCCAGTCACCGTGCGGATAGTCGGAAAAGCGCGATGTTTTGGTCCCGCCCAGTTCGCGCGCCCAATAGACGACATCTTCGATGCCCAGCAGAAACAGAAGGGGCGTTGCCTTGATCAGGATCATCCAGAGGTTTGAAAGCCCCGGCAGCGCATAGACCCACATTTGCGGCACCAGAATGCGCCAGAAGGTCTGGCGCGGGCTCATGCCGTAAGCCTCGGCCGTTTCAAGTTGCGCGCGGGGAACGGCGCGCATGCCGCCGAACAGGACATTCGCGGCAAAGGCGCCGAAAACGATAGCAAACGTAATCACCGCCAACAGGAAACCATAAGTCTCATGAACCCATTCCGGCGCGGTTCCAAGGGGCAGCTTTGCATAGGCGCAGACCAGGAATTCATTCCCCTGCCGGACCGGCGCGTCCCAGCTTGGGCAGAGCACGCGGTGGCGGACATATTCGAACATCTGATCAAGGGCGATCACGAAGAAAAGGAAAAAAGCGACGTCCGGCACCCCTCTCACGATGGAGATGTAACCTTTACCCAGCAGGCTGACCGGCAAAAGGCTGGACCGCGCCGCCATCGCGCCCAGAAAACCCACCGCGAGGGCCACGGGCGCGGTGACGGCAAGCAAGGCGAGCACTTTCAGAAAGGACGCGTAAAACGACATGTGAACGCCCGTCGTCAGATAGCAGGATAACCATCTGACCGTGTCCAGCGTGTCGGGATCGGCACAGTATGAAAACATCAGGGAACCTGGATCGCCCGCCCGTCAAATGCTCGCGGGCCGCGTCGCGCTTTAAGGGCAGGCGCGGGGGATCCGCGCCCGCCGGGACCGCATCAGTAAGTCGCGACCTCGTCGCCGAACCATTTGACCAGCAATTCGTTCAGCGTGCCGTCCTCTTTCATCGAGGTGATGGCCGCGTCGAATTTCTCGCGCAGTTCGGTATCGCTTTCCCGCAGGCCCATGCCAACGCCACCGCCCAGCGGCACCGGGTCGCCTACGAACATCAGATCACCACCCGATTCCTCGACCAGCGGCACCAGAAAGTCGCGGTCCGCAAAGACCGCATCTGCTTCACCGTTGCGGACGGCGGCGATGGTTTCTTCGGGTGTTGCGAACTCAACCAGCGTCGCGCCGCTCTCCGCGATAAAGCCTGCCTGGATGGTGGCGGTCTGCGCGGCCACGATGCCACCTTCAAGATCGACATCTTCGGATCCGGCGACATAGGCGGACGCGGTGGGGGGATAGTAATCCTGTGTAAAGTCAATCACTTCGTCCCGCTCATCGGTGATGCTCATACCCGCGATGATCGTGTCGTAGTTGCCCGATACCAGGTTGGGGATGATGGAATCCCAGTCGTTCTTGACCCATTCACAGGTCAGTTCCGCGCGGCTGCACAGCTCGTCGCCCACTTCGCGCTCAAACCCGTCGATCTCGCCCGCGTCATTGATGAAGTTGTACGGAGGGTAGGCGCCCTCCGTGCCCATGCGCACGGTGTCGGCAAAGGCCAGCCCGGCGCTGAGGGCCAGAGCGGTCGTGCTCAGGATCAGGTGTTTCATGGTGTTTACTCCCTTTGATTTTTTGCGTTTACGCGGCGTGGGTGGCAGAGAGGAACCCACGCAGCCGTTCCGATTTGGGCGCGCCAAACAGTGTTTCGGGCGCGCCTTCTTCCTCGACCAGCCCCTGATGCAGAAAGACCACGTGGTCCGACACATCATGGGCCAGTTTCATGTCATGGGTCACAATGATCATGGTACGCCCCTCGGCGGCCAGATCCTTGATCACCTTTACAACTTCCTGTTCCAGTTCCGGATCCAAGGCCGAAGTGGGCTCGTCAAAAAGCAGCGCTTCAGGCTCCATGCACAGCGCGCGTGCGATGGCCGCGCGCTGCTGTTGCCCGCCGGAAAGCTGTGCCGGGAAGACGTCGCATTTGTCACCGATGCCGACCTTGTCGAGGTATCCTCGCGCGGCCTCTTCAACCTCGGCCCGGTCACGGCCCAGCACGGTCAGCGGCGCTTCCATGACATTCTGCAGAATCGTCATGTGGGCCCATAGGTTGAATTGCTGGAACACCATCGAAAGATTGGTGCGGATGCGTAGCACCTGCTTGGTATCGCCCGGTCGCCGGCTCATGCCCGCGCCGCGCCAAACCACCGGTTCGCCCTTGAACACGATTTCCCCCTGCTGGCTGTCTTCCAGCAGGTTGGCGCATCGCAAGAGGGTGGATTTGCCCGAACCGGAGGACCCGATCAGCGATACGACATCCCCTCTTTGGGCCGTGATATCGACACCCTTCAGCACGTCGAGCGTGCCATAGCTTTTGTGCAGGTTGCGGATTTCGATAACGGGCTGCGTGTCTGACACAAGGAGTTCCGGGAGCAGGCAATAATCAGCAGATACTAGGGCCGAAAAATTGCGCCGATGCAATGTGCAAAACGGCGAATTTGCCTAGTCACTGGGCAAAGTGACCGAACGGAAACCGCATTTGCCTAGGGCGCAGGCGGCGTAGGGACTGAAAGGTAGGCCGATGCCGGGATCTCCACCGTTCCTTTCAGATGCAGAGCGGCCTTGTCCGAAGCGGGCAACGCAGCAATCGCGGCCTCCAGAGCACGGGCAAGCGTTTCAGTGTCACGGCCTTTGCGCGTGATGAAGGGCAGGGCAGGGGTTGGGTCGGTCCGCATCAAGACGCGCAGAGATCCGGTCAACGCCAAATCGTGGTCTTGCAAGAGTGTCCATGTCAGCGCGTCTAGCGCGGCAAAGCGCGCATTTCCGTCAGCCACGGCACGGGCGGATGCTGCATGGCTGCCGGTTGCCATGCATCGGCCCGGCCGATATCCGCGCGCGCTCATCTGCGTGTAGATTGCCGCCCAACCCGATTGAGACAAAGGCTCGTTATAGGCAAGGGCGGCCCCGTCAAGATCGGCAAGATCTGTGGCTGGATCGTCGCCGCGCACCACGATCACTGAATTGTAGTGACCCGGGGGGCATCCGGGCAGCCCATAGTCAGGCGTTCGGATCAAAGCCACATGATCGTGCAGCTTTGTCCGAAAGGGCATGCCGCATGTCTGTGCAAACAGAAGATCGGGACTTACCCAGATATCCCAAAGTGTGCGGTCACGGGTCAGGTCGGCGGGTCCGTTGTCAAGGCGCGCCCGGATTTCTTGCCAGAGCCTGTCGTTGACGGGCTGCAGGGCGGGCATGTCGTACATACCCAGGCTTGCGATCATGAGGCGGCTTGCGCCCGCTGCCGTGCAAGCGCGCTGTCGCGGTCATTCACGCCAAGCAGGTTGGCCACCAGACGCAAAAGCGCGTTTTCCTCTTCCTCGCGCACGCCATCGGCCAGCACGACCTCCCACAACGCTTCGACCACGCCTAGCCTGTCCTCGTAGGGCACGGCATCCTTGATCGCGCGGGTAAAGCGTACGGTGTCGGGCGCTTCCGCCTCAAGCGTCTCAGCCTCTCCGCGCAGCTTGGCCGTTTCGAAGGGCGAAAGGCCAAAGCGCGAGGCGGTGATCTTGTCGATGCGCGCCACTTCTTCCGGGTCATAGGCGCCGTCGGATCGGGCAATGCGCACCAGAAGGGCCGTCAAGGCAAGCCGCGCATCCGCGTCGGGCAGCGGGGCAGGCTCGGGACTTGTCAATCGTTTCAGGAAGTCAGCAAACATGGCGGTGATATAGAGCAGCGCGGGATCAAGGCCAAGGTCACGCGTTCATCGCGCGGGCCCGTGCGGTGGCGCTGTCCACATCGCTCAGACCCAGGACAAGCTGTGCATCGCGCACGATATTGACCTCGGGCTGTTGCTGCTCACCATCGGCCAAAACGACTTGCCAAAGCGCTTCCAGCGCAGCGAGGCGATCATCATATCCCAATTCCAGCCGGATCAGTTCGGCAAAGACATCCGTGTCCGGCGCGGCGCGGTGCAGCTTTTCACAGGTTGCGCGCATCTTGGCGGCTTCGACCGGGTCCAGATCGAACAGTTTTGCCAGGATCCGGTCAATCCGGCTGATCTCTTCGATCTGATACTCGTTGTCGGACATGGCCACACGCACCAAAAGCGCGCCAAGCGCCAGATCGGTGTCGGGTTCGGGCAGCGGCTCCGGCTCGGACTTGCGGAACGCAGACAGCAAACGGGTCAGCATTTAGGCTTCGTATCCCTCAACGATGACAAGATCGCCTGTCGAGATCGGGTCCCGCAGGGCTTTCGCACTTTGATACGCTTCGCTTTCATAGCAGGCAACGGCTGCTTCGTAGCTGGGAAATTCAAGCACGACCGTGCGCGCCCGCGTCGTGCCTTCGCGTATGTCCTGAGGGCCGCCGCGCACGATGAATCGGGCTCCGAACGTTTTGAAAGGCAAGGCGTTGGCGGCTTTGTACCTCTCATATGCATTCGGGTCATCGACATCGACATGCGCAACCCAATAGGCCTTCGCCATTTTTGCTCCCCCGCATTTGTTCGGCCTAACCATCCTGAGCGAGGCTTTCGCACTTGGCAATCCCGTGGGGGCGGCGCAGGGTGCACCGAAAGCAGAAAGGCGTGCGAAACCACATGACACAAATGGTCTTTGACGGGCATAATGACGTGTTGACCCACCTTTCGCAAAATGGCGGACGGGCGGCGGCGGGCGGCTTCCTGACCGGTCTGGCCGGTCAGCTTGATGCGATGCGCGCCCAGATCGGCGGATTTGGGGGTGGTTTCTTTGCGACATGGGCCCAGTCGGATCTCTCGCTGGAGGCTTTGGAAGCGGCCACGCGCGCCGAAACATACGATCTGCCGCTGCCGCCCGCCGTTCCGCAGGCCGAGGCCTGGACACTGATCGACGCACAGGCGGACATTCTTTGGGCGCTTGACGAGTTAGGCGCGGTCAAGGTCTGCCAAAGTCTTTCCGAGGTCCGTCAGGCAGAGACCGCCGGCCAGATCGCCGCGATCTTTCAAATGGAAGGGGCCGAAGCGATCGGTCCTGATCTGTCGCAGCTTGATCAGCTTTATGCACGCGGTCTGCGCTCGCTCGGGCTGGCCTGGAGCCGTCCGACGATTTTCGGTGATGGCGTGCCCTTTCGGTTCCCGTCCGACGGGGATATCGGCAGTGGCCTGACCGAGGCTGGCAGGTCGCTGGTCGTACGATGCAATGAACTGGGCATCCTGATAGACCTGAGCCACCTGAACGCCGCCGGGGTTGCAGATGTCGCCGAGATTTCCGACGCGCCTTTGGTGGCCACCCATTCCAACGCGCATGCAATCTGTCCGCATGCGCGGAACCTGACCGACGCCCAGCTTTCGTTGATCGCAAAAAGCGGCGGGCTTGTCGGGCTCAACTTTGAATGTACCTTCTTGCATCCGCACGGTCGGCCTGACCCCGACACACCGGCCGAGGTGGCCTTGCAGCATCTCGACCATCTGATCGACCGGCTTGGAGAGGAGGGGGTCGCCCTGGGATCCGACTTCGACGGGTGCAGGCCGCCCAATTGGATCGACAGCGCGGACAAGCTGCCGGCATTGGTGCAGGCGATGGAGGGTCATGGTTACAAGGCCGCGCGTATCGAGCGGATCTGCTGGGAAAACTGGATGCGCATTTTGGGCGAGACATGGCGCGAGGCGCCAGAGGATCACGCTAAGGGATAAGGGCCGTCTTCGAAGCTTTGCGCATGATATCCCTTGCTGCCGACCACCCGCGCCAGATCGCTGCCAATGGGCGCGCCGTCAGAGAGCTGCCTGACCACCGTTTTGAAGTCGTAGCGCGGCTGCCAGCCTAGCCGGTGACGCGCCAGTGCATTCACATAGACCCGTTCGATCTCTGAAAACATCCGGAAGCCCAGCTTGCCGTAAACCTCGTCAATATCGGGCAGGTATCTGCGCACAACACCAACCGGATCGCGACGCAGATCGGACAGATCACCCGGTTCAAAAGGTGTCGTGGCGCTGATGATGAAAGTCCCCTGTCTAAGACCGGGCGCATGCTGCAATGCCGCGTGATGCGCTGTCACCGCGTCTTCCAGATCGACCCGCCGGTAGAGAAATTCGTTCGCCTTGGCATTGGCGTCCTGAAACGCGGTCCGCGTGGCTGCGTTGTCATCCTCTTCCGGAAAGAAGCGCGACAGGCGCAGGACAAGGCACGCCATTTCGGTCGTGCGTGCAAAGAGCGTGCACAGGTCTTCCGCCGCGGTTTTCGTGGCCCCATAGATGTTTTTCGGAACGCCCTTCACATCCTCATCGATCCAGGCCGCGGGGGCATCTGGGGCCGGGGTAAGGGCCGCGCCAAAGGCGCTGGTTGTGCTGCTGAAGATGAAGCGCGTCACACCGGCTCTCGCGGCTTCTTCCAACAGTGTGAGCGTGCCCGATACGTTGACGTCGATGAAGTCTTGCTTTGAATGCGTGGCCACGTGCGGTTTATGCAGCGTGGCTGCGTGCAGCACCGCATCGTTTCCGGCAAGAAGATCACGCACAGACGCCCTGTCGCAGATCGAGCCCACGTGATGCGTGAACGCGCCGGGCAGGATGTCGAGGCCGAACGGGGTGTAGCCCAGATCCGGCAAGGCCCGCATCAAGGCCTCTCCCAGATGTCCAGAGCTGCCGGTGACCAGAACACGCATCGGTCAGACCAACCGGCTCACATCCTTGGCGGCCCGCACGAAATCCTTGAAAAGCGGATGCGGATCGAATGGTTTCGATTTGAGTTCCGGGTGGAACTGCACGCCGATGAACCAGGGGTGATCCGGCCATTCGATGATTTCCGGCAGACGTCCGTCGGGCGACATGCCCGAGAATTTCAGACCTGCCCCCTCAAGCTGCTGACGATACTGGATATCGACCTCGTAGCGGTGCCTGTGGCGTTCGTCGATTGCCTGCGTGCCGTAGACTTTTGCGACTTTCGACCCGTCGCTCAGCATCGCGTCGTAGGCCCCAAGACGCATGGTGCCGCCCTTGTCATCGGTCACCTTGCGTTTGACCTTGGCGTTGCCCTGCACCCATTCCTTGAGGTGATAGACGACGGGAGTGAAGCGCTTTTTGCCTGCTTCGTGGTCAAACTCTTCCGAGCCCGCATCGGTCAGTTCCGCGACATTCCGGGCGGCCTCGATCACGGCCATCTGCATGCCGAGGCAGATGCCAAGATAGGGCACCTTGTGTTCGCGCGCGAACTGCGCGGCCTTGATCTTGCCTTCGGTTCCGCGCTCTCCAAAGCCGCCCGGAACCAGGATCGCATGAAAGCCATCAAGGTGCGGGGCGGGATCCTCGCGCTCGAACAGTTCGGCATCGACCCATTCGATGTTGACCTTCACGCGGTTGGAAATCCCGCCATGCGTCAAGGCTTCGTTGATCGACTTGTACGCGTCTTCCAACTGCGTGTACTTGCCCACAATGGCGACGTTCACCTCCCCTTCGGGATTGTAGATGCGATCGGCGACATCCTCCCACATCTCCAGATTTGGCCGGGGGGCCGGTGTTATCTGAAACGCATCAAGCACCGCCTGATCCAATCCTTCTCGATGATAGGCGAGGGGGGCCTCATAGATGGATTTCAGATCCTGTGCCGCGATCACGCTGTCTGGCCGCACATTGCAGAACAGAGCAAGCTTTTCCCGTTCCTTGTCCGGTATCGGCCCCTCAGACCGGCACACGAGGATGTCCGGTGCGATCCCGATCGACCGCAATTCCTTTACCGAGTGCTGGGTGGGTTTCGTCTTCAGTTCCCCGGAGGCCGCGATATAGGGCAGAAGGGTCAGGTGCATGAAAATGCACTGGCCGCGGGGCTTGTCCTGACTGAACTGTCGAATGGCTTCGAAGAAGGGCAAGCCCTCGATATCTCCGACGGTCCCGCCGATTTCGCAGAGCATGAAGTCCACTTCGTCTTCGCCGATGCGAATGAAGTCCTTGATCTCGTTGGTGACGTGCGGGATCACCTGAATGGTCTTGCCGAGGTAGTCGCCACGGCGCTCTTTCTCCAGAACATTGGAGTAGATACGGCCCGAGGAAACGGAATCCGTCTGCCGTGCGGCGACGCCGGTGAAACGCTCGTAATGTCCAAGGTCCAGATCGGTTTCCGCACCATCGTCGGTAACGAAAACCTCGCCATGCTCGAACGGGCTCATCGTTCCGGGATCAACGTTCAGATAGGGATCCAGCTTGCGCAGGCGCACCGAAAAGCCGCGTGCCTGCAACAATGCACCCAATGCCGCAGAGGCCAGCCCTTTGCCAAGGGAGGATACCACGCCGCCTGTAATGAAAATAAACCGCGCCATCTGGCCCGTCGCCCCCGTGATTTTCTAAGTCTGTGACGGTTATCGGTTGGAAAAAACCGCTGCATCACGGGACTTAAGCCATACAAGATTCGCAAGCGATGCGCAAGATCGCCCGCAAGATGCTGTTGTGTAACGTAGAGTTACAGCAAGGTGTTGTGGATCAATCCGCCCTTGGAACCAGCGGTGCGTTATCGTCGGGGCCAGGTGGCAACAAGCTGTCGCCGCTTGGCACTGCTGGCGTATCACCGCTCTCGGCCGGGGCGGGCGCGGGCACGCCCAGACGGTCGATCACCGATGTTCCCGCGGCGTTCTGTGCAGCGATGATTGTCAGGGTGATCGATGTGCAGATGAATGCCACCGCAAGCACCCAGGTGACCTTGCTCAGCGCCGTTGCAACGCCGCGACCGGTCATCGCGCCGCCGCCGCCGCCGGATCCCATCCCCAATCCACCACCTTCGGAGCGCTGCATCAGAACAACAGCGATGAGGCCGAGGGCCAAAAGAAGGTGAATGATAAGGACGACGTTTTCCATGAAGACCTGCGCGTTGGCGATTTGCGCGGTATCTATGCAAGTTTGCAGGTCTGAGCAAGGGACGATCTTGGGGACTGGACAAGTGACGCGGATGACGCGACGGTCGGCTTATGGCACATGACGATCCCGATCACCCGCATACGCATCTGCCGCCCGACCCCGCGCTGCGCGTGAAGGCATTGGAGACCATTCTGGTCCGCAAAGGTCTGGTCGAACCCGCTGCGCTGGACGAGATTATCAACACCTACCAGACCCGGATCGGCCCGCAGAACGGGGCCGCTGTCGTGGCCCGCGCGTGGAGCGATCCGGAATTTCATGCGGCCCTTTTGTCGGATGCGACGGCTGCGATCACCGAGATGGGGTTCTTTGGTCGCCAGGGGGAACACATCGTGGCGGTAGAGAATACCGACAGCACGCACAACATGGTCGTTTGCACCTTGTGCAGCTGTTATCCTTGGCCGCTACTTGGTATCCCGCCTGCCTGGTACAAGTCCGATGCCTATCGCGCCCGCGCCGTACGCGAGCCCCGCAAAGTGCTGGCGGAGTTCGGCGTTTCGCTCCCGCAGACGACGGCGGTTCGCGTCTGGGACAGCACGGCAGAGATACGTTACCTCGTCATTCCGCAGCGCCCGTCCGGCACCGAACATCTCGACGTTGATGCGTTGCAGGCCCTGGTGACACGGGACAGCATGATCGGCACCGGCCTTCCCAAGGTACCCGCGCCATGACGCGTGTTCACGACATGGGCGGGCGTTTCGGCACCGGAGCCGTAAAGCCGGCGAGTGAGGACGCGCCCGTCTTCGAGGAGGATTGGCACGCCCGTGCCCTGGCCATCACCTTGGCGGCAGGGGCGTTGGGGCAGTGGAACCTCGATGTTTCACGCCACGCGCGCGAACGCCTCGCCCCGTCCGACTACATGGGCTTTGGCTATTACGAGAAGTGGCTCGCCGCCCTTGCGGATCTGCTGGTCGAGACGGGTGTTCTGAGCCTGTCGGATCTGCGCGACGAGGGCACATCTGACAGGCATATGCTGGCTGATCGCGCCTTGCAGGCGGATGCTGTTGCGGGCGTTCTGGCGCGCGGAGGGCCTGCGGATCGTCCATCGGATACCCCAGCGCGTTTCGCGATTGGCGACGCGGTTCGTACCCAAAGACCGGCTGCAAACCGCCTTGTCGAAGGCGGACATACCCGGCTGCCGGCCTATGCCCAGGGGGCGGAGGGCCACGTGGTGCATTTGCACGGCGCGCATGTCTTGCCCGACAGCAATGCCCATGGCTTGGGTGAGGCGCCTGAACCTTTGTATGCGGTTGCCTTCCCGGCTGCCGCGCTCTGGGCGCAGCCCGAACATCCGCAGGACGAAGTGATCCTGGATCTCTGGCAATCCTATCTGGCGCCGGCATGATCGGGCCAACGCCAGTCTTTGATGCGCCCTGGCATGCCCAGCTTTTTGCCCTGACCGTGCATCTGAACGAGACCGGCCGGTTCGACTGGCCATCCTGGGCGGCCCGCTTTTCAGAAACCTTGGCCCGGCACGGTCTGGAGTGTGAGTTGAACGGGGGCGACGACTACTTCAACGCCTGGCTCGAAACACTCGAAGCACTGCTGGCAGAGGATGGAACAGCGGCGCCCATTGAAATGCGCGACATGAAACACGCCTGGGAACAGGCTTATCTGAGCACGCCGCACGGCGCTCCGGTCACGTTACCCGAGAGTTAGCAAAGGGATTTAGCGCCGTGCGGCGTCGATGGCTTTTGCGTCCTGCAGCATACGACTGGCGACATCGAGACCGGTAACCTCCTCGACGGCTTCGAAACCCGGGGCGGCGTTGACCTCGCAGACAAGATAGCCGTCCTGACCGCACAGAATGTCCACGCCAGCAAAGTCCAGCTCCAGCGCCTTTGCGGCCTTCACAGCAAGGCTTTCAAGCTCCGCATCCATTGGCACTTCGATGGCATTTCCACCCATAGCGATGTTGGACCGGAACTCACCCTCCGCTCCGCGCCGTTCTATCGCCGCAAGGGCCTGCCCCCCTGATATGAACACCCGGATATCGCGTCCGAAACTGGCTTTGATGAACTGCTGGATCAGCAGCGGGCTTTTCCCTGGCAACGCCTCTGCAGCTTGCTTAAGGGTTTCGAGGTCCTGGCACAGCGCAACCTGGACGCCTTTGCTGCCGCGTGCCCGTTTCAGAACCATTGGAAAGTCCAATGGCAGGTGCGCGAGATCCAGACCCTCCAGCGCGAATGTCAGTGGCGTTGCGAGGTTGTGCTCCGTCAAACGGTCCGCCGTCCGGATCTTGTCCCCCGCGCGCCAAAGCGCCGAAGCCGTGGGCAGAACGGTCACTGACCCGTCCCGCTCCAAGAGCCGCATCAATTGCCGCCCTTTCTTGCCCATCCGCGCGCCAGAGCGTGCCAGCACAATCTGCGGCAGATCGAACATGGATCTGAGCGCGGACAAGCTGTCGTCCTCCGGCCAAAGAACATTGTCGGGAATGGCGCGCGGGTCGATGATTTCGATCCGGCACTGCTCTGCCTCGGCCACTTCGAGAAAACGTTTGTTGGTATAGCGGGTCGGCGCAACGTCACGGTCAGCCGGGAAAAGCAGCCAGACATGAATGGGGGCGTTGTGCGGCATCGCTTTAACCTATCTGCGGATTTTCACTCGTCGATGTCATCGACATCGGCCTGTCCTGAAAGGCGTCTTCGGATCAGGCTCCAGCTCAGCCCCACGCCAAGAACGAGAGACAGCGCGAAGAGGCCAAGCCACACATTCAGCGCCTGGTTCTGAAGGGAGAGAACGCCGAAATCGTAAAGCACCCAAAGAAGGGCCGAGACAAGGGCAAGTACGAGAAACATGCCAAAGCCCCCGATCGACCGCACGGTCGCGCGGAGGTAAATGATGTAGCCGATCGCCAGAACAATTCCGAACAGAACAGCCAGCGACAGGTGTTCTTCATAGTTGGTGCGCGCCCAGCGGACATAGTTCCAGTCTGTCGGGTTGTAGGTCAGCGCCAGCAGAGCGAAGGCGAAGAGCCATCTGAGAAACAGGCCCATACTTTAGATCGTCCTTTCCGCCGTTTGACCATCTGCATTGCGCAAACCGGACTGTCTGTCCAGTCAGTGACGATCACCACTCTCGGCATTCGCAGAACCGATAAAGCGGGTCGCGAATGTGAGCAACTGATCATAGGGGCAGAGCCGACATCCGGCCTGCCCGATATCTCCGAACGTCACGAGGCCGGTGGCCTCGAAGGCCTCGCCGGTTGCGGGAAAAATCCGCCCCAGATCATCCGCCACATCGGGCACCTCGTGCCAAGGGGCCTGGCCCGCGCCGGTCTTGAAGCGGCGGATCTTTGTGCGGCGCGGCTTGGCATAAAACTCGGCCGTATGAAGAGGAGAGCAGCGGGTCCAATCGACGCCGATCAAAAGGACTTTCATATTGGCGCGCCTTGCGAGCGATCCAAGGGGTGTGTCAGCGCCCGTCGCCCATGCGGCGCTGTGCGGGGCAACGAAGCGCTGGGCCTCTGCGCCGTTCAGGCAGACGGAGACATTTGGGTGATCGCTTCGAACCGTGCCGGGCCATTGTCTGAACGTGTCGGCGATAAGGCCCATGCCAAGGCAGTGAGACAATCGCGGATCATGTGCGGGAACCGCGTTCTGAATTGCGCGCCGTTGATCCTCCGTACACGCTTCGCGGTCGATGAGATCGGGCCATCTTGCATCTTGCGAAAAAGCCGGCATTCCGATCAGGCCCCCAGGCCCTACACAATCCTGCAGCGCTTCGATCACAGCGCGCGCGCCGCCGACGACGGGACCGATGGCACCCAGGGAGGCATGAACGAAGACACCATCGCCCTCAGCAATGCCGAGGGCGGTCATATCTTGGTGCAGGCTGTCACGGGTCGCGGGCATCTGCGTCATCCGGGCACGATAGTCATAAAGCCTTTCGGGTGACAATTCCGAGATTTGCGGTTTCACATGATTTGCCTGATCGTTATACGGGCGCGGGTTTGACCAAGCGCAAAGGATGCTCAGATGGCCAATGTCGTCGTTGTCGGCGCCCAGTGGGGTGACGAAGGGAAAGGCAAGATCGTGGATTGGCTGAGTGAGCGTGCCGATATCATCGCGCGCTTTCAGGGGGGGCACAACGCGGGTCACACGCTGGTCATCGACGGCGAGGTCTATAAGCTGAACGCGTTGCCATCCGGGGTGGTGCGTGGCGGCAAGCTGAGCGTGATCGGCAACGGCGTAGTGCTGGACCCGTGGCATCTGGTCGAAGAGATCCAGTCCATTCGCGCGCAGGGCGTCGAGATCACGCCCGAGACGCTGATGATCGCCGAGAACACGCCGCTGATCCTGCCCTTTCACGGAGAGCTTGATCGCGCACGGGAAAGCCAGAACAGCGTGGCCAAGATCGGCACGACCGGGCGCGGTATCGGGCCGGCCTACGAAGACAAAGTGGGCCGCCGGGTCATCCGCGTGGCCGATCTGGCCGACCACGCAACCCTGGCCCTGCGCGTCGACCGCGCGCTGATCCACCACAACGCGCTGCGCGCAGGACTTGGGCTGGAACCGATTGATCGCGACGGTCTGATCGCCAGACTGCAGGAAATCGCGCCGGAGATCCTTCAATATGCAGGTCCCGTCTGGAAGGTAATGAACGAAAAGCGCAAGGCCGGAAAACGCATTCTCTTTGAAGGGGCACAGGGCGCGCTGTTGGATATCGACTTTGGCACCTATCCGTTCGTGACATCCTCCAACGTGATTGCGGGGCAGGCGGCGACGGGGACGGGGATTGGCCCCGGCTCGGTCGATTTCGTGCTGGGCATCGTCAAGGCCTACACGACCCGTGTGGGAGAGGGACCGTTCCCGACGGAACTCGACGATGACGACGGTCAGCGTCTGGGAGAGCGCGGGCATGAATTTGGCACTGTCACGGGCCGCAAGCGCCGCTGCGGGTGGTTCGATGCGGTGTTGGTGCGCCAGACCTGCGCGACCTCTGGCGTGAACGGGATTTCTCTGACCAAGCTTGATGTTCTCGATGGCTTTGACACCCTGAAAATCTGTGTCGGCTACGATCTGGATGGAGAGCGGCTGGAATATCTGCCTACGGCCGCCGATCAACAGGCCCGCTGTACCCCGATCTACGAAGAGATGCCCGGCTGGCACGAAAGCACCGAGGGTGCCCGCAGCTGGGCGGACCTGCCCGCCAACGCCATCAAATATGTCCGTCGGGTGGAAGAGTTGATCGAGTGCCCGGTCGCCTTACTTTCAACTTCACCCGAACGCGATGATACGATCCTAGTCACGGACCCTTTTGCCGATTGATGTCTGACAAAACCGTTTTGAGCTACAAGGCGCGCCGCCGCTGGTCCCTGGTGATCCTGCTTGTGGGGTTGCCGGCCTATATCGTGGCCGCCGTCACGATCATGAACCTGCTGGACCGGCCACCGCTTTGGATCGAATTCCTGATCTATCTGCTGCTTGGCATTGTGTGGGCCTTACCGTTCAAGTTCATCTTTCGCGGCGTGGGGCAGGCCGACCCGGACGAGCCGCCCCAGAATTAGGCGCCCTGGTGCGGCCCAGTGCAGAGGCTGTGATCGGACAGGGCGGTCAGCACCGCACATCCGGTCGGCTCGTCCCCTGGGCATCCATCCGCGATCCGGGTCAATTCCCGCTCAAGGCGCTGTAACTGCGCAATCCGGTTGCGCAGGGCATCACGTTGCTGGATGGCAATCGCGCTTGCCTCGGCACAGGCCTGGTCGGGATTGTCCTGCAAGCCCAGAAGCACCCGGATATCGGGGATGGAAAAGCCAAGCTCGCGCGCATGTTTGACAAAACCCAGCCGATCCAGCGCCGTGCTGTCATACCGACGCTGATTGCCCGCGTTGCGGCCTGCCGGTGAGACAAGACCGATCTCCTCGTAATAGCGGATCGTTGGCACCTTGACCCCGGTCTGACGAGAGAGCGCACCGATCGAAAACATCGCAATTCTCCTCTTGAACCTCTAGTGACTAGAGGGATTATGTCCTGTTTCGTGACGGACCGAAAGGAGCAGGCATGGCGGGATGTTGCGGGCAGGATGTGCGATTTGACGGCCTTTCGCCAGATTACGAGCGCAGGCTATGGCTGGTGATTGCGATCAACGCGGTGATGTTTGTTGTCGAGATGAGCGCGGGGCATATCGCCCAGTCGCAGGCGCTGATGGCGGACGCGCTGGATTTCTTTGCCGATGCCGCAACCTATGGCATTTCGCTTGCGGTGATCGGGGCAAGCCTGTCGGTGCGCGCCACGGCGGCGCTGGCCAAGGGGATCAGCCTTGCTGTCCTTGGCTTTTGGGTCCTCGGCTCGACACTTTATCAGGTTCTGGCTGTCGGCGTGCCACAGGCCCAAGTGATGGGCCTGGTTGGTGGCCTCGCCCTTGCCGCGAACATGGCCAGCGTTTTCATTCTGGTGCGCTACAAGGACGGCGATGCGAATGTGCGTTCGGTTTGGCTCTGCTCGCGCAATGATGCGATCAGCAATGTCGCGGTGATGATGGCGGCGCTTGGTGTCTGGGGCACGGCCACCGGCTGGCCCGATCTGATCGTGGCGGCCCTGATGGCGGCGCTCTTTCTCAGCTCGGCCGTGCAGATCACGCGGCAGGCACTGGCGGAACGTGCGCTCGCCCAAGCGCCGCGTCTGCTTTAGGTGGGCGGACAGGCCAGCGCAGCATTGCACCCGCCCGTTTCTTATCTGCCTCTCTCAGCTCGCCGCGCGATCCGAGGGTTTGAAGCCGATCCGGTCTGACACGGTGAAACGCCCGCCCTTGATTTTCTCGATCTTGCCGTCCCGGAGAAGCTGACCAAAGGACCGCAGGCCATCTTCGCGGCTGAAATCACTTTGCTCGACCATCCGCACTTTGGTCATCAATTGCGGGCGGGAGAACTGATCGCGTCCTTCCACAAACGACAGATACGCCGCGGCAGCTTCCAACAGGTCAGGCAGCTCGCTTGCGCCCTGAGATGCTGCGAACTCCGCAAACCCGCTTGAACTTTCTCCGGCTTGCTCCGGCTCCACCGGTACAGACACACCGATGCGCCGGGGGCGGACCGGTCCGCTGGAGACAGCTTCTGCCGCGTCATCCACACGCTGTTCGGCCACCAGCTTGAGCGGCGCCGGGCGGTCCTCTCCGGGTCTGCGGCGCCGTCCAAGCGCTGTGTCCGGGCGGCGTGGACGCACGACATTGGCGAGGTCTTCGCGGTAAACTTCGTCCTGTCCCGCGTTGACCGTGTCGCTCAGGCTTTGGTCGGCCTCGGCTGCGGCCACCGCGGCACGCAGATGCGCGATCTCTGCGCGTTTGGACGAACTCTCTGGCGCGTCCATTTTCGTATCCGTTTCCGCCATCAGACGCGAGATGTCCCGGTCGACTTCAGGAGTCGCGGGCGCCGCAGGCTCTGGGTTCTCATCCGAGGTCGGTTGGCTAAGCTCTTCGCTCTCGCCTCTGCCGGTATCGGCGCTGTCATCAAACGTTTGCGGTTGCTCCACGGCCTCCATGGTCGGTTCTGCCGGCTCATCGGCGGTCAGCGTATCCTCCAGAACGGCCGCGAGCGTGTCTTCAAGACTTGGCGCCAGATCATTCTCGGCATGCTCCTCGTCCAGATCCTCGGCAAGCGTGGTATCTTCCTCCGCCTGACCGATGGTCGGCGTTTCACCGCGGCTGACCGCGATATCCGCTTCGACCTCAGCCAGCTCGCGCATCAGATCTGCTTCGTCCTCATCCGAGAGAGTGCTTTCTTCTGCCTCTCTGGCAACCTGGCTGATATCTTCGATGCTGCCGCTGGCCAAAGCGGCGTCAAGATCGGCGCGCTTCACCTTGATCACGCGGGCGCGAATGGGCGCTCTTGCGGGGGCTTCCGCGGACGGTGTCTCAGGCGCCTCGTTCTCCGCAAGGATATTCGTCAGGTCATCCTGGGCGTCATCTTCCTCATCCGCCGTCTCGTCCTGCGCGATCTCTTGGAAAAGACTGTCGTTCGGTTCGTCCTCTTCCGGTGTTCCGACATCCAGGCGGTCGAGCAACGCCTCGACATCATCGTCATCCTCCTGCTCGGGCTCCTCGGGAACATCCAGATCAAGCGGGGTCAGTTCTTCGGTTGATGCCAGCACCTCGTTTTGCAACGCGTCGGCGTGCTCATCTTCGGAGTAGCCCCCTTCGTCCTCCTGCGGGTCGTTCTGCGACACCACTGCCCGGATCCGTTGCAGCTTGGCCGCGATGCTGTCGGGCGCGGAGGCAGGCGGCGCAGCCATCTCCGGCTCTGCCTCGAACCTCTCGAAGCTCTCAGGCTCGTCGTCCGTTGGGACGTCCGAACCGTCGTCTTCGAAGGGCATGAGTGTTTCGGCCGCTGGCTCCTCGAACGTCGGCGCCTCTTGGGCTTTCTCTTCCACCGGTTCGTGCTGACGTTCCGCGACTTCCGCCTGATCAGGGGCCGGTTCCACGGTCTCGGGCATCGGCAAAGCGTCCTGCGCTTTCAGAACGATCCCGTTGCCGTCCCGTCGTGCCTGCACCTGTCTGGCGATCTCTTTTTCTGCAATCCGCGCCAGCATATCCGCGTCGGGCTGCGGTGGCTCTGCGCCGAAATACCTGTCGTCCGCTGCAAGATCACGGAAGTATTCCGCGATCTTCGTCATGGTACCGAAAGAATCCTCGAACCCCTCCAGGGTGCACGAAAACGTGCCATATGAGACCGTGAGTATCTTGTTTGTTTGTACCATTGGATGCTCGTCCTCTGAGTTGTGACCAGCGGTTTACCAAAGAGGACCGGTCAAAAGCGGTCCGAATCTGTGCAATTAACCGTATCATTTTGTGTCGCAATTGTGTCCGTTTCCGGAATCGTCCAAAAAATGCCATGATTCGAGCCATTGTTAATTCCCGCGAAACAGTCACGTTGGTCGGCGGCGGTGAGGCTGCACCAGATGATGTTTTGGACGCATTGATCTATGGGCGGCGGCTGGTTGCGGCGGATGGCGGGGCCCGACTGGCACTGCAGGCCGGTCATGTGCCCGAAGCGGTGATCGGCGACTTCGACTCGATTTCAGCGGAAGACCGGGCTGCCATTCCCCCGGAACGCTTTTTTCAGATCAACGAACAGGACAGCACCGACTTTGACAAAGCGTTGCGCAACGTATCGGCGCCGCTTGTTCTGGCGGTCGGGTTTCTGGGCGCGCGCGTGGATCACCAGCTTGCGGCCTTTCACACGCTTGTTCGCCACCCGGATCGCCCCTGTATTCTTGTCGGCACAGAGGACGTCACGATCCTGGCGCCGCCCTGCCTGACGGTGGACCTCTCTGCGGGCGATATCGTGTCCCTTTTCCCGATGGGAGAGGTCGGTGGCCGGTCGGAAGGTCTGCAATGGCCCATAGATGAGCTTCGGTTTGCGCCGGACGACCGGATCGGGACGTCAAATCGCGCCACGGGCAAGGTGACCTTGAGTTTTGACACGCCAAGGATGCTTTTGATCCTGCCGCGCGCGCGTCTGCCCCAGCTTATTGAGGCGCTGCCGCCGCAGACCTGGCCAAAGCCCGCGCCGCGATCTGCTCGCGCATGATGATGTAAAGGCCGGCGGCGACCGTGATCAGAATGCCAATCGTTGCGATCTGATTTGGAAGATCCCGGAAGATGAGCCATCCGAACAACGTCGCTACCGGTATTTCGATATATTGCATCGGTGCCAGCGTGGCGGACGGTGCATAGCGCAGGGACCAGGTCATCAGCAGGTGCGCGGTTGTGCCAAGAAGGCCGATAGCGATTAGAAGCGACCAATCGATCTGACCGGGTGTGATGAGCGTAAGCGGCGCAAAGCCAAAGACATCTCCGACCAGAAGCGCGGGCGCCAGCAGGATACAGGCCATGACGCCGCTCACCGCTTGAAGGCCAATTGGGTCTGTATCTTTCGCGATCTGCCGCGTGGTCAGAATGAAGAACGAAAAGTTGACAGCAACGACAACGGGCCAAAGGGCGGGCCACCCCACCTCGGCAAAGCTGGGCTGGATCACCAGAAGCGTCCCGATGAAGCCGACGATACAGGCGATCAGACGACGATGGCCCACTTCTTCATCTAGGATATAGCGCCCCAGGATCAGCATGATGAACGGCATGACAAAGGCGATCGCGATGGCATCGGCGAGCGGCAGGTATTGCAGCGCGGTAAACATCGCGCCGATCCCGATGATATGCAGAACCGTGCGCAGGCTGGCCAGCGCCAGTACCCGGCCACGCATCTTCCACGCCCTCCGGGTCAGGATGACGAGCGGGATCAGCACGACGGCCTGCACGGCAAAGCGGATCAGAAGCAACTGACCCAAAGGCACGCGGTCACCAAGGATCTTGGCCACGGCGTCACCCAGCGGTGCAACAATGCAGAAGCCGACCATAAGAAGAATGCCCAAAACGGGCCGGTCTTGCGTCATGGCGCACGCTAGTCATGATGTTCGTGTGCAAGCAAGGCCTTCAAGTTGCGAAAGCGGACGATTGCTCGAAGATTGATCAGGCTGGTGCTTATCGGCGTCAGCAGTTCGGTATGTTCACCGCCAACCCGCCGAGCGAGGTTTCCTTGTATTTCTCGCTCATATCCTCGCCCGTCTGACGCATGGTCTCGATACAGGCGTCGAGCGGCACCAGATGTGTGCCGTCGCCCCGCAGGGCCAGGCTCGCCGCTGAAACGGCCTTGATCGCGCCCAGACCGTTGCGCTCGATACACGGGACCTGCACCAAGCCTTTGACCGGATCGCAGGTCATGCCCAGATGATGTTCGAGCGCGATTTCGGCCGCGTTTTCGACCTGCTCCGGCGTGCCGCCCATAACAGCGCACAGCCCCGCCGCCGCCATTGCAGAGGCGCTGCCAACCTCGGCCTGGCATCCCGCTTCCGCGCCCGAGATCGAGGCATTGAACTTCACCAATCCGCCGATGGCGGCGGCGGTCAGCAGGAACGTCTCCACATGCGACGGTACCGCGCCCGGAACATGGTCGAGATAGTATCTCAACGTCGCCGGAACGACGCCTGCCGCGCCGTTGGTCGGAGCGGTGACCACCTGACCGCCGGCGGCGTTTTCCTCGTTCACGGCCATCGCATACACGCTCATCCAGTCGTTGATCGTATGCGGCGGCGCGAGGTTCATTCCCCTTTCGGCGAGAAGGGCATCATGAATACCCTTTGCCCGTCGTCGAACGCCAAGTCCGCCCGGAAGCGTCCCATCGCTCGCCAAGCCACGTTCAATGCAGTCATTCATGACCTGCCAGATCCGGGCCGTGCCGGTTCGAAGGCTCTCCCGACAGCCGCGCGAGATCTCGTTGGCGCGCTTCATGTCTGCGATGGACAGACCGGAGGATTTCGACATCTCCAGCATTTCCGCGGCGGATTTGAACGGATAGGGCACGGGGGCGCCTTCATCGGTTGCCTTGCCTGATGCCAATTCCGCTTCGGTCAGAACGAAACCGCCCCCGATCGAATAGAAGACCTCCTGCAGGATCACGTCTCCCTGGGCATCCGTTGCCATCAGCCGCATACCGTTCGCGTGGCCCGGCAGGGGGTGGTCGAAATCGAAGATCAGGTCATTTGCGGGCGCAAAAAGCAACGTGCCAAGCCCGTCGGTCGTGATCGTGCCGGTTTCCCGGATCTTCGAAAGGGCGGCCTCTGCCGCATCCGCCTCATACGTTTCCGGTGCGAACCCGGCAAGCCCCAGAATGGTGGCCCTGTCGGTCGCGTGACCGACACCCGTAAAGGCCAGGGAGCCGTGCAGGGACGCCCTTACGCCGCCAAACTCGAATGGCGAGGCGCGCATCATTTCAAGGAAGCGGCCCGCGGCAACCATCGGCCCCATCGTGTGAGAGGAGGACGGGCCGATCCCGACCTTGAACATCTCGAAGACAGACAGAAACATTTCAGGTCGCACTCCCTTCCGGTGGCGCTGCGTAAACGGGCGCCGTGAACGGCGTCGGCCCAAGCCCTTCGGCAGCCTGCGCCGCCCGGATCGCCGGTCGCGTTTCCAGTCGCGAAAGCGCGGCCTCAAGCGTCGGGTAGGCCGTAAGCTGAAACCAGTCCCGGTTTGTATCAGCGGGATAGATCGCCAGCCACCTCAGGCAGGCCGCGATATAGTAGTCAAGAACCGTCGGGTCTACCGCGCCAAAGCAGGTTTGACCGCTCGCTGCCATGTTTTCCAGAATGCCAAGATGGGTTTTGAGCCGTTTGATCGCGGACCGGCGAACGGGCGCGGCGTCGCCGGAGGTATATTTGGCCGGATAGAACAGGATGCGCATATCGGCGTGTAACGTATTGGAGACGAAAAAGAGCCACTTCAGCGCGTCCGCCCGGTCCGGACCGGTGGGCATCATCTCTCCATGACGTTCGCTGAGCCAAAGCAGGATGGCCCCGGTTTCGAACTTTGGCCCATGCTCCGTTTCCAGCACCGGGATCAGCCCGTTGGGGTTGAGGTCAAGATATCCCTCGCTGCGCTGGGCGGAGATGGAACGGTCGACCAGAACCGTCTCATACGCCAGTCCCATCTCCTCCAGCGTAAGCCGAACGATGAGCGATGCGTTATCTGGTGCATAGTGGAGGCGGTAGGTCATACCGCTATTTGGCGTGTCGCCTTCGGTCTCAAACCGCCGGAAAACGACGCTTGGCCCCTGGTTTGTGACGCCGCCCATCCGCGGGAATTTACCGGTTCTTAACCTCCCTGCCGGCACGCTGCTTGGAAAAACGGGGTTCTTGAAATGCGCCACCTGCTATTGATCCTTGCCCTTGCGGGTTCGCCGGCGACCGCCGATCCGGCGGAGGAGGCCTTTGGCTCTGCCAATCTGCAGGTGCTGGAGGGCAGCCTGCCTCATCGCGTCCTGCAGCGCTTGCGCAAATCTCCCTCGCGCTTCCTGGAAGAGGCGGCGGGTCTTATTCTTGGCTACGGCGGCCCGCGTGGCATCGATGCCAACGGTATCCGCACGTCCATAGCGGTGCAGCGGGCGCATATCCGGGCCAGGGAAATTCGAAAGATGCTTCTTGCGGATCTGGATGGCGACGGGCGGGTGACGCAGGAAGAACTGCGAGCATTGATCGCGGCGAGCGCGGCGCGAAGCCGGGGCGCGCTGCTTCTGTTTCACAAGGCCGCCGACAGGGACGATGACGGCATTGTGACCCTGGATGAAATGCGGCGCCAGGCCCAGACGGTCGCTCTGGCGGATGTCACCGAAGCGGATGAAGCGCTGCTCTTGAGTTTCATGAGTTTCGATCTGGACGAAAACGGGTTTGTCAGCCTCGAAGAGATCGGCGCGGCGATCACTGTGTTGGGCGCCAAGACCTAAGGGCACGCATGACCCCCCTCGCACTTGGTCGTCTCATTCCCTATAAATGCGCGAAACGATCGGAGTCGGCTGAATGAGCGGAGAGCTATCGCCCATCGACAAAGCGAAATTCGTGGCCGCGAAGCGGGCGGCCGGGTTCGTTGAGAACGGAATGCGCGTTGGATTGGGTACGGGAAGCACAGCGGCATGGCTGGTGCGGTGCCTGGGAGAGATGGTGCGGGACGATGGTCTGAGGATCAAAGGGGTGCCGACATCTACGCGAACGGCGCAATTGGCGCGCGAGGTCGGGATCGAGGTGATCTCTCTTGACGAGGCCCGCTGGCTCGACCTGACGATCGACGGCGCGGATGAATTTGACGGCGACCTGAACCTGATCAAGGGAGGGGGCGGCGCGCTGCTGCAGGAGAAGATTGTCGCCACGGCGTCGGATCGCATGATTGTGATCGCCGATATCGGCAAAGAGGTGGAGGCGTTGGGCGCCTTTCCCCTGCCGGTGGAGGTGATCCCCTTTGGCTGGCAGACGACACAGGCCTTGATCGAGGAAACGCTGATCTCGATGGATGTGCTTGGCCGGTCAGCGTCGCTCAGAATGAATGGAGAGACACCGTTCATCACGGATGAGGGCAATCACATCCTGGATCTGCACCTCAACCGGATCGGCAACGCCCGCCAATTGGCGATGGTGCTGAACCAGATGCCCGGCGTGGTTGAAAACGGTCTCTTCATCGATATCTGTGACACCGTTGTGATTGGCTACGGCGACGGCCGGGTCGAATTGCGCGACATCAATGAAGGCACAATAGAGCATGATCGGCTGGATTTTGTCGAAACGGACAATCTTTTCACCGATCTGGCGGATTAAGGATCTCTTATGAGCTTTGATTATGATCTGTTCGTCATCGGCGGCGGCTCAGGCGGCGTGCGCGCGGCCCGTGTCGCGGCGGGAGATGCGGGCGCCAAGGTCGCCCTGGCGGAAATGGATCGCTACGGTGGAACCTGCGTGATCCGCGGCTGCGTGCCCAAAAAGCTCATGGTCTTCGCCTCTGAATACAACGAGGTTGTCGCCGATGCCAAAGCCTATGGCTGGGAACTCAGGGACGGGCCATTTGACTGGCAAAGCTTTCGCACGCGTCTGAACAGCGAGCTTGACCGGCTGGAAGGCGTTTATCGCAGTCTGCTGGCGCAATCGGGTGTCGAAACCTTCGACGCGCGGGCGGTTCTGAAGGATGCGCATACGATCGAGCTGAGCACCGGCGAAACCAAGACGGCCAAGCACATTCTGGTTGCCACGGGCGGTCACCCGGTCCGCCCGGCCATCGCGAACGCCGAGCTGGGCATTGTTTCGGACGACATTTTTCATCTGGAGAGCCTGCCGAAGTCGATCCTGATCATCGGCGGCGGCTATATCGCATGCGAATTTGCCTGCATCCTGCATGGTTTGGGTGTCGAGGTGACACAATACTATCGTGGCGCACAGATCCTGCGCGGTTTCGACGAGGAAGCGCGCGGGCTGATTGCAGAATCCATGCGCGAGCGGGGCATCGACCTGAGAACAGGGACGAATATCGTGGAGATGGCCCCGGCTTCGGACGATCACACGATCTCGAATACCGGCACCGGGTCGGACGCGGCGATGGGCGCGTCATCCCAGGACATCGCCGCAGTCGCCGAGCGGCAATCCGGGTCGCAATCCGCAGAACGCGGAGGGCCGATCTGGGTGAAGGCCACCAACGGTCGCGAAAAGGTTTTCGATGCCGTTCTTTTCGCGACAGGGCGCGATCCCAACACGTCAGATATGGGCCTTGAGCAGATCGGCGTGAAACTTGGCCGACGTGGAGAGGTCGAGGTTGATGAATATAGCCAGACCGCCGTGCCTTCGGTCTTTGCCATCGGGGATGTGACCGATCGCGTAAACCTGACGCCTGTCGCCATCCGCGAGGGCATGGCGTTTGTCGAAACCGTGTTCAAGGGCAACCCGACACCCGTCGACCACGATCTCATCCCAAGCGCGATCTTCACACAGCCCGAGATGGGAACGATCGGGCTGAGCGAAGAGGACGCGCGCGAACAGGAGCCGGTAGAGATCTATTGCACGAGCTTTCGCCCGATGCAGACGGCCTTTGCCGGACGCACCGACAGGGTGTTGATGAAGCTAGTGGTCAGCGTAGAGACGCGGAAGATCCTGGGATGCCACATCGTGGCGCCAAATGCCGGCGAGATGATTCAGCTTGCGGGGATCGCCGTCAAAATGGGTGCGACAAAAGAGGATTTTGATCGGACAGTGGCGGTACATCCCACTATGTCCGAAGAAATCGTGACAATGAAAACCCCCGTGAGTACGGCTTGAATTTCATTGGTCAACGCACAGGTTACAACACGACGCCGCTAGTACGCGGCATGAGAGGGGACTAATACATATGGCAGGCAACAACGGCGGCCCCTGGGGGGGCGGCGGTTCTTCCGGCGGTGGAGGAAACAGAGGCAACAACGAAGGAGGTGGCGGAGGACGCCGCCCCGAAGGCGATGGGCCTCAGATCCCCGAAATCGACGAGCTGATGAAAAAAGGCCAGGAACAGCTGCGCGTGCTCATGGGCGGTCGCGGTGGAACCGGTCAGGGTGGTGGCGGACGCGGCCAGGGCGGCGGCAGTCCGTTCCTGACCCGCGGCACGATCATCATCGCGATCCTGTTGCTGGTCGTCCTTTGGGGGTTGCGCAGCTTTTACACGGTACGACCCGAAGAACAGTCGGTGGAGCTTTTCCTCGGTGAGTTTTCGGCGATTGGCAATCCGGGCCTGAATTTCGCCCCCTGGCCGATCGTAACGGCCGAAGTCATCCCGGTGACCCGGGAACAGACCGAAGATATCGGTGTGGGCGGGCGCGGCACGGATGCCGGGCTGATGCTCACGGGTGACGAGAACATCGTCGATATCGACTTCCAGGTCGTCTGGAACATCAACGATCCCGCGAAATTCCTGTTCAACCTGCGCGATGCACGCTCCACGATCCGGGCCGTATCCGAATCCGCGATGCGCGAGATTATCGCCCAGTCCGATCTTGCACCGATCCTCAACCGGGACCGCGGTATCATCGCCAGCCGTCTGCAGGAGCTGATCCAGTCAACGCTCGACAGTTATGACAGCGGCGTGAACATCATCCGGGTGAACTTTGACAAAGCTGACCCGCCGGCCTCTGTGATTGACGCCTTCCGTGACGTGCAAGCCGCCGAACAGGAGCGGGATCGTCTGCAGAACGTGGCCGATGCCTATGCCAACCGTGTTCTCGCCGAAGCGCGTGGTGAGGCGGCCCAGCTTCTGGAGGAAGCCGAAGGATATCGCGCGCGCGTTGTGAATGAGGCCGAAGGTGAAGCCAGCCGCTTCCTCGCCGTTCTCGGCGAATATGAGCAAGCGCCCGAGGTGACGCGCAAGCGCCTCTATCTGGAAACGATGGAGGAGGTGTTGGGCCGCATCGACAAGATCATTCTGGACGAGAATGGTCAGGGTGGCACTCAAGGCGTCGTGCCGTACCTGCCGCTTAACGAACTGCGCCGCGCAGGAGGATCGAACTGATGCGCTATCTGATTATTCTTGTTGTCGTTTTTGTCCTCACCGGCATGTCGGCGATCTTCATCGTGGATGAGCGTGAAAAGGCGTTGGTGCTGCAATTCGGTCGTGTGGTCATGGTGAAGGAAGAGCCTGGCCTGGCGTTTAAAATCCCGGTCATTCAGGAGGTTGTGCGCTATGACGACCGGATCCTGAGCCGGGACATCGACCCGCTTGAGATCACGCCACTCGACGATCGCCGGCTCGTGGTGGATGCGTTCGCGCGCTATCGCATCGTCGATGTGAACCAGTTCCGACAGGCCGTCGGTGTGGGCGGGATCACAACCGCTGAAAGCCGGCTCGATTCGATCCTGCGCGCCGAGCTGCGTGAGATCCTGGGGTCTGTCGCCTCCGACGATATCCTGTCGAGCGACCGGGCTGCTCTGATGCTTCGCATTCGGAACAACGCGATCGCCGAGGCGCGCGCGCTGGGGGTGGAGATCATCGACGTGCGTCTGAAACGGACCGACCTGCCGTCCCAGAACCTCGAAGCGACATTCGAACGGATGATCGCAGAACGGGAACGGGAAGCGACAGATGAACGGGCCCGCGGTAACGAGGCGGCCCAACGGGTGCGCGCCCAGGCGGATCGGACCGTAGTCGAGCTTGTGTCGGATGCTCAGCGGCAGGCCGAGATCATTCGTGGTGAGGCGGATGCCCGGCGAAACTCGATCTTTGCACAGGCCTTTGGTCAGGACCGTGATTTCTTTGAGTTCTATCGCTCGCTCACCGCTTACCAGAGGGCTTTGCAGGGCCAGAACTCCACCATGGTTCTTTCGCCTGACTCGGAGTTCTTTAACTATCTGAGGTCGCCAAACGGCATTTCCGGGGCCACGACCACCGCAGGCCGATGACCCTGATCTTTCTGGCCCTCGGGCTGGTGCTTATTGTGGAGGGGCTGGCATATCTGCTGGCCCCTTCGCTTATCGAGCGGATGCTGGATGCCCTGCGCATGCTGCCGGAAACAGCGCGTCGGCAGGTGGGGGCGCTGGCGCTCGTGACCGGACTTCTGCTGATCTGGATCGCCGAGCAGATCGGCCCCGGACTGCCGTTTTAGAGGCGCGCGCCGTATGCAGCTCTGTCACGCGTCCATCACATCCAATTGAAACCGCGCGATCCCGCACCACCTTTGTTATTGATGATCGTGCTGCCTAGATGCACCATGACTAGGACAAGTGGCGTCTTTCGGACGTCGCAAAACGAATTTGCCAAGGAGAAGAGGATGAAGCCTCAGCCAATCGCACGCGCCCGTCATGCGGAGGCACTGCGCCCGGTTCACCGGGTGTTCTGGATGGGTCTACTGGCCTTCGCGGTCCTGCTGGTCCAGGCCATCGCAGCACAAGCCCGGCCAGAAAGCCTTGCACCGCTGGCCGAACAGATCAGCCCGGCGGTTGTGAATATCACGACATCGACCGTTGTCGAAGGCCGCACCGGTCCGCAGGGGATCGTGCCGGAAGGATCGCCGTTCGAGGATTTCTTTCGGGAATTTCAGGATCGCAACAATGACGGTAACCGGCCACGCCGCTCTTCGGCTCTGGGATCGGGTTTCGTGATCTCCGAAGACGGTTATGTCGTTACCAACAACCACGTGATCGAAGGCGCGGACGAGATCCTGATCGAGTTCTTCCCGGGCGAAGGCCAGCCGACAGAACGCTTGCCGGCCGAAGTCGTTGGAACCGATCCGAACACCGATATCGCGCTTCTGAAGGTCGAAGCGGATAATCCGCTGCGTTTCGTCAGTTTCGGCGACAGTGACACGGCACGTGTCGGGGACTGGGTGATCGCAATGGGGAACCCGCTGGGGCAGGGATTTTCGGTCTCCGCCGGGATCGTGTCGGCCCGCAACCGGGCTCTGAGCGGAAGCTATGACGACTACATCCAGACCGATGCCGCGATCAACCGTGGTAATTCGGGCGGGCCGCTCTTTAACATGAGCGGTGACGTGATCGGCGTGAACACTGCCATCCTGTCGCCCAATGGGGGATCCATCGGGATCGGTTTTTCCATGGCCTCCAACGTGGTGACAAGCGTCGTGGATCAGCTGCGCCAATTCGGTGAAACCCGCCGTGGCTGGTTGGGTGTGCGTATTCAGGACGTGACCGACGACGTGGCCGAGGCGATGGGCCTGGAACGTGCGTCCGGTGCCTTGATCACCGATGTGCCGGACGGACCGGCCAAGGATGCGGGCCTTCTTGCCGGAGACGTCATTCTGAGTTTCGATGGTCGTGACGTCAGCGACACAAGAGGGCTTGTCCGCCAGGTCGGCAACACCGAGGTCGGCAAAGCGGTGCGCGTCGTGGTGTTCCGCGAAGGCAATACGCAAACTGTTCGCGTGACGCTGGGCCGTCGTGAAGATGCCGAGCGCGAGGTGCCTGCGGCAATGACCGCTCCCGAGGCGATTGAGAACGAGAAGTCCGTTCTTGGCCTGACACTCAGCGTGCTCAACGACGAACTGCGCTCCCAACTTGGCCTTGCCGACAGTGCCGAAGGTCTGGTGGTGACCGAGATCGACGAAACCTCCGAAGCCTTTGAGAAGGGCTTGCGTGCGGGCGATCTGATCACCGAAGCGGGTCAGCAGAAACTGTCGACCCTGGCAGCCCTGGATGACCGGATCGAGGAAGCACGCGATGCCGGTCGGAAATCGCTGCTTCTCTTGGTGCGGCGCGACGGTGATCCGCGCTTTGTGGCACTGGGTCTCGAAGAATAGGATCCGTCAGCAACATCTTCATGCGCGCTGCAATGCGGCGCGCATGTTTCGTTTCATCCACTCAGTCTATGGGTTCGGCGACGACAAGCCCGAGCTTACGGGCCGTTGCCAGTGAAAGCACCGGGCTGTCTATCCCGTCCTCCCGCTGGTAGCCCCGGATCGCCGTGCGCGTGCGTGCGTCGAGCGTGCCCGAGATCTCTCCGGAATACTTGCCGCGTGCGGCCAGAGCGCGCTGGAGAGATGACAGAAACTCCGGCGTGAGCGCATCCGCGCACGGGGTTTCGAACCAGGTTTCCGAACGTTCCCGCACAATCAACTGACGGGTCTCGGTGCGGTAGCGGGCCGGTCGAAGCAGGGTGCCGTCGTCGTCGCGCTTTTCGGCCTCCACCACGATCTGTTCGGTAATCGTTTCAATGATGGCCGGTTGTGTTGTCTTTCCCCAGCAGGTTCCCGGCGCGGCCCCCGGCGGGGCGCTGACGCTGCGATATGCGGTCAGGGATGGGTCATCGGTATCGGTTGTCCCGGCGCAGCCCGTCAGGCCGAGACCAACCAGAACTATTGCGAATGGGGTGCGGAGCATGCTCGGGATCTATTCACGTTTTCGGGACGGTAGCGCAGTTTGAGCGACCCGGAAAGCCTCTCGCTTGATCGGGATCGACGAAAGAAACCGCTGGTGCAAGCTTGCGCCTCCGGAAGGGTCGCAAAAGGGGCTGGTGTGGCCTAAATGGCTTGTCTAGACAGATGTGGACGCAAGTGAAGGGAAAAGGCGAGAATGGCGAAGATCACCTATATCGAGCATGGCGGGAAAGAACATGTCGTCGACGTCGCGAACGGGCTGACGGTGATGGAGGGCGCGCGGGACAACAACATTCCAGGCATCGAGGCGGATTGCGGTGGCGCCTGTGCCTGTTCCACCTGCCACGTCTATGTGCATCCCGACTGGGTCGAGAAGCTGCCGGCCAAAGACGACATGGAAGAAGACATGCTTGATTTTGCCTATGAGCCCGATCCGAGCCGGTCGCGCCTGACCTGCCAGATCAAGGTGAGCGATGCCCTGGACGGCCTTGTGGTTCAGATGCCTGAAAAGCAGATCTAAGGTGCCGGTTGGGGCGCGGCGTCTGCCGCTGCGAGGCTTGCCCTCATCCGCCCGCCGCGCGTTGAACCGTCTTTGCCTGTGGCCGGCGTTGCTGGCGCTTGGCATCGCCGGTTCGGCCAGCGCCGCCGACGTGATCGAGGCACGCTATGACGCGCCAACGACAAGGTATGCTCACGGCGTGCTCGGGGATGCGATCGAATATGGCGCGCTTGTTTTGCGCGTGAAGGGTCGCGTCCTGCGCTTCACGCTGCCCGAAGACCGGGTGTTTGAGGATGTGGAGCCGCGACTGGTCGATGTCGATGGCGACGGCGATCACGAGGTTATCGTGGTCGAGACGCAGGCACAGCTTGGCGCGGCCCTTGCCATTTACGACGCGCGGGGCAAGATCGCATCCACGCCGCATATCGGCAGAACCAACCGGTGGCTGGCGCCTCTTGGTGCATCGGATCTCGATGGGGATGGTCTGGTGGAGATTGCCTATATCGACCGCCCGCATCTCGCCAAGACGCTTCGCATCTGGCGCTTCGAAGACGATGCGCTTGTCCCCGTCGCCGATCATCCGGGGCTGACCAACCACCGCATCGGAGAGGCTGACATCGCCGGAGGTATCCGCGACTGCGGCACCGGGCCCGAGATCATCACGGCAGATGCGACCTGGACCGACATAATGGCCAGCACACTGAAGGACGGCCAGATCAGCACGCGGCCAATCGGTCTCCACAAAGACCGCAGCAGCTTTGCTGCCGCGCTGTCCTGCGAATAGGGGACGCCCGCTTCATTCACCTTCCACGAAACCGCGCTTTGCCTGGGATCCAATGCTTCCCAGAGGCCGGGCCGAGCGCGCGCGCCCGTCAGCGCAAGGCGCGCCAGCCAATGTCGGTGCGGTAAAACCCGCCCGGCCAGTCGATCTGTTCCACCATCGCGTAGGCTTGATCCCGCGCCTCTTTCAGCGTGGCGCCCCGGGCGGTCACGTTGAGAACCCGACCTCCACTTGCGACGATCCCCTCATCGGAGCTTTGCGTACCCGCGTGGAAACACATGGCAAAGCTGCTCTCCTCCAGCGCGTCGAGGCCCCCGATGGCCGTGCCCTTTTCATAACTGCCCGGATAGCCATTTGCCGCCATGACCACCGTCAGGGCGTGATCATCGGCCCAGTTCACCCGCGCGTCGGCAAGGCGCCCCTCCGCGGCGGCCTGCATCAGGTCAAGGACCTGCGCGCCCAGCCGCATCATCAGCACCTGACATTCCGGATCACCGAAGCGGACATTGTATTCCACCAGCCTGGGCTGGCCGTCCTTGATCATGAGACCGGCATAGAGAACCCCGCGATACGGCATGCCGCGTCTTGCCATCTCGGCCACCGTGGGCTTGATGATCTCGTCCAGTGCCTTTTGTGCGACCTCATCATCCAGCACCGGAGCGGGAGAGTAAGCGCCCATCCCACCGGTATTGGGGCCGGTATCGCCTTCGCCGACGCGCTTGTGATCCTGCGCTGTGCCGATGGGAAGCACCGTCTCTCCGTCGCAGAGCAGGAAGAAGGAGGCTTCCTCTCCCTCCATGAATTCTTCGATCACCACCTCTGCGCCAGCTCCGCCAAACGCACCGGCAAACATGTCGTCGATCGCGGACATGGCCGTGGCGACATCCATTGCCACCACGACGCCTTTGCCCGCCGCAAGGCCATCGGCCTTTACCACGATGGGCGCGCCGTGCTCTTTCACGTAAGCCCGCGCGGCGTCGGGATCGGTGAAATGCGCGTAAGCCGCGGTCGGCGCGCCGGCCGCTTCGCAGATCTCTTTCGTAAAGTGTTTTGACGCTTCAAGCTGCGCTGCGGCAGCCGACGGTCCGAAAACCGCGACACCCGCGTCGCTCAGCCGGTCGGCCACCCCTGCGGCCAACGGGGCCTCCGGCCCGACAATCACGAAGTCTATGGCGTTTTCCTCGGCAAACACCGCCACTGCTCCGCCATCTTCGATATCCAAGCTTGCGCAATCGGCGATCTGCGCGATCCCCGCATTTCCGGGCGCCACGATCAAGCGGTCGCATTTGGGGTTTTGCTTCACCGCCCAGGCCAATGCGTGTTCGCGTCCGCCGCTGCCGAGGATGAGGATGTTCATGCGCGCTCCGATCTGCTTGGCCTTTTCTGGCGCGCGTTCTAAGCTGCGCGCCACTTGGATACAATATCTCGAGAGACGTGCGAATGGACTTGATCGACGACCCGTCCGAAGGGCTGAACGCGCCCGAATTCTCCGTCTCCGAGCTGTCCGGAGCGATCAAGCGATTGATCGAGGGAGAGTTCGCCCATGTGCGCATCCGGGGGGAGGTCGGTCGGGTGTCGCGACCGCGCTCGGGGCATGTCTATCTTGATCTGAAAGACGACCGGTCCGTGATTGCAGGGGTCATGTGGAAAGGGGTGGCCGCGCGCCAGACGACGCAGCCCGAAGAGGGGATGGAGGTTGTCGCGACCGGCCGTCTGACGACCTTTCCGGGGCAATCCAAGTACCAGATCGTTATTGAAGAGATCAAACCCGCAGGCATGGGCGCCCTTATGGCGATGCTGGAAAAGCGCAAGGCACAGCTTGCCGCAGAGGGGCTGTTCGATCCGGAGCGCAAACAAGCGCTGCCGTATCTGCCGGGCATTATCGGCGTGGTCACATCCCCTTCGGGCGCTGTGATCCGGGACATCCTGCATCGGCTGCGCGATCGTTTCCCGCGGAAGGTTTTGATATGGCCCGTCGCCGTGCAGGGCGAGCGCTGCGCGCCCGAGGTGACCCGCGCCATAGAAGGCTTCAATGCATTCACCCCGGGCGGCGCCTTGCCGCGTCCCGACCTGCTGATCGTGGCCCGGGGCGGCGGGTCGGTCGAAGATCTCTGGGGGTTTAACGAGGAAAGCGTTGTCAGGGCTGCGGCTGACAGCGAAATTCCCCTGATTTCCGCCGTAGGCCATGAAACCGACACCACGCTGATCGATTTTGCGGCAGATCAGCGTGCGCCAACCCCAACCGCCGCCGCAGAGCTTGCCGTCCCGGTGCGGATCGAGCTTTTGGCATGGACGGACGGGCAGGGGGCTCGGCTGACCCGTGCGCTGTCGAATGCGCTTGGCCAACGCCGCCAGCGGCTTGTCGACGTGGCGCGGGCCTTGCCCAAACGCGAGGTGTTGCTCGACACGCCGCGCCAACGTCTTGACCTGTTGTCCGAAAGGTTGCCGGCTGCCTTGACACGTGGTGTGCAGGTCCGTCGTCTGCGCCTTGCCGAACAGGCAGGCAGTCTGCGCGCAAGCACCCTGACGCGGATGATCCGTGCGGAGGCGCAAACGTTTACCCGCCTCGAGGCGCGTTTGGCGCCCGCCTTGTCCCGGCGGGTCGCAACGGCATCGGATGCGTTGAGCCGTCAGTCGTCAAGGCTCTCTTCCCGTCCGCTGACGGCGGATCTGGCGCGAAAGAGCGATGCGCTTCAAAGGCTTTCAGAGCGTCTTTCCAAAGCGGGCGACAGCCAGGTGAGAAACTGGCGGAAACAGATCGACGCCGCTGACCGGCTGCGCGAAACGCTGAGTTACAAGGCCACGCTGCAACGGGGTTATGCCGTCGTGCGGGGCGATGGTGCGGTCGTCACCGGGCGCGATGCGGCGCGGGCTGCAAGCCGGCTTGAGATCGAATTCGCGGATGGGCGTTTGCAAGTGAGCGGCAAGCCGACCCCTAAGACAAAGGCAAAGCCGCCAGAGCAAGGATCGCTTTTCTAAAGACGGGACGCCGGGTCAGACGCCGACATCCGGCCCGTGGCAGATCATTTCTTCGCCAAGATCCTGAGCTTCGTAGAGTTCGGTGGCCTGCGGGTCATTCTCGAAACGCGCGATGAGGCCGTTGGGCCCTTCGCTGAATGTCCAGCATTGAGGATCGGGGCGATCCTCGTAAACAAAACAGATCTGGCCGTCCTGCTCGTACCACATGCCTTCTTTGCATTGTCCGTCAAGAAACGACCAGATCACGCGTCGTCCCTCAAGGTAGCGTTCGACCCCATAGGCTTGCCCGCCCTCTCCGTAGAAGAGCGTCTTGCCTCGGGTATAGGCATCGAACTCTTCTGCCGTCATCGACGCAAATGTGAGAGAGGGGAGGAGGCCAGCGGCGAGCGCGGCAAGGAGAATCAGTCGTCTCATGGTATATATCGTGTCAGATCGGGGCGTTGGCTTCTACGCCGCTCACCTGCTCTCAGCAAGCCGTCGCCAGTATGCGGCGCGCGGATCCATGATGCGCCGCCAAATGGGCGGGACAAGTGCGATGGCGGCCATAATCGGCAGGGGATGCGGCAGCATCGGCATGGTCTGGGGATCCAGCCGCAGTTCCGGGAAGGAGCGGTTTGGATGCGCGTGATGATCCGAATGGCGCGGCGCGTTCAGCATGAGGGCCGCGGAATACCAATGCGGGGCGTTCCAGGAATGGTGCGGACCGACAGGCTCAGGCTTGCCATTTGCCTTTTTCTGTCGGCGCAATCCGTAATGTTGCACGTAATCAGACAGCAACAGCTGCATCTGCGCGTAAATCGCAAGTGACAGGAAAATCGCAACACCGCCCCATCCGGCCAGCAGCCAGGCGGTCGAAAGCGCCAGGAGGCTGCCCGCCAGATAGCCGACATAGGGGTGCGATCCGCGCGCATGGCTTTGGCGCGCCCGGCGCGCTGTTTCGGCTTTCAGCCCCGATTTGAAGGATCCGATCCAGGCGCGTGGGGCAAACCGGTAAAACCCCTCACCCGGACGGGCCGAATTTGGGTCCTTTGCGCTGGCCACGTGCACATGATGCACAAGCGGATGGGCCGAGGCGTGATGACCGAAAAGCATGGAACTATAGACCGCAACGCCAAGCCGCCTCGACCAACGGTGCGAGGCATGGATCAATTCATGCGCGTTGGAGTTCGACACCTGCCCCATGAAAAGGCCAAGCGCCAGTCCGGAGG
This sequence comes from Thalassococcus sp. S3, assembly GCF_004216475.1. Lineage (GTDB taxonomy): Bacteria > Pseudomonadota > Alphaproteobacteria > Rhodobacterales > Rhodobacteraceae. Next base: position 3,263,716 of record NZ_CP022303.1, on the reverse strand, counting down.
CGATCGTATCGGTCCTGGGCGGCGTGTTGCCCAGCACCCAAACGCCCAGCGCCAGTAAAGGGAAATGGAGCAGTGCCAATGTCACAGACAGTATGTGTCCGAGGCGCAGATGCCGCTGGTGCCCTGCGCCGGGCGATGCACGGGGGCCCAGACGGTCCATCCAAAGCACGAAAAGGGTGATGTAGCCAAGCGCTACATAGCCCCAGATGCTTTCATCCAAGAAGGCCAGCATCAACAACGCCACCGGCGTCAGGCTGGCCACAAAATACCAAACCACGTCACTCACACTCACACGCGCGTCCAAAAACAGTGTTTAGGATAGCATGGGTGTGGGGCCGGTCACGGGCAATCTTGTGTCAAATCCAAGACATCCCGTTGCCTATCGGAACTTGGGCCGAACGCAAAACCGCGTTGCGGTGTCGCTTTTCGCCACCATCCAAGGGCCGCACCGGATATGATCTGCGCCAGCAAGTGCGGGAGGGCCGACAATGGCACTAGATGAAAACAAGGGTGTCTGGAAATCCGGGAAGGGGAAAGGTCGCAAGACCCCCAAGGGTCGGCAGCTGGACGACACCGCCTGGGACGACGTCCGCACCCTTCTTGGCGAGCGCCCCCGCCGCCCCGACCTGCTGATCGAATTCCTGCATCTGATACAGGACACCTATGGTCATCTCTCCGCCGCTCATCTTCGCGCGCTGGCCGAAGAAATGCGGTTGAGCATGGCCGAGGTTTACGAAGTTGCGACGTTCTATGCCCATTTCGACGTGGTTAAGGAGGGCGACACACCGCCCCCCGCTCTGACAATTCGGGTCTGCGACTCGCTTTCTTGCGAACTTGCGGGTGCTCAGGCGCTGAAATCCGCTTTGGAAGACGGGCTTGATCCTTCCAAGGTAAGGGTCCTGCGCGCGCCCTGTATGGGGCGCTGCGACACCGCGCCGACCCTGGAACTGGGGCACAATCATATCGACCACGCGACGCTGGAAAAGGTCGAGGCGGCGATCGCGGCGGATGACACCCACGCCCATGTTCCTGCCTATGAGACGTTCGAAACCTACCGGTCCACAGGTGGCTATGCCGCGCTTGAAACGTTGCGCGCGGGCGGGGACTGGGAGGAGGTTCAGGAAAAGGTTCTGTCCTCCGGCCTGCGTGGTCTGGGCGGGGCCGGGTTTCCGTCGGGCAAGAAATGGGGCTTTGTCCGCGCCAATGCCGGTCCGCGCTATCTGGCGGTCAACGGTGATGAAGGGGAGCCGGGCACGTTTAAGGACCGCTACTATCTCGAGCGGACGCCGCATCTTTTTCTTGAGGGGATGCTGATCGCGGCATGGGCGGTCGAGGCTGAAACCTGCTTTATCTACATGCGCGATGAATATCCCGCCGTGCTGGAGATCCTGCGCCGGGAAATCCGTGCTCTGGAAGACGCCGGAATCGTGGCCGCGGGCTACATCGATCTGCGGCGTGGGGCGGGTGCTTATATCTGCGGCGAAGAATCGGCGATGATCGAGAGTATCGAGGGGAAGCGCGGCCTGCCGCGTCATCGCCCGCCTTTCGTGGCGCAGGTCGGCATCCACGGGCGCCCGACGTTGGTGCACAATGTCGAAACCCTGCACTGGGTGGCGCGGATCTGCCGGGAGGGACCCGAGGTTTTGAGCGGCACGGAACATAACGGACGAAAGGGGCTGCGCAGCTACTCGGTCTCGGGTCGGGTGGCCCAGCCCGGAGTGTATCTTCTGCCCGCCGGATCGACGATCACCGATATCATTGAAGCGGCTGGCGGTATGGCCGAAGGACATGTGTTCAAAGCCTATCAGCCCGGCGGCCCGTCGTCGGGGTTGTTGCCTGCATCCATCGACGACGTGCCGCTTGATTTCGACACGCTTCAGCCGCTGGGCAGCTTCATCGGCTCCGCAGCCGTGGTGGTGCTTTCCGATCAGGATCGCGCCCGCGACGCGGCGTTGAACATGCTGCGCTTTTTCGAAGACGAAAGCTGTGGTCAATGCACACCCTGCCGGGTCGGATGCGAAAAGGCGGTCAAACTGATGCAGGCCGATCAATGGGATCAGCCCCTCCTTGATGAGTTGTGCACCGCCATGGCAGATGCATCGATCTGTGGATTGGGGCAGGCGGCCCCGAACCCGATCAAGCTCACGATCAGGCATTTCTCCGACGAGATCTGAGACCAGACCTCTGGCGAACGGCCATATCACCGCCGCGCTCGGGCAAGACCGATCTTGGGCGCGGTATGACCTGCGCTCTTCCATCCCGGACGGTTCCGGATTAGGTCAATCCAAGACCAGCGGAGGGCCAGATGGCGTTTTTCAAGAAGCTGAAAGACCGTTTGTTCAAATCCTCCTCGAAGATCGAGGATGGGCTTGACGCAATCGTCGAAGACGGCGGTGTGGAAGAGGACGCGCCTGTTCCTTCAAGCCCTGACCGGGGCCTGCCCGATCCGGCGCCTTCGCCCACTCCTGAGCGGCAGGCTTTGTCCGAACCGGTCATGCCCGATGCGCCCGCAGATCAGCGGCAGGAGGAGCCCCCCGCCCCCTCCACGGAGGAGGCGGTTGAGCCAGAGCCCGGCACGCCGGAACCCGCTCGCACTGTGCAGCCGTCGCAGGAGGAACAGGACAGCGGTCTGCTGGGACGACTGTTCAATCGGGCAGAGACGCGCAAGGTTCATCGGCGCGTGCTGGATGACGAGATGCTGGAACAGCTCGAAGAGCTCCTCATCACCGCTGATATGGGGGTGGATACCGCCCTGCGCGTCACAGCGAACATTGCCGAAGGTCGCATGGGCCGGAAGATGTCCACGGACGAAATCAAGACGCTTTTGGCCGGTGAGATCGGACGGATCATGGAGCCCGTGGCGCGTCCTTTGCCGCTTTATCCGAAACGGCCGCAGGTCGTGCTTGTCGTCGGTGTGAACGGATCCGGCAAAACCACGACCATCGGTAAACTGGCAAGCCAGTTCAAAGCAGCGGGCAAGTCGGTGGTCATCGCGGCTGGTGACACCTTTCGGGCCGCAGCGGTCGAACAATTGCAGGTCTGGGGTGAGCGTGCAGGCGTGCCGGTTTTGACCGCGCCCGAAGGCTCTGACCCCGCAAGCCTCGCCTTCGACGCCATGACACGGGCGGAGGCCGAGGGAGCGGATCTTTTGATGATCGATACGGCTGGCAGGCTGCAGAACCGCAGCGATCTGATGGAGGAACTTGCCAAGATCGTCCGCGTGATCCGCAAGAAGGACGAGACCGCGCCTCACAACACGCTTTTGGTTCTTGATGCCACGACAGGGCAGAACGCCTTGTCCCAGGTCGACACGTTTCAGAAGATTTCGGATGTCTCGGGCCTGGTGATGACCAAGCTGGACGGGACAGCCAAAGGCGGCGTGCTCGTGGCGCTTGCCGACAAGTTCGGTCTTCCGATCCACGCCATCGGGGTCGGAGAGCAGATCGACGATCTCGCACCGTTCGATCCCGACGACTTTGCCGCCGCCCTGACCGGTCTGGAGAGGTGAGCCTGCTCAGCGCCCGCATTCAGGTCGCCCTGGGCGCCCAGTCTCTTTGGCATGGACGACGAAACAGAATGCGGGGGTGCGGCACCCTGGCATTGCCCATGGAATGAGCGACTGGCTTATCTCTCTGGAAGGGACGGAGGCCGGTCATCGCGCGGCACTCTTGCTGGCTTTGCTCGCCGCGCTGTTGCATGCCGTGTTTGGTGCGCTGCAAAAGGGACGCCATGACCCATGGCTGTCGCGTGGCGCGATAGATGCCTCATATGCTACGATGGCCGCACCCTTTGCCCTTTTTGTCGTGCCATGGCCCGAGCCGCATATGTGGCCCATTTTCGCGGGCGTGTTCGTTATTCACGTCATCTATAAGGTTTTGCAGGCCATGGCCTATACGCGAGGGGCCTATACCGTGGTTTATCCCGTCGTCCGCGGGATGGGGCCGCTGTTCACGGTAATCGGTGCATATTGGCTTTTTGGTGAGACATTTACCTTGACGCAATGGCTTGGCGTGGGGGTGCTGCTGTCGGGTATTTTCGGGCTCGCCATCTATAACATGATGTTCCTGGAAACGGAGCGAGAGACACTGAAAAGCGCGCTCGCCTTGGCGGCTCTGACCGGTCTCTTTGTGGCGCTTTACACCACATATGATGCCTACGGAATTCGCGCCACCGCAGACCCGTTCACGTTTCTTGCCTGGTTTTTCATGATTGACGGATTGTTCATGCCCCCGATCGCGTATCTGCGCTGGCGCCGCATGGCCCATCCTCCCGCGCCGTTGCCATTGATGGCACGTGGTATCGTGGGTGGCGTGGTGGCCTTTTTCAGCTTTGGTTCGGTGATGTTGGCCACACGTCTCGACAAGGTCGGCGAGGCGGCGGTTCTGCGTGAAACGTCCACGGTTTTTGCAGCGGTTATAGGGTGGGTCTTTCTGAAGGAAACGGTGGGCCCGCGTCGGGTCGCGTTGATGGCATTGATCGCGCTGGGCGCTGTGATAGTTGAGATGGGCGGCTAGGAGCAGATCATGAACGACGAAAAAGACGTTAATCCGATTGTTAAGCAGGTGTTGGAACTTGGCCCGACCTTGGCCTTTTTCCTGCTTTATCTTCGTATTCGCGACGAGACCTACAGTTTCGGCGGAACCGAGTATTCCGGCTTTATCGTTGCCGCAGTGGCATTTGTGCCGATCCTTCTGGTGGCCATGGGTATTCTATGGAAGTTGACCGGAAAGCTAAGCCGCCTCCAGCTTTTCACCGCGTTCATGGTGATTTTCTTTGGTGCCCTGACCGCGTGGTTCAATGACGAGCGTTTCTTCAAGATGAAGACAACCATCGTCTATGCGGCATTCACCGCGATCCTTGGCCTTGGGCTTTTGCAGGGACGCTCATATCTCGCCTATCTTCTGGGAGAGATGATGGCCCTTCAGGATGAAGGCTGGATGATCCTGACACGCAGGCTGTGCGCGATGTTTGCCGCATTGGCCATCGCCAACGAGATTGTCTGGCGGACCATGTCCACGGATACCTGGGTCAAGATCGAAACATTCGGCTTTCCCATCGCCATGTTCATCTTTATCTGGTCGCAGATCGTCGTGTTGCAGAGTTATGTGATCGAAGACGACGAAGCGGGCGAAAACCCGTCCAACTAGCCGGTCGGATCCGCTTGGGTCGCCCCTCTAGCGCTTGAAAAGGACGCTTTGAGCCGTCTTGTTGTCCTGAAGATTGGCGCGTTTTTCAGCCGCGACAGCACGGCCTGAGATAACGCCGGGACGGGCGCCGACAGTGTCCAGCCAACGCGCGAGATGCGGCTTGTCGTCCAGTGTTTGCTGCTGACCTTTCCAAAGGCTGGCCCAGGGCCAGATCGCCATATCCGCGATGGAAAAGAAATGGCCCGCCACATAATCGCGGTCTTCCAGCCGACGGTCGAGCACCCCGTAAAGGCGTGCGACTTCCGCCCTGTAGCGATCCTTGGGATAGGGTAGGTCCTGGGGCGGATCCAGTGCCGGTGCGTATTTCAGGAAGTGATGCGCCTGTCCCGCCATCGGTCCGACGCCGCCCATCTGCCACATCAGCCATTCCGTGACCGCGATCTGTTCTCGCGGCGTGGTGCCGCCGAATTGTCCCGTTTTCCCGGCTAGATATTGCAGGATTGCGCCGCTTTCGAAAATGGAAACGGGGGCGCCGTCGGGTCCGTTCGGGTCAACGATTGCGGGCATCCGATTGTTGGGCGCAATCTTGAGAAAATCGGGATCGAACTGGTCCCCGGCGCTGATATCGATCAGGTGCAGATTGTAAGGCAGGCCCATCTCCTCAAGTGCGATGGAGATTTTCCAGCCATTGGGTGTCGGCCAGTAATACAGATCTATCGCGTCGCTCATTTTCCCCTCCGTTCGGGGCTGGATCATGACGCTTTCTGAACGAAGGGCAAGGGCGTGCGCAAAACGGGCATGCGGACCAGCCGCGACCAACGCGGGGTTTGCAACTGGGGAAGGCCATGACGGAGCGCTTCGAGCGGAAAGGCCTCGGGGTGCCGCAGCAGACGATTGTAGAACCTCAGAATGCCGGGGCGCGTATAGGATGACCAGTGACAGATCCGACGGTCTGGGACCCCCAAAGGTGCCCCCAGCCCGTTCAAATACTGCAGCGTGTGCGGGCAATCGAGCTGGAGTGTGACCGCGTTAGGGTGATCAACCCCCTGACCCATGGCCCGATCGCCCGGACGGAACGGTGAGGTCAGACATTCGAACATGAAGTCAAAGGCGTCGTTTTCGCGACTGGTGACATTGATCAGCTCGGTCTGATGGCCGCCTTCTGTTTGCATCGCCTGCCGCGCGCGGTTTTGAAAGCTGGCGCCGGTCATGGAGATCATGCGGCTAACGGTTCCCGCAGGGACATGATGCAGCGCCTCAAGTGCAACCTCGCTGCCCAGTGAATGGGCGATGATGTGCACCGCGCGGTCGGGGTTTTGCGCATTCAGGCGCTGCAGAACATCGGCCAGCGCAGTCCCGGCCGCGATCGCATTGGTCCGGGCCTGTCTAAGTCCGGCGCGGGATTGCCAGCCAAAGGCGATGGCAAGCCCTTCGGTTGCATGCCCCGTTCCAAAGCCCAATTGCCGCGGCCAACTGGGCGAGCAGAAGGGACCCGTTTCGGGGTCCAGCGCCATGATCTTGCGATGCGGACAATGCCGGGGATCGCCCGGTTTGTATTTAAAGCCGTGGATCATCACGATCACCGGGCCTTTTCCTGGGTCAACACGCTCCAATTCTGCTGCGGCGCAGCGTGGACTTTTGTGTAGAACAGGTTTGGTTCCGACAGCATTTATGCGGATTACGGGCATGGCAGCGCCTCACACAAGATATGGTGGTCGTCCATTGTCAGAAGCCTATGACGACGGCGTGAAGCTTGCGTTACAGGACCGTGACGGTGGTGTTGCGCGGCTTGACGCGCGCGGCGCTGCGGCGTAAACGACACCCATGATCGTGGCGATTTGTTACCGGATTGCGGGCCACGTTAAACAACTCCGCTAAAAGGTCAGGATGAAAGACCCCCTTTCGCTTGACCGCGTCGGGGGTTTTTTCATGCGCGCGACCCGCGCGAAGGAGGATATGATGAGCAAGGATTGGAACCCGCGCACCCGCGCCGTGCATGGCGGCAGCCGCCGCAGCCAGTACGGGGAGCTCAGCGAGGCTATCTTTCTGACCCAAGGGTTCGTCTATGAAAGCGCCGAAGCCGCTGAGGCGCGTTTCATCGAAGCGGGTCCGGACGAGTTCATCTATGCCCGGTACGGAAACCCGACCGTGGCCATGTTCGAAGAACGGATCGCCGGGATCGAAGGGGCGGAGGATGCGTTCGCCACGGCTTCTGGCATGGCAGCGGTGTCGGGCGCGCTGATGGCGATGCTCAAGGCGGGGGATCACGTCGTCTCATCTCGGGCGCTTTTCGGATCCTGTCTTTATGTCCTTGAGGAAATCTTGACCCGCTACGGGGTGGAGGTGACGTTCGTCGATGGCGCGGATCTGGATCAATGGCGTGCCGCAATCCGTCCTGACACCCGCGCGGTATTCTTCGAGTCCTTGTCTAACCCCACACTGGAACTTGTTGATATAAAAGCGGTATCTGATATTGCCCATTCGGTCGGCGCCACCGTTGTGATTGACAACGTTTTCGCCACGCCCGTCTTTTCCGATGCCATCGCGCAAGGCGCGGACGTGGTGATTTACTCGGCAACCAAGCATATCGACGGTCAGGGGCGCGCCTTGGGTGGCGTCATTCTGGGCACGCGCGAATTCATTCGTAAAACGGTTGAGCCCTACATGAAGCACATCGGCGGATCCATGAGCCCGTTTACGGCCTGGGTCATGCTCAAGGGCATTGAAACCATGGAACTGAGGGTCAAGGCTCAGGTCGAGACGGCCTTTGCGTTGGCGGACCGTCTTGACGGGCATAAGGCTTTGGCGCGCGTCCTCTATCCAGGGCTGCCGGGCCATCGGCAATACGACTTGTGCCAGCGTCAGATGGGCAAGGGCGGTACGGTGATCTCTATCGATCTCAATGGCGGGCAATCGGCTGCGTTTCAGTTTTTAAACGCACTACAGATTGCCAAGATCTCCAACAACCTTGGAGATGCCAAGACAATCGCCACGCATCCCGCGACAACCACCCATCAGCGCCTGCCGGACGATCAAAAGGCGGCGCTTGGCATCACGCCGGGGCTGGTGCGCTTGTCTATTGGTATCGAAGATACCGACGATCTGATGACCGACATCCTCCAAGCTCTCGAACATGTGAACTGATTTCGCGGTTTGTCGTTTTGGCCGACCGGGCGGTGTGGGTCTTGCCATACAGTGCGCACGTCTCCGTCCCGCGGATAAATCCGCGGGGCGTAGATTGCACTGGATTAGCGCTCACACCCGCCTACATCAGAGGCTCGGATACGCGGAGAGGGTTAAGACATGAATATTCACGCACCCACAATCGAACACACCCCGGATCGGGACGAGGCCGAAGCGGCCCTCGCTGTTTTGCGCAGCTGGGCCCGGAAGGCCTCAGATGCAGATATCGTCGAACTCGATCCTTCTGTTGCCGGGTTGCTCCCGGGCGGCGGCTCGGCCTATCCCGCATTCTCTCGTATGTATCCCACCGACTTCGAGGTGGATGCAGACTACAAAGCGTCTTTGCCCGACCTGCAGAACGGACCGTCCAGCCTTATTCGTGGCGCCCGTCAGCAGATCCAGCACGTTGGTATTTCCAACTTCCGTCTGCCCATTCGGTTCCATAGCCGGGACAACGGCGATCTGACGCTTGAAACATCCGTGACCGGAACGGTCAGCCTGGATGCCGAGAAGAAGGGCATCAACATGTCCCGGATCATGCGCAGCTTTTATAAGCACGCCGATCGTACGTTCAGCTTTGAGGTGATCGAGGCCGCACTGGATGACTACAAATCTGATCTGGATGCGTTCGACGCCCGGATCCAGATGCGTTTTTCCTTTCCGGTGCGGGTGGACAGCCTGCGGTCGGGACTGAGCGGTTATCAGTATTACGACATCGCGTTGGAACTGGTCGAACAGGGCGGCGTCCGTCAGAAGATCATGCATCTCGACTATGTCTATTCGTCAACATGCCCGTGCTCGTTGGAGTTGAGCGAGCATGCGCGGGCCACGCGCGGGCAGCTCGCGACACCGCATTCCCAACGCTCCGTCGCGCGGATCTCGGTTGAGATTGACGAAAAAGCTGACTGTCTGTGGTTCGAAGACCTGATCGATGCCTGTCGTCGTGCGGTCCCGACCGAGACCCAGGTGATGGTCAAACGCGAGGACGAACAGGCCTTTGCGGAACTGAACGCGGCCAATCCGATCTTCGTGGAAGACGCGGCACGTCTTTTCTGCGAGCAACTCCAGGCGGACCACCGGATTGGCGATTTTCGAGTGGTCGCAAGCCATCAGGAAAGCCTCCACAGCCACGATGCGGTCAGTGTCCTGACCGATGGCGACACATTCGCGGCCAAAAGCTTCGATCCAAAGCTCTTCAACACGCTTTTCCACATCGGCTGACATTCTTCTTCTGCCAACCATGGGCCGTTTCCATAGGAGATCGGCCCAGCTGATTTGCGGGGAAGCGGTCAAAACCTGCCGCAATGCCGCAGTGCAGCATTTTTCTCTTTGGGCGGGGAGGGAATGCGATATGTTAGGCGTCAGGGGACAAAAGAAGGACCCTGACAATGACACGTCCGACTGCCGCTTGCGTACTGATTGCCGTTATGGCCGCTCCGATGGCGCTTTCACAGGACCTAAACTGTGAAAATCCGACAACCCAGGTCGAGATGACGGGCTGCGCGGCCAAGCAATATGAGGCGGCAGATGTGGATTTGAACCTGGCCTACGGGCTGGCCCGCGACATGGCCGCGCGTCTCGATGAGAGTTTGGCAGAGGGGCAGACCGCCAGCGTGATCCTGCTGCGCGATGCGCAACGCGCATGGATCGACTATCGGGACCAGGCCTGTTCGGTCGAAAGCACGCTGGCCCGTGGCGGCAGCATGCAATCGCAGCTTTTTTACATCTGCCTTGAACGCCTCACGCGTCAACGCACAGAAGATCTTCGGCTGTTTGGAGAGGTAAATTGATGCATCGCAGCGTGTCGCGCGCAACCGAGATGGCGCAGTTTTGGGTGACGTTTGCTCAACTTGCCATCGACGCCCAAACCGTGGTTGCCATGCGTATGATGGGGATGGGCGGCGCGTGGTCTCTGCCAAAAAGCGAACGGCATGAAATGATCAGCGAAAAGGCCCCCGCCTTCACCGAAGCCATGGTCGCCTCTGCGCTGACAGCCTGGGCAGGCGGTGGACCGGACCGGGTGATGCAGGCAGCCATCGAACCTATATCCAAAAAGGCACGCAAAAACCGGACACGCCTTGCGCGAAGAGGTCCGCGCCGGTTCGGGCAAGCCGACAAATCTTAGAACACAAATCGGGAGCACCGTCGAATGATGCTTATGGAGAAGCAAGTAGAGGTTTCAGCCGCATATCTGCGCATGGCAGGGATCGCGATGGACACAAATCTAAAGGTCATGCGGATCATGACGCAAGGGGCGATGGCGTTGCCATTCGTGCCAATGCGCGCCTTCTTTGCCATGACCCCGGTTCAACCGATGCGTATGGGCGCCGTGGAAAAGAAAGAGGTGAAGCCTGTACCTCGTCCGGCCCCGGCAAAGCGTGCCGCGACCCGCACCCCGGCCCAGCCGAAAGTGTCGCTGGCAGCACCCAAGACATTCGAACCCGAAATACCCGCGGCAAAGCCGCAGTCAAAGTCGGAACCGGCCAAGAAGACAACCGCCGCGGCCGCCAAGAGCAGCGCAGCGGCCACCAAAAGTAGCGCAGCGGCTACGAAGAGCAGCGCAGCGGCCGCGCCGAAGACCAAGACAGAAGAGCCGGTCAAGCCCGCGCCAAAGCCCCGGAGCACGACCCGGTCAACGGCCAAGGCCCAGAAGGCGAAAGCCCCTGCAAAACGGGTGACAAAGCCAAAGACCGCTGAGGCCTCTGCAAAGCCCGCGCCCCGGAAGGCGCGCGCGCCGTCGGCATCTGCCACGACGCCGAAGGGCAAGGGCTGAAACCGGATCCGTCTCTCCATGTGAGTGATGTTGGGCCGCTTGACAGCGGTCCTTGCGCAGTCCAACGCTTCGCGCATGTTGGACATGCGCCCCGTCGGATATGTAATCGGTCTTCTGGTGGCTGTCTTGGGCGCGGCGATGCTGCTGCCGATGCTGATCGATATTGCCGATGGGCGTGGTCACTGGCCGGTTTTTCTGCAAAGCGCCGTGATCACGACACTGACGGGCGGGTTGATCGCGCTGTCCTGTGCCAACGGCGTGAAGGAAGGGCTGACAATCCAGCAAACCTTTCTTCTGACCTCTGGTGTGTGGCTGGCGCTGCCCGTTTTCGGCGCGATCCCCTTCATTGTCGGTGCAACGGATCTGCGGTTCGTGGATGCGTTTTTCGAAGCCATGTCCGGGCTGACGACCACCGGTTCCACCGTTGTCACCGGCCTCGCCGAATTGCCGCGGGGCATCCTGCTTTGGCGTGGCATCCTGCAATGGCTCGGGGGTATCGGGATCATCGTGGTCGCGATGGTGTTCCTGCCCGAACTTCGGGTGGGGGGTATGCAGATCTTCCGCTCGGAAGGTTTTGATACCTTTGGAAAAATCCTCCCACGTGCCGGTGAGATCGCAAGCCGCATCTCGGTGATCTATGTCGGACTGACCATGGCCTGTGCCATGGCTTACCTGGCCACCGGCATGACCACGTTCGACGCAACCGTTCACGCGATGACAACCGTGGCGACCGGGGGATTTGCCAATTACGATCGCTCGTTTGCCGTTTTCGGTCCGGGCACGGAATATGTCGCCGTGATCTTCATGCTGCTGGCCGCGCTGCCCTTTGTGCGCTTTGTGCAACTGACCGCCGGCAACCCGCAGCCGCTTTTGCGCGACAGCCAGATCCGCGCGTTTTTCGGCACGGCCTGCGTTCTGGTCCTCATCATTACGATCTGGCAAGTCGCCCAAACCGACACGCCCAACGAAACGGCCTTTCGCAAGACCCTTTTCAACACCGTGTCCCTGTTGACGGGAACCGGATATGCCAGCGCCAATTACATGCTGTGGGGCGCTTTTCCCGTCGCGGTTCTGTTTTTCACCGGTCTGATCGGTGGCTGTGCTGGCTCCACCTCATGTTCCATCAAGGTGTTCAGATATCAGCTTCTCTTTGCCTCCATCCGGGCGCAGATCCTGCGCATTCGGTCACCCAACGGGATGTTCATACCCCGCTATGAAGGTCGGGCGGTGGGGGATGATGTGCTAAACTCCGTGATGTCGTTCTTTATGTTCTTCATCGTGACCTTGGGCCTCATCTCTGTTGCGCTTGGCATGACCGGTCTCGATCTCATCACCTCTGTCTCGGGCGCGGCGGCGGCGCTTGCCAATATCGGTCCCGGTCTTGGGGCGCAGATCGGGCCGGCTGGAAATTTCGCCGGGCTCAATGACACCGCAAAGTGGATCCTGTCCTTTGCCATGCTTCTGGGCCGGCTGGAGTTGCTGGCCGTTTACGCCATTCTCACCGTTCAGTTCTGGAGAGCCTGATGCAAAGACCCCTTGGCGCCCAAATCTCCCACATGCTGAAAGATCGCGGCGTCGATGTGATCTTTGGCATTCCGGGTGTTCACAATCAGGAAATGTACCGTGGCCTTGCGGAGGCGGGCCTGACCCATGTGCTCGCCCGGCACGAGCAGGGCGCGGGCTTCATGGCTGATGGATATGCACGCGCCACGGGCAGTCCGGGCGTTGCCTATGTCATCACCGGGCCGGGGATCACGAACATCATGACGCCCATGGGGCAGGCCTATTCCGACAGCGTACCGCTTTTGGTGATCTCAAGCTGTCTGGATGAAACTGCCGCCAGGCGGGGCCAGCTTCACCAGATGAAAGACCAGCGTGCCGCGGCCGAGACGGTGTGCGACTGGTCCGAAGTGGCACGCACGCCCGAGGCGGCTTATGCGTTGATCGACCGAGCGCTGTGCGAATTCGTGGCCGGTCGCCGACGCCCAAAAGCCATCCATGTTCCAATTGCTGCGCTGGAGGCATTGGCGCCTAATGCCCGCCCATTTGGCGAACTGCACGGCCTTCTTCCACAACCTGCACCAAGCGATATTGCGGTGCTTGCGCAGGCCTTGCGTTCGGCGAAAAAACCTCTCTTCATATTTGGTGGCGGCGCGCAATGGATTGATTTCGCCGGACCGGTTCTGCGGCGCTGGAATGTGGCCAGCTTCACGACCTACGCCGCCCGTGGGGTGGTCCCGCCCGATGACCCGCTTTGCTTTGGTTCGTATCTTGCGCGTCCCGGCAGCGCTGATGTTTTGGCAACCGCGGATCTGGTCGTTGTCTTTGGCAGTGAGCTTTCCGAAACCGACCTCTGGCGCGACCGGCTTGGTGCAAGCGTGCCGATCATACAGGTCGATATCGATCCGGAGGTGCTGGCCAAAGAAGGCCCCCCGATCCACGCAGACGCCTTTTCCGTCTTCGAGGCGCTGTCCGAGGCCGTTCCGGAGGTCTTGAAGACCGAATGGAAGCCTGAGCACGTTCATTCATTCAGAAGTCGGTGTCGCGCAGAGGTGGACGCGGAACGCCCCGGTATTGTCCCGGTTTGTGATGCGCTGCGCGACTGCCTGCCCGAAGGCACCATGATCTATTCGGACATGACCCAGTTCGCCTATGCCGCAAAGGAAGTTTGGGACATGGAGCAACCGGGCCATTGGCATCACCCCACGGGCTTTGGCACGCTTGGCTATGCCACGCCTGCCGCCATCGGCGGGGCGGTCGGGCGCCCGGGTCTGCCCACCATGGCCATCATTGGCGATTACGGGTTTCACTACACCATGGCCGAGCTGGGTGTCGCGGTGGAGCTGGGGCTGTCGCTGCCCATCATTCTCTGGGACAACGGCAAGCTGAAGGAAATCGAGGAAAGCATGGTCCGCGCGCAGATCGCACCCAACGCGGTGGTCGCGCGGAACCCGGATTTCTGCAAACTGGCAGAAGCCTTTGGTGCCCGCACCGCCGCGCCAAAGACGCTTTCTCAGATGCAGCAAGCTGTGCGCGGCGCCTTTGAAGCGAATGGCCCGACACTCATTTATCTCACGCCCGAGATCGGCAGCGCGCCCTAAGGCGCGCGCCTCAGTCCCAGCAGCTTACCAGAACGGTCATGCCTGTGGCCTTGCGCGCCAGATCCTGCGGCGCGATCTGTCCCTGGCTTGCAGCGCTTTGCGCGCGCACGCCGGCGTCTTCCAGCACGTTCTGGATCGCCCTGGCGCCCGCGACAAAGCTGACATCGCCCGGCAATTGCCGTTCGCGCTGTGACTTGGGAAGCAGCATGCCCATGACCGACCCGCCCGCATCGAAAACCGGGCCGCCCGCATCGCCGGGCAGGGGGGCGAGGGCCAGGCGCTTCAACTCGGTCTCGCCGCGCAGACCTTTGACGTCCGCCAAGGTGCCATAGGTCAGCGTGGGTGCGCCAAGAACCCCCTCAAACGAATAGCCCGATACGGCGACATCCGACTGCAGACGCGGCGGCGTTGCGCTGAATTCGGCAATCGAAATGGGGGCGAGGGGTTCGGCGGGGCGCAGGACCGCGACGCCAAGACCTCCATCCGACGTCAAAAGCCGCGCCTCATATTCCTCATCAAGCGTGATGCGCCCACAGCTTTCAACGGCCTCCGACGTTGTCACCACGGTCCCGGACCGGTCGATGTAGAAGCCGGACCTGGAAATACGGGGTTTACGCACCTGCAGGCCCGAGACGAGATCGACGCTTTGCACATCGTCCGCGCCCAGCGTCGGGTCAAGCACACCGGGAAGACGCGCAAAACTGTCCCGCATCGCCGCGAGCACGCGCGTGCGCCGCTCCTCGTCTCCGACCGGCCAGATCAGGGTAAATCCCTTGATCTCGCCATCATCAAGACCGGCCTCGGTGTGAGAGATGATTTTGCTGTTCTGACCGGTGAGGGTGAAACTGGCGTTCCGTCGTTCGCGCGGTCCGTCCAGCGGCACGATTTCAAGCGTTTGCATGATATCGTAAAGGCCGAAAAGCGTTGCCTGATCGCCCGGCTGACTGATGAGAAGGACCCGTGCTCCCAGATCGCCGCTGGCATTGTACTGGGCAAATGGTGTCTCGTAGCGATCAAACGCGACCTCGTTCTTGGGGATTTGCACCTCGATCCCCGCGCGCGTATCCCGAACGACCTCCATCCCGACACTGATCAGGGGCGCATTGTACTGATCCAGCAGAGCCTGCCGTTGCAGTGTCGTCAGGATGCCGGTGACCTCGTATCCGTTCGCATCCTGCCACGCCGCCATCGAGGATCGGGTGCCGCGTCCAAATGCGCCATCGATGGTTGAGCGATAAAAACCCGCCCATTGCAGGGCAATCTGCAACTCTCGCCGCTCTTGACCCGTGAGGCGGGCTTCGCTTCGTCTGGCTTCTGTCGGTGTTTCGTCGATCAGCTGAAGATCGGCCGTGGGCGCCTGATCCGGTGTTTCCGGCGGGATCCCGGCCTGCGGTTGCTCTGGGTCCGGGATTGCGGGCGCGGGCGGTGTGACCACGCCGCGGTTCAACACGTTCGCACCCACAGGCCAGAATTGCTGCCGGAGCGCGGCCGATTGCGCGATGAAACTGTCGCGGGGGATTTGCCCCTCGCGCCGATAGACCTGAAGCACGCGTTGCGCATCGCTTCTCAGATAGGGGCCAAGCACGATGCCGTACCAGCCTCCGCCCAGCGCAAATCCGTTCACATCAGGCAGACGTGCGGCATAGACCCGCGCACGATCCTGTGCCGCCGTCAGACTGGGTTGTGCCTCGATTTGCACCCAGACAACATCTTGTTGCTGCGCGTTTACAGTCTGCGCGAGCCCCCAAATCGCGATGGCCAGCGCGGCCAACAAAGACCTCATGATCTAAAGCACCTACTACCCTGTTCTGTCGTTCGCGCCACAAAACCATGAAAAACAATCAAATACCATGCCCTTTCACGTGGCATTTACCGCAACCCTGCGTTGACGCTGCGCTGCGGCTTGCATAGGACAGGGGCGCGTTCGATCCCGGCGCGAAGACGAGGTCTTGACAGCATGCCAGAAGCCATCGCGGCCCCCCGCTCTTTTCAAGAGATACTCCTTCGACTGCAAAGCTATTGGGGGTCGAAAGGATGCGCCGTGCTTCAACCTTACGACATGGAGGTTGGGGCCGGGACGTTCCATCCGGCAACGACCCTGCGCTCTCTGGGGTCAGCGCCCTGGGCGGCTGCCTATGTGCAACCTTCACGGCGCCCGACCGACGGGCGCTATGGGGAAAACCCCAACCGGCTGCAGCACTATTATCAATATCAGGTGCTTATCAAACCATCACCACCCGATCTGCAGGACCTCTATCTCGGCTCGCTTGAGGCCATCGGGATCGAGATGGACCTTCATGACATCCGTTTTGTGGAAGATGACTGGGAAAGCCCGACCCTGGGAGCTTGGGGGCTGGGCTGGGAGGTCTGGTGTGATGGCATGGAAGTGTCGCAGTTCACCTACTTTCAGCAGGTTGGCGGACATGACTGCCATCCCGTCTCCGGTGAGTTAACCTATGGTCTTGAACGGCTGGCCATGTATGTGCTGGGCGTCGACCACGTGATGGACATGCCCTTTAATGACCCGCAAAGCCCGATTGCGCTGACATATGGCGATGTGTTCAAGCAGACCGAAGAAGAATATGCGCGCTGGAATTTCGATGTTGCCAATACCGAAGTTCTGTTGCGCCACTTCGAAGAGGCCGAGGCGGAATGCGCCGCGATTCTCGAACGCGCGCCAGATGATGAAAAGACCCAGAAACGCATCATCATGGCTCATCCGGCCTATGACCAGTGCATAAAGGCCTCTCACATTTTCAACCTGCTCGACGCGAGGGGCGTGATCTCCGTCACGGAACGTCAGGCCTATATCGGTCGTGTGCGTGCTTTGGCCAAGAAATGTGCTGACGCATTTGTCCAGACGCGCGCGGGCGGTTTCGCGGGATGAGCGGTAAGATCGTGGGCATTGTTCTGATCCTGTCTGGCCTGATCGCGGGTGCGAGCCTCTACTATCTGCAGGTCTATGGCTTCTATGACGAGGTTGCCGAGACCGACGGTCCTGACGTCCAGCTCGTCTCCGTCGTATCGGGCCAGCCCGAGCCGATCATTTACGACAGCTTCGAGGCCATTGACGCCGACAGCTCGCCGATCCGCTATCGGGCGTGCTTTACCACCACCGCCAGCCACGCGATGTTGTCCGAAACCTATGTCGGCCTCGATGATGTCACGCCGCGCAATGCCCCGGGATGGTTTGACTGCTTCGAGGCCGAAAGCATCGCCGCAGAGCTTGATGCCGGGACGGCCCTTGCCTTTTTGGGGGAAAAGAACGTGCGGTATGGGGTGGACCGGATTGTTGCCATCACCGATGACGGGCGCGGCTATGTCTGGCACGAGCTTAACGATTGTGGCGAAAAAGCCTATGACGGCACCGTCGTGGGCGAGGATTGCCCGCCGCGACCGGACACCTCCCAATGACGCATTCATGTTTCATGTCAAAGGCATCCCGCGACCTGCGTTGCGGCTGCGGGCGCCGATATCAGGTGCGATTGACTTTCTGAAGGACCGCAAATGCCCGACCTGCTGATCGAACTCTTTTCCGAGGAAATCCCCGCACGTATGCAGATGCGCGCCTCCGAAGATCTGAAAAAGCACGTGACCAACGGGCTGGTCGAGGCGGGTCTGACCTATGCGTCGGCTGCGGCCTTCGCGACCCCGCGCCGGCTCTGCCTGACGGTCGAAGGTCTTTTGGCGGCCAGTCCCACAACGCGAGAGGAGCGCAAGGGCCCCCGCGCGGATGCACCGGACAAGGCGATTGAGGGTTTTTTGCGGGGTACGGGCCTGTCGCGCGATCAGGTCGAGACCCGCGCGACACCGAAAGGCGATGTGCTGTTTGCGGTGATCGAAAAGCCCGGCCGCCCCGCGACCGAGATCGTGGGCGAAGTGCTTGAGAACGTGATCAGAACCTTTCCGTGGCCGAAATCGATGCGATGGGGAACGGGCAGCCTGCGTTGGGTCAGGCCGCTGCAATCCATCCTGTGCCTTCTCAGCGCGGAGGACGGCTCGGAGATCGTGCCGGTCGACGTGGACGGGATCGTATCTGGCGATACGACAGAGGGTCACCGGTTTATGGCGCCGGGACGGATGTCGGTATCGTCCTTCGAGGATTACGAGGCGAAGCTGAAGCAGGCCTTTGTTGTCCTGAACCCGGAGGAGCGCAGTCGCCACATTTGGGCGGATGCCACCAATCTTGCCTTTGCGGCTGGACTGGAGGTGGTCGAGGATCGCAATTTGCTCGCAGAAGTTTCCGGCCTTGTAGAATGGCCTGTGGTGCTGATGGGGGATATCGCGGACGAGTTCCTCGATCTCCCGCCGGAGGTGCTGCAAACCTCTATGAGAGAGCATCAGAAGTTCTTTTCCGTGCGCAACCCAAAGACGGGCCGTATCGAAAAGTTCATTACCGTTGCCAACCGGGAAACCGAAGACAATGGCGCCACCATCCTGGCCGGGAACCAGAAGGTGCTTGGCGCTCGTTTGGCGGATGCAAAATTCTTCTGGGAGAATGACTTACGCGTTGTTCATCAAGTTGGGCTTGAAGGCATGGCGCGACCCCTTGCGGATGTGACGTTCCACAATAAGCTGGGAAGCCAGGCAGACCGGATCGACCGTATCGAAGCGCTGGCCAGGATGCTCGCACCTCAGGTTGGCGCAAAGCCCGATCTGGCGGGCGAAGCGGCGCGGATCGCGAAGGCGGATCTTGCCTCGGAAATGGTCTATGAATTCCCTGAATTACAAGGGCTTATGGGGCGTTATTATGCCGAAGCTGCAGGACACAACGATGGTGTGCCAGAGGCCTGCGCCGAGCATTACTCGCCACTGGGACCCACCGATGACGTGCCGACAGGCCCGGTGTCGGTTTCGGTCGCTCTGGCCGATAAGCTTGACATGCTTGCCGGTTTCTGGGCGATTGAGGAGAAGCCGACAGGATCAAAGGACCCCTTTGCCCTGCGCCGCGCCGCACTGGGCGTGATCAGGCTTATCCTGGTCAACGATCTGTCGCTGTCGCTGCACGGCTTGATCACCCAGGCGGACGAGAGGGCCGATGCGGATGATTTGATGGCCTTCATTCACGACCGCCTGAAGGTGGTCCTCCGTGATCAGAGCATTCGGCACGACATTATCGATGCCTGCCTGTCGATGCCCGGGAACGACGATATTTCGTTGCTCACAAAGCGGGCGAAAGCGCTGCAGGCGGTGCTGGAGACGGAGGACGGGGAGAACCTGATCCAAGGCTTCCGACGCGCGAACAATATTCTGACCCAGGCGGAAGACCGGGATGGGGTCGAATACTCTTTTGGTCCCGATCCGAAATTTGCCGAAACCGCATCGGAGAAGACGCTCTTCGCGGCGCTTGACGATGTCGAGGCGCGCATCGCGCCGGCCATGACTGCGCAGGATTTTCCGGCGGCGATGGCGGCGATGGCGGATTTGCGCGCGCCGATCGACGCGTTCTTCACCGACGTTCAGGTCAATTCCGAGAACGAAACCCTGCGACGCAACCGCCTGAACCTTCTACACCGCATCCGGTCAACCTGCAGCAGTGTGGCCGATCTAAGCCGGATTGAGGGCTAGTGCCGCCCCCGGTTTGCAATCGGCCTGTGTGGGGTTTTTCGCGGGGTAGATCACCGGTCGGGAGCAGGCTGAAGACTTGGCTTTTCGCAATCCGTCAGGCGCTTGTCTCAGTCAGGATCACGCCTCGTCATCGTCTTCGGGAACGATTAGCGTGAGGTCGCCGGCTGTCTCCAGCGTCCGGATCGCGGCGACAATCGCGGTGCGGGCGGCATCGGCGTCCTTGAGTTTCACCTTGCCTCGTTCTGCCATCTCTTCGCGCAGGCTTTCGGCCAAGCGCGACGACATATTGCTGAGCACGAAGTCGGCAGCGGCCTTGTCCTCCTCTTCCGTCGATCCGGCGAGAGCGGTGACCAGAACCGCCTGATCGATGTCGCGTACGACGCGAGGCACATCGCGTGTCAGAACACGGTGCGGGATATGGGCAAACGTGAAAATCGCCTTTCGGACGGCATCTGCAAAGCTACTGTCGGTTTCGTCCAGCCCGTCCAGCACATCGTCGCGCGTGGCGGCGGCAGAGCAATTGAGGATTGCACCCACCCGCTGCACGGGACCATCCTCGAACGCGAGGATCGGACGCATATCCAGTTGACTTGCCAGAGACAATCCGATCCTGTCCACAGCCTCCGGCGTGACCTCTTCGGTCTGGGAGACGGCGTAGGTGATGCGGCGTGCCTTCGGGCCCGGCAGGCGGCCCAGCAACTCCGCCGCCTTGCCGACGTCGAGCTTTGACAGCATCACGGCGGCAATCTCGGTACTTTCGGCTTCGACGATTTCCAGCAAGTCATCCAGGTCGGCGCTCCGGATACGCGCCCAGGGATCACCCGATTGCCGCACCCCCGCTTCCTTTCGGAGGCGCGCGGCTGTCTGGGGGCTGAGCTTGCCGTCAAGGGCACTGAGGGCGCCCGCCAGTCCTTTTGGAAAAGACAGGCCAACACTAGCAAGCTCATCGGAAAACTCTTCGATCACCGACGCAAGTGTTGCGCGATCCACAAGGCCCATCGCACCCATCTGTTCCGTCAGATGTGCCTGCAGATCGTCCGGCAAAGCTTCAAGCGGGATGTCTGCCCCCTCGTTCAGGAGAAGTCGGACAACCACGGCGGCCTTTGCCCTGCGCCCAAGCTTTCTGGGGACAAGCTTTGCTGCCTCTTGCGTCTCCGCCGGAACTTTGGCGATCTGTATCTTCGAAACGGGCGTGAGTGTCGTCACTTGCCTGCGCTCCCTCTTGCCAAGCTTTTGCTTGTCGAAGTTACACGGGCAGACGTAAAGAAACCCTCAATTCAGCCATGATAGGTCACGCGGGTATCAACGGTGCTGGAAAGCGCCTGTTCGCGGCAGCCGGACGGGTTCTCCGAAGCGCCGTCGTGACCAGAGACACAGCTGAGCCCTTTCACGTGCCGCAGTCTCTATCCGCATCCAGCGGGTTGCCCGGCGGGGTCACACACCCGCATCGGTATCGTCTTGCAGGCCCCGGTGCTTTTTGTGGTTTTCGAAACCGAGGCACCGCCCACCGCAAAAGCGAGGCCAGGCAGCTGGCCGCAAGGCGCGGTTGGACTGTTTGCATCCGAACCATGCCGTTCGACGGCATAGCTCGGAGCTGGCTTGAGAATGCCGCCCTAGTCTTTGAAAACTCTGGCGAAAATTGTGTCCACGTGTTTGGTGTGATAGCCAAGATCGAATTTCTCCTCGATCTCTTCGGTGCTCAGCGCCGCGGTCACATCGGCGTCGCCCAGAAGCTCCGTTTTGAAGTCCTTGCCTTCTTCCCAGACCTTCATCGCGTTGCGTTGAACCAGTTTATAGGCATCTTCCCGGCTAACCCCGGCTTGGGTCAGGGCCAGCAAGACCCGTTGGCTCATCACCAGCCCGCGAAACTTGTTCATGTTGGCCAGCATATTTTCAGGATAGACGACCAGCTTGTCGATCACGCTGGTCAGCCGCGCCAGCGCGAAGTCGAGGGTCACGGTGGCGTCGGGTCCGATATTCCGCTCCACCGAGGAATGCGAGATATCGCGCTCGTGCCAGAGCGCTACGTTCTCCATCGCCGGAACAACGGCCATGCGGACAAGGCGGGCGAGGCCCGTCAGGTTCTCGGTCAGCACCGGGTTGCGCTTGTGTGGCATCGCGCTTGAGCCCTTTTGGCCTTTCGAGAAGAATTCCTCTGCCTCCAACACTTCGGTACGCTGCGTGTGGCGGATCTCGACGGCGATGTTCTCGATGGAGGAGGCCACAACCCCCAGAGCCGCGAAAAACGCCGCATGACGATCCCGCGGGATGACCTGGGTCGAGATCGGTTCCGGCTCCAGCCCCAGCTTGGCGCAGACATGTTCCTCGACGCGCGGGTCGATGTTGGCAAAGGTGCCCACGGCGCCGCTGATGGCGCCGGTGGCGACCTCGTAGCGCGCTTTTTCAAGGCGGTTCAGGTTGCGGTCCATCTCGGCATAAAAACGGGCGAAGGTCAGGCCCATCGTGGTGGGTTCGGCATGGATGCCGTGGCTGCGTCCGATACGCACGGTGTCCTTATGCTCATATGCGCGCCGTTTAAGCGCGGCGAGCAAGTCTTTGACATCCTGGATCAATATGTCGGCGGCGCGTACGAGCTGAACGTTGAAACAGGTGTCCAGAACATCCGAGCTCGTCATACCCTGATGGACAAAGCGCGCCTCCTCGCTGCCCACATGTTCGGCCAGATGGGTGAGGAATGCGATCACGTCGTGTTTGGTCACCGCTTCGATCTCGTCGATCCGGGCCACGTCGAATTCCACGTCCTTGGCTTTCCACACCGCCTCTGCATTTTCGCGCGGGATCACGCCCAGATCGGCCATCGCGTCGCAGGCATGGGCCTCGATCTCGTACCAGATCCGGAACTTCGTTTCCGGGCTCCAGATCGCAACCATTTCAGGGCGGGAATAGCGGGGGATCATTGGCAGGGGCGCCTTTTTATGGTTTCAGACAGGGCGGGTCTTAAACCCGCTCCACCCGGGCGGCAAGGCGAGAGGATTGAATGCGACGGATTGCTTTGGCTGCGATGATGATGCCGGCCATGGCTTTTGCGGAAAGCTGGCTGCCGCTGACCGGTGATGAGGTGCGCAGCGCTCTGGAGGCACGCACGCTGATCTACGACAACGGCGCGCGGCAGGAGTTTCTTCCCTCGGGGCGGACGCTTTATAGCGCGGGCGAGGACAGCTGGGGGTATTGGCGGGTCGAGGGGGACAGATACTGTAGCACATGGCCGCCTTCTGACCTTTGGGCCTGTTACGCGCTGGAGCGGTCCGGCGACAAGCTGCGCTTTGTCGGCGCGTCGGGCGATGTGATCCAAGGAGTTTACGCGGAGTGAGCGGGCCGATGTGCCTTGATGATTTCTGCGGTGGCTGGACGTTGTCCCGCCGCATAGATGACCGTCAGGCGGGTCATGTTATTTCAGCCGAAGGCAGAGCTGAACTGGTCGAGGGCGTTTGGACGGAACACGTCACGATGCATCTGCCGGACCAAGCTCCGATCACGGGGTATCGCCGATATCTCTGGCGCGCCGAAGAGGCGGGGATCTCGGTCTTCTTCGACGATGCGCGCGCGTTTCACCGCATCGCACTGGGCGCGGCCGAGAGCGTGGACCGCCATCTTTGTGATCCCGACATCTACGATGTTCACTACGCTTTCGAGGACTGGCCAAGCTGGCGCGCTATCTGGACCGTGCAGGGTCCACGCAAGGACTACATCATGGAGACAAGGTATATCCGCGCGTAAGGGGTGATGCGTCAACCGGCGCCGTACGGGTGATCCGAAGGGTCACCGGAGGCATTCTGATCAAAAAGCGCGCTTCTGACGTACAGACGTCGGGCGTCATGCTTTTCGGTTGGCCTTCAGTCGATCACGCCAGTTGAGTGTGGACCTGGGCCCCTTTTTCAAGGCTGCGGTGCACAGGGCATTTGTCAGCGATCTCCAGCAACCTCTTGCGCTGATCTTCGCTGAGATCCCCGCCCAGGCGGACCAGCCTGTGATAGACGTCGACTTTGCTGGTGCTGCCAGGCTCTGCATCCTGCGCATGGACCTTGTCGTGGGTGATATCCACGCTCACACAAGTCAAAGGCCAGCCTTTGCGGCGGGCATACATGCGGATGGTCATGGAGGTGCAGGCACCCAGACCGGCCGAGACCAGACCGTAAGGGGTCAATCCCTGGTTGGTGCCGCCATAGGCCATCGGTTCATCGGCGAGAAGGTGATGATCGGGGCCCGCATTGATGTCCTGAAGAAAACCATTCGGGTCCGCCTCGGTCACACGCACGACCCCTTCGGGCGCTCCGGGCGGTGGAGCGGGTTGTGTCAGATCGATGTATCGACCCACCCACGCCGCGATCACATCGGCGGCGTATTCGGCATCCTTTGCCCGGGTGATCAGGTGATCCGCATCGTCGAGCGTGACGAAGCTTTTGGGGTGCTTGGCCGCGAGGAAGATTTCGCTGGCATTGTCGATGCTGACGGTCTCGTCCCGGGGCGCATGCAACACCAGCAGGGCCGCTTTCAGGCTTCCGATCGCGGGTGTGAGCTGGCCGCGTGCGATATCGTCCAGAAACGTCTTGCCGATCTGGAAGGGGCGACCGCCAAGCTGAACTTCGGCAATGCCCTTTTCAATGATTTCGGGCAAAGCATCGGCGAAGTTATGGGTGACATGGGAGGGATCGAAGGGCGCGCCAAGCGTCACCACGGCCTTGATCTGATCCAGTCGAGCGGTTGCCTTCAAGACGGCGGCACCGCCCAGAGAATGCCCGATCAGAAGGCTCGGCCCAAGATCGCGGCCGTCGAGATAGCGACAGGCGGCGATCAGGTCTTCCACGTTCGAGGTAAAGGAGGTGTTGGCAAACTCTCCCTCGGAATGACCCAGACCGGTGAAGTCGAAACGCAAAACGGCAATCCCCATAGAGGCCAGACGCCCCGCAATGCGCCGTGCAGCCGGGATATCCTTTGAACAGGTAAAGCAGTGGGCAAACAGAGCCGTGGCCAAAACCGGGCCATTCGGTAGATCCAAGCGGGCAGCAAGTTGCCCGCCATCGTGGCCGGGGAATGTGATGCGTTCGGTGGGCATGAAGCGTCCTTTCAGTTGCCACCAGATTGGGTTGTCGCGCGGACGCTGCCAAGGTGTGTGACACGTCTTTCACGGTACCGTGCATCGAGGCGAGGCTGAGTGAAGGCGATTTGCATCCATGATAAATCAGCCAAGCGATGGACGTTCCTCGCTAGGGATCGCTGAGAACTCCGGGGCGGCCTCGCTCGCTTTGGTCGGCAAAGACCCCTGACTGTGTCAAACCGCCCACAAGCCAGCTTTCGAAAAGCTTCATCGCCGGGCTGACCGGCCGGGATTTCAGGCGGGTGAGCCAATACCGGCCGATCGTAATGGTATGGGCGAAAGGGCGGACAACGCGGCCCGTTGCGATTTCATGCGCAAACATCGCCACGGGCAGGAGCGCGATCCCAAAGCCTCGTGCCGCCATGTCGGCCATGGCCAGAGAATTATCGAAGATGGGACCGCGCAAGTCGGGGCAGGTCAGACCCTGATCGGCGAACCAGCTTTCCCATTCTCCACTTCGGTAGGAGCGCAAAAGCATATGTCCGGCCAGATCCGCCGGCGTGGTCAGCGGGCAGTCCGGCGCGCAAAGGGGGCTGAGAGGGGTTTCGATAAGCGGCACCGCCTCGATGCCGGGCCAGGTGCCATCGCCGAACCGGATTGCCATATCCAGACCCTCCCTTGCGATATCGACACGGTTGTTATTGGTCGACACCCTCAGATCGATGCCGGGATGCTGCGCCGTGAAATCGGGCATGCGGGGCAAGAGCCAGCCGGTCGCAAACGTCGAAACGACGCCCACATGCAGGGTTTCGCGGTATCGCCCGTCGAGAAACCGGTCAAGCACGTCACCCACCTGGTCGAAAGCCGTGCTGAGAACCGGGACCAGCGCGCGCCCTTCATCGGTCAGCACCAGCCCTCGCGGCACTCTTCGAAACAGGGTGACGCCCAGCCGACTTTCGAGGTTCTTGATCTGATGGCTCACAGCGGTTTGTGTCACGCAAAGCTCCAACGCTGCCTGGGTGAAACTGAGATGCCGGGCGGCGGCCTCGAAGACGCGGAGCGCATTGAGGGGAAGTTGGGGGCGATCCATAAGTTTTCTTCATGCAAGTGCTTAGATTTGATCGTTTGTGCGCTAAAGCGCGCCGAATTACATCGGTCGCATAACAAAATCGAATGCATCGCAAGCCTTGGGTTGCGCAATTCGACACTCCGACAGGTAGGACACGCCGGTTTCGTCGGCACCCACACAGAACCGCTTGTGATGAAACGCAAGCGGAGGAACAGGTTTTAAAAAAACGGAGGCAAAGGCATGAGACTAACAAGACGGGCCAGCCTGATCGCAACATTCTGTGCCGTTATGGCAGTGCAGGCGCACGCGGATCAGGATCAGGTGGCACGCTACGTGGCCGATGCGGGCGTCGATCCCGAACATTCGGTGATCGTCGTTCGAAGGATGTCGGACGGGATGACATGGACCAGCAATCCCGAACGGGCCGATGAACGTTTCCGCCCGGCATCGACGTCGAAAATCCCGCACACGCTGATCGCGCTTGAAACGGGATATGCGACGCCAACGACACAATTCACATGGGACGGCAAAGAGCGTTGGTTGGATGCCTGGAATCGTGACCAGACACTCGCCACTGCCTTCCGCCGCTCGGTGGTGTGGGTTTACCAGCAGATCGCAAGGGATCTTGGACCCGAAAAGATGTCCCAATGGCTGGAGGTTTTCCAATACGGCAATGCCGAGATCGGGGCGCCGGAAAACGTGACCGAGTACTGGCTGCGCGGACCATTGGCCATCAGCGCGAACGAACAGATCGACTTTCTCGCCCAGGTCGCGGCACGAAAGCTGCCGCTGGCCGATGACACCTACACCGCGGCCCGCATCATCATGCTGGAAGAAGCGGGCGGCGATTGGGCTCTCTACGCAAAAACCGGTTGGAACTTCAACAGAAATGCCGTCGACATCGGCTGGTATGCGGGCTGGGTCGAACGGGCAGGCGAGGTTTATCTTTTCGCCTACAATATGGATATGCGCGGACGGGAGGACATTCACCATCGCCAGGGCGTCACGCTCAGCGTCTTGCGGGAGCTTGGCGTTCTTCCCACGCAATAGGAGCACTGCGCGCGTCGTTCAAAACGGCGTTGCGAGCCAGCCTTGCCCGGCGCATTCCGCCGGGCATTTGCAGTGTTCGCGGGTTGCACTCAGATTGCCGACAAAACGCCGGTGTCAGTTACCCATCAGCGCGGGGTCAAACGGATAGCGTGTCAGGTTTTCGTATCCGTCCGCGGTGATCAAGACCTGATCTTCCAGCTTGATCGAGAAGTCTTTGCCTTCTTCACTGATCAGCGCCTCGACACACAGCACCATGCCCTCCTGGAGCACGTGATCGAAGGCGCCGGGCACCGCGTGATCAGGATAGGCCACAAGGGGCCATTCATCGCACAGACCCACACCATGCATCAGGCAGGAATATTTCTGTTTTTGATACTTCTCCGGTAGCACATGCGTATTCCGGCTCAGATCTTCGATCCTGACACCGGGCCTCAGCATCTCCATATTGGTCATGATATGCTCATGGCCGATCTGCATCGCCTCGATCATATCGGGACGAGGAGGACGATCACCGATCCACCATGTTCGCGAAATGTCGATGCAGATCCCGTAAGCGCCGACAAGATCCGTGTCGAAGGCGATGATCTCATTGCGCCCGGGAATGCGGGGGCCGCATTCCTGAAACCATGGATTGGACCGGGGACCAGAGGCCAGGAGGCGGGTCTCGATCCACTCGCCGCCGCGTTTGACGTTTTCGGCATGCAGCACCGCCCAGATGTCATTTTCGGACGTCGTGCCATCTCCCACATGTGCGCGGGCGAACTCTTCCATCGCGAACACCGCCGTCTCGCAGGCATGTGATGCGCAGCGCATCGCGTGGATCTCGTCCGGGCCTTTCACCGCGCGAGCGTGTTCTGTCAGTTCCTCACCCTCCACGACGTCAAGCCCCTGGGCCTCAAGTGCTTTGAGCCCATGGACCATGATCTTGTCGACGGCGAGCCGCGTATTCGCGCCGCCATGTTCGCGCAACACCTCCGCCACCTCACCCGCGAAGGCGCGTGCGGCATCGGCGGTCTTGTCGCCGGTCGAGAAGTAAAACATCGATGCGCCGGAACGCTGTTCGCGGACCAGCGGATTGAACTCGCTGAGAAAGGGCGAGTTCTTGTAATCCCACATCACCATATAGCCGTCCGCGCACAGCAAAACGGCCCGGAACGGGTTATGCATGTTCCAAATCTGCATGTTGGTGGAGTCGGTGGCATAGCGAATGTTCAGCGGATCAAACATCAACAGGCCGCCATAGTCCCGATCCACGATGTGCTGTGTCAGGCGGTGCCAGCGATACTCTCTCATCTCTTTCAGATTGGGCAGCGTCAGACCGGCGGCCTCCCATTCTGCGAAAGCCAGCCGGGTCGGACCGATCTCGACCCGATCGCCGATATTCGGTGTGCCGTCGCCCAGCACCGCGCCACGGGCGGGATCTATTTTGCGGGTGTCGCGATAGTGCTGGTTCATCTCTGGTCTCCGCTGTCAATTGGTCTCATGATGACGCGAGGGGATTTGCAGAATTCGTCAGAAACCGACGTGTTTCATGGTCGTTTTTGAGTGTGGTTCTGCCGCAATGGGACGGGAGCGACAGAGATGGTCGTAATCTTGCAGCGCGAGTTACCGCAGGATATGCGCGTCCATCGCGCATTGCCGGGTGTCGCACCGCTGCCAGCCGAGGGGTGGATCACGGTTGACGATGCTTTTGCCGCGCAGATGGCCCGCCGCGAGATCTTGTTGAGAGAGCAGCGCGAAGAGGTTCTTTTCCTCGATGAAGCCGCAAGGCCAGCCGCACAGGAACTGCTTGAGACTGTGCTGGCGCTGCTGCCGGGACTTGGCTTTCAGGTGGACGATAGACGCGTGACCCGACCGGATGGTGGTGTGGTCGAGGTGAGCCCGTCGGATCCGCTGGGAACACTGGGTCATCTGGTGCAGGAGGATCTGTGTCTGATGGAAAAGCGCGGCGCCGAACACGTGCTCACCGGCGCGGTTTTGTGTTTCCCGGCAAGCTGGCGCCTGGCGGAAAAGGCGATGCGCCCGTTGATCTCCATCCACGAGGAAGTTCAGGACTATGACGAGGACATCGCGCGCCGCGTTCAGCGCCTTTTCGATGGGGTCAGAGTGGGGCGGCCGTTGTGGCGGTTCAACAGGCTTTGGTATGCCGACCCCGAGCTTTACCAGCCAAGATCCGCAGTCGAACCAAGGCGGATCGAGGCGGGTGCGACAGATGCACCGTTTCTACGCAGCGAACGTCAATCCATCGTGCGTCTGCCGCAGAGCGGGGCGGTGATCTTTGCGATCCACACCTACGTGCTTGCGGCCGAAGACGTGCCTGAATGACGGCAGGGCATACGCGCGAGCCCTCCGGCAACGATCTGCCGGAGGGCTGCATATTCCGTTCGGAGGGCGTGCCGCTACTTAAAAAGGCCAGATGGAGAGAACATCTGCTGCAGCGCCGGACGGTTGAGTGAAGATTGCTGCCGCTGTCGTTGCCAGCACCCCTGTGTTGACCGGGATGGATCCACCCAGGAAGAGGTTGAATGCAACAAGGGCGATTGCAATGGGGGCAGAGAGGGTGGCCACCACCCCGGTGATGCCCCAAACAGCGATCTGATGCAGGTTGCCCAGCGGGTCAATCGCGGTCGGACGTGAGCGGAAGGCCATCGCAAGGTCGGACTGTTCTGTCAGCGTGACCGGCTTGGACGGGCGCCGCTCGGACGGTGTGCGGTGCGCGGGGGGACGGGCAAACGGGCTGATCCCATGTCCGTTCAGCGTGCGCCGTCGATGCTGCAGCATCGGAGGCGCATCCGAGCAGAGCCATTCCACGTGGTCCGGTTGATGCGTTGCCGTTATGCGGTGAAGCATCAGCGCGAGGAGATGCTTTGCCTCCTCATCGGAGGCTTCGTCGATCGGGCACACAACAAGACCAAGACGCATCGCCTCTGGCCCGTCTTCGCGGTAGCTGATCTTGATCTGGTAGCGAGCACAGGTGAGCCTGACCCGCTCGTGATCGACACGGGTTTGCCGATCGACGTGATAGCCGTAATCAAGCAGCGTCTCGCGCACGCTTTGGCTGAAGGTCAGAACGGAATGGTCCTGTGATGCGGTAAAGACGAGCCCGCCGTGAAATTGTCCTGTCTGAGACATCTGCCCAGTCTCCGAAAATGGTTTCGATGTGAACAAGATTGCGCGTCAAATCTGGACACAATGCGCCGGAATTTGTGTTTTGCTGCGGCTTTCAACACTTTTTGCGGTGCTCGTTTTCTAAGCAATTCGCGTGAAAGGCGAACCATTGACCCTCAAATAAGGCGTAGGCGGGGCGCGATAACGCCGGAATGATGTAACTGCGCAGCGATTAAGCACAGATTGCTTGGGATCTGTCGGGTTGGTTCGTCACCGGAAACAAAAGATGGACCGGCGGGGCATCTTTGGGATCTTGAGCCCTAGCTGTCGATCCGGGCGGCCATGATCGCGATGGCTTTTTGATAAACGCCGGCAGCGTTCCACTGCTTGATTACCGCAAAATTCGGCTGACCTTCCTGATAGCCGGCACCGGGGCGCCATCCTTTTTGGCGCAGGAAATTCGCGGTGGAGGCAAGCGCATCGCTTTGACTGTAAAAATCGACGCGCCCGTTGCCGTCGGCGTCTACCCCGTATCGCAGCGCGTTGCCCGGCAGAAACTGGGTGTGGCCAAGTTCCCCGTGCTTGGCGCCGCGAGTCTGACCGGTGATCGCGCCCTGGTCCACCAGTTTCAATGCACCAATCGCATGTGGTTTGAAGAAATCGGACCGCCGGCAATCATAGGTCAGGGTGACGATGGCCGAGACGACCGAACTGTCACCCATAAAGCCGCCAAAGCCGGTTTCCATCCCGTGGATTGCGATGATCACGCCCGCCGGAACGCCGTATTGCCGTTCGAGAGCGGCATAGAAATTGGCGTTACGGGCTTTGCGTTTGCGGCCCTGCGCGATGATCGTCTCGGACCCGCGCACCTGCATGAATTTCTGCAGGGAATACCTGAATGACTTTTGATTGCGATCCGCTGCAATCGTGCGGGACGCATATTGTGACTGGGCGAGGGCCTGCAGGCCGCGTTGCCCAACGCCCGCTTGCTGAGCCTCTCGCGCAAATGCGGCCTTCCACTGGTCGAACCCCGCGGATGTGTTGCCGCAAGTGGCTGCATAAACACCAGAAGTCGAGAGCATGAGCCCAAGAAGAGTGCCGGATAGAATGCGGTACATGGAAAGGTCCTTTGGGTGTCTAAATGCTGACAGGTTAAGCAATAAGAAGCCCACCGCAATAAAATATCGCGTCAATGAAGGTGCTGTCCTGCACGCGCGCGACGCCTTGCCGACCCATGCGACCGTTGAGGTGCGGCATTGGCAGATGCCAGGGCACGCGTCACTTTGGTGCTACGACCTAGCCTGGCCAGTGTTCTTACCCAAGTCAGGGGCTGGTCTGCGCGCAAAGACAATGCCCGACGCTTCGACAGAGCATTTGCATACACGCAAATGTGTAAATCGGATTGACAGGGATCAAGGTGGGGTTGCGTCAGCGCGCTACTAAATAAGTGTATCAACGACGCCAGATACTCGCTGTTTTCAAGAAGGTTGTGTTTCAGATCGAAAGGCTGCTCATGCCAGATCCAGAATTGATATCACAGACCTGCCTGGCGGTGCCGCCGGGCCACGTCGCTTTGATCGACAGATCGACTGCGCACCGATCCGCTCTTAGCCCCTTTAAAACCGGCAGGTTTCTATGATGGCTGTTGTCCGGACGGCGGTGATCGGCGTGGGGCATTTCGGTCGGTTCCATGCCGAGAAGTATGCGGCGAGCGAAAATGCCGATCTGGTCGCGGTGGTCGATGCCGACGCGACGCGAGCGGGCGAGGTCGCCTCAAAACACGGTGCCCAAGCGCTGACGGACTATCGTGCGTTGATTGGATTGGTGGATGCCGTGAGCATCGCCGTGCCCACCATCGCGCATTACGAGATCGCCCGGTTCTTTCTCGATCACGGCGTTCATGTGCTTGTCGAGAAACCGTTCACGTCGACAATCGCCGAAGCCGATGATCTGATCCTGCGCGCACGCAGCGCAAATCTCGTTCTTCAGATCGGGCATCTTGAACGCTTCTTTTGCGCCGACAGTGGTTTGTTTGACCAGGTCACCGCACCGCTTTTCATCGAAGCCTTGCGGATTGCACCTTTCAAGCCACGCGGGGCCGATGTGAGCGTCATTTTCGATCTGATGATCCATGACATCGATCTCATCGCTTCGCTTGTCGATGCGCCGATCGTTTCGGTGGATGCCGTCGGCACACCCGTGCTCAGCGATCACGAAGACATCGTGAACGCGCGTATCGCGTTCGAGAATGGCTGTGTCGCAACGATCACCGCCAGCCGGATCGCGTTCAAATCGGAACGCAAGCTGCGCGTGTTTCAGCCGGACTGCATGCTTGTGGCCAATCTTCTGGAACGCCGCATGACCTGCGTTCGCAAGATCACTACCGAAGACGGCCCGCGCCTTGACGTGGACGAATGGGAAGTGGGGGCCCAGGATCCCTTGAGGACAGAGATTTCCAGTTTCCTGCAAGCTGTAGCCTCCGGTGGCGAGCCCGTGGTCACGGGAGAGGACGGTCGCGAGGCGTTGATCATTGCCGAGCGTATCGTTGAGAGCCTTCGCGCCCAAAGGGCCATTGTCGATCACCACATGATCCAGCCGGCATTCGGCGATAGCGGCCTGACGATGGATGACTTGCCGCTGACCGGACATACGGGAACCCGATCATGACCGCGCGGCGCATCCCCCTTTTTGATGTGCAGGCACAATATGTGCGCCATCGCGCTGACATAGACGCGCGACTGCAAAGCGTGCTCGATCATGGGGGCTTTATCCTTGGGCCGGAGGTGGGAGAGTTGGAAACCGCGCTGGCCCGGAAAGCGGGCATCGATCATGCGGTTACCGTAGGCAACGGCACGGATGCGTTGCTGATTGCTCTCATCGAGGCCGGCATCGGGCCTGGAGACGCGGTGTTTCTGCCGGCCTTTACATTCGTGGCCACCGCAGGTGCGGTGATTTCCGCAGGCGCTCGCCCCGTTTTCTGCGACGTGGATAGGGAGACGTTCAACCTCGACCCCGCAGATCTGGCCCGTCGTATCGAAGAGTTTTCAGGGGACGCCCGACCAAGAGCGGTGATGGCGGTCGACCTCTTTGGTCAACCGGCGGAATATGGGCGTCTCAAGGAGATTGCCGCCGAGCACGGGATGGAGGTTCTGTCGGATGCCGCCCAAAGCTTCGGGGCCGCGCTGGAGGGAGCACCGGTTGGGAGCCTCGCACCGGTGACGGCAACCAGTTTCTACCCCACAAAGCCGCTTGGTGCGTTCGGGGATGGGGGGGCCTTGTTCACGCAGGATGCAGATCGCGCCGCGCGCATGCGGGCGATCCGCGCACATGGCAATGACGAGATGCACGGTATGAACAGCAGGCTCGACACGATGCAGGCGTCGGTCCTGCTC
Organism: Thalassococcus sp. S3; assembly: GCF_004216475.1. Lineage (GTDB taxonomy): Bacteria > Pseudomonadota > Alphaproteobacteria > Rhodobacterales > Rhodobacteraceae. Next base: position 3,230,269 of record NZ_CP022303.1, on the reverse strand, counting down.
GCCAAACTTGCAAGCTTCGATGCGGACCGGTCGCGACGAGCAGAAATCGCGGGGCATTATGATGCGCAGCTTTCCGATTACGTGGCGCTTCAGAAGAGCCGCAAGGGTTTGACGAACGCGCATGCGGTCTATGCTGTGCTAAGCGATCGGCGTGATGCTTTGCGGTCTATGCTGTCCGACAAAGGTATCGACAGCCGCGCCTATTACGCGACGCCCTTGCATCTGACACCGCCGATGCGGCCCTATTCGGAAGGTCGGGGCTCCCTTCCAAATACCGAATGGCTGAGCCGTCGCATCCTTGCCCTGCCGATCTATGCAGAGCTGAGCGATCACGACGTAGAGCGGGTCGGGCGCGAAGTGCGATCGTGTCTGCAGCAACGGGTCGCGTCATAGAGGCATAGGCCTGTCAGTTTCGGGCTGTTAGAAGAGGCTTACCCCTCGCTTTGAGGCCTGTTGAGGCCGCGTCGATCACAAAAGAGCAGCTCTTCCTGACGGTCCGCCCACCACGCCGACTTTTATCCGATGGAGGGGTTCAAGACCTGCCCTCCCTCTACGGCGCCATTTCGCCACCAGCCCCCCCGGTGTTCCCGCGGCTTCTTGCCGAACATCGTTCGCCCTTTAGCGAATCCTCCGCACGGCGCAGATTTGTTCATAAGATGTTCACCGGTGTATTTGCATGGGTGGATTTCAGATGAACGTCTCTGCCGATTTTATTCAGGCCGAGCGCATTTTGAGAATAGACGGGTTGCTTGGGCAGGATGAACTGCTGGCCGAGCGCCTATCTCTGCGGGAAGGGGTCAGCGAGCTTTTCAAGGGGTCCCTTCAGGTTCGCGCAAAGCGCGATATCCCGGACACTGGTGAGGTGGTGGGCAAGCACGCCGATGTGAGCCTTGAGCTGTCTGGTGGCCAAAGGCGGATGTGGAATGTGCTTGTGACGCGCATGACGGTCGGCCCCAAGATCACACACGATCTGCGAACGTATCAGTTGTCGCTGCGCCCCTCGCTTTGGCTTTTGTCCCAGCGGTCGGATTGTCGGATCTGGCAGGACATGACGTCGGTCGAGGTCTGCGAAACCCTGATGAGCGAGCATGGCTTGCCCGCGCCCGTAACGACAGGAATTGTCGAACCGCCACAGCCGCAGCATTACAGCGTTCAGTACAACGAAACCGATCTCGCCTATCTCACGCGTCGGCTGGAAGAGGACGGCATCTTTTACTTCTTTTCTCATACCAGTGGTGAAAATGTCCTGAATATCGCCTCGCATGTCGCAGGATATGTCGGTGGGGCTGACGTTCGGCTGGCCCATGGTTCGACCGATCGCAGTCATATCAGCAGATTTGAGACATCGTTTTCATACATGCCGGGGCGGCGTGCGGCGCGGGACTGGAACTTTGAAACGCCAACGGACGCCGCGGAAGGGGCGACGCCGTCTCTTGTGAGCCTGCCCAAGAATGGCGAGTACGAGCTCTACGAGTTTCAGACCATCGGAGGTTACGGAACAGACCGCGCCAGCCGCGGCATCGATGCCGGCCGGGTCGAGCGACAGACGAAGTTGCGCATGCAGGCGACCGAGGCGGATCACCGCCGCGTCGATGGTGCGTCTCGCGTGCGAGAGCTCTCGCCCGGCTCCAAATTCACGCCTTATGATGTTGCCAATCCCGATGCCGTCTTTGACGAGCACGTCATTCTTGCGGTCGAGCATGACGTGACGGATGCCAGTTACGAGACCGGCGGCAATCATCCTGAATACAACAATCGCTTTCTGGCCCTGCCAGCCGATGTTCCGGCGACACCTCACCGTCATACGCCAAGACCGCGGATCGACGGCACGCAGGTGGCGGTGGTCGCCGGCCCCAATGGGGAGGAGATCCACCCCGACGAATACGGCCGGATCAAGTTGTGGTTCCCATGGGATCGGCGCGCGGCCAAGGACGGCTCGGATACGTGCTGGGTCCGTGTGATGCAGAACTGGGCTGGAAGCGGTTGGGGCGGGCAGGTCATCCCCAGGATCGGGATGGAGGTCATGGTGAATTACCTTGATGGCGATCCGGATCGGCCAGTGGTCACAGGCGTCGTTCCGAACGAGCGCCAGAAGGTGCCGTATCCTTTGCCGGGCAACAAGACCAAGACCGTGATGCGCTCGAACACCCATAAAGGGTCTGGCTTCAACGAGATCACCTTCGAGGACGAAAACGGTGTCGAGAACATGTTCTTTCATGCCCAGAAAGATCAGACGACGCGGGTTCTAAATGACCGCACAAAGCGGATTGACCGGCATGAAGTGTCGGCAGTCGGTCAAAACCGGACCGTCGAGGTCGGCCAAAACCAGAAGCACGAAATCGGCGGCTCGATGAACACGGTCGTGGGAGGCACCGGCGTGTCGGCCTTTGCGCTCATGTCCGGTGTTCAGGGGCTTGCGGGCCAGACATCGGGGCTCTTGCAGGAGGCGGGCAGCATTGCAGGGGCCGGCGGGAATGCCGCTTTGACGGCCTTTGCCGGAACCTTGGCCTCCTCAGCGCTTGGATTTCTGGGCATGGGCGGCTTGGCAAGCCGTTCCGGAGTGGTCGGCGGGGCCAGCAACCGGCCCGATGCGGGGCGGGCGTTGGGAGATGCCGGAAGCGGTGTGGGTGCGGCGGCGGCGGGCCTTTTTCCGATGCCAGGCGTGATGAACACGATCGTGGGCAGCTTTAAGTCCGACACGATCGGGGTGGCGCGGGCCGAGCAGATCGGGATGAGCAAAGTCACCAATATCGGCCAGACCGCCATCGAAAATGTGGGCAAGGCCAAGAAACTCGTCGTGGGGGAAGAGTACGTGATTGAGGTGGGTAAATCGAAGATGGTGATGAAATCGGATGGCACGATCATCATCACCGGCGTGACCTTTCATTTCGAGGCAGAGGGATCGTTTCAGCAAATTGGTAAAGTCATTGATCTGAACTGATCCAAGATGGCCATCGAACTTATCAATCGCACACCTTTTGCGAACCTGCGCTTCTCCAACCTGGATGCCACGGGGCAAGAGTTTGGCGTGGTCATGGTCAAACTGGCGTTTGACATCCCGCAAGAGGGCGGCCCTTGTCCGTTGTCGAGTGAGCAAGAACCTTTTGTGCTGACAGACGAATATCACGGTGAGCTCAATTTTTCTTCGCTGCGCTATGCCAGTGATTTCGTTCCTTACAAACCGGCCACCGATGTGGCGCTTGACGCGATCGCCTATGCGCCGTTAGGCCGTGCTGCGCGTTGGAAGGTGGGGGCCCGTGTCGCTGACAGCGCTGGTCTGCATGTGGAAAGCTGGCTTGAGGTTTGCGGCCCCCGCCAGTGGGAGCCCCGCATCGCGCCCCGTTCGCGCAGCGTTCTGGGATGGGAGATGACGGACCCGGCTGAGACCGATGCCGTCGAGTTGAGGTATGAACAGGCCTTTGGCGGGGCAGAGATCCGGCGCGACGAGGCCGGAGAACTTGCCGAAGATTATGACGAGCGCAATCCGATCGGCTGCGGTCGGGTGCCGCGCGCCTGGGCGGAGGAGGATGAAATCTCGCCGGTTCCGGCCCCTCAAGTCCTCGCCGCGGGCGAGGTTTACGACAGCATCGGAAACACGCCCGCCCCCGCGGGGTTCGGCCCGATCCCGCCGGCCTGGCTTCCCCGCAGACCGCTTGGGGGCACCTATGATCAAAACTGGCTCGACAATATCTGGCCGGCCTGGGCGCCGGACTACGATTTCGCTTACCACAACAGTGCCCATCCAAAGCTGCAGGCCGAGGGCTTCCTGAAGGCGCCGCTGCAGGTCGAACTGACAGGCCTTCACCGTGAAAAAGACGTCTGGTCGTTCGAGATCGACTATCCCCGCCTTAGCCTTTTTGGTGCTTACGAGGATGGGCGGGACGAGGATTTCGAACTTCTCGTCGATACTGTCTTTATCGATATCGGACAGACCGCAGGCACGGATCCAAGGGTCTTCGTCATGTTGCGCGCGATTTTTCCGATGCCGGGCATCAATCGTCTGGAGATCTACCGCCCCTTCGCGAGCGCGGAGCTTGCGCCGTCCAGATACCATCCAACTGACGTGTCCTGCGACCCGTCCCTGATCGATCCGCCGCACCAGGCGGACGAAGAGAAGGTTTCCTGATGTCTCATCCCATATCCGCCCGCAAGGACGGCTCGAATATCATGCACACGACCGGGCCGGATGTCTGCATGACACCGATTGGAAAAAGTGTCGTGCCGATCCCGTACACGACAATGGTTACGCTGGCCGGCAGCATCCGGGTGTCCAAATCCGTTCGTGACAATTCGAACCCGGATTTCCAGCTGAATTCCAGAACGCAATCGGTCACCGGCCATGAACCGGGCGTGAAAAAGGGCGCCAAGGTGGCCGGCTACAAAGGATATGCGCACGCGAAATCTGCCGCCCCCACGGTATTTAGTGAAGGGTTCGCGGTGGTGCGCGATGCCGATCCGGCCTGGATCAACCATCCAGATCCCCAACCGCAAGAGCCGCGCAGATCAAAGTCTTCGAAAACCATCGGTCACGTCTGATCCAGCATGCACGACGGAGAAAGCCCCAACGACGAAGACGTGACGGTTCGCGATGGCGGGACGCCGGACAGCGAACACGACGCCAATGCAACCGGTCGTACCGCCACGGGTGCGGGCGGACCGGAGACCCTGGCGGACTGGATCACGGCCTTTGACGACTACCAGGAGCGTTGGGAGGATGAGAAGGAGGCGCTGGAAGATGAAGTCGCCGAACTCGAAGCGGAGCTGGCGGCTGAAACGGACCCCGTGATGCGGGATCTGATCCAGTCGGATCTGAACGCTGCCCGCATCGACCTGTCGGTCATCGACGCAGAATACGGAGGCGCGTTCAACCCTTACGAAAGCGGGACCGGGCAATGGGAGGTTCGGGACTTTCGGGAATGGGCGGACCAGATGCAAATGGATCCGACCAACCCGGCACATGCCGAGATCTTCAACCAGCAGATGGGGGTTTATACAGAGTTCAACGAGAACCTGGTTGAGCAAGTCGAGAATGACCATTGGTTCTACTACAACATCCTAGGTCCCGCTGACTGGATTCTGCAGTGGGACCCGCGCAGGGTTGTCATTCGCCGGGTGGTTCGGGAGATTGCGGAACGCGGGGCGCGCGCGGGCTTGCGTCGCGGAGCGAGGGGGTTGACCCGCGGAAACCGGACCGCGCGCGTCAATTCGCGCCGCAGCAGAAGGAACGAGCGGCGCAATTGCCGGCGAGGGAGCAATCCCTTCATGCTCCCCACCGGGGTGGGCAATCACGAAGACCCGCACTTTGTGATCCCTGGACTGATCGAATTGTCGCTGCAATCGGTCTATTGGTCCGACATCGATCATGTCTCGTCCCATGGATCCAACAGGATCGCGCCTTATGACGCCGAGATCCGACGCAATCGGACCGGCGGTTTCGATCTGCTGGACGACGATGGTTATCGTGTGTCCTTTCCCGCACCCACTCCCATTCCCGATGGCTGGGTCGAGGGAAACACCGTGCGTCCGCTCAAGCTCATGCAGGTGCGGGCGAGGGCGCTTTTACTTCGCGACGGGCCGCATTTTCATCATTTTGACAAGGGGAGTGACGGGGTCTGGCGCATCAGCCGAATATATGATGGCAACGACAACACGCTTCACCTCCATCGCGATGCGGCAGGTCAGCTTGACCGCATCGACATGCCCGAACGGCTGAGCGTGGCCTTCACATACGAAGACGGGTTGCGGACAGCCGCAGATCTTCTCGCCTCCGATGGGGATCGCAAACGCCTTTTCGAATGGCACTATGACGAACGCCAGAACATGACCGATGCCCGCTGTCTTTATGGCGAGCATCACCGCTTTGTCTATGACGATCAGAACAGGATCGTCGGTCTTGAGCGCAATGGCTCCTATTCGGCCCGTTACACGCTGGATGAAGAGGGGCGGCGGTTGGGGTCAGAGACATCGGGACCTTACGACAAGGATCAGGTGCGCTATGATGCAGAGGCGCGCAAGACGATTTATATGCCCGCTGGTGACCCGTCCCGGGCCCAGACGTTTCACTACAATGAAAACGATAACATCACAGCTGAGGAAAACGCGCTTGGCCATGTGCGTCGGTACGAGGAGAACGCAGAAGGCTTCGTGAGTGCCGAGATTGATCCGCTAGGTCACAGGATCGAGTATCGCTATGACGCCGATGGAAACCTCAAATCCGTGCGTGATCCGCTGGATCGCTTCACCTATGTGGGCTGGACGGATACCGGCGCGCTGGATGTCCTGATCGATCCCGCCGGAGGGTCATGGGAATACGACTACGACGCGCGCGGCAATCTGGTTTCGGCGCGAGATCCGCTTGGTCATGTCACCGATCTCAAAGTCTCTGATCAGGGGCAGGTCACGGGCGTGTGCCGTCACGACGGCATGATCCGCACCATCACCTACGACGAGATGTTTCGGCCCGTTTCCGAGATCGACTTCAACGGGCGTGAGACAACTTACACACGCGATGCCTGGGGCCGCGTGACGTCGATGACGGACGACCATGGTGCCACAACCCGCTTTGAGTTCAAGGATCAGCCAGGTCTTGATTTCTGGACGCCTGCCCGCACGATCCGTGCGGATGGCACGGTTTCGATCTTGCGGGGAGACGGGGACGGGCGGACCGTTGAAACCGTGGACCGGGACGGGCACGTCAGACGGTTTCAGCACGACGCATTCGATAACTTGATCGAGATGACGGACCCGAAAGGCGGAACAATCCGGTTGCTTTATACCGATCAGCTAGAGCTGGACCGGGTCATCAACCAGGCGGGCGAGGTCTGGCAATTCGAACGTGACGCCGCGGGGCGCATTGTTCGGGAGATTGATTTCGCAGGGTTCGAGCTGCGCTATGAATATGACGCGGCGGATCGGCTCGTGGTCACCCATTTTCCCGATGGCCGAACGATCCGGTATGAATGGGATGCTGCCGATCAGATGATCGCGCGTATCGCGGAGGCCGGAGACGGATCCGCCCCTCTTGAAGAGCGTTTCGAATATGATGCGCGCGGTATGATGTGCCGGGCAACCGGCCCCGGCGCCGTGATCGAGATGGAATATGACGCGCTCGGAAACCAGATCGCCGAGGTTCAGAACGGTCAGCGGATCGAGCGGGGCTATGATTGTTGCGGCAACGTCATCGAAAGACGGATCGCGGACAAACACACCGAATATACCTACAGCCCGACAGGGCAGCTTACCGGGCTGCGTGTCAACGGTGCGGATCTGCTTACCATCGGGCGCGACAGCCTTGATCGACCTGTCCGTCATCAAGGGGCAAATGGCTATGAATTGTCACAGGACTTCGACGATCTGGGTCAGCTTGTTCGCCAAATCGCCCATGGACCGGAGGGATTTGCGCGGGAATACACCTGGAGCCGCAAAGAGGCCCCAAGCCGCATCTCGGACCCGCTTTGGGGCAGCAGCGAATATGAAAGCGATGCCAATGGGCAAGTGACCCGCGCGCGTCATGGAGATAGCGGAGAGGCGGGTCTGCGTTTGGGCAGGCCAGTACCAAGCGACGTGCCAGGTTTTCCGGCGGAAACACTTGAAATTGAGCGCTTTTCGTACAAGGCCACTCTGGATGTCGAGGCTGCAAATCTTGCGCTGCCGCAAATGCCGCTTGGGCGGCCGCTTTCATCCTGGCGTGCCGCTCCGGGCGGACGCACCGAAGAGGCCGCAGGACTTGGCGGAGAGCGTGTCACGCTGCGCTACGACAGCGCGGGGCGGGTGATCCAGCGCAGTCTTTCGCGCAACGGGTTTCGTCCGCAAAGCTGGACATTCGAATGGGATGCCTTTGATCGCATGGTGGCCTGCGTCACACCCGAAGGTGCGAGATGGGAATACACCTACGATCCACTCGGTCGCCGGATCGAAAAACGCTCTGGCGAGAGCGTCACCCGCTTTTTGTGGGACGGAGACGTCATCGCAGTCGAAGCGTCAGACGATGCGATGCCAGTTCATTGGCATTTCGAGCCGGGCACCTTCATTCCGCTGCTGCGTGAGGCAGAGACGCTGGGCCATGTCGTCACGGATCACCTTGGCACCCCGCGCGAAATCGTTGATGCGGAGGGCGCGTTGTTGTGGTCGGCCTCCTATCGGCTTTGGGGAAAAGAGCGGGGCATCTGGGGCGACAGCAGCCTCTGTCCGATCCGCTTTCCCGGCCAGTGGCACGATGACGAAACCGGACTGCATTACAATCGCTTCCGGTATTATGATCCGCTTTTGGGCCAGTATCTGAGCGTGGACCCGTCTGGCCTTTTGGGCGGTTTGCGCAGCGTTGGCTATGTTGATTGCGCGCTGACCGCGATTGATCCGTTGGGGCTTAACCCTCTGCGGGGCGCTTTGACCGGTTTGAACGTACCCTGGCAGGCACACCATATCATTCCAATTGCCGTCTGGAATCGACCGGCCAATCTGCGCATGATGAACACGCTTGGATTGAACTTACACAACGCACAGAACGGGGTGCCCTTGCCAACCGGTTTACAAGATGCACAGCGGCTTCAATCCCTGCGTCACAGGGGGCCGCATCCGCGGTATTCCAATGCGGTTGAACGGGATCTGGATGCGATCCGGCGTCAATGGGAATCGGATCGCAGAAGCCAGAACACCCGAACCCGATGCAATGCGAATGCGCGGGCCAGGGCAAGCGTGATCGCGCTTCAGGCGCGGTATCGCGGTGAAATCGCGGCACGGGGCATGACCAGGCCAGGTGCGACAGTAAACGAGGCGTGGTGAATGATGGCCGAAGACCCCAATTTCTTTCTTCTTCGATATGATACAGACGGTCAGACCGGCGCGCCTTATTCCCTTGATGGTTTCCTTTCGACGGAATGCGGCAAGACCAAGGAAAATACCGATCAGTGGATGTATAAATCGCCGAACCAGCGCGGGGCGGTGGACTATGCGGATCGGATCTATTTCCACCTGCGGCGAAAGCAGAAGCTGCCGGACTTTTATCCCGGTGCCGAAGGGTTTCTCGTCAGTCCCGCGCTGCACCAGATCTTTCAGGACTGCGCGCCGGATCACTTTCGATCCACACCTGTCACCGTGAAACACAAACAGGCGACCGAAACGGTCGGAGAGCTTTGCTTAGTCGAGTTTACGACAGAGCTGCCTTGCCTCGATATCGACACCTTGAAAGCGCGCCCGCCCGAGCCGTCCCGCGCGGGGGGAACGCGGTTTCAGGACAACGGACAGGTGAAATCCTGCGATCATTTGGTGCTGCAAAGCGACCTGCCGCGTCTTTTCCATGCAAATGACCTGCCCTACGTTCCGCGCCCTCTTTTTGTTGCCGCTGAGGTCAAAGACCTGCTGGAGCAAGCTGACTTGGTCGGTCTCTATTTTGTTCCGGTAGACGAGTTGATGGTGCTCGATCTGAGATACGATCCCTATCTCGGCTTCATGAGATCTCCCTCCTACATCCAGGATCTGGAGTTGCGGGCCGACTGGCCGGAGATCACACCAGGTATGACGATCTACGACCCAATGACGCGGGAAAATACTATCTGGAAGGGATGAGGCCGCGGGGGCGTTCGGTCAGGATCGGCGCGCCTGTCTTGTCAACTGCACGCGGCCTGATACCGGGGGCCCTGCACGCCAGTGCGAGTGCGCTCAAAGACTGCGCAGCAACTCAACCGACGGATCGCCCGTCGCTGGCAGGCCCCGGCTTGCCTGATAGGCACTGATTGCCTCCCGGGTCTTGGGCCCGATCACGCCATCGCTGCCGCCTGTGTCAAAGCCACGAGAGGTCAGCCGTTCCTGCAGTGCGATGCGATCACGTTTGGTCAGCCCGAATTCATCCGGCGGAAAGCTCCCGCGCAGGGGGCCCGCTCCGCCGATGCGGTCGGCCAGGTGGCCCACACCGATCGCGTAGGAGTCTGAGTTGTTGTAGCGTTTGATCACGTTGAAATTGCGCGTCACCGCGAATCTCGGCCCGCCCGGCTGAGGTTGGATGACACGGCCCTCTGCCGCGCCGCTGCTGACTTCGGCACCCCAGCGTGTGCCGCGGCTCCATCCATTGCGCGACAGATATGCCGCGGCTGAGGCCAGCGCATCCGTTGGATCATCTGACCAGATATCCCGACGTCCGTCCCCGTCGAAGTCGACGGCGAACGTGTCGTAAGAGGTTGGAATGAACTGCGTATGCCCCATCGCGCCGGCCCAACTTCCGGTCAGGCGGCTGGCCGTGATGTCGCCGTTTTGCAGGATCTTCAGGGCTGAAACGAGTTGCTTTTCAAAGAAGCTGCCCCGCCGCCCGTCATATGCAAGGGTGGAGGTTGCGGAAATCACCGGGACATTGCCCCGCCGTTCTCCGTAAAAGCTCTCCAGTCCCCAGATCGCCGTGATGATCTCGGCATCCACCCCATACCGGCTCTCAAGCGCGTTGAGGGTGCTACGATGGCGGTTGAGCGCGGCACGCCCTTTCGTGACCCGCTCGTCGGAGGCTGCGATGGACAGATAGTCTTCGAGCGTGCGGCGAAACTCGACCTGATTGCGGTCCCGTTCGATCACGCCCGGCAGATACCCGGCGCCGCGAAAGCCCGTGTTGAGCGTCGCGTCGGAGACACCCTGTGCCCGCGCGCGGGGCCTGAAAGCCGCCACCCAAGCATCGTAACCGGCATTCGGCACCGGGCGCAGGTCGGCGGGCAAGCCGGTTTGAGGGGCAGGGGACACGATCGCGCCCGTTCCACCACAGGCGCTCAACCCCAGGGCGGCACAGCCAAGGGTGAAGTTACGTCTTGTCAGGATCATGCTGCTCGTTGCCTTCATTGTTTTGCAAGTAGTCTAACCGGTGTGACCGGTGCCGCAAAGCCTGTCTGATGGCGGGGCGCAACTGCTTGCCGATCAATAAAAAACGGGCGCCTGAAAGGGCGCCCGTTCGCAATCGACAATGTGATGCGTAAGATCAGCAGCTGTAGTAGAGCGCAAACTCCATCGGGTGGGGCGTGTGCTCATAGGCTTCGATCTCTTCCATCTTCAGCTCGATATAGCCTTCGATCTGGTCGCGGGTGAACACGTCACCGGCCAGCAGGAAGTCCATGTCGGCCTCCAGCTCTTCGATGGCCTCACGCAGGCTGCCGCAGACGGTCGGGATACCGGCCAGCTCTTCGGCGGGCAGGTCATAGAGGTTCTTGTCCATTGCCTCGCCCGGATCGATCTTGCTCTTGATCCCGTCAAGACCGGCCATCAGCAGCGCGGCAAAGCAGAGATAGGGGTTTGCCGACGGGTCGGGGAAGCGGGCCTCGACGCGCTTGGCCTTGGGGCTTTCGGTCCACGGGATCCGCACGCAGCCCGACCGGTTGCGGGCCGAATAGGCGCGCAGAACCGGAGCTTCGAAGCCCGGGATCAGACGCTTGTAGCTGTTGGTCGAGGGGTTGGTGAAGGCGTTGAGCGCCTTGGCGTGCTTAAGGATGCCGCCGATGAACCACAGCGCCTCGTCCGACAGATCGGCATATTTGTCGCCGGCGAAAAGCGGCTTGCCGTCCTTCCAGATCGACATGTTGCAGTGCATGCCTGTTCCATTGTCGCCCGCGATGGGCTTGGGCATGAACGTGGCCGATTTGCCGTAGGCGTGGGCCACGTTGTGGATGACATACTTGTATTTCTGCAGCTCGTCGGCCTGTTTGGTCAGGCTGTCGAAGATCAGGCCCAGCTCGTGCTGGCACGAGGCCACTTCGTGGTGGTGCTTGTCGACCTTCATGCCCAGACGCTTCATGGTCGAGAGCATTTCGGACCGCAGATCCTGGCTTTCGTCGGTGGGGTTCACCGGGAAATAGCCACCCTTGACGCCCGGACGATGGCCCATATTGCCCATCTCGTATTCGGTGTCTGTGTTCCAGGATGCGTCTGTGGCGTCGACTTCATAGCCAACCTTGTTGATCGATGTCGAGAAACGAACATCGTCGAACAGGAAGAATTCCGCTTCGGGACCGAAATAGGCCACGTCGCCGATGCCGCTTTCCTTCAGGTAGGCTTCTGCCTTTTCCGCGGTCGAGCGGGGGTCGCGCTCATAAGCCTCACCGGTGTCGGGTTCCACGATGGAGCAGTGCAGACACGCCGTTTTTTCGGCGTAAAACGGATCCACGTACACGCTTTCGGTGTCCGGCATCAGTTTCATGTCCGATGCTTCGATCGACTTCCAGCCCGCGATGGAGGAGCCGTCGAACATGAACCCTTCTTCAAGGAAGTCTTCATCGACCTGATCGGCCATCACAGTCACGTGCTGCAACTTACCACGCGGATCGGTGAAGCGGATGTCGACATATTCGACGTCCTCATCCTTGATCAGCTTAAGAACTGCGTCCTTGCTCATTCCGTAGGGTCCTCTCTCTTGGATAGCAGTGTACTAAAGTGCGTCCGAGCCGGTCTCGCCGGTCCGGATGCGAATGGCTTGCTCGACGGTCGATACGAAGATCTTGCCGTCGCCAATTTTGTCGGTCTTGGCGGCGTCCACAATGGCTTCGATCGCCGCATCGGCCTGGTCGTCGTCCAGCACTACCTCGATCTTCACCTTTGGCAGGAAATCCACGACATATTCAGCGCCGCGGTAAAGTTCAGTATGGCCTTTCTGGCGGCCAAATCCTTTTACCTCGATCACTGAAAGGCCCTGTACGCCAACCTCTTGCAGCGCTTCTTTGACCTCATCAAGCTTGAACGGCTTGATGATCGCCTCGATCTTTTTCATAGGAGCCTCCCTCGCAACCGCTTTTGTCGCGACAGACCACTTCTCTTTACGGCCTACAATCGCATACGTTTTTTGCAGCTCAGACGGACAGGTGAAAATTTGAGGCCGCCTTCCGATTGAGCGCAATGACTGTTTTTTGTGCGATCTGTGAAGAAAGGGTCAAGGCAGATGCCAGAGTTACTCACAGGCGCGGAAATGCGGGCCATCGAACAGGCGGCCATCGACAGCGGTCAGGTCACCGGCCTGGCGCTGATGGAACGGGCAGGGCAGGGTGTGGTCGAAGGAATTTTCGAGACCTGGCCGGAGTTTGCACAACCTGGGGCGACGCCGCAGGCCGCACGTCGCGCTTTGATCTTATGCGGGCCTGGCAACAATGGCGGGGATGGCTTCGTGGTCGCAAGGCTGCTGCGAGAGCTCCATTGGGCGGTGGACGTCGTGATCTATGGCGATCCCGGAAAGCTGCCGCCGGATGCCGCCGAAAACTATCGGCAATGGTGTCGTTTGGGGGAAGTGGCCGCCTTTGGAGACAAGACAGCAGCGGGCTTCCTTGCGCATCTTGATGCTTATGATCTGATCCTTGATGCGCTCTTTGGCACCGGGCTGTCGCGGCCCTTCCGGGCCGAACATGTTCAGTCGGACCTGAACCAGGCACGGTTTGACCCGCGCCTTCCAAAGGTCGTGGCCGTAGACATTCCCAGCGGTCTTTGTGCCGATAGCGGTCGATATCTTGGCCTGCCCGGATCCGAGGACGCGGTGGATTCCGCGATCATGGCCGAGCTTACGGTGACCTTTCATCTGGCCAAGCGGGGGCATTACCTCGCGGATGGCCCGACTGCGTGCGGGCATCTCATTGTCAAGGACATCGGATTGTGAGCGATAGGCTGGATCCCGTCATCAAGAGGATAATTTGACCTGATGTCAGTGCGCCTGATCGACCGCACCACGCTGCCCTTGGAGCATCTCGCAAAGCGGGACGGGCACAAATACAGCCACGGCCATGCCCTGATCTTGTCCGGCGGCACGGGACGAACCGGTGCTGCGCGGCTTGCGGCGCGTGCCGCGTTGAGGGTGGGTGCCGGATTGGTCACGCTGGGTGTCCCCCCGGCCGCTCAGATGGAGGTGGCCAGCCAGATCACCGCGCTTATGCTCAGGCGGGTCGAGGATGCGGATATGCTGCGCAAACTCCTCAGTGATCCACGGTTTTCTGCCGTCGGCCTGGGACCTGGGCTTGGCCTGGACGAGCGGGCCGCGCAACGCGTCGGGGTCGCCCTGGAGGATCCCGACCGTGCCATTGTTCTTGATGCGGACGCGCTGACCCTGATTGCCAGACGACCAGAGCTTTTGGACGCGGTTCATGCACGTTGCGTGATGACGCCTCATGGCGGCGAGTTTCGCGCGCTCTTTCCCGACATTGCCGACACATTGCGAGAGACGCCGGAAAGCGGCCCCGCCTATTCCAAAGTGGATGCCACGCGGGAGGCGGCGGCGCGGGCAGGATGCACCATTCTTTTCAAAGGGCCGGACACGGTGATCGCTGACTCGGATGGTCGCTGCGCGCTCCACGCGGCGGCATACGACCGAACAGCACCCTGGCTTGCAACCGCAGGATCGGGGGACGTCTTGACGGGCCTTATTGCGGGATTGCTGGCGCGGGGATGGTCGCCGCCGGACGCGGCGGAAACGGCCGCCTGGCTGCATGTCGAATGCGCCCGTGTCATCGGTCCGGGCCTGATTGCCGAAGATCTTTCCGACACCGTGCCAAAGGTCTTTCGTGATCTTGGCCTTTAGGCGGCCGGTCTCACATGTTGCGGCAGACCCGTCGCCCCGAGCACTTCCAAGCCGCCCGCATAGACCACCTGCATACGCTCAAAGACGAGATGATGCAGAACCATGTCCACTTCGCCCAGATCCCGGATTGTTTCGTCATTCACCAGAAAGCCGACCGGCACCGTTGTCTGTGGCTGCCCAGAAAGCGCTTCGGCTTTTGGACCGCGTAACAGGATGTGCTGATCCGCCGGCATGTCGAATGTCTGTTCCGGGCGTGCCTCGCCCAACGCATTCATGGCAAGTCGTACGGCATGAACACGAACCGTGCGCACCACATGCCCGCAGAGCTGCGTACTTCCCGAATTGCGCGTTATGATGCGATCTCCGGGCGTGAGATACTCAACAGGCAGAAATCCGTCCAAGGTGAGAATGGGCGTGCCCTTGGGCAGGCCGCCCATAAGCGGAATATTAGACAATTCTGATCCGGACCACCTACCAGGTCCTGAGGTCTCAAGGGTCATCACACACTTTCGCTCGACTATTATATCGTTTTCCGCAAGCTAGATGAACACCCTATTAATGTCGCCGGCGTGTACGCGCTTTTTACACCCGGTGATGCATTGCGGACTCAGCTTTGGCGCATTTGCTCTCGCATCCCTGGTCGGGCTTTGCTATCAGACGCCCCACATAAGCGAGCCTATGGCATGCGGGTGTGGCGGAATTGGTAGACGCACCAGATTTAGGTTCTGGCGCCGCAAGGCGTGGGGGTTCAAGTCCCTTCACCCGCACCATACCTAAAAAGGCCATGTTTTCCGCTCATATCGCTTTCGGTTCGATGAAGCGCATGTGAAAGTTTCGCACCTTCATGCTCCGTTTTCAGTCCGTTCGCGACGCGCTGAGGCGCGCTTGGAGGCAGACTTCTGGTCTGCCTGTAATCGATACTTCTGCACCATTCCCAAGGTCTTGTGGCTCGTGACCGCCTATATCTCGCTGTCCGAATATCTCGCCTCGGCCAGCGCCTTTGCAGCGGTGTACTGCCATCCGATGTCCCAAGTCCGCAAAGAGTTCCTAAGCACGGTCGAAGCAGGGCGCAGGATGTCGGTCCAATACGGAAAGCTACGCGGGCGTCGCTCCGGTGACATTTCTGAGTGATGTACTGTCGGCAAGCGGTAGCGATCATGTTCTTGCGCAACACGGGTTGTCGGCTTGCAGCAAGCGTAATGGCAGATGTCTAAAGGTCTTTCTGTCTGCAACGGCCGTTACTGAAAGAGCTATTTACTGGTTATGCCCTTCGAGCCCTGTATCCTGTGTGCTCTCCGAATTGAAACTCCCGACGTGGAAAGCAGGGCGCCCATCACGACAAGGGGCGCTGCAAGCAGAAACGTGAGACCGGGGATCTCCGCGAACGCAACTGCACCGATTGCGGCAGCCCACAGAACGGTGAGATACTCAAAAGGCGCAAGCAGCGACGCTTCGGCATATCTGAATGCCAAAGTCATCGCGATGTGGGCGGCTCCGCCGAAGAGCCCGGTCAAGATAAGCAGGAGCCAGATCAGAGGCTCAGGTGCGCTCCAACCGCATGGCGCTGTTGCGAGGCCAAATGCCGCTGATGCGAGTGCGAAATAAAAGGCAATGGCGCCTGGACTTTCCGATTTCGCCAGCGTGCGCACTTGCACCAGTGCACCCGCTGTCAGGCCCGCTGTTGTGAGCCCCAGCGCAATCCCAAGGAGTTGAGGGCTGTCGGCTGTGAAATGAGGAAACGTCAGCACAGCGGCTCCGAAAAGACCAAAGCCGACGCCAAGCCAGCGGTACAGGCCAGAACGTTCGTTCAAGAGCAGTGCCGCAAGTGCCACGGTCATGACGGGCGAGAGATAAGAGAGCATTGTCGCCTCTGCGATCGGCAAAAGGCGCAGCGTCGCGAACGAGGTGAACATGGCCGCACCGCCCAATATACACCGCACGAGATGTCCCATCGGACGGCGCGTCGCGAGCCCTTGGGGGAACTCCTGCCGCGCCCAAAGAAAGATTACCAGCGGTACCATCGCGACCGCAGACCGGAAGAAAACAAGCTGCCCCAGCGGCACTGCGTCACCGATGGCCTTGATCGTGGCCGCCATTGCGGTGAACAGCAGGCCAGATAGGATCCTGAGAGCGATCCCGCGCAGTTGTGCCGTCATTTTTGTTCCGCCAGACCAACGCGATCACGCAACAGGTCACCAGATAGATTGAACGCCAAAGCCGAGATGATGATCGGCAGGCCAGGCAGTAACGCATAAGCGAGCGCTGAAAAGATGTAACTGCGCGCCTCAAGCAGAATGGCACCCCATTCTGGCTGCGGTGGAGACGCACCAAATCCAAGGAAGCCAAGGCCCGAAATCGGGAGGATGGCGCGTGCTAAATGCTTCGTCATCACTACGATGATCGCAGGCCCTACGGGTGTCAAAAGATGGTCAATCGCAACACGCATCGAACTCACACCGCTCAGTCTTCCAAGCGCGACATTATCGGATGCTGCCGTGCTGAGTGTCTCCGCTCGTATAACCCGCGCGTAACGCATCCATCCGACCAAAGCGAGAGCAAAGAGGACCTCAGTCCCACCTCCACCCAGAACCCCCGCAACAGCCAGAGCGGCCACAAGCTCGGGCTAAGCAAGGAACGCATCGGTCAGGCGCATAAGCGCGGCACCGTCCCAGCATCCCCGAAACCAGGCCGCCCACGACCTCGACGACCGCTGACACCACCAAAATGGCGAGGCCCACCGACAAGCGCGCGCCCGCCAGGATACGGCTAAAGACGTCACGACCCAGGTGATCAGTGCCAAACCAATGCGTGGCAATCGGCGGTGCCAGCCGGTTGATCGGATCAGGTATCAATGGATCGTAGGGTGTTATGTTGGGACCAAAAACCGCGAGCATTAGAACGAGGCCCGCAAGAATGAGGGCGCACATACGCAACGGATCGGATGCCGTCATAGTCCACCCTGCGCGGTTCGCGGATCGAGCCACAACGTGAGCAGGTCAACCACGAGGTTCGACGTGACAAACGGAATTGCGCTAAAGAGAACAAAGGCCTGGATGACCGGATAGTCACGCCACTCAACGGCCTCGATGAAAATCAGGCTGCGCCCCGCCATCCAGACACGCGATCTGCTGCGGCGGCCCCCTCCAGCACAAAGGTGCTTTCGAGGGCGAAGATCGTCACAACCGACAAGAGTGCGTTGCGCAAGGCATGTCGCCTGATCACGCGCCCCTCGCCAATCCCACGGCCACGCGCTAACGCGATATGAAGGGCGGCGATTGCCTCTATGGTTGCCGATCGAAGCAAATGTGCGGTGGTCACGGTCATGCCGGTTCCAACCGCGAGTGCGGGCAATACCGGATGGACGAAGTCGCCGCGCCTGAACGCCCCGCTGTCCCGTTTTCGCGAAGCGATCTCAACCCCGGCACAGGGAAACACGTATCTTGACCACGCGCGTGTGCCAGAGGTGATCGCTCTTCAGTCGCAACACGCGTCATTCGCACCCCGCGAAGTCGAGATGCTGCAACGCCTCACCGAAGGTGAGGATTTGACGGACATCCCGAAAGGGCTGGGGGTGAGCTATAAAACGGTCGCCAATCTCAGCCTGGCACTCAAAAAGAAGACCGGAACGCAGAGCCTCGCCGATCTCACGCGATACGCAATGCAGGACGACTGTGGCATGACCTCCGCAATCGCTCCGTTCAACACGTGTTGAGCGCGGCGTCTCAGAAAAGAGGTGCGGTGCCTAAACCTGAACTGGCCGGATCAGGGGCAAATCAGCGGTCATCCGCGTCCATCTGGAATGAACACTGATAGCGAAGTTGCTAACAAGGAATCTGTCCCGGCATGGATCTCGGTTCTTCATGGTTCTGCCTGATCGTCTGAGGCAGAACCATGAAGGAAATGCTGGGTGATCGTCTCAGCTTTTGCCGAGATAGACAAAACTCATTTTGTTGCCGTCCAAGTCGCGGACATATGCGCCGTAAAAGTCGGGGCCGTATTTCGGTCGTGGGCCGGGGTCACCTTCGTTCACTCCACCCTTGGAGAGGGCCATTTGGTGCGCCGCATCGACTTCTTCCGCAGTCTCGCATGCCAACCCCACCATATTGCCATTTCCGGACACCGCCGTCTCTTCGTTGAATGGTGTGGCAACCCATACGCGACCGCCCCCTCGCAATTCGTAACAGAATGCGTGGGGCATGTACTCTGCCGTGAGTGTGCCCCCGATGACGGACAGGACCGCGTCGTAAAAGCTCCGCGCGCTTTTGACATCATTTGAGCCAAGCATGACGTAGTTGAGAGACATAAGGTGAAACCCTTCTCTGGAGGTGTGGAGGCTGTTTTTCGTTCGGGTGTGTTCCGAGTTGCTCTGCCTCAGCTCTCAACTGGTGGGAACCATGTGAGCGAAGAATGATGCAGCGAGATCAAAACATGTCCGTTCAGTTTGTGATAGGCAAACGTATAGTCGGCCCGCGTTGCGTTCCCCGCTCCATCCACGAACGTGTAGTGGCCCATGTCCTTATATCCCAGCCCTCCCGCTTTCAGGATGGGGCCGACGGCGCTTTGGAACTCGACTTTCTTCCATCCGCGTTTGAGAAAACCACCGTCCTGCGGATAGTCAGCATCACCGCCAACAAAATACGCTCTCGCTCCCTTCTCATCGAGACGGATCACGTCCGCCAAGGTGGGTTTGAACAAAAGCGGTTCGTCAGGATCGCCGAAGTCATAGAGTGCGAGTAATCCCTCTACGTCTTGATCAGTTACACATTTCGCCCAAGCACGTTGCGCAGTCACAACTTCGGCTTTGGTCATCGGTTCAAAATTGCGGTCGGACATTGCTCTGATTGGTCTTTCTTGGGCAGGTTTTTTAAGTACAAAGATCTGTCTAGCCAGTAAAGGATGATAGCCGAAAGAGCGATTGCAGAGAGGAAAACCTCTTGAGTTGTGACACGCCGCGAATCTTCGACGCTTTCGTCGGAAAAAACGATCTCCCTGATCGAAATCATGTGCGGCGGCCTGAAAGCTGGAGGCGCGTGGCAACACGACACGACCGCTGTTCCAAGGTCTTCTTCTCAGCCATCGCCCGCGCTGGCACGGTCATCTAGTGGCTGTGAGGCCTGATTACAGGTTTTCCCTCCGGCGCACCCTCTCACTTTTTGCTGGATGCTTGCAAAGACGGTCGTCAAGAAGTCTTTCTCAGGGTTCCAAACGCCCTCAAAATCGAACACCAATAATGTCATTCAACGGATGTCTGGACGGGGCTTATTTCAATGCGTCTCGCCCAATTTAGGAATGTGGACTTCCTGGCAAACCAAGTCTGCTCTCAAACTCCGGATCAAGCGCGGATGAGGCGACCGTCTTTTCAGGCAACGTGGTTTTGAACGGTCCACGATGTCGCGGCATTTGCCATATGCTGGATTTTTAGTCAGTTTGAGTACATGGAATTTGTCGACGTCAGCCACAATGGGTTCCTCGTCGTTATGTCCTGCCTTGTCGCTTTGGTGGCTGGCTTTACGGGGCTTTCGATGACACGCGACCTTGCCGCCAAGCCGGTCTTTGAAAAGAAGGCTTCGGTTGCCCTTGCTGCGGTGGCCCTTGGCGGCGGCATCTGGGCGATGCATTTCATCGCTATGCTGGGGCTGCAAATGCCCATCCTGTTCTACTACGACGCCGCGATTACGCTCGTCTCTGCGCTCGCGGCGATCCTCATCGTCGGGGCCGCTCTCATTCTTCTCCACTTTACCGAACGGAACCGTCGAACGATCTCGCTCGCCGGGGGGATCGTGGGGATCGGGATTTTGGTCATGCACTATATCGGCATGGCAGGGCTGGAGCTGTGTCGGGCCGTATATACGCTGCCGGGTGTCATACTCTCCTCGATCGCCGCAATTGCCCTTTGTGTTCTGGCGTTCGGCATCGCTTATGGTCAGCGAACAAACAGGCATATTCTGCTGGGTACGCTTTGCTTTGCGATCGCTGTCTGTACCGTACACTTCCTGGCCATGGCCGGAACCCGGTTCACCGCTGTTCCCAGCGGCGCGGAATTTGGCCCCTTGATGAGCAATGAAACACTCGCGCTTGGCGTGATCCTTTTCAGCTTCGTAATGTTTGGTGCCTGCCTGTGGGTCAGCGTGACGTATCTGCCCGCACCTGAGGAGAAAACATCAAAGTCCGAAGCGGGGCCCGCCGGTTCGAAGCCATTGCTCCAGATCCCATGCGAACGGGATGGCGGGAAGGTCTTCATCTCTGCCGAGGACGTGTTGTTCGTCCGTGCGGACGGACATTACACGCAAGTCTATACCGAGAAGGACCGCCTGTTCTGCGTCTGGCCCGTGACCGAGGCGGCCAAGCGGCTGCTTCCCGCGGGCTTTCTGCAGACACATCGCAGTTATCTTGTGAACCCGGTGCGCGTGACCCGGTTCGAACGGACAAAGGATAAGGGGCGGTGTCTTTTTGACGGAGATGATCTGCCGCCCGCGCCGGTCAGCCGGTCCAAGCTCAAGGCGATACAGGATGCGCTGGCGTCATAGTGCGGCGCAATTCGTGCGAACTTTAGCGCATTTCGTGCAAAATCCCCGTTTTTCATTGAATTTCTAAAGCCGCCGCATACTCGCGTATGCACTCATCCTCCTCAGCCAGAACATTCGCTTTTAGGGAGGAGAGCCGATGATTCCAGCGGCATTCGAGTATTACCGACCCAAGGACATGGCAGGCGTGCTGTCGATCCTGGAAGAGCATGGCGACGATGCCCGCGTCATGGCGGGGGGGCACAGCCTGATCCCGATGATGAAGCTGCGCATGGCCGAGGTGCCGCATCTCATTGACCTGCAGGATGTCGACGGCATGTCTGACATCGAGGTCGCAGCAGACAGTATTCGCATTGGCGCGATGGTGACCCAGCACGCGATCATCGATCACGACGGGCTGGCCGAAGCTGCGCCGATCCTGCGCGAAGCGGCCTTGCAGATCGCGGACCCACAGGTCCGTTACATGGGCACGGTCGGCGGCAATGTGGCGAACGGTGATCCGGGAAATGACATGCCGGGTCTGATGCAGTGTCTGGACGCGACCTTTACGGTCGTGGGGCCCGATGGCGCACGCGACATCCCAGCCCGCGACTTTTACGAGGCGGCCTATATGACCGCGCGGGAAGATGAGGAGGTCTTGACCGCCGTCACAATCCCGCGGCCCAACGGCGGTTACGCGTATGAAAAACAAAAGCGCAAGATCGGCGACTACGCCACCGCTGCCGCCGCTGTGCAGATCGTCAAGGCGGGCGGCACCTGCACGTCCGCATCCATCGCGATGACCAACCTGAGCGACACACCGGTTTTTTCGGAGGCCGCAAGTGCCGCCTTGGTGGGAACCGTCGTGGATGATGCAGCGCTCAAGACGGCGATGGCCGCGATGCTGGGCGATATCGATCCAACCGAAGACAATCGCGGCCCGGTCGCCTTCAAGAAACACGTTGCTGGCGTGATCCTGCGCCGCGCCATCGAGCGAGCCTGGTCACGCGCCTGAGAGGACACATGCCCTCAGGCCGCCAAGCGGGAGGGCGAAAGGAAAAATCATGTCGAAGAAACAGCACTACAAACTCAACGTGAACGGCAAGGAAGAGGAATTCCTGGCCGAGCCAAGGGAACTTCTGATCTTCACGTTGCGCGAGCGGCTGAACATCACCGGCCCGCATATCGGGTGCGAGACCTCGCATTGCGGGGCGTGTACGGTCACAGTCGATGGTAAGTCGGTCAAGGCCTGCACCATGTTCGTGGCCCAAGCCGATGGAAAGGATATCACAACCATCGAAGGCATCGGCGGCCCCGATGATCTGCACCCGCTGCAGACCGCGTTCAAAGAGCATCACGGGCTTCAGTGCGGCTATTGCACGCCGGGTATGATCACCCGCGCGGCCAAGCTGCTGGAGGAGAACCCAAACCCGACAGAGGAAGAAATCCGGTTTGGGATGGCAGGCAATATCTGTCGCTGCACCGGGTATCAGAACATCGTGAAAAGCATCCGCGCGGCCGCTGCGGACCTCAATGCGGCCAAGGAGGCGGCGCAATGAAAGACGAAGTGACCAGCCGCGAAGAGCGTGTCGAAAACCTCAAGGGCCTGGGCTGTTCGCGCAAGCGGGTCGAGGATGCGCGGTTTACCCAGGGCAAGGGCAATTACGTCGATGACATCAAGCTCGACGGAATGCTGTTTGGCGACTTTGTACGCTCTCCCTACGCGCATGCCCGTATCACCGGCATCGACACTTCCGCAGCACTTGAGGTGCCGGGCGTGCTGGCGGTGCTGACGGCCAAGGACCTTGAACCTCTGGGCCTGCACTGGATGCCGACGCTGGCGGGCGATAAGCAGATGGTTCTGGCGGATGGCAAGGTGCTCTTTCAGGGGCAGGAAGTGGCCTTTGTCGTGGCCGAAGACCGCTATGCCGCCGCGGACGGGATCGAGGCGGTCGAGGTGGAGTACGACGAGCTGCCGGTGATCGTCGACCCGTTCGAGGCGCTGAAATCGGATGTCGTCCTGCGCGAAGATACGGTGGACGAGGCCGGGGCGCCCAAGGATGGCGCGCACGGGCCGCGCCGCCACCCCAACCACATTTTCACCTGGGAAGCGGGCGACAAGGCGCCCACCGAAGAGGTCATCGCCAATGCGGAGGTCGTGGCCGAAGAGACGATGTATTATCACCGCACCCATCCATGCCCGCTTGAAACCTGTGGCTGCGTGGCGTCGATGGACAAGGTCAACGGCAAGCTGACGCTCTGGGGGACATTCCAGGCGCCCCATGCGATCCGCACAGTGGTCAGCCTCATCTCAGGCATCGAAGAGCACAATATTCGCGTGATCTCCCCAGATATCGGCGGCGGGTTCGGCAACAAGGTGGGCGCCTATCCGGGTTATGTCTGCTCTGTCGTGGCATCGATCGTGACCGGAAAGCCGGTCAAGTGGATCGAGGACCGGATGGATAACCTGATGACCACGGCCTTTGCCCGGGATTACTGGATGAAGGGACGGATCAGCGCCACGAAAGAGGGCAAGATCACCGGGCTGCATTGCCAGGTCACCGCCGACCATGGCGGGTTCGATGCTTGCGCGGACCCAACCAAGTTCCCGGCCGGATTCATGAATATCTGCACGGGATCCTATGACATCCCGACGGCCTTTCTAGAGGTGGATGGCGTCTATACCAACAAGGCGCCGGGCGGTGTCAGCTATCGCTGTTCGTTCCGTGTGACCGAGGCGGTCTATTTCATCGAGCGGATGATCGAGGTGCTGGCCATCGAGCTGAACATGGATGCCGCCGAGCTGCGCCGGATCAACTTCATCAAGAAAGACCAGTTCCCTTACAAGGCCGCGCTGGGCTGGGAATATGACAGTGGCGATTACCATACCGCGTGGGACAAGGCGCTTAAGACCGTGGATTATCACGGGCTGCGGAAAGAGCAGGCCGAGCGGGTCGAGGCCTTCAAGCGCGGCGAGACCCGAACGCTCATGGGCATCGGCCTCAGCTTTTTCACGGAAATTGTCGGCGCCGGGCCCGTAAAGAACTGTGACATCCTGGGCCTCGGCATGTTCGACAGTTGCGAGATCCGGATCCATCCGACCGGGTCGGCGATCGCGCGGCTTGGCACGATTTCCCAAGGTCAGGGCCACGCGACGACCTTCGCGCAGATCCTGGCCTCCGAAATTGGTCTGCCCGCAGACAGTATAACGATTGAAGAAGGCGATACCGACACCGCGCCTTACGGGCTTGGCACCTACGGGTCACGCTCAACCCCGGTGGCGGGCGCGGCCACGGCGATGGCCGGGCGCAAGATCCGCGCTAAAGCGCAGATGATCGCGGCCTACCTGCTGGAGGTGCATGACGACGATGTGGAATTCGACGTGGATCGCTTCGTCGTCAAAGGCGCGCCGGAACGGTTCAAGACGAT
Organism: Thalassococcus sp. S3; assembly: GCF_004216475.1. Lineage (GTDB taxonomy): Bacteria > Pseudomonadota > Alphaproteobacteria > Rhodobacterales > Rhodobacteraceae. The sequence continues at coordinate 3,205,819 of NZ_CP022303.1, read as the reverse complement.
GAAGGAGATCGCCTTTGCCGCCTACAACCAGGCCATTCCGGGGATTGAACCGGGGCTGGAGGCGGTGAGCTACTACGACCCACCGAACATGACCTACCCGTTCGGGGCCTATGTCTGCGTGATGGACATCGACGTCGACACCGGCGTGCCGGAGATCCGCCGCTTTTATGCTTTGGACGATTGCGGCACGCGGATCAATCCGATGATCATCGAGGGGCAAGTCCATGGTGGCCTGACCGAAGCGCTCGCCGTCGCGTTGGGACAAGAGATTGCCTATGACGACATGGGCAACGTGAAAACCGGGACGTTGATGGACTTCTTCCTGCCCACGGCTTGGGAAGTGCCCAATTACGAGACCGATTTCACCGTGACGCCGTCGCCGCATCACCCCATCGGGGCCAAGGGCGTCGGAGAGAGCCCGCATGTCGGCGGCGTGCCGTGTTTTTCGAACGCGGTGCAGGATGCCTTCCGGGCCTTTGGGCTGCGCCATACCAACATGCCCCACGACCATTGGCGGATCTGGAAAACCGCAAATGAGCTTGGCCTGCATGACTAGAGGCAAAGGGCAGGGCGGCGTTTGTCCCGCCCTGCCGGAGATCCCCCATGACATGGACTGACTTACAATCCCAGCTTGGGCGACACGGCTACGTCGCCTCAGACGATCTGACTGTTGCGCTGCATTTGGCCCTCGCGCTTGAGCGCCCGCTTCTTCTGGAAGGCGCTGCAGGTGTGGGAAAAACGGACATTGCACGGACGCTGAGCGAGGTGCGCGATACCAGACTGATCCGCCTGCAATGTTATGAAGGGTTGGATGCGGCGCATGCCATTTACGAATGGAACTACCAGCGGCAATTGCTGACGATCCGGGCCGCCGCGGAGGATGGCGAGACGGGAAAGACCGTTGAAGACCGCATCTTCTCCCGCGACTTTCTTCTGGAACGGCCCTTGCTGGCCGCCATCACGCAAGATCGCCGACCGGTGCTGCTGATCGACGAGATCGACCGCGCCGATGAAGAATTCGAAGCCTATCTGTTGGAAGTGCTGTCGGAGTATCAGGTCTCTGTGCCGGAACTCGGGACGATCACGGCGACGACCAAACCCATCGTTATTCTCACCTCGAACGGCACGCGCGATCTGTCGGACGCGCTCCGGCGCCGCTGTCTTTACACTTATGTCGATTATCCGGACATGCAGACCGAGCTTGCGATCCTCAAGGCGCGCTGTCCGGGGATCGAGGCGCGGCTGGGCGCGCAGATCGTGGGCTTTGTTCAGAAGTTGCGCGAAGAGGAGCTGGAAAAGACGCCTGGCATTGCCGAGATGCTCGACTTTGCTGCCGCTTTGATGGGCCTGGGGATTGCGGATCTGACTGACGATCCGACGGTGCTGCATGCGACACTGAGCACGCTTTTGAAAACCCAGAGCGATCAGGCGCAGATCACCCCCGATGTGGCCGCGCGTATCGTCGGGAAAGCGGCATGAGCCGCGTGACGCGATTTGCGGGCCGTGATCCGGGGCCAGCGAGCCGGATTGCCGGGTTTATCGCGCATTTGCGCCAAAACGGTCTGCGCCTCGGTGTTGCAGAGGTGGAGCTTGCGCTGAATGCCATGAACGAGGTCAATGCCGTCGTTCCCGATGAATGCCGACGCGCCCTACGCGCCGTCTGCACCGGATGCACGGACGAGGCTGAGCGGTTCGACACCCTGTTCGACAGCTTCTGGATGGATGCGGGCCGCGTGAAGCAAAAGGTCGTGCCAAAGGCGCAAGCGGCGCCGCGGGATGATGTGCATTCCTCCCGTCAGGCAAAAGGTCAGGATGCCGGAGCGTCGGGCAGCGCCACAGCCCCCGACACGAGCGGGGAAGAGGCCGAAAGTGATGGCACCGGCAAGCTGATCGCAACCGAGCGGCGTAACCTCAGCCGGCGCGACTTGCGTGACCTGGTGAGCGCCGACGAGATCGCAGAGGCCGAAGCCGTTGCCCGCCGGATGGGTGCTGCCTTGCGCGACCGTCGCTCACGCCGTCGGATCGCGGCGCGCAAGGGGGATCGGCTGCATTTCCGAAAGACCATCCGGCAAAGCCTCGCGACCGGTGGCGAGCCCTTGCGCCTTTTGCGCAAGCATCGCCCGGATCGCAGCCGCAAGATTGTGGCCCTTTGCGATGTTTCGGGCTCCATGAGCGTCTATGCGCAGGTGTTTCTTGCTTTCCTTGCGGGGCTGATGCGAGCGGACAAGGACGCAGATGCCTATCTGTTTCACACCCGTCTTGTGCGCATCACCGAGGCGTTGCGTGACAAAGACACGATGCGCGCCATCGGGCGGATGTCGCTGATGGCGGATGGCTTTGGCGGCGGATCGAAGATCGGGCTGTCGCTGCAGCGCTTTGCCGATACCTATGCGCGGCGCTTTGTGGATGGCCGGTCGGTCGTGATCATCCTGTCGGATGGCTACGACACCGAACCGCCCGCCGCCCTGTCGGCGGCGCTCGCAAAACTCCGCAAGCGGGGCTGCAAAATCATCTGGCTCAATCCGCTGAAAGGCTGGGCGGATTATGCGCCGGTGGCGGGCGGCATGGCGGCGGCGCTGCCGTATCTCGATCTGTTCCGACCGGCAAACACGCTTGCGGATCTTGCCGCCCTAGAGCCCGAATTGGTGGCGTTATGAGCCCGGCGGAAATCCTCGACACCAAACTGGCTGATGCGGCGCAGCATCTGCGCGACCGCCATGAGCCGTTCGCATTTGCCACGATTGTCCGCACAGCCGGAGCGACCGCCGCAAAGCCGGGCGCCAAGGCACTTTTGAGTGCCGATGGATCGATCCTGCACGGCTGGCTTGGAGGCGGATGTACGCGCGGCGCGGTCAAACGCGCAGTGCTTGAGGCCCTGCAAGTGGGCCAGCCACAATTGATTTCCGTGGCTCCCGAGGAGTTTCTGGAAAAAAGGGGCGTGGCCGCGGGCGAGGAAATCGACGGAACGCGGTTTGCCCGCAACGGATGCCCGTCCAAGGGAACGGTCGATATCTTTATCGAGCCTTGCCTGCCAATGCCCGAACTCGTCGTGTTGGGCGCATCTCCGGTGGCGCAGGCCTTAAGCGCGATGGCGCCGCAATTTCACTGGTCGGTCTCCGCCTCGCTCACGCCCGGGACGGCCCCGCATTGCCGCAGATGCGTTGTGATCGCGACGCAAGGGCAGGGGGATCTTGATGCGCTGAAATCCGTTCTGGTCGAAGCGCCCGATTATGTTGCCTTCGTAGGCAGCGCGCGGAAATTTTCGACCCTTGCCGGGAAACTTGAGGCTGCTGGAATTCCGACGGCGGCAATCAGCGCCGTCTATGCGCCTGCCGGGCTGGATCTTGGGGCCGTCACGCCCGAGGAAATCGCACTGTCCATCCTTGCGCAATTGGTCCGCGTCCGGCGGCAGGACCTGGGTCGCGCCTATGCGTAGCGTGACCGCGATCCTTTTGGCCGCGGGCCTGTCCCGCCGCATGGGCGCTTGGAACAAACTTCTGCTGCCAGTAGATGGCGAACCCATGGTGCGTCGGGTGGCCAGGACGTACCTGGCTGCAATCGATACACCCCTGACCGTCGTGACCGGACATGACGCGGAAAAGGTAAGGGCCGCGCTTTCCGGTCTTGCAACATCCTTTACCCATAACCCTGACTTCGCCAGCGGTCAGCCAACTTCTGTCGCGGCGGGTGTGCGAGAGGCGCCCAACGCCGATCTGCTTCTCATCGGTCTTGCGGATCAACCAAAGCTGACCCCACATGATCTCACCGCCCTGATCGCGGCGCACCGACAAGGGGACGCTGCCAAGATCACGATCCCGATACATGACGGCGCACGCGGCAACCCCATTGTCGTACCCCGCATGTTACGGCCCCGTCTGCTGGACCATCCGGATCGTCCGGGATGTATGCACTTCACCCGGCAACAGCCCGAACAGGTACAGATCGCCTTCCTCCCGGCGCCCGGGTTCTACGCCGATATCGACACGCCGGACGACTACGCGGCACATGTCCAAACACTGGGGGAGCCCATCCCATGATGCAATGTTTCAACCGGATCCGATGCCTCTTGAAAAAGCTCGCGATGACACCGGAACAAGCCGAAAACATAAGATTTCCCTGTTGCTGAAAAGGATACCACTCATGGAACTGAAGGACGAAATCATCATCAATGCCCCCAAGGATCGGGTTTATGCAGCCCTGAACGATCCGGAGGTGCTGAAACGGTGCATTCCGGGATGTGAGGACCTGACCAAGCATTCCGATACCGAGCTTGAGGCCAAAGTGGTTCTGAAAGTGGGGCCCGTGAAAGCTCGGTTCGGAGGAGATGTCGTTTTGGATCAATCCGGAGCACCGGATGCGTTTTCCCTGTCAGGCCAAGGCAATGGCGGGGCAGCGGGCCATGCGAAAGGCGCGGCTGATGTGACGTTGACGGCTGATGGCGACACAACGATCCTGCGCTACGAGGCAAGGGCGGAGATTGGCGGCAAGCTTGCTCAGCTTGGCAGCCGTTTGATCCAGAGCACGGCAAAGAAACTTGCGGCCAAATTCTTCAAGTCGTTTGCAGAAACGGTCGACGAAGGCATAGCTGCCTGAGCAAGATATCGTGCTGTAGGGTGCCGCAAGTGCGGCGGCAAGCTGGGCCGACACAAGCTCATCAGGTTTGGCGTTTCTGCACCCCGTACGGCCCGAGATCGGACATCGGAAGATCGCAGGCGAAGGCGTCCGCCCGCCTGCTGATCAGCGTAGAAAGGGACAGAGACGACATCGCGCCGCCATACCGCCGAATGGCGGAACCGCGATGGGTCCAAAGATTGCCGGGCCATTCACAGGAGATGAACCGGAAAACTGTGCCACGCGACTCGACTACAAGGCGCGCGATGATCACTTGGCCATTGCTCCGCTGAAGGCGGCTGACCTAGGTGAGCCGCATCAGCAACCCGGCCATCAGGCGCGCCCGTTCGGGCAGGCTTGGGACCTCGATATATTCGTTCAGCGTGTGCAAGCCGCTGCCCCTCACACCAAGGGAGTCGAGCGTGGGGATCCCCAGCGCGCCGGTGAAATTGCCATCGGACCCGCCGGCGGCGCTGTCCGCGGTGATGTCGAACCCGATCTCCTGCGCGATCTCGCGCGCCAGATCGTACATCTCAAGCGTGCCGGGCTGATCGGGGCGCCAAACGGGGCGGGTGACACCCCGGGTCACCTCAAAGACAACCTCGTCATCGTCGCCTGCAAGGGACATCATGCGCGCGATGCCCTCTTCAAGATCTTCGTCGGTCTTGGCCATGGTCAGCGCCTCGGCCTCGCACACGGATGAGACGCAATTCACCCACTGACCGGCATGCACGACACCCACGCTGAAGGTGCAGTCGTCGCTGGTCATGGCTTCGATCTCCAGGATCTTGCGGGCCATCGCGGCGATGGCGGAGCGTCCATCTGACAGACGCGCGCCGGCATGGCTGGGCTTACCCACGGTTTTGAGGTTGAACCGCGCAATGGCGTAGCGCCCGGTCGATACCCCGCCGTCGCCGCGCGCGGGCTCCGGGACCAGCACGTATTTGTTGCGCGCGGCTTCCGCTTCGATCAACTCGCGGGTGGAGGGGGTGCCTACCTCTTCGTCCGGGGTAAAGAGGATCGTGACGGGCAGGGGCGTCTGCAGGCCCGCATGGATCAGCTTGCGCACCGCTTCGACACTCAGATAATTGCCGCCCTTCATGTCCATGATGCCCGGGCCGTAACAGCGGTCGCCGTCGCGGCGGAAGGGCAGCACATCCAGCGTGCCGACGGGATGTACAGTGTCCATATGGCCCGCGATCAGGATGCCCGGCTGCCCGGCATCTGGATGCGGCAGGCGCGCCCGCAGGCAGCCGCCAAAGCCAATGCGCCCGGGGATCCGTTCGACCGTGGCCAATGCCGCAAGATCGTAGGCAGCGAGGTCCATCATCCGATTGACTGCGCCTGCATCCCAAGTGGGGCTTTCGCATTCGATCCAGGGTTGCAGCCCGGCCAGCATCTCCTCGGCATCGAAGGGCAGGTCGAGCGGGTTGATGATCTGATCCTTCATAGCGGCAACCGCCGCTCTACGATGCGCGCCATGATCGACGCGCCGATGGGCAGGATCTCGGGGTCGAGAAAGAAGCCCGGATTGTGCAGCCCCATCGTGCCCGTATGGCCCACTCGGCAATAAGCGCCCGGTACGACCTGCAGCATGTCGGCGAAATCCTCCGAACCGGTGGCTGGCTCTTCCGTGCGCGAGATATTCTCGGGTCCGACGATATCGCTGGCGGCATCCATGTAGGCATCCGACAGGTCCGCGTCGTTCATCAGCACGTCGAAGATGTTGCGCAGGTCCAGGTTGATCTCGACCCCGTAGGCTTTGGCGAGCCCGTCGCAAAGCTCATTCATGCGCTGCTCGGCCAGATCGCGCACCTCGTCTTTGAAGTAGCGGATGGTGCCAGCAAGCGTGGCACTGTCCGGCACGACGTTGTAGGCCGATCCGGCATGCAGCTTGGTGACCGACAGAACGCAGGTATCCAACGGCCCCACATTGCGCGCCACGATGGTCTGCAACTGGCCCACCAGCGCCGAGGCTATAACCAGCGGGTCGCGCGATTGCTGGGGCATCGCGGCATGACTGCCCTTGCCTTGCACCACGATGTCAAAGAACGACGCGCCCGCCATCGCCGCGCCTTTGCAGATGCCCACCTTGCCCGGCTGCCCGTTGGGCATATTGTGCATCCCGTAGATCTCATCACAGGGAAACTTGTCGAACAGTCCTTCGGCCAGCATGCCCCGCGCGCCGCCCAGCCCCTCTTCGGCCGGTTGAAAGATCAGCACGGCGGTGCCATCGAAATCCCGTGTCGCGGCAAGGTGCTTGGCCGCGCCCAACAGCATCGTGGTGTGACTGTCGTGCCCGCAGGCATGCATCACGCCGGCGGTTTTCGACGAATAGGGAAGGTTGCTTTCCTCATCGATCGGCAGGGCGTCCATATCCGCGCGCAGACCGATACGCCGGTCGCTTGCTTTCTTGCCGTGGATCAGGCCCACGACCCCGGTCTTGGCGATGCCGGTATGCACCTCGTCCACGCCGTAGCTGCGCAGCTTGTCGGCCACGATCCCGGCGGTGCGGGTCTCCTCGAACCCCAGTTCGGGGTAGGCGTGCAGGTCCTTGAAGATGTCCGTCAGCTCATCTTGGCTGTCGGCGATAACGGGAAGAATACCCATGTGAGACAATCCTTTGTCTGTGTGGTCACGCACGTGCTTGGTCCGCCTCCGAAAAGGGGCGGAAATTGGCGAAATCCCAGTGACGGCCAGGGGCTGCGGCGATCAGGGCCTTGGTATAGTCCTGCTGCGGCGCGCCCAGAACCTGGCCGGCAGGTCCGTATTCGACGATCCGGCCATGCTGCATCACGATCACCTCGTCGCAGATCTGTGCGGCCACGCCCAGATCGTGGGTGATGAAGAGAATGCCCAGCCCCAGCCGTTCCTGCAGTTCCGCCAGCAGGTCCAGCACCTGGGCTTGTACCGACACGTCGAGGGCCGAGACGGCCTCGTCCGCCACCAGCACATCCGGGTCCATGGCTAGGGCGCGGGCAATGGCGATGCGCTGCCGCTGCCCGCCGGAAAACTGGTGGGGGAAGCGGTCGACGGCGCTGGCGGGTAGGCCAACCAGTTCGAGAAGCTCCCGCGCGCGGGCCAGGGCGTCGTCCTTCGACACGCCGAAATTCAGGGGGCCTTCGATGATCGACTGACCTACCTCGATCCTGGGGTTCAGAGAGCGCATCGGGTCCTGAAACACGATCTGGATGTTCTTGCGCCGGGGTTTCAGGTCGCGCTGCGACATCTGCGCGATGTCCTGCCCGCCCACAAGGATGCTGCCCGATGTCGGGTCGATCAGCCGCATGATGCAGCGTGCCACGGTCGATTTGCCCGACCCGCTTTCGCCGACGATGCCCAGCGTGCGGCCCTGTTTCAGCGTCAGCGTCACGTCTTGCGCGGCCTTCACCTCGCGCGTGCGGTTGAAGAGCCCGCCGCCGCCATAGGTCTTGCTGAGGTTGACGGTGCTCAGCACTTTCTCTCCGCTCCCGCCCTCTCGTTCTGGCCGGGGCACCTGGCTGGGCACAGCGCGAAGAAGGTCGCGAGTATATTCCGTCTGCGGATGGCGCAAAAGCTGGTCGATGGGTTGCGTCTCCATCACGTCGCCCAGCTTGAGCACGGTGACATCGTCGGCGATCTCGGCCACCACGCCCATGTCGTGGGTGATGAAGAGAACGGCCGATCCCTGCTCCTCACGCAATTCGCGGATCAGCGACAGGATCTGTGCCTGTGTCGTCACGTCCAGTGCGGTTGTCGGCTCATCCGCGATCAGAAGTTGCGGGCGCAGGATCAGGGCCATGGCGATCATGATGCGCTGGCGTTGCCCGCCGGACAATTGATGCGGGTAAGAGCGGTAGAGCTTTTCGATATCCGGCAGATGCACCGCATCCATCATGTCGAGCACGCGCTTGCGTCGGTCGGATTGCGAGAGATCGCTGTGGAACTCCAGCACCTCCTCGATCTGCTGGCCGACGCGGGCCACAGGGTTCAGGGCCGTCATCGGCTCCTGAAAGATCATCGACATCGACGTGGCGCGCAGGTCGCGCATCCGGGCAGGGGAGGCGGTCAGCAGGTCCTCTCCTTTAAGACGAATGGCCCCTGCGATAGGCTCAAGCGCCTTGGGCAGCAGGCCCATCGTGGCCAGTGCCGTCAGCGACTTGCCCGATCCGCTTTCGCCCACCAGACACATGGTCTGGCCAGGTTCGATGGCCATGTTGAGCCCTTTGACCACCGCGCCGTCCGGATCGCCGTTCAGCGCGATCTGCAGGTTTTCAATCTCCAGAAGGCGGCTCATCTCTCGATCCCCCGTTTGGCCATGCGCGGGTCAAGCGCGTCGCGGACGGCATCGCCCAGAAGGTTGATCGACAGGATGGCCACGGACACGACGAGGCCGGGCCAGAGCACGATGCCGGGATTGATCTGGAAGAAGATCCGCCCCTCGGCCATGATATTGCCCCAGGATGGTGTCTCGGGGTTTATCCCGGCGCCGAGGAAGGACAGGATCGCCTCGGTCAGGATGGCCGAAGCGCAGATATAGGTGCCCTGGATGATCAGGGGGGCGACCGTATTGGGCAGAAGATGTCGGCGCATGATCAGCAGGGTCGAGGAGCCTGCGGCGATGGCGGCCTCCACATAAGGCTCCTCCCGCGCCGACAGCACGACGGAGCGGACAAGCCGCACGACACGCGGCACCTCGGGGATGGTGATGGCGACGAGAACGGTCCAGAGGCTTGCGCCCCAAAGCGACACGATGGCAATGGCCAGCAGGATGTTCGGGATCGCCATCAGCCCGTCCACCATCCGCATCAGCACCGCGTCGAGCCAGCGGATATATCCCGCTGCAAGCCCCAGCAGCAGTCCGGCGAACACGGCGGCAATGGCCGCGCCCAGGCCCACCACAAGCGAGATGCGTCCGCCGGTGATGATCCGGGAAAAGAGGTCGCGACCGAACTGGTCGGTGCCCAGCCAATAGGTGTCATCGGGGGGCCTCAGCCGAACGCCTGGAGACAAACGCACAGGATCATGTGGCACGATCCAGGGCGCAAAGAGGGCGGCGAGGACGATGACGGCCAGTACAAGAGTTGCGATCAGCACCAGCGGGCTGGAGATGACGACGGCGCGGACCCGGGAGAGGCCGGACGGCTTTTCGGCTGCGATAAAAGCTGTGGAGGTCTGATCGGTCATGTGTATCTGATCCTCGGATCCAGCAGGACATAGGCGATGTCGATCAGCAGGTTGATGACAACGTAGATGAGAGAGGCGAGCAGGATCACGGCTTGAATGACCGGGTAGTCCCGCGCCAGTACCGCATCGACAGTGAGCCGCCCCAGGCCCGGCAGGTTGAAGACGCTTTCGGTCACCACCACGCCGGAGATGATCAGCGCAAAACCGATGCCGATCACCGTGATGATCGGGACGGAACAATTGCGCAGCGCGTGCCGCATCAGCACGCGCATCTCGGGCAGGCCCTTGGCGCGGGCCGTGCGGATGTAGTCGTCGCCCAGGATCTCAAGCATGGAGGTGCGGGTGATCCGCGCGATCAGCGCGATGTAGAGGAGCGTGAGGGTAAAGGTGGGCAGCGCGATACGCTGGAGAAATGGGCCGAGGCCTTCCCCGATGGGGCGGAAGCCCTGCACGGGGAACCATTTTAGCTCCATCGCGAAAAGGGAAATCATCAGGTAGCCGATGACGAAGACTGGGACGGAGAAGCCCAGAACCGACAGCAGCATCACGAAGCGGTCGATCAGCGTGCCGTGCTTCCAGGCAGCAATGACACCCAGAGGGACGGCGATGATGACCGAGAGAAAAATGGTGGTCAGCGCGAGGCTGATCGTCGGCTCCATCCGCGCCTCGATCAGTTCGATGACCGGCTTGCCGGATAGGACGGAGGTGCCGAAATCGCCTTGCAGCAAGTTGCCGATCCAGCTGAGAAACTGGATGTGCAGCGGGTCATTCAGCCCAAGGGCCGTGCGGATCTGCTCCAATTGCTCCGGTGTCGCCGTGTCGCCCGCGATGATCGCCGCCGGATCGCCGGGCGTCAGCCTCAAAAGCAGGAACACGAACAGGGCCACGAACAGCATGACCGGGATCGAGGCCAGGATGCGTTGCAGGATATAGCCAAACATTATGCGTCTCTCTCCCGTTTCAGGATCGGACCGCAGGCCCGGTGCCGGGCCTGCAAACCCGCCCCACGCGGGGGCGGGCAGAGGTCAGTTCTTGGAGATGTTCCAGAAGAACGGCGCGGGGCCGTCCAGAACGCCGTCGAGGTTGGCATTCCATGCGGTCGGCACGAAGTACTGACCGATGGGGGCATAGACGCCTTCCTCGAACGCAACCTTCTGGATCTCGGCAGCCAGTTCCACCTGCGTGTCGAGATCGGTTTCGGTCGCATAGGCCATGCGCAGCTCTTCCAGCTTGGGGACGTCGGGCCAGCCGAACCAGCCGCCCTCCGGGCCCTTGCCGTTCACCATGTTGTTGACCAGCGGGTTGAAGACATCCGCACCCACCCAGTTGGTCATGAACATGTGCCAGCCGCCATCTTCGGGTGCGGCCTGAGACGCGCGCCGTCCGACCAGCGTCTGCCAGTCCATTGCCTGCAGATCGACGGTGAAGCCCGCATCGCGCATCGCCTGCGCCACGACAACCGGCTGGGTGCGTAAGGTGCCCACGTCGGTGGGATGCATGATCACGATGGGCGTGCCGTCATAGCCGGCCTCTGCCAGCATCTCTTTGGCCATGTCCATGCCGTTGCCCTGCACCAGCGTTTCCGAGCCGATATCGGTGGCCAGAGGTGTGCCGCAGACAAACATCGCGCCGCAGAGGTTGTAGAGTTCGGGATTGCCGACCAGAGCGTCGAGAACATCCTGTTGCGAGACAGAGGCGATGGCGGCCTTGCGCACCAGCGGATTGTCCATCGGCGGATGCAGCGCATTGGGCCGCATGATCGTCTGCATACCCAGCACGTTGAGGTTGCGCACCGTGATCTCTTCGTTGGCATCGAGGATTGGCAACAGATCCGACGGCGGGCTTTCCCAATAGTCGATCTCTCCGGCCATCAGCGCGTTCAGTGCGGTCTGGTCGTCGGGCATCACCACCCATTCGACGCGGTCGACCTTGGCTTCCTTTGCGCCTGCGGACCAGCTAGACGGCTCATCCCGGGGCACGTAATCCTCGTTCTTGAGATAGACGGCGCGCACGCCGGGCTGAAACTCATCCGCAGCCCATTTGAACGGGCCTGAGCCGATCTGCTCGGGCACCTGTTCGGTCGAAGGTGTGGCCGCCAGCCGCGCCGGCATGATGAAGGGCACGTTCGAGGATGGTTTGGCGAGGCTGTCGATCACCAGGCCATAGGGCTCCTTGAGGTTCATCACGAAGACGTTGTCGCCGTCCGATCCCATGCTTTCGACAAAATCCATCAGGACCTGGCCCATCCCGTCACGTTCGCCCCAGCGGGCGATGGAGGCGGCCACGTCGTCGCCGGTAACCGGCGCGCCGTCATGGAACATCAGCCCGTCGCGCAGGGTGAAGCGGTAGGTCAGCCCGTCTTCGGACACCTCCCAGCTGTCGACCATCTGGGGCTGGGGCACCATCTCTGCGTTCAGCGCAAAGAGCGTGTCATAGATCATGTAGCCGTGATTGCGGCTCATGTAAGCCGTGGTCATGATCGGGTCGAGCACGCGCAAAGCGGAGTGCTTCACGGCCACCAGCGTTTCGGCGCTGACCGGGCCTGCAAGGGCTGCGAGCCCCAGCATCGTGGCGCTGAACACCGAACTTCGCATCAAACGTCCAAGGGCAATCGGCGTCTGTTTCAGGGTGAATGGTAACTTCATCTTTAACTCCCGTTGGTTGAACATGTGCGTCCGGGTTTGGTGGCCCTTGTTGCGACGCGGCTTATGAACTGGTCACTCGTCTCTTTGATGGTGCTATTGTGCGGCCTCCACTGGTGGGGCAAAGGGCTGACCCATCGGTTCCAGCCGCATGCCGGGGGCCAGATGCCGAAAGGGCAGGCTGGCCGGGCTGATGGGCATCGGCCCTGGGGCCGTGCAGGTCAGGATGGTTTCGGCGATGGGGTCGAAATCGGCCCGGAAATGGACCGAGCTTTTGTTGACAAGGATCGCCTGTTCGGTCGGTTCGATGCCCACGAAGCGGTACATCTCCTGATCGGCCATCTGAGCCTTGCGGCTGACCACGACGACGCGCACGTCGTCGATGCGCAGGCACGCCGAAGGCCCGAGGTTCAGGGGTGCGCCGCCATAAAATGGCCCCTTGGCCACAAGATCTCCTTGCGAGAGGGTTTCCACTGTAAAGCGGCCCTCGAACGGACTGTCGCCGTCGATGCCGGAGGTGCCGCCGAGTGCGATACTGATCGTCGACCCCACACCGGCCTGATGAGCGGCGCGGGCGGCGTCGGGATCAAACATGTTGCCAAGTGCGGCCTTGCGCGCACCGTTGCGCACCAGCGCCCGCAACATGCCTGTGGTGTTGGAATCCGCGCCTGCACCGGGATTGTCCTGCGTGTCGGCGATGACGATGGGACGATCCGCCGTCCTTGCCAGGCGCATCGCTTCGATCACCCCGGCATCAGGGTCATAGGAGGTGCCGGCAAGAGCGGCCTCTGCCGCCAGCACCGCCTCTTCAATCCGGTTGGCCGCGGCGTCCGCGGCATCCTGCGTGTCGGCATAGCAGACGACCGTCGGTCCACAGCCTGGGAAATCGGCGGCGGGGAAGCCGAAGAAGAACGACGTCGATTGTACCGCGCGCCCCTCGCTTTCCGCGACAAGCTCGTAGAGGGTACGACCCGGTTCGGCCAGCGTGCTTTGCCAGGCAATGGGCACCAGGAAGGGCAGGCGGCGACAGGACGCTGCATCCGGTCTGCCCTGCCGCATCAGCCGGTCGAGCTGTTCGGCAGCCCGCCGCCCGGTTTCGGCCATATCGACATGCGGATAGGTGCGAAAGCCGACGAGCATATCGGCGGCCCTGACCATGTCATCGGTGATATTGCCGTGCAGGTCGAGCGCGGCGGCAATGGGCACGTCCGGACCGATGGCGTCCCGCAGGCGGGTCAAAAGCGTGCCTTCTCCATCCTCCGCCTCTTCGGCGACCATGGCGCCATGCAGATCGAGAAAGACGCCGTCCAGAGGGCCTGCGTCCCAGATGCCCGAAATTATTTCGCTTGTGATGCTTTCATAGGCATCCTGTGCAACATGAGCCGACGGTGTGGCCCCGGCCCAGAGCACGGGAACGGTGTCCCAGCCTGCTGATTCTGCAAACCGGATCGCACCGCCGATGCCCAGATTGATGTCCCGCCCGCCCGCGATGATCTCGGCACCACGGGCCATCGGCATATAGCCCCCGCCATGAACGAAGTCGGACATCTGTGCCTTGCTGGGCGCAAATGTATTGGTTTCGTGCAGAAATCCTGCCAGCGCGACCCGGAATGCCATTGCGGTGTCCCGTCCTTTTCCCCGTCAAGCCCGCATCCCATAGATACGGGCCGCCTACACGATGCGCATACAGTGTATTGCAAAGCGATATAAGTGCATCGTAATACAATCGTACCGAGGGGTGGAAAGCCCTGTCAACAGACTTGCCCGGGATGTGCCACCGATGCCGAGAAACACCACACGTGCCGAATCCGGCCTGCGCGCCCCAACGGACGCGCAACGCGCCGATCCACTTTTTGTCCGTTCGATCGAAAGGGCGATGCAGGTTCTGTCGGCTTTTCACCACGCCGACGGGCCGCTGTCGCTGTCGGATATCGCGGAAATGGCCAAGATGGACCGAAGCGGGGCGCAGCGTATGGTTCATACATTGCGCAATCTGGGCTATGTTCGCAGGGACGCGTCGGGGCATGGCTTTGTCCCGGACCTCAGGATCCTGGACCACACGCTGGATTACCTCAGGCTTGATCCGCTGGTCCGCCGCGCCACGCCGATCCTCCAGGAGTTGCGAAAGACCGTGAGAGAGAGGGTGGACCTGTCGCTCTTCGACGATCTCAGGGTGCTTTACGCGGTGCGCCTGCAAAGCAAGCGAGAGACATTCAACACCACGCTTGTGGGTCACTCGGTGCCGACGTTTTGCAGTTCCGGGGGCTGGGCGATCCTGTCGAAGCTGCCTGACGAAAGAGTGCGTGACATCGTCGAACGGTCGGACCGACGCCCCTTTACCCCGCACACGCTGACGGAGATTGACGCGGTGCTCGACAAGGTGGCGGAGACGCGGCGCAATGGCTACGCGGTCAGCCTCAACCAGATCCTGAACGGAGAGATCGCAGCGGGCTTCCCGGTTCTGGATCCCGATGGGCGCCCGGTGGGCGCGATCCACGTGGCTGGATCACTTGCCGAATGGTCGCCGGAGGATTTCGTGCACCGCTTCGTCCCGCTGGGGCTGGAGGCCGCAAGGGGGATCAGCCTTTACTGAAAACGCATCAGCCCGGGGCGCCGGGGTCGGGGGCCATGCCGGGCAGGGCGCGCAGAGCGGTGAACCTGGTCGTGAGGTGGTCACGCATCGCGGTCCGGGCCAGATCGGCGTGACGGGATACGATGGCATCGACGATGGCCTGATGTTCGTTGTTGGACACTTCCATCGAGGCGTCGGACCGCGCCCGCGCCCGCAATGCGACCCAGTCGGGGTTCGACCGGATCTTGTCGAGAAGGGCGAAGGCCGTGAGTAACGGCCGGTTGCGCGCACATTGCGCGATGAGACGGTGCAGGGCGCCGTCCCAAAGCTCGATCGCCTGCGGATCGGAGGCTTCGAACTGGCGCCGTGCGAGGGCGCGCAGCCGCGCGATTTCCTCATCCTGCATGCGCAGCGCGCAGAGCCCGGCCAACTCGGGCTCGATGCAAAGCCGCGCCTCCATAACCTGCAGGGCGTTGGTCTCCCCGGTGATCTGCGCAGCCAGGTCGCCTGTGGGGTCGGTCGGCTGGCCGGCAAAGGTCCCCTTGCCCTGGCGGCGCCAGACCAGCCCTTCGGCTTCGAGCTGATCAAGCGCGACGCGAACGGAGCGGCGGCCCACGGCGAAGCGCTCGGCCAGCTCACGCTCGGTCGGGAGCCGTCCGTCGGGTGGCAGGTGGCCTTCG
Source organism: Thalassococcus sp. S3 (assembly GCF_004216475.1). Classification (GTDB taxonomy): domain Bacteria; phylum Pseudomonadota; class Alphaproteobacteria; order Rhodobacterales; family Rhodobacteraceae. Next base: position 3,190,148 of record NZ_CP022303.1, on the reverse strand, counting down.
GTGATCATCGCCAGCATCTTGTGGCGAAGCTGCGCGGCGGAGATTTGCCGGGCTATGACCGTCATGCGCGCTCCATCAGGTGTCAGGTCGGTGCAGCTTCACCATATCTCGCGGCAGAATTCCACAGGCGTTACGCGAGAGGGTCATGGGTCCTCCCGGTCCACGGCCTGCGATTGGCTGGGCAGGCCGCTGGCGATGCGCTCCTTTTCCGCCGCGGCGATATCGGCATCGATCCCTTCGCGGGTGGGCAGGCCGGAGAAGCGCGCGCGCGTTGGCATGCCTTTGGCGAAATGGACATAGCGTTCCTGTGCGACCGCCCAGAGGCGGGCGAGTTCGTCGAGCGGCGCGGCATGGTCGTCGGCCCGCAGGTCGAGCCAGGCGTGATCCTCGCCCTGGTGGATGACCAGGCCTGCGGCCTGACGCCCGCGCTGGTCGCCGCCGGCCGCCTCGCCGGCCTGCATCGCCGTGATCAGACGCTCGGCGAAGGGCAGGGCATGGCCAGAGCGGTAGGTGTCGGAGGTGACCTGGATCACCTCCGGACCGCTGAGCATGTTGCCGGCCACCGAATGGTCGTCTGCGATCAGGTGTCCGGCCCAATCGGTGCAATCGGCGCCGGTATGGGCGGCAAACCGGCCCTCACGGTCCATAAGATGCGCCTGGCGGATGGCCTGACCGTCATCGCGGCGCACGAGGTCGTCGAGCACGTCCTGCGCCGCCTCATCCTGGGCCAGTCGCGCGCGGCCTTCGGTGCCCCAGACAGGATTGCAGAAGGCCTGGCTGGCCACGGCGACCTCTGGGCCGACGAAGGGCACGACGGCACCGCAGGCGAAGAACCTGCTCGACACAATCAGACCGACGGCGCCGGTCGCGGGTTCGTGTGCGATCAGGGACCAGGTCATCGGCCCACCGCGTAGGCTTGCATCAGCCGGGGCGTCGCGGCGGCGCGCAGGGTGCCGTCGGGCTCGCGCAGGGCTGCGGTCAAACGACCGATGGCCCAGGGCTCCGACACGGTGATCTTGTGGCCGCGGGACCGCAGGTCGGCGATGACGTCCTCGCCAAAGGCAGGCTCCATCATCATCTCGCCCGGTTTCGCCTCGCGCGGATAGAACGAGCCCTGAAAATGCATGGAGTGAAACAGGGGCGCATCCATGCACTCCTGCAGGCCCATGCCGAAATGCACGAAGCGGAGGAACCAGATCAGGTTCCACTGATCCTGCTGATCGCCGCCCGGCGTGCCGAAGACCAGTTGCACACCATCCTTTTCGGCATAGCTGGGCGTGAGGGTGGTGCGCGGCCTACGCCCGGGCGCGAGGGAGGTGGGCAGACCCTCTTCCAGCCAGAACATCTGGGCCCGGGAATTGAGCGCAAAGCCCAGCCCTGGAATGACCGGAGAGCTTTGCAGCCATCCGCCGGACGGCGTGGCCGCGACCATGTTGCCCCAGCGGTCGATGATGTCGAGATGCACGGTATCGCCGCGCCGTTCGGTCAGATGCGCCATCGTCGGTTCCTGGGCCACGGCCTCGGCCACGCCGAAATCCCGCGCGGCACGCTCCACATAGGCTTCGGCCAGGTGTTCGAAGCCGGGTACCCGGCCCGGGCGCTGCAAGTCCGACGCGGTGTCGGTGATCAGCGCGCGGCGAATATCGGCATAGGCATCGCTCAGCAGGTGATCCATCGGGATGTCGCTGTGGGCTGGATCGCCGTAATAGGCTTCCCGGTCGGCATAGGCGAGTTTCATCGCCTCGATCACGGTATGTACGAAATCGGCGCCCATCGGGTCCATCGCGCCAAGATCGAAACCCTTGAGCAGCGACAGGGCCTGCAGCATCACCGGCCCCTGGCTCCAGGCCTGGGTCTTGTGCACGGTCCAGCCGTGATAATCGTAGCTCAGCGTAGGCTCGTAAGTCGCGCGCCAGTTCGCCATGTCGGAGGGCGCCAGAACGGCGCCGTGCTTGTCGCCGGAGACGTCGATGACCTCGGCGTCCTTGAGGTAGTCGAAGATGGCATCGGCCACGAAACCGCTGCGCCACGCCTCCCGCGCGGCGTCGATCTGATGTTCGCGGGGGCCGCCCGCAGCCTCGCCCGCCTCGACAAGTCTTTCGTAGGTGCGCGCGAGATCGGGGTTGCGGAAGATCCCGTGCGGTTCGGGCGCCTGGCCGCCCGGCGTCCAGACCTCTGCCGAGCTGGGCCATTCCTGCGCGAAATACTCCGCCAGCCCCGCAATGGTATGGGCCACACGCGGGAGAACGGGATGGCCTTCACGGGCATAGAAGATCGCGGGTTCCAGCACGGTGTGCAGGTCCATGCTACCGTGATCGCGCAGCATCAGCATCCAGCCGTCGAAGGCGCCGGGCACCACTGTGGCGAGCAGGCCCGAGCCGGGCACCAGTGGCAAACCTTGGGCCTTGTACCGCGCGATGGTCGCCGCCGCGGGGGCCACGCCCTGCGCGCACAGCACCTCGGTCTTGCCGGTTGTCACCGAATGGAAGATCGCGGGCAGGTCGCCAGCGGGGCCGTTCAGATGCGGTTCGACCACCTGCAGGGTCAGCGCGCAGGCGACGGCGGCGTCGAAGGCATTGCCGCCCTTTTCCAGGATCCCGAACCCCACGCCGGATGCGATCCAGTGCGTCGAGGTTGCGACGCCGAACGTGCCGCGGATCTCGGGGCGTGTGGTGAAATCTGACATGGATGTCTCCCGTTTCTCTTATTGTTCTCTTGGATCCAGCGCGTCGCGCAGGCCGTCGCCCAGAAGGTTGAAGCCCAGCACGACAAGGAAGATCGAAATCCCCGGCCAAAGCGCCATCCAGGGCGCCTGGTTGAGGAAGTTCTTGGCGGTGTTCAGCATTGACCCCCAGCTTGGCGCGGGCGGCTGCTGGCCGAGGCCCAGAAAGGACAGCGACGCCTCGGCAATGATGGCGGTGGCGATGGTCAGCGTGGCCTGAACAAGGATCGGTGGCAGCACGTTGGGAAAGATATACCGCGTCAGGATACGGTGGGTCGGCAGGCCGATCGCCCGGGCGCTGTCCACGTAATCCTCGGCCTTGACGTTCAGGACCTGCCCGCGCGTGAGGCGGATGAAGATCGGCGTGGCCGAGATGCCGATGGCGATCATCGCATTGGTGAGCGACGGGCCGAGAAACGCAGCCAGGGCGATGGCGAGGATCAGGAAGGGTGCGGCCAGCAGCGCCTCGGTACAGCGGGAGATGATGGCGTCGATCCAGCCGCCGAAATAGCCTGCCAGAATGCCCAGAGGCACGCCCAGGCAAAGCGCGATGCCAACCGACACGACGCCGGCCAGAAGCGAGGCCTGCGCGCCCCAGATCATCCGGGAGAGCACGTCGCGCCCGATCTCGTCAGTGCCCATCGGATGGGCGGGAGAGGGCGGTTTGCGCACGGCCCCCCAATCGGTGGCCGCCGGGTCGGGGATCGGCAGGATCGGCGCCAGAAGGGCGATTAGGATGAAGAAGGTCACGAGGATCCCGCCCAGCATCGCGCTGCGATGGCTGCGGAACTTCTTCCACACGCGGTTTTCGGGGGCCTTGGCGAGGACGGGATCGGGGGCTGTGACCATCTCAGCCCGTCCTCAGCCGCGGGTTCAGCAGCATATAGAGCATGTCGGCCAGAAGGTTCATCAGGATGAAGCCCACGGCGGTGACCAGAACGATCCCCTGCACAACGGCGTAGTCACGGTTGAAGACGGCATCGACGACCAGCTTGCCGAAGCCGGGGATGGTAAAGATCTGCTCAGTCAGGACGGCACCGGCGACGAGTTCACCGAAGAGCAGCGCGGTAAGCGTCACGATGGGCGTCAGCGCATTGCGGAAGGCATGTTTCAGGATCACGATCCGTTCGCGCAGCCCCTTGGCCCGGGCGGTCCGTACGTAATCGGCGGTGAGCACCGACAGCATGGCCGACCGCGTGTGCCGCATCAGCGTGGCCGCAAGGGCGGTGCCCAGAACGAAGGCGGGCATCAGCATCGTGGTGATGGAGCGCCAGAAATCCTCGGATAGAGGGACATAACCGGAGGCGGGCAGGAGCTGCCAATGCACCGAGACCAGAAGGATCAGCATGATCCCCAGCCAGAAGTTGGGCACCGACAGACCGGAGAGGGCCACGACATTGGCCACATAATCGGTCACGGTGCCTTTCTTGACGGCAGACAGGATGCCCGACGGTATGCCGATCACAAGCGCAAAGATCATCGACATCACGGCGAGCTGGATGGTGACGGGCAGCTTTTCCCCGATCAGCTCGGCCACCGGTTGGTTGGTGCGCAGGGACACCCCCAGATCCCCTTGCAGCGCATTGCCGACCCAGGTGAGGTATTGCACCGGGACCGGGTCGTTCAGCCGGTATTTCTCCCGCAGGTATTCCAGCACCTCCGGGTCCCGCTCTTCCCCCGCCATGACCAGCACCGGATCGCCCGGCAGCAGCTTTTGCAGCGAGAAGACGAAGATCGAGATCAGGATGATCGTGGGGATCGCGATCAGCACCCGTCTGAGAAAGAAAGCCAGCATCGGCAATGGGTCTCCCTGAGAGAGGCCGCGCCCCGGTGCCGGGACGCGGGGCTCCGATTACTCCTGCAAAGTCACGCCTTCGAGACGGATCATCCCGTCGGGATAGGGTGTGAAGCCCTGCAAGGCCGCCGTATGCGCCCAGATCCAGGTCTGGTGGTAGAGATAGACGAGTGGCGCCTCGTCGATCAGGATGTCACGGGCTGCGTCGTAACTCTCTTTCCGCTCGGTCGCATCGGTCGAAATACGGGCCGCGTCCAGCAACTCATCCACCTTGGGGTCGGAAAAGCCACTGTCGTTGATGCCGCCGTCGGTGGTGACGAACTGATGGATGTTGCCATCGGGATCGACCCGGCCGGACCAGCCGATCTGGCTGGCCTGATATTCACCGGCGGATTGATCGGCGAGGAGGGTCGCGAATTCCTTGGAGGTGAGCGAGATGCGTATGCCCGCCTCGGCCGCCATGGCCTGAACCACCTGCATCAATTGCAGCAGCACGGTCGTGTTGGTCACCTGAACCTCAAGGTCGATGCCGTCGGGATAGCCGGCCTCCGCCAGCAGTGCCTTGGCCTTGTCCACGTCACGAGCGGGTACCGGGTGGTCGGTGTCATACCAAGGGGAGTTCGGCGGGAAAGACTGGTTGCCCGGAGCGAAGGCCCCTTCGAATACGACCTGGTTGAGCGCCTCACGGTCGACGGCATAGCTGAGCGCCTGACGCAGACGCTTGTCATTGCCCCATGGGTTGTCGCTGCGCGGGCCGTTGTTCACGTTGAAGGTGATACCCTGATAGCCCAGCGATACGGCGCTGGCGACGGTGATATCGGCATCCCCTTCGGCCTGGGCGAGGTCGGTGGCGGCGAGGCGTTCGAGCATGTGGATGTCGCCCGATTGCAGGTTGGCCAGCCGCACGGTCGTGTCGGGGATGGGCAGGAAGGTCACGCTGTCAAAGCTGATCGCGTCGGCGTTCCAGTACTCCGCGAACCGCTCAAGCACGATCCGGTCCTGTGCCACGCGTTCGGAGAAGGAAAACGGCCCTGAACAGACCGGGTTCAGCCCGAAATCGGCACCGGCTTCGGCGGTCGCCGTGGGCGAGAGCATCATGCCGGACCGGTCGGCGAGTTGCGCCAGCAGCGTGGCGTCGGGGGCGGCAAGGTCGAGCCTGATTTCATACTCGCCCAGCACCTCGGTGCCGGTGACGGAGGCAAGCTCGGACTTGCGCCGGCTTTCGGGCAGGGTCTGGGAGCGTTCGATGTTGGCTGCGACCGCCTCGGCGTTGAAGGGCGTGCCGTCATGGAACACCACGCCGTCGCGCAGCGTCATCGTCAGCGCCAGACCGTCGCCAGAATACTCCCAATCGGTGGCCAGTTGAGGGATGATCTCAAGCTCGGGCGTGATGTCCACCAGCTTGTCGCAAAGCGACGCATAGACGATCCGCCCGACAAAGGTGCGCGACTGGTCGGGATCGAGCACGTCGGCATCCGATTGCAGCGCGATGCGCAGGTCCTGCGCGGTGGCGGCCCCGGCCAGAAGGCCGAGGGCGGACGCCCCCATCAGGGCGGCGGACAGGGTCCGGGTCAGGCGTTTCATGGGTTCACTCCTCTGCTGTTGTCGTCGTCTTGTTGTTGTCGTGCGTCAGCTGCGCGCCAGCCAGGGCCGCACGGTAAAGCGCGCGCCGCACAGCGGTGGCGGGATTGTCCGCTTTGGGTGCAGGCGCGGCGGGGGGCGCCGCGATTTCGGCCCAGTAGGGGCAGGCGGCCTCGTGGCCTTCGGCGCCGACGCTTTGCAGCGCGGGATCGTCGGCGGCGCAGGCAGGACGCGCATGGGGGCATCGCGTGTGAAAGCGGCAGCCCGAGGGCGGGGCGAGCGGGCTGGGCATCTCGCCTTCCAGCTTGTCGGCCCGCGCCCCGCCCCGCGCCGGGATCGACGCCAGAAGAGCCTGCGTATAGGGGTGGCGGGGGGAGGCGAAGACATCCTCGACCCGCCCCGTCTCGACGATGCGGCCCAGATACATCACCGCGACGCGGTCGCTCATATGCCGGATCACCGCCAGATCATGGGCGATGATGACCAGCGTCAGCCCCAGATCCCGCCGCAGATCCGACAGAAGGTTGACGATCTGCGCCTGGACGGAGACATCGAGCGCCGAGACAGGCTCATCCCCGATAATCAGTTTCGGGTCGGAGGCCAGCGCCCGGGCGATGCCGATCCGCTGGCGCTGCCCGCCGGAGAATTCATGCGGATAGCGCCCCGCATGTTCGGGCAGAAGGCCCACCTTGGTCAGCAACTCCGCCACCCGGACCCGCCGCTCGGCCACCGACAGGTCGGGCGCGTGCACTTCCAAAGGCTCGCCCACCAGCGCGCCCACGGTCAGACGGGGGTTGAGGGAGGAGAACGGGTCCTGAAAGATGAATTGCATGTCGCGCCGCAGATCGCGCAGGGCCGTTCCGCTGGCAGAGCCGACGGCGCGCCGGTCAAACACGACTTCGCCGGAGGTGGGCGCCAAAAGCCGCATCAGCAGACGGGCAAGGGTCGATTTCCCGCAACCGCTTTCGCCGACGATGGCAAAGGTCTCGCCCTTTTGTATGCGGAAAGACACCCCATCGACCGCCCGCACCGTGCGGGGCTGAGAGAGTAGGCCGCCGCCGGACCCAAAATGCTTGACGAGGTCGCGCGCCTCCAGCAGGGCGGCGCTCATGCCACCACCGCTATGTGGTCTTCGAGTGGGGCGAAATGGCAGGCCACCGCATGGCCGCTGCCCTGATCGCGCAAAGCAGGTCGCGTGGCGCAGGCTGCCGTGGCAAAGGCGCAGCGGCTGCGGAACCGGCAGCCCGACGGCATCGCGCCGATGGACGGGACCGAACCGGGCACGATGGCCAGCCGCTCATCGGGCTGATCGAGACGTGGCATCGCGCCCAAAAGTCCGATCGTGTAGGGATGCTGCGGATCGTCGAGCACGGCGGCGACCGGCCCCTGTTCGACCACCTGCCCGCCATACATGACCGCCACGTCATCGGCGATTTCGGCCACAACACCCAGATCGTGGGTGATCATGATGGTGCTCATGCCGGTCTCGCGCCGCAGGTCACGGATCAGATCGAGGATCTGAGCCTGAATCGTGACATCAAGTGCTGTTGTCGGTTCATCCGCGATCAAAAGCATCGGATCGTTGGCCAGCGCCATGGCGATCATCACCCGCTGTCGCATACCACCGGACAATTGGTGCGGATATTCCCTGAGGCGCTGCGCGGGCGACGGGATGCCGACCCGCGCCAGCATCTCGCCCGCATGGGCGAGCGCATCGGTGCGGGTGCCGCCTTGGTGGCAGAGGATCGCCTCAGCGATCTGGTCGCCGATCCGGAAGGCGGGATTGAGCGAGGTCATCGGCTCTTGAAAGATCATCGCAACGCGACCGCCTCGAATTTCGGGCGACAGGCTTTCTTGCGTCAAATCTATGCTATAATTTGATAATTTTAGAGAGCCCTTGCTGATCTGAGCCGTGTCAGGCGGCAGAAGGCCCATGATCGCCATGGCCGTGACACTCTTCCCGCAGCCCGACTCGCCGACAACGCAGAGGATCCGACCCGCCCCGACTGAAAGGCTGACCTCGTCCACCACGTCCGCAGCTTGTCCGCGAAACCGAAGGCTCAGCCCGTCTAAAGTGAGCAGCGGCACCTCGGTTTGCTGGGTGTCGGACAAGGGCAATCCTTTCCAGAACATGTGAACCAATTTAGAATTGGTTTGCTTCATTGGAGAGTCAACATAAACCTTCGTGCTTTTGATCTGCGGCCAAGGTGAACGCCTGAATTTGCGGCACTGGTTGATCCGCAACCAGGCCCTGTCCGAACCCTTTTTTGCCGAAAGCCCGCTGTTGCGCGCGCGTCACTGGACTGACACACCGGTGTCATCCCGCGGACTGACCTTAAAGTCAGCGGGCACAGCGCCTGTCGAGACAGCCTCGATCACAGCGGGAGTGACAACCATGACACCACGACGACTTTTGACGCGCACGGCGATGCTTGCCACCGTCGCAACCCTCAGCGCTGGGCCGGGGTTGGCCCGGATGGAGTATGTGGCGGGCATCGACGTACTGCCCGGCACGGAGGTCGAGACACCCCAGACCGTGCAGGGCACCGTCTTTCACGATCTCAGCCGGGATGGTGTGCGTCAGGTGGACGAGCCGGGCGTGTCCGGTGTCATCGTCTCGAACGGGCGTGATGTCACCGAAACGGACCGCGCGGGCAACTACAGCCTGCCGGTTTTCGACAACATGACGGTGATGATCAGCGAACCGGCAGGCTGGGACACGCCGGTGACGGCGGACGGCGTGCCGCAATTCTTCTACCACCACAAACCCGATGGCACGCCCGAACCGCTGCGCTATGGTGGGCTGGAGCCGACAGGGCCGCTGCCGGAGGCCATCCACTTTCCGCTGATCCGCACCCAGAGGGCCGAGCGATTCAGCTGCGTGATGATGGGCGACACCCAGCCCTATTCGAACACCGAGATCGGATATGTCCGGGACGGGGTGATCGACAGCCTGATCGACCGTGACCTGTCGGAGGCACGCTGCATGGTGATGCTGGGCGACGTGATGGGGGACGACCTGAACCTGCTGCCGCGCTTCATGAACCTCTTTTCGGTGCTGGGCCTGCCGCAATACTATATCCACGGCAATCACGATTTCGACTTCGACGCGACCTCGGACGCGCATTCGGCGGACAGCTGGCGGCGGATCTACGGGCCGAACTATTTCAGCTACGAGATCGGCGATGTCGTCTTCATCGCGCTCGACAACGTGGTCTATCCCTGCGGACCCGAGGACGCGCAGCCCGGAGACCGGGAGGCCTGCGCTGATCCCGACCGGGTCGTCTATAACGGGCGCGTCACAGACGATCAGATGGCCTGGCTCGAAGGCACGCTGGAGCGGGTGCCGGAGGACAAGCTGATCGTGATGATGCACCACATCCCATTCGTGTCCTTCATCGACAGCAATACCGGGCGGCACCAGACCGACAACCTGGCGGAGATCCATGCGCTTCTGGCCGGACGGCAAGCCGTGTCGTTCTCGGGCCACACGCATACGTTCGAATATCTGGCCGCTGGTGAGTGGTATCAGGGCTGGGAGGAGCAGGTGGGCATCACCCGCCTGCCGTTCGACCATATTGTGGGCGGCGCGCCATCGGGCAACTGGTTCCAGGGTGATCTGGGCTTTGACGGCACGCCGATGGCCTTTGCGCGGGGCGGCACTCCTCCGGGCTACATGATGGTCGATTTCGACGGGGCGGAGTTCAAGGTTACGTTCCACGCGGCCAACCAGCCGCCTGAGCGGCAGATGGCGCTGTCGTTCAACACGCCCGCGTTCCGCGACTGGTTCACCACGCTGCAAGGCTGGCAGGATGAGCAGGGCCGCGGCGCGGAGGGTCTCCCGCCGGTCACGCAGAACGATCTGGCAGATGTCAAACTGCTCACGCCCGAGGATCTGGGCGGCACCGTCTGGCTGACCGCAAATGTCTGGGGCGGGGATCGCAACAGCACCGTCTTCGCGCAGATCAACGGCGGGGAGCGTCTGGAGATGACACGTACGCAGGAGGGCAACGGAGAGGACATTCGCGCGGGCGCCGAATGGGCCGATCCTTTCGCCGCGCAACGTCAGATGACGATCGGGCGCTATGCCTGGCAATCGACATCCGGCGCGCCGCGCGCCCAGGGGTTCGAGCTGTGGCAGGGCAGCCAGTTCGGCCCGGTCCCGCCGCAGGGGATGAGTGCGAGCCATGTGGCGGACAGTTCCCCCCACCTTTGGCGGCTGGAGATGCCGGGTGACCTGCCCGAGGGCGCGCATGTGATCACGGTGACAACCATCGACCGGCATGGCCGCGAATGGCACGAACGCATGCTGTTCGAGGTGCACGCGGAACGCCCCATGCCGTTCTGGGACAACACGCTTTGGGAGGATGAGGCGTCGAACTGAGCGTGGCAGGCTCCCTTTGATCCCTGGGCCGCGCCGGTCGCGGCCTGGGCGGTCTCGTGCTGACAAAGCTTCACAAATCGGCACATGCCATGTGCGCGACCTTCGCCAAGGCGCAGTTTGTACTAAGTGATGTTATGCGGCATTCTGGTTGCGTAGCATGAAAGCGTCATATGTCCCTGGTCCGTCAACTTCTCCTGTCTGTGGTGGTTTTGGCCGTCACACTCCTCCTCTGGGTTACTTATGTGCCCTCCGCCGCGGCCTATCTGGACCGGGTCGGCCTTTTGTCCCTTCTCGGCATGGAAGCGCCCGAGCAAGCGGAAACCACCTCTGGCGGGCGGGGCTTTGGCGGAAGCGGGCCAACTCAGGTGATCGTCGCCGAGGTGACAGAGCGCGCGCTTGATGATCGGATTTCGGCCATCGGGGACGGGCGGGCCATGCGCTCGGTCACCATTCGCTCGGACGCGGTGGGCTTGATCACCGAGGTGGCCATAGAGGCGGGCAGCTTTGTCGAAGAGGGCGCGCTTTTGGCCCGGCTCGAAGACGAGGCAGAGCGCATCGCGCTCGACCGGGCGCAGATCGTATTGGACGACGCCAGGGACGATTCCGAACGGTTGGAGCGGTTGCGGGTGACCGGGGCAGTGACCGAGGTGAGCCTGAGGGAGGCGCAACTGGCCGTCCGCACCGCCGAGCTGGCCCTGCGTGAAGCACAGTTCAACCTCGATCAGCGCCGCATCGTGGCACCGATCGCGGGCTGGGTCGGGATCCTGGAGGTCGAACAGGGAGACCGGGTGGAAACACAGGACATGTTGGCCACGATCACCGACCGGTCCTTCATCGTGATCGATTTCCGCGTGCCGGAACGGGTGATCGGTCAGCTTGCCACCGGCATGGAGGTGTCGGTCACGCCGCTGGCGCGCCGGGATACGGTGCTGACCGGGCGGATCAGCGCGCTTGATACGGTCGTGGACCGGGCCAGTCGCACGCTCAGGGTGCAGGCCCGCGTCGCCAATGACAGCGACCGGCTGCGGGGCGGTATGGCCTTTTCTGTTCGGATGCAGCTTGAAGGAGAGACCCTGCTGGCTGTCGATCCGTTGGCCGTTCAATGGTCCGGCACCGGCGCTTTTGTCTGGGCCGTGCGCGAGGGCCGCGTGGAGCGGGTCGCGGTGGAGATCCGCCAGCGCAATAGTGACGTCGTGGTGATCGACGCCTCGGGCCTTGAGCCCGGAGATCAGGTGGTCACAGAAGGGGTGCAGTTCCTGCGTCCCGGCGCTGAGGTGACGGTAGCCAACGATCTGCAGGCCGCCGAGACGCCCCGCAGACGAGCGCTCTGACCATGGCGCCCGCGCCCACTCGCTCGCTCTTTGGCACAGCGCTTTTCGTGCGCCGTCCGATCCTGGCCTTCGTGCTCAGCGCGCTGATCGTACTGGCCGGTCTGGCGGGCCTTTTCGGCGTTGAGATCCGCGAGTTGCCCAATGTGGACCGCCCGGTCGTTACGGTGACGACCGAATTCCCCGGCGCCTCGCCCGAAACGGTGGATCAGGAGCTGACAGGCCGGATCGAAGGAGCCGTGGGCCGGGTGGCGGGCGTGCGATCGATCTCGTCGAATTCGCGGTTCGGACGCAGCAGCGTGACGCTGGAATTCGGCGACAGCGTCGATATCGACGTGGCCGCGTCGGATGTGCGGGACACGATGGCACGGCTGGTCAACCAACTCCCAGACGGTGCCGACGACCCCGAGATCATCAAGGCTGATGCCGATGCCCAGCCGGTGATGCGGATCGCCGTCACCTCCTCCCGCCGACCGCCGCAGGAATTGACACGGATCGTGCAGGAACGGGTGGAGGACCGGCTGATCTCGGTCGAGGGGGTGGCGGATCTGAGGATCTACGGCGACCGGGAGCCGATCTTTCGTGTCGATATCGACCAGCTTGAACTGGCCAGCCGGGGGCTGACCCTGGCCGATCTGCGGGACGCGTTGGCCGATGTTGCCTATGACGCGCCGGCGGGTGGGCTGACCGGCAACCGCCAGACCCTGAACGTACGCACCACGGCGACGGTCGCCACCACGTCCGCGTTCGAGGCGCTCAAGATCACCGATGACGTGAGGGTGGGCGACGTGGCCCGCGTGACGCTGGGTCCTGCGCCCAACGAAACGGTGCTGCGCGCCAATGGCGAGGCGGGTCTTGGCATGGGCGTCATCCGCCAGTCCAACAGCAATACGCTGGAGATCTCGCGCGCCGTGCGCGAGGTCGTGGCCCAGCTGGACGCCACGCTGCCTGAGGATATCAACATCTTCGTCACCTCGGACGACGCGGTCTTTGTCGAAGGCTCGATTGAGGAGGTGCTGAAGACGCTGGGCCTTGCCATCCTCATCGTGGTGATCGTCATTTTCATCTTCCTGCGGGATGCGCGGGCCACGCTGATCCCGGCCCTGACCATGCCTGTGGCGCTTATCGGCACCGTGGCGGCGATCTATCTGGTGGGCTTTTCGGTCAACATCCTGACCCTGCTGGCGCTTGTGCTGGCCACGGGCATGGTCGTCGACGACGCCATCGTGGTGCTGGAAAACATCGTGCGCCGGCGGGCCGAGGGGATCGGACCCCGGGCCGCTGCGGTGCTGGGCACGCAGCAGGTCTTTTTCGCGGTCGTGACGACCACGGCCACGCTGGCGGCGGTGTTCATTCCACTGTCGTTCCTGCCCGGTCAGGCGGGCGGTCTCTTTCGGGAATTCGGCTTTACCCTTGCTATCGCGGTCATGCTGTCCTCTGTCGTGGCGCTGACATTGTGTCCGGTTCTGGCTAGCCGCCTGCTTACGCAGGACGAGGCAGCGGATGGTCAGGCGGGCGGGCTTTTCGGATGGATCGGCACAAGGCTCGCGGGCCTTTACGAGGCAACGCTGCGCACGGCCCTGGCCAACCCGTTCGTGGGACTGCTGGTGGCCGGTCTCTTCTCGGCGACGGCGGTCTTTGTTTCCGGCGACATCCAGCAGGAACTGACCCCGCGGGAGGATCGTGCCGTCATCCTGTTGTCCGTGACCGCGCCGACGGGCGTGTCGCTTGACTATACCAGCGGCAAGATGGCCGAGATCGAGGATGCGATGCGTCCGCTGCAGCAGGACGGGGAGATCACCAACATCTTCTCCATCACCGGGTTCGGCGCCGACAATCGCGGCTTCATGGTGTTCACGCTGGCCCGCTGGCAGGACCGCGTCCGCACCCAGCAGGAGATCGCGGGCACGCTGCGCGCCAAGCTGCAGAACACGATCGGCGTGCGGGCCTTTGTGATCCAGCCCAACTCGCTCAGGATCAGGGGCGCCGGGCGCGGACTGACCTTCGCGGTGACCGGAGACAATTACGACCAACTGGCGGAGGTGGGCGATGCGCTGGTCGAACGCCTGCAGGAAAACCCGGCCATGGGTCAGGTCCGGCTGGAATACGAAACGACGCAGCCTCAGCTTTTTATCGAGATCGACCGCGCCCGCGCGTCGGATCTGGGGATCGAGATCACAGGTCTGGGCGATGCGCTGCTGGCAGTCCTGGACGGCCGGTCGGTGGGCGAGGTGTTCATCGATGATGTCAGCTATGACGTGCAGATGTTGTCGACCGGCACGCCGGTAGACGATCCCGGCGATCTGGAGAACATGTTCGTGCAGTCGGGCGACGGGCAGATGGTGCCGATGTCGAGCTTTGTCACCCTGCAGGAGCGCGCAGTTGCGCCAGAGCTTGAGCGCGAAGGCCAGAACCGGTCGGTGGAGATCTCGGCCAGCCTGACCCCCGGGATGTCACTGGGCAATGCCATGGCCGAGGTCGATCGTCTGGCCAGCGAGATCCTGGAAGAGCAGAACCGCGTCGTCCCGCTGGCCGAGGCGGCAACGCTCGATCAGACATCCGCGGGCCTGCTTCTGACCTTTGGCTTCGCGATCCTCGTCGTGTTTCTGGTCCTGTCGGCGCAGTTCGAAAGCTTCATATCCGCCGTGGTGGTGATGGTGACGGTGCCCATCGGACTGGCCTGCGCGATCTTTGCTTTGCTGCTGACGGGGCTCAGCCTGAATGTCTATAGCCAGATCGGGCTGGTGATGCTGATCGGGATCATGGCCAAGAACGGGATCCTGATCGTGGAATTCGCCAATCAGCTTCGTGATCGGGGGCAAGAGGTGCGCGAGGCGATCCTGAACGCCTGTTCGATCCGCCTGCGCCCGGTGATGATGACGATGACCTCTACGGTGCTGGGTGGCGTACCCTTGATTCTGTCTTCGGGCGCGGGGGCGGAGGCGCGCGAGGCCCTGGGATGGGTGATCGTGGGCGGGCTGGGTCTGGCCACGCTGTCGACGCTTTATTTGACGCCCATTGCGTACTTGCTGCTGGCCGGGTTCTCCAAGCCCCGCGCTGAGCAGGAACAGCGCCTGATGCAGGAAATGGAAGCCGCGTCAGAACGTGCCGAGCTGAAACCGGCCGCGCTCAAATACTGAGCCAGGCGGTTAGTGCCGCCGGCAGATATGCCCCGACCTTTCAAACCGAGGCAGAGACCTTAGTCGCGCACCACCTGCACCGAACACGTCGCATGCCTTACGACCCGGGCGGTGTTGGGTCCGATCAGGTAGTCAGACAGCGACGGCCTATGGGCGGCCATGACGATCTGCGTCGCGGGCAATTCATCGGCGACGTTCAGGATTTCCTCGTAGACCGTGCCGTAGCGCGCGATCAGATCGAATTCGACGTCTTCCGGGGCGTAGTCCACTCCGATCTCCTGAAGGCGGGCGCGGGCCCGTTGTAACAGATCATCGATCTTGAGCTCTTCCGACCCGCCGGTTTCCCCCCGGATGGAATAGCGCCAGTCGAGCCCGGCCATGATCTCAGGAACGACTGTCATGATCGTAACATCCGCCGCGGTCGCACCGGCCAGGGCGAAGGCCTGTGGAAGCGCCTTTCGCCAAGAGGATTCCTGCACCAGGTCGATGGGGACGAGCAGTTTTCCAGCCATTTTGTTATCTCCGTTCCGGTCGCGCATAGAGCCAGAGCATCCAGGCGAACATGAGCAGGACCAAAGCAGTCATCAGTGAGACCGCGGGCGAGGGGTTGACCGCAGCCGGCGGTGACGGAAGCGTTGGCGCAAGGGCAGGGGCCGCGCGGATGGCGGGGTCAAGCCCGGTGCCGATCCCAAGCGCGGAATTGATGGCCGCAGCCGTCTTGTCGGGAATGGCCGATACATCGGTCGGCATCGATGCGCCGGGTCCTGCGGGGCCGACCGCATCGGTGTCGGTGACGACAGGCCCCGCCAGAACAAGCTGTGATGACAGGGTGTCGATCGCCGCGTTTTGTCCCGCATAACTGCCCGCGGGGATGCGGGCCTGCCGCAGTTGCGGGAAGCGGATCAGGTTGTTCCCGGTGTCCCAATTCTCCAGGACCAGCAGGCGACCATCTCCGGACAGCAAATCCTGCACAAGGGTCGAGCCGATGGGCGCCAACACAAGCGACGCGTCGGCCTCCACCCCGGCGATGAGGCCGTCGGATGCCGGGCTAAGGGTTATGTCATCAAGCATAGTGGCCAAGATGCGCGCCGCCCGGTGAGAGGCAGAGCCCTCGGGGCCGGTGGCCAGTGTCTCGACATCCGCCAGCCGCCGGACATCGCCCTGGCTCACGATGTGGATATAGGCCTGACCGACCACGCCGAACGCCTCCACCGGGCGGGCTGTCAGCGGGCCGTCCGTATCGAGATCGGAGAACTCTACCGCCGCGGTCAGGGCCAGCGGCGCCCCGCCATTGGCCACAAGGGCCAGCGGGTCGCTTTCGGATTGCAAGCGGACGCGACGGCCCGGATAGGCCTCGCGCACCGCGCGCAGGGCGGTGCCGGTTTCGGCATCTGCCCCGATCAGCGGAGAGTGGGCGACGATAACGGGCTCGGTAATCTCCAGCCCTTCGCCGCCGTCGATCAGGCCCAGGTCGGCCAGCGCTGCGCGTGCGACCTCGCGCGGGGACAGCGCGTCCTGATCCACGCGGCTGTTGAGCGTCTGCATGGTTTCAGCGTCAAGCGTGCCAGCCAGTCGGTTGAACGCCGCCTGAAGGTTTGGGAAGCGGACCAGTGCGTCGGCGCGGATCAGAGGCGCGGCCTCGTAGACGGGAAAGAAGGTCAGATCGTCTTCCAGCAGAACGAGGCCCAAATCGGCAATCTGGCCGTCCGTCGTGAACACTTCGATCACGTCAACGCTGCCGGCCAGAAGGCTGTTGTAAAGGTTTGTCCGCTCCTCCGGCGATACGACGCTGACCGCGCCAAACTCCATTCCGTAGCGTGCGGTCATCGGGCCAAAGCCGTCGAGCGGGCGGGTCCGGAAGTTTTCGTCGATGCCGATGGCAAGATCGGAGGCGCGGTTTACCAGATCCGAGATCGACGTGATCCCAAGCTCCTGCGCCCGGCCCGCACGCATGGCGAGACCGTAATTGTTGGCAAAACCGAACCGGTCGCCCCAGACAAGCCCGATGGGCTGATAGAGCGCGCGTACCCGCTCCGTCGCGGCATCGCCATCGGTCATGGCAGGTTGGCCCAGCATCACCAGACCCGTGCCATTATATTCGGCATAGACATCGATATCGCCCCGCCGCAGCGCTTCGAGGTTGACCATCGTGTCGCCCAGATTGGTCCGGCGGGTCACGGCGATCCCGGCATCTTCGGCAAGCGCGGCCATCATTTCGGACAGGATCGAGCTTTCGCTGAAATCCTTGCCGCCGATGATCAGCGTCTCGCTCGCCTCATCGCAGGCGCTTAGCCCCAGAAGGGCGAGACAGGCTATCACAAATCGCATCGCGCTCACTCCGCCGCTGTGGTCGTTGATGCCGGCCGGGATGCGCGGCCGCGTGCTTCGCGCGGTCTGGTCTTGTCCGGCCGCTCCTTGCGGATTGCACGCATGAACCCGACGATCTGCAAAAGCAGAATGATCGAAAAGGGTAGGGCGCCCGTGATCGCCATGGCCTTTGCCACCGTGATGGATCCCGTCAGCAGGGTGCCTGCCGTTAGGACTGCGATCAGCACGCCCCAGACCATCTTGTGAAAGACGGGCGGGTTCAGGTTACCCCCCGTTGTCATCATCGACAGCACGAATGTGCCCGAATCCGCGGATGTCACGAGGAAGATAAAGATCAGAAGACAGGCCGTGCCGCCAAGGATCGCGCCTGCCGGGAAGTAGTCGAGGAACGCAAAGAGGGCAGAGGTCACATCGGCGAAAACCAGTTCGGTCAGCCCGCCACCGCCGAACATCTCGATGTAAATGGCCGTGCCTCCAAAGGCCGCGAACCACAGGATCGAGAACATCGTCGGCACCAAGATCACACCGATGCAGAATTCCCGGATCGTGCGGCCCCGGCTGATCCGCGCCACGAAGATGCCGACAAACGGGCCCCATGCCAGCCACCAGATCAGATAGGTCAGGGTCCAGCCGCTGGTCCAGCTTGCCAGGTCCTCGTAAGGGAACATGCGAAACGCCATCGCGGGCAGCCGCGAAAAGTATTCGCCGATGGAGTTGACGAAGGTTTCCAGGATGAAGCGCGACGGCCCGAAGACGATGACGATCAGAAGAATGCCGATCGCGATCAGCATGTTGATGTTCGACAGGATCTTGATGCCCTTGTCCACACCGGTCGTCGCCGACAGCATGTAGCAGACGAAAAGCACGCCCATGATCATCAGCGACAGGTTCGTGGTGTCGTCGAGCCCGAAAACCTCACTTAGTCCACCCCGCACTTGAAGCGTGCCCATGGTCAGGGACCCGGCCAATCCGAAGACGACGGCAAGTACGCCCAGAACGTTGGCCAATGTGCCGATGGGTTTGCCCTCTGGCCCGGGAAAGACCGAATTGATCGGTGTGGAGATTTCGGAGGTTTCGTTTCGCCGGAAGGTAAAGTAGGCGATCACCAGCGCGCAGACGCCGTAGATGGCCCAAGCGTGCAGACCCCAATGAAGATTGGTGATGACCATCGCCTCGCGCGCGGCGGCTGGGGTGCCGCCCTCCATGCCGGGCGGGGCTTCGAAGTGATAGATCGGCTCGGCCACGCCCCAGAAGAGAAGCCCCGCGCCCATGCCGCCCGCGAACAGCATGGCGATCCAGGAGGCGGTCGCGAATTCGGGGCGTTCGTCGTCGGCCCCCAGCCGGACGCTTCCATAAGGCCCGAACGCAAGATAGCCGCTGAGCAGCAGAAAGCCTGTCGTGATCAAAAGCCAGTACCAGCTTATCCCGGTCAGCATGTAGTTGGTGAAGCCCAGAAAGACGCCGGTCATCGCGTCGGGATCGATCAGCCCCCAGCCCCCGATCCCCGCGACACAAACCAAGGAAATGATGAAAACGGCGCTGAACAGCGGCGGCCGTTCGGTGCGTCCGGGATCTGACTGTTCCGACATGATGCGTCCCTCGCTGCTTTTTTGAATATCTTTTCCTATTTTACCGGGCCACCGTGCTGAGGGGCGGCTGTGTCACTGGTACCCACCTAGCGTCACGACTACCCTGACTGAAGAAATGTCTAAATGCGACATCGAAGTGTCGCAAACCTTGCATCGAGACCGGTTCTTTTGCCAGACGAAGTATAGCAAAGGCCGAAAACCCAAGGTTGAAAGAGCGAAGGCAAGACAACCATCATTTCACGGGGTCGGGCTTCTCCGCCCTGGCCGTCAGATGCGGTCGGTGAATGATCGAAGGTCAGTTTGGGCATGCCATCGAACGGACCCGGCTGTCAGCACCACTGGTCGGTTCGCTCTTCCGCCCCTTATCGCGATCAGCCGAGTTCCATCGTCGCAATGGCCTGCAGCGTGGCGTCGGTATCCGGGATTGCGCCGCGGAACATCCGCGCCGTCACAAATGGTATGGAAAAACCGTTGAGTTCCAGTTCCCGTCGCAAGGCGCCATTGCCTTCGGGGGTGTCGATGATGAGGGGACCGTCCGGTCGCAGCGCTGCAATGTCCGAGATCAGTTCGATCGAAGCCGACAGGTCCGGGGCGATGAGTGGACCGATCTTTGTTCCGATCTGGCATTGCCGCCAAGTTGCAAAACCGCAAATCTCCCTATCCCGAAGGTAGACGCGGGTGCCGCGCACGTCCTCTTTTTGCTGCAACCACGCGTTCAGGAACGCGCGCCTCGCATACCCGTTGGCGCGCGCATCAAGGTTTATGAGAAACTCCGTATCTGTCGGTGCGGCAGACCTGACATTCGGTGACGGGCGACCGTCCAGCCGCCCCTCATGCCTGAGACTGGAGCCTGTCTTGGTAAACCCGGATCGTCTGTAATTGTGTTCCTGCTCTGGTACGCCATCCAGACCAATTGAACGCGACCCAGCATGAGCAATTGCAACTTGCCACGTCTGCAGACCCAATCCTTGTCCACGCCAGTCCGGGTGACAGAGGTAAAGGCCAAGAAAAGCATTTTCCGGATCGTGATTAACCACTGAAACAGATGCGACCGGAACGCCGTCCACGCGGGTCAGGAAAAACCCCTCTTGGTCCGCGGCATGGAACCCGGCGGCATCGGCGAGACCGGGGTTCCAGCCTTCCTCAGCCGCCCAGGTCAGAACGGCCTCCAGCTCTGAGACATCCATTGCGCGGGTTTCGGTCCTGATGTTCAATTTGCGATGCCTCTCTTTGCTGTCACGCGACAGTAATCTCTTGTGGAGTATTTACAACGTGGCGGGCCTTATCGGGTGCCATTGCGCAGCTTGGCCAAAGAGGCGTGGGAAAGATGGCATCACATCGGTGACATTTGTGACTTCAAGGACTTGAACGCAAAGACGAATGTCCACTCTGGACTGATCTCATTCAGGCGAAATCAGGGTCTTCGCTTGAGGGTGCGGCGTCTCCGGGGTCAGCGACCGGTCCGCACTGCAAGGGTTTCGCCGCGCCTTATATCGACGCTTGGACATATCCAGCATCCCTTCGCGAAAGCCAGTCGTGCCCCTCCGAACGATCTCAGCCAAAGACCGGGAGCGCGTCCTTGCCTCGCGGCGCGCGGGATCTCTCGACCATCTGCGTCATGATCGGATGAGCCGTTCGTGACATCAGGCCAAGTCGGTCATGTCGTTCAACTCTCGACCCGGCAGGCGCGGTGTGACAGGTTTTCCGAACCCGCCATTCAACGGTGATCGTCCAATCGCTGAAGACAGGGCGAAAGGTCTTTTGGTCAAACCGACCAGGCTTTACGCAACCTTTCCCGGATGCCTCGCAACCGATCGACCGGCTCGTTGGCATAGACAAATCGCAGGTATCGGCCAGCCCTGTCCGGAGAACCCCAGCCGGTCATCGGCGTGGCGGCAATCTCTCCGTCCTTGAACGCCAGCCTGGACGCCTTATCGGGTGAGAGGCCCAGCGTGGCCGTGTCGATCAAAAGAGACCAGCCGCCGTCCGGGCGCACCACCGGCAGATCCGAAAGCTCATCCAAGATCAGATCGCGCCGTGTGCGCCAGGTCGCCCTGGCGGCGGCCACGCCATCGTCGATTGCCGTCAGGGCCGCCGCAGCGCCGGACATCCCGATCCCCACCTGGCACACCACGTTCGTCAGGCTCACCAGACCGATGTCGGCCATGATCGCGCGGGGGCCGACGATCCAGCCGACCCGCCAGCCGATCATACGGTATTCCTTGGACACCGAGCCGATGGTGATCGTGCGGTCCCGCATGCCCGGCAACGTCGCGGGGTGCAGAACGGGCTGATCGGTGAAAAGGATCCGCTCCATCGCGGCATCGTGCACGATCCATGCATCCATGCATCCATGCGCTCTGCCGCGTCTGCGATGGCGTGCCATTCGGCCTGGTCGTGAACGATGCCGCTTGGCATGGACGGGCTCATGGTCAGGATCGCGCGGGTGCGATCCGTCACCGCGTCCGCGAACGTGTCGAGATCGAGCCGCCAGCCACCACCCGCGATCCGCAAGGGCACCAGCTTTGGCACGCCGCCCGCAAGGCGGATGCGGTTGATAAGCCCTGCATAGGCCGGATCGGTGATCACGACCTCGTCTCCCGGTTCGAGGAGGGCAAGCAGAACGTTCAGAATGCCCGACAGTCCCCCGGCCGAGATGATGCATTCGGTATCTGGATCGTAGGTATGCCCGGCCGTGGCCGACACCCGCGCGGCGGCCGCCTGTCGCAGTACGCCGAGGCCGAGAAACGGCAGGTAACTGTTGGCATCGTCGCGCCCAATGGATGCAAGTGTCGCCTCGATCGCGGTGCGGGGTGGTGGGATGTCAGTGTCCAGATTTTCAAGCCGCAACATGTCTGAAGACGCTGCCGCATCGGCTACATTGCCCATCTTATCGACCCCGATCCCCGGAATGTCCTTCAGCCTCGTCACAGTCATGTATCTCTCCAAATTGGATCCAATTTAATAAATTGCATACATAGTGAAGATCCGTTAGACAAGACGCTCATCAGCAACGGGACGCTATGGAAGCCAGCGAAGACAAAATCGAAACACGCCGTTCCGGCGATCAATCCGACGCGCTTGCCGCGGTTTTGCGGCGCCAGATCATCTTGGGAGAGATCCGACCGGATGCACGATTGCGTCAGGAGGATCTCGCCAGCCGTCTGGATGCGAGCCGCATGCCCCTGCGCGAGGCGCTTAGAACCCTCGCCGCGGAGGGGTTTGTGAAAATCCAGCCAAACCGAGGTGCCGTTGTCGCGCCGATTGACCCGGACGAATTGCGCGAAATCACCGAACTTCGTGTGGCCCTTGAGACCATGGCCATTCGTCATGCCATTCCAAGGCTTTCAAACGACACCATAGATGTGGCATCGCGTATACAAGATGAAATAGAACGCAGCCGCGATGACGCCTTTGCCGGTCTCAACGCGCAGTTTCACGCAGCGCTCTATGAGGCGTCAACGCGTCGGCTTTTGCTGCGCCAGATCGCAAACCTGCACAATTTGTCGGACCGCTATCTTAGGGTCGCTATTGGCGATCTGGGGCTCAATCCTCGGTCATCGCGGGAGCATCGCGCGCTTCTTGAGGCTTGCTATGCCAGGGATGTAGACGGGGCGGTCGCGCTTCTTACTGAGCATATCACAGTGCCGGGTCAGGCAGTGGAAGCCAGTATTCGAGCTGCACGAACGTAACCCGGTTTGATGCAGTCGGCGAGCGCCTCGGCGCCTCGTGACGAAAGATGTCCAAATCGCTTGGGGCCTTGCTTCCGGTCTGCCCATCGCCGATGCGCAGACTCTGACGTTTCTGCCCTATGTCTTGGATGTTGCAACAACAGACGCGCGCGCAGGACCGTAATCAGGCGCTGCATATTGGGACCCTCTTCGCGCTACGCAATGGGCACCATGAAGCTCGCGGATCCCGTGAACGCGCCGGATTCCACATGAATGCGCGCATCCTTGTAATACACCAGATTGTCGGACAGCTTCTTTTTGCAATGCTTGGGAAAGAAGCCTTCAAACCGAACCTTCTCGGTCTTGTTGATGACCCTCTTGAATGTAATATCCAGATTTCGAATATACACCTCTCCCACTTTCTTTGGAAGATGATTGTCCCAACAGCCGTAAATGATCCCAAGCTGCGAGATCCAGATCATCGCACTCTGAGCGCTGAAATGGAACTTACCGTCGCCCATCATGCTGTATTTCTCGACGTCTATCTTTCCATCTATATATCCCGGCTCAAGACTGACCGAGGCAAACGTCATCTTTTCATTTTGCCAGCCATTTTCCAAGTAATCCGACATGTATGCACGCTGTTGCGCAGTTGTAAGCTCTACCATAACATTATCCCTGACGTTTAGGTGAGGCATTGGTTTGATTGGCCTGGATCTTTTCAGGAGAAGGCATCACAATGCCAAATAGAAATGCTGTTAATACCCCGATGATAGCTAGGCTATACCAGGCAAGATTATCGTTTAATTCAGAAAGGTCGAAGGCGACACCAATTGCGCTGCTGCCAAATATAAGCCCAATCCCGCCGAAAATATAGAAAAATCCATAGTGTGTTGCCACAGATCTGTCATGAGCGAATTCCGATATCTGACTCATGATGAAAGGAAAGCTCATCATCGTTCCAAACGTGAATATGATCGCCAATGCGCTTAAAGACAGGTAATGCAGGAGTTGCGAACTATTCGACCAGTCTGGAACAAGGACTAGAAAGGATCCACCCATAAGTGCCAGACCGACGCGGATCCAGTATTGAGGTGTATTTCGTTTTTCGCAATATTGAGTGACGGGCAGTTGAAGGCATATCGACACAAGAGCACATAACGTCAATACCCATGCAACATCCTGCTGCGCGCCATTCTGGTTCACGATATGAATGGGAATTGCAAATGAAATCTGATTTATCAACATGAAGTAACCCGTCATCAGAACAGAGAACTTGATAAAGGGCGTGTTGGTCAGAACGCCCGCTATCATCTCACATATATTGGATGTCGAGCTTACCTTGTCCTCGCGCTGCTCCTTTGGGGAGGGCGATGATTTCTTCCCGTTGGATAGTAAAAATCCGAACACCACGGCAAAGATGGCAAAGGGTGCGCCTGCTGTCAGGCAAAGTACATCAAAGCTGACACTCAACAGCAGCACGCCGCATACAGGCCCTAAAAGCTCCCCGCCGTTGCGGGCGACCCCAACAAGTGAGAACATTTGCGCGCGGCTGATATCCTTTTGAGCGGCGAAATAGGACTGTGCGGCTGGCGTAAACAAAGCGCCAGCAAAGCCTGTGAGGATCGCGGCTGTAAAGAGGAGAACCATGGACTCCGAGAATAAGAACAGCCAGAAGCCGGTTGCCCGAAGAATACATCCAAGGACAATCAGCCGCTTATTTCCGAATATATCCGCCAGTAGGCCACCGACGATGAACAATCCCTGCTGGCAAAAGGAGCGCACGCCAAGAACAACACCGATAAGGGTTGCGCTAAGTAAGAGATCCTCCTTCAGAAATCCCGCCAAGAAGGGGATTAGCATATAAAAGCCGAAGTTGAATGAAAATGCGGCAAACAGCATCCATCGATACTCAGCTCGGAGCTTGAAAAGCGTTGAAAACGTTGCCATGAATTACGGTGCTTTCTGTGCTATCAAGATCGAATGAAAATTGTCGGCGTAGGTTTGGATTTTCAGTTTCATCGAAAATTGCTTCAAATCGCTCTCGCCGATGCTGGGATACAGCAGCTTCCGTAGATTATAGGCAGTGCGTAAAACCAGGAAAGATCCCGGGGCCATGCTGCGATAGAGGTAATCAATGATCTTGGTCTTTAAAGCCTCGTCCCCCGCCAGTGCGGCAAGCCAGATGACGTCGTATTCGGCAAGATCTGTTTGGTTGACGATATCGCCGTGAATGAAATTCATTCTAAGATCAGGATACAGTTTTTGGCTTACTTTCGCCCCAAGCTCAAGGTCTGCCTGGTGAATATCGAGGTTATCCGTCGCAAAGCCATTTTTCGCCAAGGCAAGCGAGGTCACAGGCAATGCACCGGAGCCTACCATCAAGATCTTACCGATAGCACTCGGTGCCAGCGCTTGGACCGCATTGATTTCAAGCGAGGTTGCACGCTTGTAATGCGCATAATAGGGATAATCATCTTCGAAGACGCTCAAAGGGCTATCCGATTGAAGAATTCTTTGCGCCCAGTATCGTTCATAGATGCTGGAGGCATGACTGAACAACATCTGAATGCCTGGCTTGGCATCCTGGATGCTTGGATGTTGCAGCACCGTATCAGAGAATTCGGAGCTGTGATCGTTGGAAAGTAAATTTAAAAAGCTATGAAACTGAACCATTGTGTCATCTGAAATTGAAATTTCAGACATCGCTTTGATCTGTTGATATTGGCTTATGATTTTTTCCGCGTGTGCAGAGGCTGTCATTCTAAACTCATCCGGAGGCTGAAAATTATGATATATCATATCATTTTGAGCATCCATGTGCCATCCCGGAGAGGCTGGTGTATCCTTCTCGGTCAACTCGCCTGCGGAAATCTGCCGATTGCGGGAAGTCTATCCGTCAACGACGTCTTGGGATGCACCTTGGAGCACTGCGTCTTTTGGCGCTTGCTGTCTTTCAATGACATAGCTTCAACAGAATTTGGACCTCGCGAAGCGCCGCTGGAGTGGCGATCATGAGCGGGCAGGTTTCAGTTGCCGCCCTGTGACGTTGGCATCTCTCAACTTCGCTGAAGGGGGCATGATCCGAAGGGAATGCTCAGACATCTTTTCCCGCTCTTCATACTCACTCGCTCAGGGACTGAGCTCTGAAAGTTTGGACGGAAGACTTACGGCACATTGCGGGGTGCGAAATCTCCAGACATGCGGATGATCTGCACGAGCCGGATGGTACAAGCCGAACGACCGCCGTCGGGATAAATCAGCCTTCTATCCATCGTGCAGAGCCTGGAAAGAGAGGCGACCGGGTGTAGGACCCAGGATAGACCGTCATCCCATTGATCCTTGGATGTTCTCAACCGGGATGCATGTGCGCAAAGATGGAGAAGGGAGGCGCCGGCGGCGTGACGCCGGACGACCATCTGGAACGCGTTGAAAAGGGCGGCGAGAAGGTCAGAGCGCAGATCAACAACTTCCCCATCCGCATCTCAATGAATATGCTCAGCCTCAGCCGCGAGGATCAGCAGGGATCGCGGGGCGTTGCCGACGTCGATCCTGTCGACAACCTCCAGCGTGTCAGTGTCGACAAGGACGACCTGTCCCGCTGCGGGGTCTGAGATCGCGACCCGGTCACCCGTGACATCCATCATGGGCCGGATCACGCCACGCTCCATCGCGTAAGGACCGACAATGCCGGTCGCTTCGCCCAGGATACGCCCCGTAAGGGCGGAGAAATGCACCAGCCGACCATCCGACAGAATGGAAAAGCCCTCCATGCCGCTGTCGTTCAGGGCGAAGGCCATGCCGGGCACTGGGGAGGCGACGAAGGTAAAGTCGCCGCTTTCCGCAGACGGGTCGAAAATTGTCAGATGGTCCGTCCCGAAATTGCCGACCAGTGCCAGCGTATCGCGCGGGCTGAGCAAGAGGCGTACCATTCCGCCTTCGGGCGCGTCATCCGGATAGGCGACAAAGCGGCCCGTGGGTGGGGTTTGCGACGTATCAAAGATCGCGACGCCATCCTGGCATCCGAATGCGATGAAGCCGCCGGCCTTGCCCTCACCATGCAAGTTGAGGCAATCGACGCGCGACATCTCCGCTCCGTCCGCTCCGACCACGGCAAGCGCATCGGGCAGGCCCTCACCTTCAGGTGGGAGCGTGATCAACATGTGGTCGCCGACCGGAACGGCCACGCCATGATGTGGTTTTCCGGTGTCGATCGTTGCATGCGCGCTGAGATCGCCAGACGCAGCCGTGGCATTTTCATGCAACGTTGCCGTGCCGCTGCCGTCCCAGAAGATCGCAACGGTGTCATCATCCATATTGAAATGAACCGGCCGCTCTCCCGTCGCGGAACCGGGCAGAAGCGCGGGCGCTTCCAGGATCAAGGCGGAGTGATCGCCATGATCTTCCTCGATCAGACCGGTATCCAGCACCTGCACCACGCCGGCCTCGCCTTGCACCGCCCAGGCATGGCGCCCATCGGGCCCCAGATGGACACGGGCGGGGGATGCGATCTCGAATGTCATGGGATCAGTGTCCGCACCGACGTCCAGCACGCTGATCTGGGGGGCTTCTGAATCCGCGACCACCAGACGGTAGCGCAGCTCATGCGCCCCCGCGAATGCCGGCAGGGTCAGAGCCACGGCTGTCGTCAGGAAGAAAGCATGTTTCACGGTTGGTCTCCTTATGCTGCGGTCTGACGGCGCCAGGTTGGGAAGGGATCCGGCAGGTCGGGCAGGGCGTCCGGGCCCGTTGCGGCGACCGCGGGCAGAAGGCACGCATCCAGGCTGGTCTTGAGGGCAGGCCAGTCGATACCGGCACCAATGAAAACGATCTCCTGCCGCCTGTCGCCCCACGGGTCCGTCCAGTGCTGGTCGATATAGGCGCGGGCGCTTTCATGCTCTGGCCACCGTGCTTGTGGCACCGAGGCCCACCAGGTGCCGAGGGGCTTCACGCTCGACAACGCCCCGGCCAAGGAAAACTCCGCCACCCAATCCGGGCGCGTCGCGATCCAGAAATGCCCCTTGGCCCGTATCACGCCGGGCAGATCGCCCACCAGCACCGCATGAATTTTTTCTGGAACAAAGGGTTGGCGCGCCCGGTAGACATAGGAGGTGACGCCATATTCTTCGGTTTCCGGCACATGATCGGCAAACCCATAGAGTTCCTTGGCCCACATCGGGTGTTCATGTGCCTTCTCGAAGTCGAAGAGACCGGTGTCGAGAATCTCGTCCGCGGGAACATCGGACTGGTTGGTTTCGATGATCCGGGCGTCGGCATTCAGGCTGCGGATGATCTTGCGCGCGGCATCCGTGCGCTCTGGCCCGGCATCCGCTGTCTTGTTCAGGATGATTACGTCCGCGAATTCGATCTGGTCGGTCAGAAGGTGAACCAAGGTTCGGTCATCTTCCTCGCCCATGCTTTGCCCGCGGTCATGCAGGAAATCGTGGCTGGAATAGTCCTGCAGCAGGTTCACCGCGTCAACGACCGTGACCATCGTATCCAGACGCGCGACATCCGAAAGGCTTTCGCCGTCTTCATCCCGGAAGTCGAACGTCGTTGCGACAGGCAGCGGCTCGGAGATGCCGGTGGATTCGATCAGCAGGTAATCAAAGCGTCC
Organism: Thalassococcus sp. S3; assembly: GCF_004216475.1. Taxonomy (GTDB): domain Bacteria; phylum Pseudomonadota; class Alphaproteobacteria; order Rhodobacterales; family Rhodobacteraceae. The sequence goes on along the minus strand of NZ_CP022303.1, from coordinate 3,161,993 downwards.
CTCGGCTGCGAGGCGGCGCACTTCGGCCAGAAGATCATCGCGCAGCGTGCAGCAGATGCAGCCGTTTGACATTTCGACCAATGTCTCATCGGTGCGGCTAAGTTCGGTATCGGCGCGGACCAGATCCGCGTCGATATTCACCTCGGACATATCATTCACGATCACCGCGACGCGCCGCCCCTCGCGGTTGTTGAGCACACGGTTCAAAAGCGTGGTTTTGCCTGCGCCCAGGAAACCGGACAGAACAGTAACGGGAAGACGGGTGTCGATCATGTGGATGCCTCGAGTCTCTGGATCATGTCGATGAAAACTGGTGTTTGATGGCGACCGAAGTGAGCGGCGCGCAGTTGCCAGGGGGCAAGTATGGTGCCGGGTGCAGGCCTGACGCCTTCGATGCCGGCGTGGGCGCCTGAACCGGATATCTGCCCGCTTGAGCCAGCACGATTTGTCATCCGGCTGCCTCCACGGGATCGTCTGATTGGTCCAGGTCAACCCGTTCCGCGCGCAGCATGTCGAGACTGCGCTGAAGTTCGGGACGGTCCATGTCGCGGGCAATCACCACGATGCGGGATCGGCGATCATCCCCTGTCCAGTTTTTCAGCGGCACCGGCGGGTCAAAGACGTGCTGGACGCCGTGGAACGCGAACGGAGCCGCCATCCCTTTAAGAAAGACGATACCCTTAACGCGCAGGATATCAGGTCCCTTGAGTGCGATCAGCGTGTCCAGCCAGGTATCAAAGACCGCATCCTCCAATGGAGCATCAAGTGCGATGGAAACCGAACTGATGCGCGCGTCATGCATGGCTGCGGCAGCCGGGGGCGGTTTTGCCGGGGTTGCGAGGCCTGACAGGTTGGAAAGAGGATCTGCGTCCGGCTGCGGCGTCGTCCAGGCGACAGCGTGCTGCAGTGACGTATCGTGGCGCAAACCGCTGAGGCCCCACAACCGGTCGGGTGTCGCAACTCCGTCCGTGCCACGGATGATCGGTGCGGTCTGGTTCAGAGCGCGCAACCTTGTCTCGATCCGGGCGGCTCGGTCTGCGGTCACCAGATCGTGTTTACTCAACACGAGCAGATCGGCCATTGCGACCTGCGAGACCGCCTCGAACTGAGTGTCCAACGTGGCAGGGCCGTTGACGGCATCGACCAACGTGACCACCCCATCCATCCGCGTGTTCCGCGCCAAAAGCGGATCAACAAGCAACGTTTGCAGGATCGGCCCGGGATCGGCGAGGCCGGTTGTTTCGATCACGATACGGTCGAACTGCACATCTCCCATCGTACGACGGGTGAGCAGCGCCCCAATCGTTTTGGAAAGGTCCCCACGGATCGAACAGCACAGGCAACCCGATTGCATCAACACGATGTCGCCTTCGAACGCTTCGATCAGGTCGTGATCCAGTCCTACTTCTCCGAATTCATTGACGATGACAGCGATACGCTGGGCGCTTTTGTCAGACAGGATCGCGTTCAGGAATGTCGTTTTACCCGCCCCCAGAAACCCGGTCAGAACCGTGACCGGCGTTCGCTGATCTGGCGTCGCATCTTGGCGGGGGGGAGCATTCGACATCGATGAGGAGATCTGGCTAATTATGTAATAACATCACATAACCTATGCGAATGACAGAGTACTGTCCAGACAGGATGATGAACTTCGGCAGAGTTCTTCCCACTGACCCACAACCAACTGTGATGGCTTCCGGCGAAAGATCGGACGCCGGGGCGAAGTATCATCTTGGAAACAGAGCCCATCAACGAATGCCAGCGAGGTCAAATGAGCCGCATCATCGTGATCTGCCCAGGCTCACCGCACACGTTTTTCCTATGCCTGGTTGGCGCAGGCCCCGGTTTATCAGCGTATGGCCCAGACCCATTGCCCCGAGGATCTATCGACCGCGATCAAGCAGCTTGGCTTTGAAAATATGGCCGAGCTTGCCGGTTGGGAAAGCATGCCGGTCATGAAGGCGCGGATGGCCCGCCGGGGCCACGCTGTCACCATTGATGAGGCACAAATCAAGTGCCTACTCTGCGGATCAAAGCGCGCAGCCTTGCGTCGATACCGCCTGATGCGCCACGCCGTGGCGGTGCAGGATCCGATGAACCCGGGGCTGCGTCAAACGCCATCGGCCTTGTCGGCGTCGATCCCGGCTGCGGTTGATGATCCCGCACCGCCATTAGCCAGATCGGTGGCACCGCGATGAACGATATCGCGGGGCGCCCATCACATGAGCATCCACTTTCTTGCGCCGATCATCGCTGGCCGCAGGACGAGGCCGGGCTTTTGGGACTGCTGGGCTGTCTGATCAAACCTCAGGCGTCGCGTCCGCCTGGCGCGGGATCTGTCGATCATCGCCGCTGGGATACCGACAAAAAGCTGATGCTTTTCCCGCAAAACTATAGCGAGCCGGAGCTGCGCCAGATCACGTCACCCGAATGCGACGTGCTTCAACAGTCGGTTTCTGGCGGTGATGTCACGGTGCGGTTTTCGTGCTCGGGCCGCGCCTCTCGTGATGTCTTGTTTCGCCGTTCACTTTGGCTCAGCAGTCTTCCAGACCAGACCAGACCAGACCAGACCAGACCAGACCAGACCAGACGATGACGCAATGCACGCCTGCATTGCGGAGACGATCAAACCCCGCGAGATGGAGAACGTGGAATTGCCCGCAGGGGTCAGCAGAACGATGAAAGTGTCGGCACAAAGGCTGCACGTTCGGACATCATAGCCTGGCCTTGGTCCCTACTCAGCAGGTCGGAAAGGTTCGAGCATCTCGACATCGACCGTCTTGATGCGCGCGAAACGCTCGGTCGGGTCGTCTTCCACCAGCCAGACATGCCGCGTCTTGGCCAGCAGATGGGTGTCGTCTTGCGCGATACCGTTCCAGTCGAAGGTCATCGTCACCTCGTAGGTGTTCTCGCCCGTGCTTTCCTGCGCGAACGCTCCGATCTCGTGGGTGCTGGCCTTCACGGCAGAGGCCGGACCGGCAAGCCATGCCTTGAACCCGTCAAAGTCGGTGATTGCCCCGCTCGAGAAGTTCAGACTGAAGTCTTCGGCCAGGATTTCGCGAACAGGCTCAGGGTTGCGCGCGGGGTCCTCGATCAGCGCGAGCCAGTAGTGAACCAGGCTCAGCATACGGTTAGTGCCGTATTCGGGGATGAATTTCTCGGCCACCCCATCGCTGTTCTGGCCGATCTCGATTTCCGAGAATTTCGGCAGAGCGCTTTCACTTGGGACAAGCCGGGTCGTATAGGTCAGATCGGCTGTGCGTACGGAGTTGTCTGGCAGAGCACCCTTGTTCAGATAGGTGACATTCGCGGTCAACGAGATCGTGCCATCCTCCGCGATCTGAAGATCGGTTGATTTCACATCATGGGCGTTTTGCCATTCGGTCGGGATCTGCTGCAGCCGCTCTGCATATTGTGCATGGCCTTTGGCCTCGCCCAGACCGGACGTGATGCGGACATCTTCGGTAAGGATGTCGAGTTGGTTCTCGATGCCATAACGCGGCTCTTCATAGAGAAGATACCAGCGATGAAGCTGGGTCATTGCCGCGTGCGTCTTATAGCCGACGGTGATCTTTTCTATGGACATCGGCTCATCTCCAAAAGCGGGATTTGCAATGAGGGGGAGGGTGGCAAGCGCTGCGGCAAGGGCGCCTCTGGCAAAGAACATCTGGGCCTCGTCACGCGGATCAAAGGGGTGCCAAGATCTATAATGAGCGAATGTTCATTTTACAATGCAAACCCGGCGACCACGGCCCTACCGGGCAATTCCCCGCCAGATCGCCTCGAATGCCAGGTCGAGTTCATCTTTCGAAGGCGGCTCTTTGCGAACGACCGACCGGCGTGCCATCTGCAGGGCGGGTCCTGACAGAAGGGCGGAAAGCGTCTGTGTCGGCAGGTCGACGAGCGTTCCGCTCAGGACCGCCTGTTCAATGATCTGTGCGACCTCCTGCGCCATGGCATCAATCTCAGGCGATGCGCGTCCATCAAGCATCCGCGCGGCAGACAGATGCTCGGCAAAGGCAAAATCAGCCGGCCGTTCACTGGCGTGATCGAAGAGGGCGAGCCACATGCCCCTGATGGCCTCTTTTGCGCTGCCTCCGGCATGAGCCGCCGCCATCAGACGCGCGTGGATCTCGCGCTTGACGTCAAGAAAGACGGCATCGAAGAGCTCATCCTTGCCCGAAAAATAGAGGTAGATCGTGCCTTGGGATAAACCCGCGCGTTTTGCGATTTCGGCAATCGATGCGCCCCCCAGACCGCCCGCCACGACCGCAGCAATGGCAGCCTCGCGGATCGCGTGCCGCTTTGCCTCGTCCTTCGTTCTCATGCGGATGTCCAGCTCATCTGGCCGACTATCGGTTCGCGAGGCGCGGTCGTCAAATCGGTGAAGGTTTTAAAGTCTAAGGCAGATAGAGATCGCCGGCTTGAGACACGAACTGCTTTAGGGGCTTCTCCAGCCGTTTAAGTCTTGGTTAGGCGGCCACCGGGGGAAGGTGGCGGCACGCCTCACTCACCGCAGTGCAACCTTGCCCTTTCACTAGTTCCGAGGCGTCAGGCAGCTGTCGGCCTGGCTCCGACGAAACGCCATGCCGCATCACTTTCGGACGCATCGAAAGCCTTTGCCTCCACCGGGATGATCTTGTCGAGAAAACCGATCATCTTGGCCGCGTTTTCCGGGGCGCCAACGACAGCATACCGTCGCACTTCGCTCAGCGATTTAAAGCGGGAGGCGATGACATCACCGTCAAGCAGACTGTCCCAGTCGCTACCGGTGAAAGCTGTAAGATCCATCAGCATATCGACCTTTTCGTCATGCCGCTCAAACACGCAGAGCATGAATTTCGCGAGCGCCTCGGAGGCATCGTCGTCGATATGCCCGGCAATCCGGAAAGCATAGACCGATGGTGTGTCGGTCATGATCTGCTGGATAGATCCGTGGGAAAAGGGGGCCATGGTGCAATCCTTTTTTGATGTACCGAAAAGGGGAACCCGCCATTTTGGGGATGGTTCCGTACGACAACCTCCTGTCGGCCGACCGCAGGAAGGATGTTGCGAAAGATGATGTGAAGATCTTTGTCTCGCCCCCGCATTTCAGGCTATTCAGATGCCGGACGGGCTGATCAGCCGTTTTTCAGCGGTATGACTTTGGTGAGACGGGCGCAGCGATGTGATGAGGCCGGAAGCAAGTGGCATCCGCCCTATGAGCCTCGCTTCGCGCAGCAATTTCTGACCGGATCATCGGTTACCGGATATAGTGTGGCACTTTTTCCAAAGTCATGCGTTAGCCTTTGAATCAGGGGCTCAGATTGACATGCTGAAACCGATCTTACATCGCCTCGCGTTGCGAGCGGAACGCTTTGCAGAGGGTATGGGGAGGCTGCGCGGGCAGGCTCCGAAAGGCCGGGAAGTGGATCCGCATATCGGCTTTGCCACGCCAGAGCACCTGATTGCGCGCGGCCGTGTTCTGGCGCGGATCGACCGGAGCGCGGTGCGGGAAGGGCAGGGCCGCTGGGCCAATCTTCGCCAGATGGTGCGGTTGTTCCTGACCGACGAGGTGGCTGATGTTGAGCTGCGGCATGGCGCGGTCACCGGACGCAGTGACGAGGAGGGATACTTCCAGCTTCTTTTGCCCCGGGACGAAAAGACCGGATGGCGTGAGGTTGAACTGGAGGTTGAGGGGCGCGAGGGACATGTGTCCTGCCCCATTTTCGTACCGCGACAGGATGCGGACTTCATGGTGATTTCGGATATTGACGATACGATGATGCAGACAGGTGCTTACTCGCTGCTGCGCAACTTGTGGACGTCGTTCACCGGAAACGCAAATACGCGTCATATCTTTGCCGATGCGGTCGAGTTGATGGAATTGCTGTCGGATGAGGGCCGAAATCCGATTTTCTATGTCAGTTCATCGCCCTGGAACATGCATCGCTTCCTCGTTGACGTCTTTGACCGCGCTGGCCTGGTGAAAGGCCCGATGTTTCTGCGTGATCTTGGGCTGAGTGAGACGAAATTCATTACCGACGGCCACGGCAATCACAAAGGGCAGAGCATTGATCTGCTGCTGCGGGCCAATCCGGACCTACCCGCCATCCTGATCGGGGATACCGGACAAAAGGATGCCGCGATCTACCGGGAGGCGGTTCTACGACATCCCGAACAGATCCGGGCGGTCATGCTGAGAGCGCCGGGGCCGGGTCTGGACGCACGGGATGAACGCGATCTCGACGCGCTGCGAAAGACCGGTATTTTCGTCTTTGCCGGACCTGACTTTGACGGGGCCGACCCCCGTCAGGCGCTGCTGGCGGGAACACATCAGCGCTCATCTGCGAGGAAAGAAGCATGATCAGAACCACCGTGGCTACCCTATTTTCCCTTGGTATGCTCTTACCGGCTCATGCGGAGGATGTCGGGAACGTCGATGTCGATTGGCTTGGCAATGACATCATCATCGAAGCCTTCGATGATCCCAAGGTCGCGGGCGTGACCTGTCACGTTGCCTATTTTGAGCGTGGACTGATCGACCGTTTGCAAAAGGGCAACTGGTTCGAGGATCCGTCGAATTCATCCATCGCCTGCCGTCAGACCGGCCCGATCGAGATTGGCGATATCGACCGGAGCCGTGACGGAGAGGCGGTGTTCTCGGAACGGCGTTCGATCGTCTGGAAATCGCTCAAGGTGACGCGCATTTACGATGAACCGCGGCGGACGCTGATTTACGTGGCCCATGCGCGTGAAGTGCAGGACGGCTCGGCCAAGATGTCGCTGTCAACGGTTCCGCTTTATTCCGCGCCCTGAGGATTGGGCCGGGGATCAAGCGGCTTCGGCTGGATTGACGTCCGGGAAAAGCGGCGTGCCTCCGGCTTCAAGCTCCCCTGCATAGTGCATAAGCCGCTCGCGCATCTCGCACTCCATTTCCCATGCCTCGCGCGGATTGGCGCAAGGCAGGCAAAAGGTGACGTCCTGGCCAAAAACATCATGGCCCGTCACGAAGACACCCAGATCATCAGGATTTCCGATCTCGCCAGCGTCAAGGTGCTCGGCGGTTTCAAGGAACATGGCGCGCAGTTTGTCGACCTTGGCCTCGTGACGGAGTTTCAGGACAATCAGGCGCGTCAGGCCGTCGGTGCGAAGGGTCCAGTTCTCGAACGGTTCGGATACGAATTCAGAGACGGGTACGACCAAGCGAATGCCGGTCCAGGTGCGAAGCTGAACGAAGGTGAAATTGATCCGCTCCACGTCGCAGATTGCATCGCGAAAGACGATACGGTCGCCGATCCGGGCGGACTGGTTCAGTGCGATCTGCATGGAGGACATGATGTTGCCCAGCACCGTGCGCGCGGCGAAAGCCAGGATCAGCGTCAAGGCCCCGGCGGACGCAAGAAGCGAGAAGCCCAGCGTGTTGAACAGTTCGGCCTGGGTCAGCACGATACCGCTTCCGATCAGAACGATCAGGATGATCAGCGCCCGCCGTCCGGCTGCGAGGCGCGTGACAAGAGAGCGGCGCTCGGTATTGTCGAGCTCTGACAGCGCATTGTCCCGGAAATCAACGATATGGTCGAGAATGGCGTCGACCACGTTGATGACGAGCATAAGCGCCACCAGCACGAAACCGATGGAGATGATTGGCCCCAGAAACGTGCTGATCCGCCCGGAAAAGACGAACAAATTGCTGGTCAGGATCGAAATCACGAAGGTCACGGCAAAGATGACCAGCGGCGTGTGCACCGCATGCAAAAGCGGCGTGGACAGTTTGTTTGACGCGCGGCGGGCGGCGAAGGACAAGGCACCGTGAGTGAAGACGCCGGCAAGGATTGCGAGGGCAATGACCACCGGAAGCCCAAGCACTTCCCACCACATCAGGTCCCAGAAGGCATCATTGGACAGGGCAGGGGGCAGATAGCTTTCCAGCCGCGTGGGTCCGTAAAGCGCGTAAAGTGCGTCGATCTTTGCAACGGAGGCGGCCGAAAAGACCCAGACCGCATCAGCCCCCTCAGGTTTAAGCCGGTCGAGCCGGATCGCGACATCACGATCTTCAAGCTCAAGTATCCAAATGATGAGGGACCTGCGAACCTGGCCGCCGACCGCGTTGTCGGACGAGGCGCGCGAGTCCAGCGCATCCGGGCGCTGCAGCAGGAAATGCCAGTCGATGACGACCTTTCGGTCAATGATGGTATGCAGTTTTTGGGCAAGCTCCGGTCCCTGTCGGGCCTGATCTGCAATGGGCAGGTCGGAGAGGTTCAACAGATGCGACGCTGCATCGAAGTCGCCCGAGGCAATGGAATCAAGCAGCGCTTCCATTGTGGCCTGCGGGGTGTTCCGGACCAGATCGTCGGGGGGCGCCCCCAGCCCGGGATTGAGCCTGTCGATTTCGAAATACGGCTCCTGGGCCTGTGATGGCACGACCAGAAAGGCCCATGCACAAAGGAGTGTGAGCAGAACAATCAAGCGTGATGGTATTGTCAGCATTCTGTGCCTAACTGCGCGCTGTTGGCGGAGGTTCCGAAGTTTCTTAATTCGATCAAACCCTGCGTGGCTCCGGGGCCGCTTCGTTGGGTCGGAGCGACGTGCGCTTTGGGTGACTATCGTGTCATCAGGCGATCATGACGGCCGCTTCGTGGATATTGGTCTAGCTTAAGACAGGACTAAGAGCCTTTAAGCCGCTCCGTCGCCCGCATGGTTCTTGCGCAGGGTCAAAACCTGACCTGGCAGAAGCAGATCAGGGTCCCATGAGATCCGGTCTTAGGCCATCTGCCCTTCCGATCCGAATTCCGTCTGAAACCGCCTCCGGGCTGGGCTTTGCGATGCTCGCGAAGCGCGTTCGCGGGTATGGGCGATCCGGGAGGCCGGCGATGATCCGAAAGACTGATGTCACCCGTCCCACACGACGCACTGATCGGGCATCGCCGGAGAATTTCAGGCTCTTACTTAATAATCCTTCAAAGAGGCGGATTTAGATCAGCTTGCAGCCTTATTTATCAACGAGATTTCTCCTCTCTTAGACGCGCACGTATGTCATCGGGCAGTCCTTTCGATGCCGCTGTGAGGGTGGGTCTGGGCAATCGAGCGCGATTGCGATCAAGGAACGCGATTAGCGCGTTGCGATCAGTCTTTCCAGCCTCCCGCGTCCAGGACCCGACAGCCTTCTGAACGTAATCGTCCGCATCCTCCGCCAGCAGCTCGGCAATCCTGAAGGTGCCATCGACCTCGCCGCGCTTCAGAAACGCATGGGTTGCCACGATGGCGGTGCGGCGGCGATGCGGATCATCCGAAACCGCCAGCCTCTCCAGCTCGGAGCGGTCTTTGTTGAGGAGGTATTCGCCCACCACGTGCGGCGCGGCCCGGTCGACGAGGTCCCAATTGTTGATCCGGTCATGCTTGCGTATGTAGAGCGCGTAAAGCGCGGCGCGTTCGTCGTCTCGCAGGGTCTTTTTACGCGCCTTGAAATCGAGGATCGAGACGCCTGCCATCCGCACCTCATAGCGGCTGTCGTCCAAAAGGCATTCCACATCTGCAAGGCTCAGGTCGGTATATCGCTTTGCGATTGGAAAGATCTTTCCAATCGACACACCCATCACCTTCGTCTCCGGGTCGCCTTTGAAAAACCGCGCAACCTTGTCGATGTCATCGGGTGACGCGATGCCCTGAAGATCCGCGATCACCTCGGCGAAAGTCGACATGTAAAGGCCTCCTCCTCATCGTGTCATCAATGCCGAACATGACAATCTTTGCAGTATCGAGCTTGCTTTCCCACGCGAGCAGACACCTTCCGGTCAGGATCGGCGCGCGGTCGGGATAGACGGCGACGGACCCTGAGACGTCGGACGCCGTTCTTATGACGCCGTCTCTGCCGCGGCCTGAATGGCTGCGATGTCAATCTTCCGCATCGTCATCATCGCCTCGAAGGCACGCCTTGCCCTGACATGATCCGCGCTGGTGGTGAGCTGCAACAAGACCCTGGGCGTGATTTGCCACGAATGCCCCCAGCCGTCCTTGCACCAACCGCAGGCACTTTCCGTGCCGCCATTTTCGATGATGGCGTTCCAGTAGCGGTCGGTCTCGGCCTGGTCCTCTGTCACCACCATGAAACTCACGGCTTCGTTCGGGGTGAAGACCGGTCCGCCGTTGAGCCCAAGGAACCGACGACCCAGCACAGTGAATTCCACGGTGAGTTCAGCGCCCGCTTCCCCGCCCGGAAACGCGGCGGGGGCGGTGTTGATCCGGGCAACCTCGCTATTCGGAAACGTCCCTGCATAGAACGCCGCGGCTTTAGTGGCCTCACCGTGATCAAACCAAAGACAAGTGACAATCTCAGTCATGGCCGCCCCCTTTTGCCTCATCTCGCCTTTTCGCGTCGTGCCAAGAAGGCGGCATAGGTGTCGAGGATCGCTTGCCAGCCTTCTTTCTGCATCTCCGCAGGATGCGCGCTGTCGGGATCGAAGACGGTGCGAACCCGTGTGCCGCCCATGTCAGGTTCAAAGGTTGTGTGTGCAAGGCGTCCATCATCCAGTCGCAGTATCAAGGCAGATGGCGGATCGACCAGGTCATAGGTGCCCGAAAAGTCGAAGCCCATGGAGCCATCCCGCGCCTCCATCCGGGCGGTGTATTTGCCGCCTTTGCGCAGATCCACCTCTGCCGAGGGGCAGCACCACTCAGGCGAGGCGAAGTTCCATTGTGTGATGGAGGCTGGAGAGGTGAATGCGTCCCACGCGACTTCGGGCGAAACGACGACATGCGTCTCAATTGTGATTTTGTTGGTCATCCGGCTTTCTTCCTCAGTCTTTGCGCCGCTGATTTCGGGCATGCGGTGTGTGCAGGAACGGGCTGTAAACATCGCGAACGTTTGCCCGATCGGCAGGGGTCAAGCACATCTTACGCTCAATGGCGCATGATCGTGAAACCCTCCTCCTCCGTGGGCGGGACAAAGTGTGCAGCGAACCGCCGAAACTGTTCCTCGGTCGCTGAGAACGCGTGTCCGCCTTGGGCATTGCGGGAGCGGAGCCGTTCCAGACAGACCTCATCGGGCACGTCGAGATAATGCAGCCGATGCGCCACGCCGCTGGCGCGGATAACGTCTCGCATCCATTCCCGCTGCGCCACGGTGTTGGCAGGAAAGTCGAGCACCACTGTCACGCCAGCGTTCAGCAGCGCTGTCACGTGCGGCGTCATCACCAACTGCAATTTGGCCGAACAGCGCAGGTAATCGGCCCCGGTTTTCATCTGATCGGCGAATAAGATGCCCAGCCAGTCGTCCTCCGAGAGCATGATCGCGCCAATATCGGCGGCAAGCTTTGCGGACAGCGTTGATTTCCCGGAGGCGATTTTTCCGCAGACCATGTGCAACGTCGGAGACATGCGTGACAAATCAACCTCCCAAACTAAGACAAAGGACAGGGTCACCCCGGTGGCAGGCGCCCGCCCGTTTCAAAAAAGTCGCGCTTGTGTTTCTGTACGCCAAACGCGCGCAAAGAGCACCATCGCGGCGGCCCACTGGCGCACTGTGTTCCATGTCGTCCGACAAGGCAGGTATACCTTGCTCCGATAGTCGTGGGGCGCAGGAGCCGGCAGGCCCATGCCTGTAAGCGCTTCGTTCATCGGCACGTTGCAGACTAGGTTGACTGCAAAACAGGGGACCGGATAGGGGAATGCGCCAAGCCCGATCAGCGTACCAGGCCCACCTATCCGATAGGGAACGCTCTAGATCCCGATGCCCACCGAGACAGCAGCCATACAGAGGTCGCTTTCCTGACCGGTTTCTCGGAACAGAGCGCTTTCAGGCATGCGTCCAAACGCTGGCGTGGCACGACACTGGCGAGCTGTCGCAAGGCTATGGTTTAGAGGGACATACTCAGCTTGGCTCATGCGATAGCATCAACGCGTTTTCGCGCCGTCTGAAATCTGGCGCTTAGTGCCCGTTTTGTGGCGCAACAGCAAAGGGCGGGTCAAAATTGACCCGCCCTTCGGAGTGGTGCGCCAACGGGATGCATTATCCGTTGAACTTGGGCATCAGTGACACTCGACCTTCCCAAGGATGCTCCAAGCGGCGGATCTTCGGACATTCTCCATATTTCTGTGACAGCCGCCTGAGGCCAAAGCCCATTAGAAGAGAAAATCAGACGCGCTCAGCTGGAAATCGACGTCCCTCAGCGTGACCGAACCGCTGTCGAGGTCGATCACCACATCGCTCGCGCCTGCGTCCTGTTGCTGCTGCACCGATGTCAGAATGTCGCTCTCCGTGATTGTATCCGAAAGCCCGTCGATCTGGACAAGGTCGCCCTGCTTGAAATCCGTGATGACGTTGTCGCCCTCATCTGACGACAGGAAGACGAACACATCGTCTCCGTCACCGCCGAACAGCACGTCGTCGCCAGCCCCGGCAATCAGAATATCGTCGCCATCATCGGCCGATCCACCGCTGATGAAATCGTCACCCGCGCCCCCGTCGATCTTGTCGTTGCCCAAGCCCCCCAGAAGATGATCATCGCCGTGACCTCCGGTGATCGTGTCATGTCCGGAACTTCCCGATACGGTGTCGTCGCCGGACCCGCCACGCAGCACGTCGTTGCCGGCATTGCCGTTGATCGCGTCATTGTCTTCGCCCCCTCTGATCAGATCATTGCCGTCACCGCCACTGATCACGTCGTCGCCCGCAAAGCCGTTGACGGTATCGTCGCCGTCTCTGGCAAAGACCCTGTCGATGGAGGCGGTGCCCTGGAACACGGTGTCCCCATTGTCGAGCACGTCGAGCGGGGCGTTTACGTCAAAGACAAAGTCTTCCGCCGTGCCATCCTCGCGCAAGGCCGAGACCTGAAGGATGTCCCCCTCGACCAGATGCGCCTCGATATCGGCGACAGGTCCAAAGCCGCTTTTGGTGATCTCGGCCTCATCGACTTTGGTACCTTGGGCATCGAACCGCGCGAGGGTCAGAACATCTCGCCCGAAGTCTTCGAAGATAATCGCAAATCCGCCGTCATTCAGGGCAACGACGGACGGATGGCTGATCTTGTCGCCATTCAGTCTGACGTGGCCGCTGACATCTTCGCGATCCGTCGTCATTACCTTAAAGCCGATGTGGCTGTCGCCTTGACCGACAAAGCGGTACGCATAGACCATGTCGCCGCCTTCGAGCTGTGTCCCCGACAGTTCCGAAATCTTGTGGTCGCGCAGGAACACAACCAATTCGCCGCTCGTCGTGGTGCCATTGGACGGACTTGTGAACGTGATCGTGTTTCCTTCGGCATCGATGGGATGGACCCGGAGCATATGCTGCAAGAGCTCGCCAGTCTGTGGCACGAGACCGCCATTGGGCACGGTCAAAATGTCAAAACCTCCATCCTCACGCGCGGCAAGGCTGAAATTGATCTGGCCTATGGGGCTGCCGCCCGTCATTCGCGTCAGGCCGCCCGTCGTGTCCCCATTGGCATCGAAGATTTCGTAAAAGATGTGATCTCTGGTGCCAAACCCGTCTATGACGCCGATCACAAATCCTCCATCGGCCAGCGCTTCGATATCTATCGTTTCGGGCGTCGCGTTGGGATATGTCTCCAAAGCATCGACAGCCACCTCGCGGCCCTGGGCATCCCGGACCACCAGAAAGACATTGCTTGGGCCCGAGGTGCCGTCGAAGACGACACTTGCGGTCCCGCCGCCCTCAAGCTGAACGGTCTCGAAGACCCGACCGTCGCGCGCCTCCAGTCCCGGCTGCGGGATATCCAGCCTGGACACCGCCTGATCGGGTGCCTCCAGGCGCTCGCCGGTTCTGAACTCTCCGGAGGCCAAAAGCTCTGACACATCGAAGGTTTGAACCGGCGTCAATGACACCTCGTTCGTTTCCGTCACCTCGCGCGTTACGATTTCCAGCGTTTCAACGCTTGCATCAAACCGGCTGAGGCCAAGAACCTCGGTAACGCCGGTTTCAGGGTCGGTGAAGACGTGCTGTACCACGAGGGTTTCGCCTTCCTGCACGATGTTGAACTCCGAGAGCGTAACCTCCTGCACAAAGCCGCCGTTTCCATCCGCGACTGGATCGCCGTTTTCGTCGGTCTGGACCGAAACGATCTCCACGAGTTCCAGCACGACCTTGTCCTGACCGGCGCCCCCCGAAACCCGAGAGATGCCTTCGCCGATGACGATGACGTCGTCGCCCGCGCCTCCGAAGATGGTATTATCACCTTGCCCGCCGTCGATCGTGTCGTCGCCATCGCCGCCGAAAAGGCTATCGTTGCCATCCTGACCGGTGATCACATTGTCGCCGTCATCACCGTCAAGACGATCATCAAAGCGGGTGCCGTCGAGATTCTCGATCCCGCTCAATTCACCGATCTGCACGCTTGTGTCGAGAAAGCGCAGCACTCCGGTTTCCAGGCTGGCGTTGACGCCGCCAAGACTGCCTTCAACCGCCTCAAAGCTGGCGGTGTCGGTGCCGCGCCCACCGTTAAGCTTGTCTGCTTCATCATTTTGAACGGCGCTTTCAAGAGTGACAATCAAGAGGTCATCGCCGTCATTGCCGAAGAGATCATCCTGGCCCCGGTCGCCGTTCAGAACGTCGTCTCCGTTGCCTCCGCTCAGCGTGTCATCGCCGGCGCCGCCGAACAGAAAGTCGTCCTGATTTCCGCCCGAGAGGGAATCGTCCCCGGATCCACCGGACAATGTGTCATTGCCTGACTTGCCTTCGAGAACGTCATTCCCGTCCCGTCCGTCCAACACGTTTTCGCCGTCATCACCGATCAGAACGTCGTCGAAACGAGAGCCCGAAAGGTTTTCTATGCTGTCAAACGTCACCGTTTGTATCCCGGAAAAGGAGGCCGTTCCGTCCTCAAGGTCCGCAACGATGGGCAGGTCGATGTTCGAACGGTCCAGATCCGTCGCCGCAAAACTGATGCTGTCGACACCATCACCACCGCGGATGTCGAACCGACCCACGCCGATTTGGAAAACGTCGTTACCGGCGCCCCCGTCAAGAAGGTGCTCCACATTGATCGACGGATTAAAGACAGATATCGCCAGCAGTTCAAAGTCTGAGCCGACGCGCAAGACATCGTCCCCGCTGCCCCCATAAAGTGAACTGCTTTGCTGGCTCGACCCGATCAGAACGTCGTCTCCGCCAAATCCGCGCAAGGTGATATCTTCGGTCGATACGGTGCGTGACAGGTCAATGAAATCATCACCGTTCGCACCGAACACCGTATGCAGATTGGACCCTCTGGCGTCTACATCCAGCGTTGCAACAACGCCCGGCAGGGTGGTTTCAAGATTTTCATCAAAGCCCGCCACCGACATCTTCTCAAAGAACCGCAGCTCCAAACCGCCCTCGTTGCCTTGCCGGTCCTTAGCCTTACCCGACAGGATGCCGTCGCTTCCGCCGGTCAGATTGACGGATTGCAGCGCGTTCGTTTCCAGGTTCAGCGATGGCGCGACGTTCTGGGCCTGCAAGGTCACACTGTCGGTGCCTTTACCTCCGGTCGCTTCAATGCGCGCGCCCTCGAAATCGCCGACAAGCCCGGTCAATTCCAGACTGTCGTCGCCCCGGCCCAGGTAGAGATCGACATTGTTGTCGAGGCTGACCAGGGCCTTGTCGGATGAAGCGCCAAAGAAGGCATCCATGGCGTTGCCCAAGGCACCGGCGCCGCCAACCAATGTCAGAGTGTTTTCGCCTTCCTTGAGGTTCAGTCGCGTCAGTTGGTCTCCGGCGATGACGGTGTCGTCGCCTGCGCCCAAAGTAATGTCTTCGACGTTCACGATCTTGATGTCTGCCCCAGCCACATCGACGAGGTTGAGGTCGAATGACGTGTTCTCTGTCCGCTCGGTCAGGATGAGGCGGTCATTGTCGCCCGACCCACCGTCGATATCGTCCCCGAGGTCGAGATCGAGGATCAGATCGTCCAGGGTCCCGCCAAGGATGATGTCAGCGCCTTCGCCGCCATCCAGGGTGTCCTTGCCGTCGAACCCGTTCAGCGTGTCGTTGCCGCTTTTACCCTCAAGCCGATCGTTGCCCAGGTTACCGTCGATGGAGTTTGCCTCGGTGTTGCCGATGATGTGGTCGTCGCCGCCACTGCCAAGCACATGTTCAAACCCGGTGATGATTGGACCACTGTCGTTCGCCCCTCCGCCGCCACCGGTCACGGCGAGTACGAGATCCGTTTCGCTGTCGACGACAGAGATCTGGACGCTCGACACGGGGGCTGAGCCGTTGGTCTCGACAGTTGCGCCCAATTCCACCCGGTAGGTCTGCGTATCCTTGTCCAACAGCCCGTCGGCACCGGTGAGCGAGAGCAGGTCATTGCCCTCTCCTCCATTCACGGCAATCTCGTTCAGCGTGATCGTAACGACGTCATCACCGGCGCCGGCATCCACAATGTCGGTCCCGTTCGAGACGATGAAATCCGCGCCATCCCCGGTCGAGATCAATCGACCCTCGGATTGCGCGATCACCAGATCGCCATCGTCGGTACCTACGAAATTTCCGTTTGCATCCAGGTCCTGAATGTCCTGCAAGACATCGCTGGTCGCCGCGACATCTTCGAATTTCAGGATTTCGACATTGCTGACCACGTTGCGACCGGCATAGGCGTCGGTCGAGCCAGGTGTCAGGTGAAGCAGCCTGATTTCCTGACTGTCATTGTCGAATGAGAACCGGAAATTCGTGATCGAGTCGCCGAACACCGCGAAATCGCGGCCTTCACCACCATCGATCGTGTCATTGCCGCCCGCGATGACAAACACGTCCTCGCCCGCATTCCCGATCAGCACGTTGTCGCCATCGTTGTCGACAAGCGTGTCGTCGTGTTCGGTGCCGGTCAATGTGATCTTGCCGTCTGCGCGGTCGCGTTCATCCGCCAGTTTGACAATCCCCTGGCCAAGATCGAATTCGCTGACGATATTCATGACGTTGTCGACGACGTCGCGTGGCAGCAATGTGCTGGACAGAAACTCGGTCAGGGCCTCTTTTGCCTTGTTGACCAGCAGGGCATCGACAACCTCGCCTGTCGCGGCAAGGATCTCCTCAGGGGGGGTGTCAGGTCCGATCCCTTCGGGCAGGGAAAAGCCGTCTTTCACGTCGTCGTCGGCGTTTTCAAGGTTGGCAAGGGTCTCCAGGATCGTGTCGCTTACCACCTGAAGCATGTCGTCGGCCAGGTTCTCGATACCGTCCACATTTGGAACGAGACCCTCGACGGCAGCCAGGACTGGATCAAAGATCTTGTCGATCCCAAGTGAGCTGATCAGGCTGTTCAGGACCGGCTCGACCGTGAATTTGAACACAAGTCCGGATGCATTCAGCAGCGTTTCGATGGGTCTGATGATGTCAGCCGCGATGCTCAGCGGATCGGCCAGCACGCCAATCGTGCCGTTGATATCGTCCAGAACGTCAAGCGCGCTGTCCAATGTCCCAAGCGTGCCGTCGAGCGCATCAACCGTCGCTCCGATCCCCGTGGCGCCCAGAAATCCCGCCGTCGGCAAGTTGCCGTTTTGATTTTCGGCATCGACCTTTTTCGCCTGTTCGCGGGCATAGGTCTGAATGTCCAGCAACGCCTGGGTCAGGCGCGGATCAAGGTCGGTGATCGATGTGGGGCTGTCCAGCGTTTCCAGCCCTGCGGTCGGAACCTTTTTGCCGATCACATCCACCGCGTCGTGCAGAATGTCCACCGTCTGGCCCAGTGTTTCGACTTCGGCCATGTACGCGATAATGACGGGTTCAAAACCTTCCTCGAACAGACGCACCATTTCCTCTAGTGTCGGTTTGATTTCGGCAGACACCTCGTTGAAGTCGGAAAGCTTTTTCTCAAGACTGTCGGCGGCATCGTCGATTTTGTCCAAAAGCTTGTCCATGACGAAAGATGCTGTCTTGAACGCCGGGCCAAGCGGTCCGCCTAGCTTTGACACCACTTTGAGAGAGGTTTGGACAACCGATGCCAGATCGCCGATCGCGTCGGCGGCCTCCTGGCTGTCGCCTGCGGTTGCAATCGTGCGCAGCGCGGCTTCGACAACGCCGCGGGTATCGCGCAAATCATCCAGCGCGCCTTGCAGTCCCTTTGTGTCGGTGGTGCTGTCACCGTGGATGAAGGCATCAATGCTTCCGCGCAGCGCGGCCACCTGAGCCTCGACTTCAAACGCGCTGACGGTGTCCTGAGAATTCACATTTGTATCGGTCATCTGAAGGGTCCTATGGTCAATGCCTGACGCGTGACCGCGCCATCAATGACCGTTGGTCGAACCGACCGTGGAAAAGGTTCAAACTTTTTTGGGCGACAGGTCAGAGCGCCTGAATTTTCTGCCTTAGGCGCGCTCCGCCTGGCCGTTCCGGCGGCAGAATGCGTGTCGTGACGGCAAGGGATACGGCGTAGCCAAAGTCGGCACGTCCAATCCCGTGATCTACATGTAAGCTAAGCTAAAGATGGCTCGTGCATCGTTTCCTGCACAGGCGATCCTCATTTGAACCTTCGGTTTTGATATGCTTAGCCTCTGCCCATGCCTGATACACAGCGCGCCGAAACCCAATTTCTCAACTCGCCGGATGCCGCCCTTCTGACGCGCGTCGCGGATGGAGACATGACTGCGATGAAAGCGCTTTATATGGCGCATGCCGATGCGGTTGGCCGATTTGTTCGCAGCCGGGTGCATGATGAAGGCGAGGTTGCCGATATCGTGCATGACACCATGCTCAAGGTCTGGCGCGCGGCATCCGGTTTCCAGGGGCGGGCCAGCGTGCGCTCATGGATCCTGACGCTTGCGAGAAACTGCGCCGTCGATCACATCCGAAAACAGTCTCGTATATCCCTTGGCGATGCAGACCAGACCCTTCCCGATGACGCGCCCGATCCGGAAGCGGTCGTCAATGCAACGCAAGAGGCGACGAGACTGCGAACTTGTATCGAAGGCTTGCCAGAGCGCCAGCGAAGCGTGGTTCATCTGGCATTCTACGAGGATCTGACCTTTGCCGAGATTTCGCGCATCGAATCCATTCCCGAAGGCACGGTCAAAAGTCGCATACACCATGCCAAGAAACTCTTGATGCGCTGCCTGAGCCTTGCAGGTCGAAAATGATTTTGAACCATTTGCCGTGCCATACGTCCAAGAGACAAGAACCTAAGGGGAAAGTGCCATGGACCGGTCCGACGGATTAACCGAAGAAGAGCTTCTCGCCCATATTCGTGGCCAAAGCACCCCGGAGCAGGCGGCCCGGATCGAGGCCGCGGCAGACGCCGACCCGGCCTTGCGCGCGGAGCTTTCGGTGATGGCGGGGCTGAAAGACGCGCTGGGGGCGTCCACGGATGGGCCCGATACCCGCATCTTTGGATGGAAACGCCTTGAAGCAGAGATCAAAAGCACGCAGACCGCCGCACCCCGCACGCGAGGGTGGCAGATGATTGCGGCAGCCCTCGGGACCGTCGCGTTGCTGCAAGGCGCCTACATCGCGTTTGTGCCGCAAGGGGGCGGCGCGCCGCTCTTTCGCACGGTCAGCGAAGAGAGTGCCCGGTTCGGTCTTGGCATTGCTTTCGCGCCCTCGGCGTCAGCTGCCGAAATCGAAACGCTTCTGCGCGACACGGGTGCCCGGATCGTCGACGGCCCAAGCGCAATCGGCCTTTATCGCGTGGCATTCCAAACGGAAGAGGCGCGTGCGACAGCACAGTCCGCATTCGATGCCTCCCCCCTGATTGAGCTTGTTGCAGAGGAATAAGTGATGCGCCTGTTGCTTTTGAGCTTGGTTGTCTTTGTCATGGCTGCATGCGCAGCGATCGAGACGGGCCCGAACGCGCAGGCCACTGAAAGCCTTCCCTTCGCGGTCACCGACCCGCAAGAGCTGGTTGTGCTGACAGCAGATCCGCCGCAGGACCTGATCGCGCGTGTTGAGCCGTTGGGCTATGTGGTGCGCGCGGTGCATCCTCTGCCGGATCTGCAAGATACCCTGGTTGTCCTGCGCATTCCCGCGACGCGCACAATTCCAACCGCCATTGAGGAGGTCGAGCGTATCGCGCCGGGCGTCACGGCCGGTGCAAACCATATCTACCGGCTGCAAGCGGTTCGGGCGGTTGATCCGCGTGACTACGCCGCCGGCATGATCAATTGGCCGACAGGCGGTTGCCGCGCGCAGGTTCGCGTTGGCATGATCGACGCAGGCGTGACATCGAACCATCCGGCTCTCGGCAGCGGACGGATCGCGCAACGCAATTTCGTTGAGAGAGCCGCCAATACGCGCCACGGTGACGAGGTCGCGGAACTTCTGATCGGCGAGGGGCGCCTGCGCGACACGACGCTTTTCAGCGCGAATGTCGTGGACCCGGCGCTGGACGGCGGTGATGCCGCCGGTGTTGTCGCGATCCTGCGCGCGGTCGATTGGCTGGCGGCGGAAAACGTGAAGGTAGTGAATTTCAGCCTTGCGGGACCCTATAACAAACTGATGGATCGCGCGTTGAGCCGCGCGGCCCGCGATGGAATGGTCTTCGTGGCTGCGGTCGGGAATGCAGGCCCACGTCATCAACCCCAATATCCCGCCGCTTTTCCTTTTGCCCTGGCCGTCACCGCCGTCGACCGGGACGGCATGATTTTCAGGAACGCGGTCCGCGGTCCGCATGTCGATCTGGCCGCGCCCGGTGTCGATATTCTTTTGTCGATCGGCGACAGGCGTTTTGTGTCCTCAGGCACCTCTCTGGCGGCACCTCACGTGACGATGGTGATCGCGGCAGATCGGTCGATGGCGGCGCTGTCCGCGGAGGGCGTGCGAACGGCATTGGCCACCGGCGCGGAAGATCTGGGACCGAACGGGCACGATCGCACGTTTGGCAATGGTCTCCTTCAGGTGACAGGGGCATGTTCGGCAGGTTGAAAGACCGGCGGTGCCAAGCGATCCGAAAGGCCGATGGCCAAAGATCTCTCTATCATGCCCCTGCCTGCAATGCGGTTTTTAACGCGGCTCGGAAATTGCGTCCTACGGGAACCCTTTGTCCGGTTTGCATAAGCAATTCCGGACCGTTCTTGCCGGTTTCGGTTCGTTCAACAAAGGCCGGGTTTATCCACCATGACCGGTGCACCTGCAGTCCCCCCAGCGGTTCCAGATCATGTACGGCGTCTTTCAGACGCATCAGGATCATCGTGTTTCCCTTGGGCGTGGTGACTTCGACGTAATGATCCTGTGCCTGAACCGCGACGATGTCGTGGCCCAAGTGGTGGGGGAGCTTGCTTTGCAAAAGGGTCGGTGCCACAGCGACGGGTTTCGGGACCGCTTCCAGGTCGTTATCTTCGCGCAGCCGATACTCGATCATCGCGTGGACCGTCAGCGTGACGGCCATCAGCGATGGGGCAACAAACGCTGAAAGTCTGAAGAAACTCAGCGGCTCGGCCCAACCCGGCGCAAATCCTGCTGCCAGCCCTTCACTCAGGTAGATGGCACCGACCACCGGCAGGATCCCGACAAGCCCACTGAGCACCGACACAAGCACCCAGTGAAGGGCATGGGCTTCGGTGAGCCTGTAGGACAGGATAGAAAGGAACGTCATGATCACCGCTGAAAGCGGGACGCACGTCCCCCAATAGATCAGACGCTCGGGAAAGCTCAGACGTTCGAGGGTGAAGTAGGGACCGGCCATGGCCGTCAGTAAAATCGCCGTCGCGACCACAATCCAGAAGATCGGCCTGCTCATCATCCCGTGAAGTTGGCGAAGCGTCAACGACATGGGGCTGCTGTTGGCGAATGTCTTTTCGTCAGCGACGTAATTTGCCTTGGGTCGGGTCATGTCCAACACATACCTGCCGATCAAGAGCAATCAAGTCTCAGGATCATACATGCACTACTCACCGATCGAGGTTCCTCTCAAAGCATCTGGACTGGCCAAACGCTTTGGTGCGGTTCAGGCGGTTTCAAACGTTAACCTGGAGGTCGGGGCAGGCACCGCGCTGGGGTTGCTTGGCCCGAACGGTGCCGGCAAGTCCACAACGCTGTCGATCCTGATGGGATTGCTTGCCCCTGATGCGGGGGAGGCGCGTGTTTTCGGTCATGCGGCCGGCAGCCCCGAAGCGCGGACGCTGACCGGGGCCACGCCACAATCCGCGGGCTTTCCCGCCGAGCTGACGCCCCGTGAGGTGCTGCACTATACCGCCGCCTGCTATGGCACACCGCTCCGGCTTGACGAACTGGTGGATCGGTTCGGCCTCGAAGCACTCGTCGACCGTCGGATCGCAGGGTTCTCGGGCGGGGAAGTGCGCAGGGTTGCACTGGCGCTTGCTTTTGCGGGCTCTCCCAAACTGGTATTTCTGGATGAGCCGACGACGGGGCTCGATACCGCTTCGCAAAAGGGGTTTCGCGAGGTTGCGCGCACCTACGTTGCCGAAGGCGGCGCGTTGGTGCTGACCTCTCATCACTGGGATGAAATCGAGGCGATCTGCGACAGCATCACCTTGATCGACAAGGGTGAGACCGTCCTGAATGCTCATATCGATGATATGCGCGCCCGGACCAAGGCCAAACATCTCAGCTTTGCATTGCCCCGCGACACCGCGCCGCCAGACTGGATGCAGGCCAGGCATGACGGTCAACGCTGGCACGTGGAAACTGCACAAAGCGATGCGGTTCTGCGGCAGATGGTCGAAGAGGCGCTGCCTTTCGATGACCTCGCGCTCGAGCCTTTGGCTCTCGAGGCCTTGATCGAGCACATCCGTCAAGAGGAGGCCCTTCAGTGATGCAGCACCTTGTTGCGGAATGCCGTTTGGTTCTCCTCATCCTCTTTCGTCAGCCCGGTTTCTGGGTGCCGACCGTCTTGTTTCCGGCCATGCTTTACGCCTTTTTTGGCGCGCAGAGCGGGGGTGGCGCGTGGGCCGCGAATGCCATGGCCTCATTTGCCGTTTATGCCGTTGTCGGCGTTGGCTTTTTTCAGTTTGGCGTGAGTGTCGCTCAGGACCGGCAAAACCCATTTTCGACTTGGCAGCGCAGCCTGCCGGGCCATTGGATCAATCAATGGATCGCAGGTATTTTTGCGTCCCTCATCTTCACCATTCTGGCCGTTTCCATGGTGATCGTGACAAGCAAAATCCTGACCGATGTCACGCTGGCCCCGACAGCCTGGGCCCGCTTGATCGCGGTTTGTCTGCTGTCGGCAATTCCAGCGACCACGATGGGCGTCGCGCTGGGCTCTGTCTCTTCGGCACGGGCCGCCGTTCCGGTGGCCAACCTCATCTTTCTGCCACTCGCCTATCTGGGCGGGCTTTGGGTACCGCCCATGCTGATGCCGCCAATGATCGACGCGATATCCCAATGGACACCGACCCGCGCCATGGGAGAGCTTGGCTGGGCCGCGGTCAACGCCACGGCGTGGGAGCCGCGCCACCTGGCACTGTTGCTGGCCTGGACGCTTGCTGCAGCCGCATTGACTTGGGGTGCAAGATGGCGTCGTCATCGGGCGCGATCCTGAGCCGGCAGCGCAGCCTGTTCGATGCGGGCGATTGCTGACCGGACGGCAAATCAAATGCCCCGTTCAGGCAATGGCCAAAGCAGAACCACGGCTGCCTGGCCGCCAGTCAGCGAAAGGGATCCTTGCCTTTAGGGCAGGGTCCTTTCGACTCGTCAAATCGCGGGCGAAAACCGGCATGCGTGGTCTGACTTGGGCTATTCGACTATCTGAATGCTGTCGGTTTGATGCCAAGCGACTTGATCTTGGAATAGACTGTGGTCGGTGCCTCGCCCAGCATTTCGGCAGCGCCTTGTTCGCCCGATACCTTGCCCTTGGCGCGTCTCAGGGCGTTTTCCAGGTTCTTGCGTTCAAGCGCGCGAAGGTCCTTTTTGGTCAGAACGACGTCTGAACCCTGGGTCGCTGTCGGTCCTGACAACTGGAACTCGAACTCAAGTCGTCCGCCCTGTGCAAGAATGGCAGCGCGTTCGATGACATTTTCCAACTCGCGGACGTTACCCGGCCAGCTGTACTGCTTCAGCACGTCGATGTTGGATCGGGACAGACGCGTGCTAGGCAGTCGCAGCCGCCGCGTCGTGCGGTCAAGAAAATGCTTGGCCAGATACGGGATATCCTCTGGCCGAGAGCTGAGCGGCTGGCATTGGATCGAAAAGAGATTGAGCGTGAAATAGAGATCTTGCCGGAACCGACCGGCCCTGACCTCCGCGGCCAGGTCGCGGGATGTCGTTGCCACAACCGAAAGCGAAACAGGTGTCCCGGCGCTGTCACCGGGCCTTTGAAACTGACCGCTTTGCAGAACGTCATAGAGCTTGGCCTGTATGGCCTTGGGCAGGTCCGCGATTTCATCAAGATGCAGAGTGCCGTTATTGGCCAGCATCAGCTTGCCGGTGACGTCGCGGGTTGCGCCGGGAAAGGTGCCGCGCTTGTGGCCGAACAGCTCGCTCTCAAGCGCCTGTCCACCTGTCTTGTCGCAATTGACGCGGACAAGTGGTCGGTGGTGACGGATGCTGGCTTCGTGAATGGCCGATACCGTCAGGCTTTTGCCTGAACCCGGCGGGCCCGACACCAGAACGTGGGCGTTGTTTTTCGCTGCGAGGTCTATCTGCACGTTGAGTGATTTGACCGCGTCGGAGATACCGACCACGCCCGTATGCGACCGTGCGGACCGGATTTCCGTCAGCAGATATTCGTTCTCTTGTTGCAGCTTGACCTTCAGCTCTTCGACCTGTGCCAGCGCTTCCCGCAGTTTCCGCTCATTCTCACGCCGCTCTGTCACGTCCCGAAAGATGACGACGGCCCCGGCCAGAACGTTGTGATCGTAAATGGGGGTCGAAACATACTCGACCATGATGGGCTTGCCGTCCTTGCGCCAGAAGACGTCGTCGTCGACGCGCATGGTCTCGTCCTTGCGGAAAGACGCGTAGATCGGACATTCGTGGGCCGGAAAATGTTCTCCGTTCAGATGCTTGTGGTGAATGATCGAATGCAGCTCTCGCCCCACAAGATCATCCGCGGACCAGCCCAGCATCTCCTGCGCGGCGCGATTGACAAACGTGGCCTGACCTTTCGCATTGATCCCGTAGATGCCTTCGCCTGCCGCTTCCAGGATCAGATGGTTCTGGGCCTCGACCTCGCGAAAGAAATCATAAATGTTCTGCCACTTGGTCAGCCCCGCCCTGTGCTGCGCTTCCATATCCGCAAGACGGTTGCGCTGATCGTGTTCTTTCAGATCAAGGAAACTGAGCAAGACCAGACCCTTGCCATAGTGCACCCCGTAGATCTGCAATTCGAGAGGCGCCCGGCTCTCGCCCTCTAGAACGAGTGTCCGGTCGATGTAGGAACCAAAATGTTCCACGGCTTCAAAGAACACCGATGCTGTCCCGTGATCGGACCGAAGCAGAGCGGAAAAGGCGGCCTCGACCCTCTGTGGGCCAAACATGTTTCGCGCGGATGGATTTGCAGCGACGATCGTGTCCGTCGCCAGGTCGAGCAGAATGGTGGGCAGCGGATGATAGGCGACAAGCGTCTCGGAATCGGGCGTATCAAGCATGACACCAGCCTCGCGCCGCCCTGGCTGGTCGCCATTACGAAAACTCGTAAATTACGAATTTTCGTAGGAGTTGCCGAGAAATTAACCATTTAAAACAAGGGAATGCTCGTTTGCGAGCAATGTGCAGACCATCTAGGCTGCGTGTGTGGCGCGTGTCACGCTTCTGTCAGACGTTCGACAGGAGGTGGCGATGACGATCAAAAGCTTGGGGAACCCGTTTTCGGAAAAGACCGACCTGCGGCACGGTGCGGATTGCGGTTGTGAAGGCTGCATATCCGGTCACGGACACGACAAGGACCACATCGAACCGCATGCGATGACTGCCGACCAGATGATGGAGCGCGCCGTCGAAAGCGCGATTGTCCGCTCCGTCTTTGGCCAGAATGATATCGGGCGCCGGTCGTTCATGGGGATGATAGGGGGGACAACGGCAGCTGCTGCTCTGGCATCTGTGTTTCCCCTGGACGAAGCGAAGGCCGCGATACTCGATGATCTGGGACCGCCCGAAAAGACCGATTTGAACATCGGCTTTGTTCCGATCACCTGCGCGACCCCGATCATCATGGCACAACCGCTTGGCTTTTATGAACGCTATGGGCTCAGCGCGCAGGTTATCAAGACGGCCGGCTGGGCGGTGGCGCGCGACAAATCGTTGTCGGGTGAATATGACGCAAGCCACATGCTGACGCCCATGCCGCTAGCCATGACGCTGGGGGCCGGATCGGTGGCGACGCCCTACATCATGCCCGCTGTTGAGAACATCAATGGCCAGGCCATTGTTTTGTCGAACGAACACCTCGACAAGCGTGATCCGAAGCAATGGAAGGGTTTCACGTTCGGCGTTCCCTTTGAGTATTCGATGCACAACTTCCTGCTGCGATACTACGTGGCGGAGTTCGGGCTCGACCCGGATGTCGATATCCAGATCCGCGTCGTCCCGCCGCCCGAGATGGTCGCCAACCTGCGCGCGGGCAACCTCGACGGGTATCTCTCGCCCGACCCCTTTAACCAGCGGGCCGTCTATGAAGGTATCGGGTTCATCCATATCCTGACCAAGGAGATCTGGGAGGGCCATCCCTGCTGTGCCTTCGCCGCGCCGCTGTCCTTTGCGACGGAATTGCCGAACACGTATGGCGCGCTTTTGAAGTCGATCATCGACGCAACCCAATACGCGTCGAACCCGGAAAACAGGATTGAAATCGCGGAAGCGATCTCTCCCACCAACTACCTCAACCAGCCTGTCACGGTTGTGCAGCAGGTGCTCACGGGGACCTATGCCGATGGCTTGGGCGAGGTGAAGCGCGTGCCGGACCGGATCGACTTTGATCCATTCCCATGGCACTCGATGGGGGTCTGGATCCTGACGCAGATGAAGCGCTGGGGCTATATTGACGGCGACGTGGATTACAAAGCGGTGGCCGAGCAGGTCTATCTTGCTGCCGACGCCAAGAAGGTGATGACCGAGCTGGGTTATGACGCCCCGGATGTCACCTACAAATCCCACACGATCATGGACAAGACCTTCGATCCGGCAGAGCCGGAAGCCTATGTCGACAGTTTTGCGATCAAGAAATGAGAGAGGCGTTGAGCGAAAACAAGAAGGCGGCGCTTTACTCCATCCTCCTTCTTCTGGTCGGCTGCCTGATCTGGGAATTGTCGATCCCCGCGCAGAAGGCCGCGGGTGAATTGACCGAGTACGAGCTTCTGACCGGGGGAGGGCAGCCAAAGGCGGGTGTCCCGCCACCCAGCCAGGTTCTGGGAAAGGCGTGGGAGCAATTGTCCAACCCGTTCTACGACGCGGGCCCCAACGACAAGGGCATTGGCATACAGATCGGTTACTCCATCTACCGCGTGCTGACGGGTTACTTGCTGGCGGCGCTTATTGCGATCCCGTTGGGGTTTCTGATCGGCATGTCGCGTGTGGCATACAAAGCGCTCAACCCTTTCATCCAGGTGCTGCGCCCCATCTCGCCGCTGGCCTGGATGCCGCTGGCGCTGTTTATCATTCAGGACAGCGAGATGAGTGCGATCTTCGTGATTTTCATCTGTTCCATCTGGCCGATGCTCATCAACACAGCCTTTGGCGTGGCGGGCGTGCGCGAAGATTGGGTGAACGTCGCCCGCACACATGAGCTAAGCTCGCTCAAGACGGCGTTTACCGTGATCCTGCCGGCAGCCGCGCCCACGATTGTCACGGGCATGCGCATCTCCATCGGGATTGCCTGGCTTGTGATCGTTGCCGCCGAGATGCTCGTCGGTGGGACGGGTATCGGCTATTACGTCTGGAACGAGTGGAACAACCTCGATCTGACGTCGGTCATCTTTTCCATCCTCATGATTGGCATCGTGGGCATGCTGCTCGATTCCCTCTTCGGGCTGCTGCAACGCATGGTCGCCTACACTGAATAGGAGATCGGATATGGCAAAGCCATTCCTCAGCATCGAGCAGCTTACCCAATGCTATCCGGACGGGCAGGGCGGGACGTTCACGGTTTTCGAGAACGCCAGCTTCGGGATCGAGAAAGGGGAGTTTGTCTGCATTCTTGGTCATTCCGGCTGTGGCAAATCCACCATCATGAACATCCTGGCCGGGCTGTCGGAACCGACAAGCGGCGTGGTCAAGATGGATGGGCAGCACGTCTCGGGCCCGAGCCTGGACCGGGGGGTGGTGTTTCAGAACTATTCGCTTCTCCCGTGGCTCACTGCGCTGAAAAACGTCACCTTTGGCGTGCAGGCGCGCTTTGCCGACTGGGACAAGGCAAAGGTCATCGAACACTCGACGGCCTTTCTTGCCAAGGTCGGGCTGACCGGGGACGCGATCCACCGGAAACCAAGCCAGCTTTCAGGCGGTATGCGGCAGCGGGTGTCAATCGCGCGGGCCTTTGCAAATGAGCCGAAGCTCTTGCTGCTTGACGAGCCCTTTGGCGCTCTTGATGCTCTGACGCGCGGGACCATCCAGGACGAGCTGATCAAGGTCTGGAGCGACACCGATCAGACCGTCTTCATGATCACCCACGACATCGACGAGGCGATCCTTCTCGCGGATCGCATCCTGCTGATGACCAATGGTCCGATGGCACAGGTTGCCGAGAGCGTCGAGATCACCATCCCGCGCCCCCGCAACCGCACCGACATTGTCGAGCACCCGAACTATTATGCGATCCGCAATCATCTTGTGCAGTTCCTCGGGCATCGTTCTGCCGAATTGGCGCGGCAATCGGTGTCGGGGGAGGTCAGCCAGCCCAAGACGGTGCGGATCGACGTCACCGACGCGGCGGAGGGAGAAGAGCCCGAGCCTGCGCCCATCCTCCGCGCCGTGGAAGGTTAGCACATGAACGACATCCCCTCGCGCCCGCCCTTGCCGCCGTTCTCTTACGAAGATGCGGTGCGCAAGGTGCGCATGGCCGAAAACGCATGGAATACCCGCGATCCCGCAAAGGTGGCACTGGCCTACACGCCCGACACGCGCTGGCGCAACCGGTCGGAGTTTTTGAACGGACGTGCAGAGGTCGAAGCCTTCCTGACCCGCAAGTGGGCGGTCGAGAATGGCTATCGGCTGATCAAGGAAATCTGGTCCCACGGAGACAGCCGGATCGCGGTGCGCTTTTGCTATGAGTGGCACGACGAAAGCGGTCAATGGTACCGCGCCCATGGCAATGAAAACTGGGAGTTTGACGCGCTTGGTTTGATGGCCGTGCGCCATGCGTCGATCAACGATGTGCCCATCGATGCGGGCGACCGCAAGTTCCACTGGCCGGAAGGCACCCCGCGCCCAGACCACCACCCCGGACTAACAGAGCTAGACTTGTAAGAATGAAGGACCTTGAGACAATGACGGACATGATGACCAAGGAAGACGTCACAGCGATGATCCTGTCGGCCAAGAAACAGGCCGGTCTGACATGGGAGGAGATCGCGGAGAAGATCGACATGTCACCCATCTGGACGCATTCCGCGGCCATGGGCATGAACGCCTTTCCGGCTGAGAAAGCCGCGCTGATGGTCAAGGTCATGGGCCTGCCACAGGAAGCCGAAGGCGTGCTGGCCGAAAGCCCCACCAAGATCTGGGAGCAGACTGTGCCCACTGATCCGTGTATCTACCGGTTTTACGAGATCGTTGGCGTCTATGGTCCGACGCTCAAGGCGATCATCCAGGAAAAATTCGGCGACGGTATCATGTCCGCGATTGATTTCGACATGTCGGTCACACGGGTCGAGCATCCCAAAGGCGATCGGGTCAAGGTTGAAATGTCGGGTAAGTTCCTGGGCTACAATAGCTGGTAACAGCCCAATCCCGGGATCGTCGCCGAAGAAAGCACGACACCGGCGGTGGCGCTTTCAAAAAATCGTTCTGTTCAAGCCCGATGCCAAGGCTCACAGTGGCTCGTCCTTCCTCTGCAAATATAGCGGCAGACGTCGCCAAGGGAGGAGGGGCCTCTCTTTGATCCGCCGGAATGTCCTTTATCGGACCAACTGCGGCCGCCAGAAGATGGCGCCCGGTGTAGGGTGGGCACCGGTTGTTGTCCGGAGGGATGGGCCGGACATGGGGCATTTGTTCTTCCCAGCATGTTTGCTTCGATCAGAATACAACGTGAAAACGATCAGACGATGATCAGATCGCCTGACAATCCGGTCAGATCAGCCACCCCCGCCAGCACGATCACGTTGCCGCCACCGAAATCAAAGCGGATGTCTGTCCCGGTGTCGGTTGCGAAACGGTCGATGATCTGCGCCGTGTTCAGCGCGCCGGTCCAGAGGGCATCGTCCAATTCCAGCCGGTCGGTTCCCTTTTGGTAGTCAAACACCCGGTCGGCGCCGAAGCCGGGGCCAAATACAAACGTGTCCGCGCCGTCGCCGCCGCCCAGCGTATCGTTACCGGTCCCGCCGATCACCCTGTCATTTCCAAGGCGGGCAAAGATCAGATCATTGCCCATCTCCCCAAGGAACACATCATCGCCGTTGCCGCCCTGGATCGTGTCATTTCCAAAGCCGGCGAACACGGTGTCTGACCCATTGGAACCGCCCTGTCCGTTGTCATTAAAAAGATCGTTGCCTTGGTTCAGCACAATCACGTCGCGCCCGTTGCCGCCAAAGACGGTATCGTTTCCCTCTCCGCCGAACAGCGTGTCAAACCCGTCGCCGCCGAATATCAGATCGTTCCCCAATCGGCCGCGGATCACATCGTTGCCGCCCTCGCCGTAAAAGACATCGTCGCCATTGCCGCCTTCGATCGTGTCATCGCCTTCTCTGGCAAAGACGGTGTCGCGCCCGTTTGGCCCGCCTTGGGGATTGTCGACGAACACATCTGCGCCGGTGCCCAGAAAGGCCAGATCACGGCCATTGCCTCCGTAGACCGTATCGTCTCCCTCTCCGGCATAGATGCGGTCCGCACCATCCCCGGCAAAGATCCGATCCGCGCCCTGTCCGCCAAAGAGCGCGTCATCCCCCAGGCGTCCCAGGATGATGTCGTCGCCATCTTCGCCGTAAAAGACATCGTCCGCGTTGCCGCCTTCGATCGTATCGTTCCCTCGACCACCAAAGACCGTATCCCGGCCCCAATCGCCGCCTTGGCCGTTGTCGATGAAGAGATCGTTGCCATCGCCCAGCAGCGCCCGGTCGCGGCCGTCCCCGCCAAAGACCGTGTCCGCTCCCGCCCCTCCGTTCAGCGTATCGGCTCCGGCCCCTCCACGCAGCAGATCGTTGCCGTCCCCCGCGAAGAAGACCTCGCCGCCGTCGTTGCCCACCAATGTGTCATTGATCTCCTGCCCGAAATAGGCGCCATCCACACCCAGCATCTGGCCCAGGACTGCGTTGACATCCGGAAAGGTCGCATAGACATCCTTGCGCACGATGTC
The DNA here is from genome assembly GCF_004216475.1 of Thalassococcus sp. S3. Classification (GTDB taxonomy): domain Bacteria; phylum Pseudomonadota; class Alphaproteobacteria; order Rhodobacterales; family Rhodobacteraceae. The sequence goes on along the minus strand of NZ_CP022303.1, from coordinate 3,130,692 downwards.
TCCGCCATGCCAGGTCACGCTGAGCGTGCCGTCAGCGCTCAGTGCCAGGCGCGGTGCGGTGGCATCTATGTAGAAAAATTCGCTGACCTCGACCGCGTTTCCGATCTGCCGGCCGTCCGGACCGTAGAGGCGCAGCATGACGGCGTAGAAATCCTGGAAGGATTCGCCCACATTTGGGCGGAAATCGCCATAGGCTAACAGCGTATAGCCGCCCCCCAAAGCCAGCATATCGGACGGATGAAAAACCGCACCATCCCCGGAGCTGGCATCCAGGATCGGCGTGAGTGGCGCGCCGTTGCGGTCCACGATGCGCATCTGCGCCTGATCGGTGCGCGGCCCGTCGTCATCGGCGTCAAGAACCCAGAAGACCAGATTGCGCCCGTCCCCCAGCGATATGGTTTCAGGGGCGCGGTAACGGTCAAAGATGAACCCGGTGCCCGGGGGGCCATAGGTCGGGGTCAGGACCTGGACGGGTCCGGTCGGATTGCCGTTCGCATCGAAGCCCCGGGCCAAGACGGCGTCGATATGCCGGGGCAGATCCGGATCCTGCCACCAGGTCATCAGATAGCCGCCATCTGGCTGCGCGGTCACCTGCGTATTGGGGGTCAGAGTTCGCCCGGCCTGGGCCAGCCCGGTATCGGCATCGGTATGCAGGATTGTGGGGGTGCCGATTCTGGTACCGTCCTCAGCAAAACGATGCGCCTCCAGTGTCCAGTCGGTGCGCACATTCGAACGGGCGACCACGATCACGAAACTGCCATCGGCCAGGGTTTCGATATCCTGGATGCGGTTGTCCTCGGATACCTGTCGGGTGACCTGCACGTTGCGCCCGCCAAAGGCATCGGGCGGTCCCAGCGGTGTGCCATTGGCATCGAAGCGCTGAAAATAGACGTCGAAATACGGGTCGTCGACCCCGTTCTTGTCGGGGCCCTTGCCTTCGAAAGCGACGACAAAGCCGTTGCCGTTTGGGGCCAGAAGCCCGGTCCATTGGGTGTCTTCGGCCTCGTCATTGACCCGGTATTCCTGGATCAGCCGCTGTTGGTCGGCGTTGAACAGCGACAGCCGCACACCGGTAAAACCACCAAAGCCCGGATCAAGTGTGGCATCGTCCCAAACCACGGCCAGATTGCCGTTGGGCAAAGCCAGTATGTCGGGGTGCTCCTGATCGGCGCGGTCTTCAATATTGAGACGAAAATCTGCAAGCATGAAATGCGATCCTCAAAGGTGACGTTTAAAAGCGGCCCTTTCAGGAACAGTGTTCTAAGGGAGGAGGCGGCACCAACCTACCCGAATTTTCGGGGTGCGCGGTGGTTCGCCGGTTCTGTTGGCGAGCCGTCAAATCGACCGAAACTAGGTCTTTGACTGGATCAAGGTCCAGGTAAATGAGGAACGATCCACCTCATCAAAGGCGCTTTTGGGGGATTGCATGCAGGTGGTGACCAGGATCACCCCAGTACGGACAGCCAAAGCCATACGGTAAACACCGAAAGCCCCGTGGCCAGCAGCACCGAAGATGCCGCGACCCGCTTTGCGCGTCCGTAAAGATTGGCGAAGATATAGGCGTTAAAGCCGGGCGCCATGGCGGCGGTCAGGACGCCCGAGCGAAACAGATCCTGCGGCAAGGCCAAGTATCCGCCCAACGCCCAGACAAAGGCGGGATGGACCAGCAATGCGATCGCGCAGACAAAGAAGATCGTCTTCAGATCACCCTCGGGTCGATATTGCACCAGCACACCACCCAGGGCAAAAAGGGCCGCGGGCAAAGCCGCCCGGATCAGAAGCGCCAGCGCATCGTCGACCGCCTGCGGCAGCGTGAAGCCGGACAGATTGACCGCAAAACCCAGAACGATGCCAAGGATAAGGGCGTTGGAGAACATCGCCGTGCCGACCGACCGGACCAGCGCGAGACCGCTTTTGCCCCTGTTGCGCACGATCTCCATCACCGTGATGCCCAGCCCATAGCAAAAAGGAGAGTGCAGCGCGATGATGGCGTAGTTTCCGGTCAGGGCGTCGGCGCCGTAGGCCCGTTCGGTGATGGGCAGACCCAGCAGGACCGAGTTGGAGAAGAGACAACAAAAACCGATGGCGATGCTATCCTCCCAATCGCGCCGAAAGAGGACGCGCGCGCCCATGATGCCCAGCAGAAAGCAGGCGGCCGCGCCGGTATAGAAACTGGCCAGCAAACGGGGATCGAAGCTTGCCGACAGGTCCAGCTTGGCAATCGCGTTAAAGAGAAGGCAGGGGATCGCGAAATGCTGCGTAAAGCGCATCAACCCTTCGACATGGGTTTGTGCGAAGTATCCCGCGCGTGTCGCCGCATAGCCCGCGCCGATCACCAGAAAGACCGGTAGAATGACCTCGATCAGCGTCTGCATGATCTGATCGCTTGAAGCTCCGGCCTTGCGGCAACAGGGGCGCTCTGCCGAAAGGCGCCAGCCACGCCACGGTGCAGGACGGCGCCGTCAAAGGGCCCCTCCGGTTCGGCACCTGCGATGATGGCCTTCCGGTTTAACATGCGATGCACACAAAAAGGTCCGGTTGCCTCGTGTTGCACGCGGGTCAGACCGTGTAGCGGATCACCTGCCCGTCATGGGCTGGCATCACGTTGTCGGGTGTATCATGGTCCACCTGCACATAATCCATATCGATATGCATGTTGGTCAGGACGGCACGGTGCGGCTCTGCGCGGGCGATCCATTCAAGCGCGAGGTCCAGATGCGCATGGGTCGGGTGTGGCGTGCGGCGCAGCGCGTCGAGAACCCAGCAATCAAGCCCCGCGAGCGTGGGCCAGACGTCCTCCGGTATCTCAACGACGTCCGGAAGATAGGCCAGGTCGTGAACACGGAACCCCAGTGCTTCGATGCTGCCATGGCCAACCGTGAAGGGTGTAAAGGGAATCGCGCCTCCGGGGCCGTCAATCTCGAACGGGCCCGAAATGGTCTTCATGTCGAGGATGGGAGGGTAGGGGGACCCTTCGGGCTGCACGAATGCATAGCCAAAGCGTGAGAAAAGGGCGTTCTGGGTGTCTCCATCCGCCCAGACGGGCAGCCGCGACCGCATGTTGAAGACGATCATGCGCAGATCGTCGATGCCGTGCACATGATCCGCATGCGAATGGGTGTAGAGCACGGCGTCAAGCCGCCCGGTCCCGGTGTCCAGAAGCTGGCTGCGTAGATCGGGCGAGGTATCGATCAGAACCGTCGTTGTCCCGGCCTCGTTTTCACGCTCTACCAGCATGGAGCAGCGCCGACGCCGGTTTTTCGGGTTCGTCGGGTCGCAATCCCCCCAATGCCCGCCCAGCCGGGGCACGCCGCCCGAGGATCCGCAGCCCAGGATCGTGAAACGCAGCTCTGCCATTACGCGGCGGCCTCGTATTGCGCAACCTTCGAGAAGAGGCGTTCGAAATTGGCCTCGGTCTGCGCGGCGAACGTGGCATAGTCCAGGCCGAAAAGCTCGGCCCCGACACGCGCCGTCTTTGGGGTATATGCAGGTTCGTTGCGCTTGCCCCGGTACGGTGGCGGCGCCAGGTAAGGGGCGTCCGTTTCCACCAGAATGCGATCTACAGGAGCGTTAGCGAAGATGTCCCTCAGCTCCTGGCTCTTGGGAAAGGCTGCAATGCCCGACATCGACAGATAAAAACCCAGATCAAGCGCGGCCTTCGCCAACCCGGCCCCGGATGAAAAACAGTGCATGACGCAGGAATAAGCGCCGTTGCCGTATTCCTCGGTCAGGATCCGCGCCATATCCTCATCCGCAGCACGTGCATGAATGATCAAGGGCAGACCGGTTTGCCGTGCGGCTGCGATATGGATCCTAAGGCTTTCCTGCTGCACCGATGCGCTGTCGGCGGTGTAGTGATAGTCGAGACCGCTTTCCCCGATCCCCACGAATTTGGGATGTGCCGCGAGCGCGATCAGTTGGTCCGCCGCGACCATCGGTTCGGAAGCCGCGCTCATCGGGTGGGTGCCTGCCGCGTAGAAAACCGGCGCATGCGCCTCGGCGATGGCCCTGACCGACGGCTCCGCCGACAGGCGTGTGCAGATCGTTACCATCCGCGTCACTCCGACCTCCGCCGCGCGGGTCACGATGTCGTCCAGCTCTCCTTCGAAATCGGGAAAGTCGAGATGGCAATGACTGTCGGTAATCTGGGGGAGTTCTGTCATGACCGCTCAAGCGCTGTTTGCTGAATTTTGAGCATCGTATCTAGGACCAGCGCCGCAGGGTCAAGATTGACCGCCCTGCCATGGCCCACGCGGGCGCGCAGGCTGGCGGCTGCATCGGCCCATATGCGCGCGGCGTGTGCATCCTGCGACAAACGAAGCAGAAGTGCGCTTTCTCCATCTGCGGCTTCGGGCGGCGGCGCGCCGGTCGCACCGGTGCGCGCCAGCCGCGCAAGCGCCGTATCGAGAAGAGAGAAGATCAGGTCCAGCCGATCGGTCGCGCCACGCGCCGCTGCGGTCTCGGCCAGCGCCAAGGCGCGCGGCCGATCGAGATTTGGAAGTGTAGAGAGCAGATCGAGCAGTTTTGCATAGAGCCCCAGACCGTCGAGCATGATCAGGCGCAGGGCGGTGCCGACCGATCCTGCGGCCAGCTCCGCCAGATGGGCGGGGTTTGATGGTGCGTCTGCGCCCGCCTGCCGAAGCGCGGCATCCATGTCGTGAGGGGCCAGCGGTTGCAGGCGCAGCGTTCTGCACCGAGAGCGGATCGTGGGCAGCAGTTGCGCCGGCTGATGGGAGACCAGCAAAAGCGTCGTGCGCGCGGGCGGCTCCTCAAGCATCTTCAGAAGGGCATTGGCGGCAGAGACATTCATCTCATCCGCCGCATCAACCAGCACGACACGGTGCCCGCCATCCGCCGCGCTCAGCCCGAAAAAGCGGGCAAGCTGGCGGATATCATCGACGACGATCCGGTCCCTCATCCGGCCTGTCGTCGGATTTGCACTGCGCGTGATGGCGGCCAGACCCGGCTCGGACCCGGCCAGAATGCGGCGGGCAACGGGATGATCGGGATCGACATCAAGCGAGGTCGGAGGCGGCGGCGCGCCGAAAAGCCCATCGTCCACCGGGGGAGGCGTGGCAAGCAGAAAGCGGGCAAAGTGCCAGGCCAGGGTTGCCTTGCCAACACCGCGCGGACCGGTGAAAAGCCAAGCGTGATGCATGCGTCCGCCCGCAAAGGCGGCGCATAACTCGGCTTCGGCGGCGGTCTGACCGAAAAGACGCTGGGTTTCGCGAGGATGCGGTGCGCCGGGGGCCTGATCTGGGGCAGGTAAGTCGCTTTCGGTCATGCCGTCTGATTATCGCAGTTACTGCAGAGGGGCGACCCCAAAGCGCAAGATGCAGCCAGTCCTTTGTCAGTCAACCGATGCCAGAAGCTCTTCGATCACGGCTCTCACATCCTGGGCCACTGCATCCATGGGCCGGTTACCGTCGACCAGGTGAAACCGGTCGGGATCGGAGCGGGCGAGATCCAGAAATCCTTGGCGCATCCGCCTCTGCAGATCCGTGCCAAACGCCTCGAACCGCTCTTCCGTACCTCGGCGCGACAATGCACGGTCCAGGCCGGTTTCGGGATCCATGTCGATCAGCATGGTCAGATCCGGCTCCCGTCCGATCATCAGAGCGTGCAGCTTGTCGACCACGTCGCGCAGATCTCCCCGGCTGAGACCTTGGTAGAGGCGCGTGCTGTCCGCGAACCGGTCGCAGATCACGATCTTGCCGCTTTCCAGCGCCGGCAGGATGGTGCGTTCCATGTGATCGCGTCGCGCGGCGGTGAAAAGGAGGATCTCCGTTTCGGCCGACCAGCGATCCGGATCGCCTTCAAGCACCAGCCGGCGGATCTCCTCTGCACCCGGAGACCCGCCCGGTTCCCGTGTCAGAATGACGTCGTGACCTTCGGTGCGCAGGTGGTCGGCCAATAGGCGTGCCTGCGTGGACTTGCCTGACCCGTCGATGCCTTCGAAGGTGATGAACCGGCCTTTGCCGCTCACATCGCGCCCTCTGGACCTTCGTTCAGGCGCGTGATCAGGATGTTTGCAGCCGTTGCCAGTCGCGGCAGGAAGCCGCCCCTCGGCACTGATCTGTCGGCAACCAGGGGCAGGCGGACTTCCGGCAGTCCTTCGGGGGTGAACACCAATTCGCCCAGCGGATCCCCTTCCGCGATTGGGGCGGAAATCGGACCGGTATAGACCACTTCCGCCTCGATCCGGTCACCTGTCAGAACCGGCATCAGAACGGTCAGGTCCTCTGCCGGGGTCAATCCTACCGTCGGTTCTGCTCCCATCCAGACTTGCGCCTCGGTGATGCGGGTGCCGGCCTTGACGATTTCACGTTCGGCAAATTGGCGAAACGACCAGTTAACAATTGCTTCCGCGTCCTGGGCGCGCTGCTGTACAGTGTCGATGCCGGAGATCACGAAGATCACACGCCTGTCGCCCTGTTCGGCAGAGCCGACCAGCCCGTATCCGGCCTCTTGCGTGTGACCGGTCTTCAGCCCGTCCGCACCGATCCCCAGCCGAAGCAGCGGGTTGCGGTTTCGCGTGTTCTGTGGGGCACGCCCGTCAAAGGCGAATTCCGTCTCGGCGAAGAGAGGATAGAATTCCGGGAAGTCGCTGATCAGCCGGTCGGCCACCAATGCGAGGTCCCGCATCGACATGCGGTGGCCTGCTTGCGGCCAGCCGCTGGCATTCGTGAAGGTGGAATTGGTCATGCCCATTTGCTGGGCCCTCTGGGTCATGAGGCGGGCAAATCCCGCTTCGGTTCCATCCGGGCTGAGCGCTTCGGCGACAACGACGCAGGCGTCATTGCCTGAAAGCACGATGATACCGCGTAACAGGTCTTCCACCCGTACGCGGTCGGTGGTGTCCAGAAACATGGTGGAGCCGCCAAAGCTCATCGCGTGCTGTGACACCGGCAGGCGCTCGTCCAGGGAAAGCCGCCCGTCGCGGATCGCCTCGAACGCCATGTAGAGTGTCATCAGCTTCGACATCGACGCTGGCGGCAAAGGCTCATCCGCGTTTTTGTTCAAAAGCACGGTGCCGGTGGTCTGATCCATAACAAAGGCGGAACTGGCCTGTGTGTCGAACGCTGCGGCCGGCAAGGTAAAAACCGCCAGTGCCGCGGCACTCAGGCAGGACCGGATCACGGTGAGAGGTTGGAGGGCCACCGGTTTTCTCCTTCTTTCTTCTGCGTCCGGTCAGTTCGTGACCGAATAGGCATCGGTAAACCCGACGGACTTGATCTCTTTGAGAAGCGCGCTGCGCTCCGCACTTGTTTGCGCAGGGCCAACGACGACCCGCCAAAACGGCTTGTCGTTAAGCGTCTGCTTGCGCACCGTCGGCACCATTCCCGCCGCGCGCATCTGGGATGCGGCGTTGTTGGCGTTCCGCTCGACGCTGAAAATCCCGATCTGAATATAGGGCTTTTCCAGTGACGAGGCACGGGGCTTCGACAGTGTCGGCGCCGGGGCTGCTGCAGTCTGTGTTGTCGCGGGTGCCTCTGCCGTGTCAATCGCTGACCCCGCGGATGCAATGGGATCAAGCGTTTCTTCGCTGATCGGATCCGCTGCGGCGATCGTTTCCGCCTCTTCCGGTGCCGCATCGGGGTCGCTCACGGTCTCCCGTCTCAATGCCGTGACCTGCAATTCTACCGGCGCTCCGGCCAGCATGCCAAGAGCGCTGGCCGCGTCCGATGAGGTCTGCAGCCTTGGGCCAGGGATCTCACGCTCCCTGCGGAAGAGGGCACCGATCACGAACTTGCCGTTCGACGTGTTGCGGATAATGACCCTTTCCGGGTCTGAGACGTCGGGATGCGCCACCCAGACGCCGCCAAGGGACGGACGCCCGTCCCAAAGCCCCGCTTCGGAGACCTGAAAGACCTCCGGCGCTTCGACATCGCGTTCCACAAGACGGGTCGTGGTGCCCGTGCTGTCTGCCGCGCTCCCCTCGCGTTCCGCTTTCGGTTGAAGGAAGGCAAACTGACCGCTGTCCTCGCAAGCCGCCAATGCGGTCAGTGCAGCGCAAAGGCCCAATGCCCGCGCCGGTCTCAGGGTCCACCCGATCGCTCGTTCCATATCTCGTCCCTTGCCTGTTGCCCGTGGCGCTTTGCGCTCATTTTACGGGTCGGGTTTGCTTTGAACCCGTTTGTTGCCCCATTTGCCCAAGACCATACCGTGCAGAGCGCCTCAAGAAAAGGCTGCAGGCGTCGGCCCGGGCGTTTTGGCATCAATTATCCCTTGCCTGATGCAGATGCGTTGCCTAAACGGTCGCTCCACGAAGACTGCGTCACGCACCCGTGCGGGGAGGTGGCAGAGTGGTCGAATGCGGCGGTCTTGAAAACCGTTGGGCGTGAGAGCGTCCCCAGGGTTCGAATCCCTGTCTCCCCGCCATCCTGCAACATAAGTGCGAAGGCCGTTCGCCGCCGTTCCTACGCCATTCGAAGCGGCCAACACCCGGATCAGCTCTTCATGCGACGCCATGATGCGGACCTCGCGGTCTGCAACTTCGAAGCGTTGCGCCAAGGCCGCAGATGATCGCGCCGAAATCCGCCGTTCTTTCCACGCATTTTCTGACGGGCGGATATGGCTTCCCGGCTAGGTGCTACGGCGACAGATGCTGACCTGCATTCCGGATCGCGCTTTTCGCATGCTCGGCCTCCATGCGCGCCTGGTTCCGGGTCGCCGTCAGCTCGGCGATGCGCGCGCTCAAGCACGGATCGTGCGATCGGCAATGCGATGGCGCAGGCCAGACTGCGACAGCTCGTTTGGTAGTATTAAAGCAGCTTGAGCATCCGCGAAATGCGGGTTGCTTTACGCGGCCGATGTCATTCGGATTGCTCGCAGGCTGCTTGAGCGATGCGCAGAAACTGCGCCACACCGCCAACCAGATCACCTTCGGGATAGGCGGTTGCGACGCACATATTGTGCTCACCAGCCAACAATAGGCGCGTCACGATACCGTCCAAGACAGTACCGGCGAATGCAGCGGGCATAAGGGGAACTCCGCGCCGGACCGCAGCAGCATCGCCATGGTCCGCCGACGGAACACCCGCGCGACGATGCGAGGCTAGACGCCTGCCGCATCGAACATGGCCTCGCTTTGCGAATGGCAGCCGGGACCAAAACTGGGATTTGTTGTGATGAAGTCTTCGCCAGTCAAAGCACCGAGCGGAACGGTCTCAACGACTGCCAATCGATGACCCTGGGGCATGGCGATCAACCAGTTGTCGCGCCACGCCGTGTCGAAGGGCGGACGGCTGCATCGCGCCAGGCAGTTCGAACACCTCCAGGTCAGTCGTCGAATACTGTTTCCGAAACGCTGTTGGGATCGATGCGAATGTCGGCGTCTTGGCGTCGTCGCAGATGGCAAGGCGCAACCGGCCAGCCGTTCCGTGTGCGACGGACACGAGAGCGTCCCGCGTACTCTCCACATCAGCAGCGATCCTGCGAGCGTCGGCCACGAACATCCGCCCGGCTTAGGTAAGACGTGCGCCCTTGCTCTTGCGCTCGACCAGGGTGACGCCAAGCTCATCTTCGAGCGCCGCGACCTGTGGCGAAAAACCGGCTGACCGACGCCAATCAGCACAGCGGCACGCCTGAAAGTCTGTTCGTCGGCGGCAGTAACAAGGATGCGGAGACGATGCAGGTCCATCCGATTCACGATGGCTCATCAGATGGTCCAAGGGGTTCGATATGCCGCAGCATCACTGCCGCAAGGATGGCAAGGATCGTGACGCTGATGGCGCTGAAGATCGCAGCGGCATTAAACCCGGATACAAATGCGTTCTGCGCATCTTCGATCAACCCGGCTGGCAGGTCTGCCGCGATGTTGGACGCCGCCCAGAGGCTGTCACTGACCGCAAGGCGGGCCTCTTCCTCAAGCGTGTCGGGAATGCGGTCAAGCATGGTGCCACGGTAGATCGCAGTGACAAGACTGCCGAGAACAGCGATGCCGAGCGACACGCCCAGATCCTGGACCGTTTCCGACATGGCCGATGCGGATCCCGCCTTCTCCTGTGGCGCCGATCCGACGACCAAGCCGGTGCCGAGCGCAGCGATGGTGCCAAGGCCGAGATAAGCCAGCGAGAAGCCCGCAACCACCATGGCAACCCCCGTTTCGGCGTCGCCCAACTGGGTGAGCATCAGATAGCCGATGACCGACAGACCAAGCGCGGCGGACACCACGAAACCGGGCCGGACATACTGCGCGACAAGCGGCGCGCCGACACCGGCGGCAACCATCGCAAGCGCGGGCGGCCCCATCCATAGACCTGCGACAAGCGCGGAGAAGCCGGCCACCAGTTGCAGATATTGGGTCACGAGCAGCATGGTGCCACCGACAGCCACCAGCCCAAAAAGCAGCACGATGAGCGCGACAGAGAAGGCCCTGTCGGCAAAGAGGCTCATATCAAGCAACGGATCGGAAAGCCGCTTTTGCCGCCAAACAAAAATCACCGCAAAGAAGATACCTGCCGCAGCAATGCCCGCCGCATCAAGGGAAAACCCGTACTTGGCCATCTGTTTGATGCCGTAGATCACCTGCAGCATGGCGGCGAGCAGGATCACCACGCTGACAAGATCGATCCGCCCGGCATTCGGCGCGCGATATTCCGGCAACAGAACAGGCGCAAGGATAAGCAGCAGAACGACAATGGGCACGGCAAGAAGAAAACCCGCACCCCACCAGAAATGCTCCAGCAACGCCCCGCCCACGATGGGTCCCATCGCCATGCCAAGGGCAAACATGGTCGCCCAGACACCAAAGCCGATCGCGCGCTCACGCGGGTCAGCGAACAGATTGCTGATGAGCGCGAGGGTCGAGGGCATCAAGGTGGCCCCCGCCACCCCCAGGGCAGCCCGCGCTGCAATCAGCATCGGGGCACTTGTCGAATACGCTGCAATCACAGACGCGATGGCAAATGCCACAGCCCCGGTCAGCAACAGCTTGCGCCGTCCGATCCGGTCGCCAAGCGTGCCCATGGTGATGAGAAAGCCCGCGATCATGAAGCCGTAGGCATCCATGATCCAAAGCGCCTGTGTGCTTGTGGCTTTCAGATCGGCAGCCAACGCCGGCAATGCGAGATGGAGAAGTGTCAGGTCGAGGCCAAGCAGGATCGTGGGCAGGGACAGCAGCGCCAGCCCCAGCCATTGGCGCACCCCGGCCCTCGCGGGCGAGGGCGCCTTGGACCCCGCCGCCGTTGCTGGATGAGAAACCGTGCCGTCGTGATGAACTGTCATGTCGCCTCCTTGTCTGAGGCGGACAGTCCAGCTAGGTGATGACTGTTACAATATAAGAAATCATCCTATTACTAGAGGCAACAATCTTGTCTGGCCGAACCCTTGCGCGCGACAAACCCGACCTCTCGGAGTTCGTCACGCGCCACAGGAAAGCGCTCACCCCGGCTGATGTCGGCCTGCCGACCACCGGCGGGCGACGCACGCCCGGGCTCCGGCGCGAGGAGGTCGCCGCACTCGCGGGCGTCGGGCTCACCTGGTACACATGGTTCGAGCAAGGCCGCGACATCCAGGTGTCAGAGAGTTTTCTTCTCAAAATCGCCAAAGCGCTCAAACTGGGCGATGCCGATTGCAGCCATCTTTTCCTGCTGGCCCACAGGCGACCGCCACCGCCGGAAGCCCGTCAATGGCCATCGGTCGATCCGTTGGTTCAACAATTGCTGAATGATCTCACCGAACGGCCGGCTTACGTATCCAATCTTCGCTGGGACGTCATCGCCTGGAATGCGGCGGCCGACCATCTGTTCACCTTCTCCGATCGGGATCAACGGGACCGCAACATCATCCGCATGGTCTTTGCCGATCCCGACCTGCGGCGGCGCCTGCCGGAGTGGAAAGAGGATGCGCCCCGGCTGGTCGCGCAGTTCCGATACGATCTGGCCGCCGCGCCGGACGATCCGGACATGCTTTGGCTGGTTGAAGACCTGAAAAAGGTGTCGCCGGACTTCCGCCGGTGGATGGAACAACCGGGCATGGACATCTGTGCCAGAGGCGTCAGCGGTCTGCTTGCAGAAGACAACGACACGCTTCTCAGCTTCAACCATCAAATGCTGACCGTGGATGAGCACCGCCACCTCAAGATGATCGTGTATTTCCAGCGGTCGTAATAACGTGCTTCAGCGCCATATCACCACCAAACCCGCACCCTGCAAAGGTGAGCAGATATCGCGCGTGGAAAAACGCGGGAGTATCGGCTGAAGAGGCAGCAGGATAGAACCGCACCATGGTTGACAGGCGAATTCCAATGCCCGCTCAGACTATCAGGTATTCTTGTTTCGCTCTAAACGTGCGTTGCTGATATTTGTGAGCCACAGACCCAAATGGCTCAATGTTTGATTGCCATGGAACATCGCTCCATACGCCAAGAGCTCTACGACCTCGTATGGTCGAGACCGATGAAGCATCTGGCGGTCATACTCGGAGTTACCGTGGGAGTTCTGTGCCCACGGCTGCGGCGTGCAGATGTTCCAAAACCTTCGCCCGGACATTGGACGCGGAAGGAGTTCAGCAAACCTATCGGGCAACCGCCCTTGCCGCAGACGCCTTCTGGATGTGTCGAGCCGCTGGTGCTGAATACGGAGAAGCAGCAGGTTAGGCTCAAGTCGAAGTCTGTCGAGGCAGAAGCGCGGGTAGCTGATGTTGGGGCACCTCAGGCTCACACACCTCTTGGCAAGGACTCGGCGCAATCCGCCCGAATGACCCCTCCAACAAACCCCACAACGATAGCGCGCAAAGACCTTTATCGCGCGGTGTGGGCCGCACCGATGTCGAGACTGGCCGAGGGTTATGGCCTCAGTGACAGTGGCCTTGCCAAGATCTGGAGAAGAGCGAAGATCCCGTGCGCACCTCGCGGCCATAGAGCGAAACTTGCCGTGGGCAAAGCACCGCATTCTGGCCACGCCGTTTAAGGCGGGGTGTATCCCCTCAGCATACGTTGTTCTCGACTCTCGCGAGGTATCGTGAGATGAGGGATCATGAGAAAGATGGAAAAATTGAACCGCGCCCTTTCCGGTTTGGAGTGGCGCTGGTCACTTGGGGCTTTTGTATGGGGGGCGATCTTCCCTGCAAGCAGCTTTGCACTACCGGCATGGGCCGCGAGGGCTACCGGCGTGTTTTCTGAGTTCGCCCCTTTATCTTGGGTCGCAATTGGTTTTGGTGGGCTGCTCTTATATGCAGTATCCGTTGCGCTCTACGGCTACGGAATGAGCAACTCTGTCCGGTCCAAATACGACGCAAAATTCATGAAAGAAACGGGCGGCGTTGACCCGCTCTCTAAGGTATTTGAGGGCAAGAGGATTTTTCTGAACGATTTTGTTCTTCCGTCAAACCCGATTGTCGATGGAAAGAACTTTGTTGATTGTGAAATTGTAGGACCTGCCAATGTCTATCTGGAGATAAACAACGGCATCAATGATGTTAAGCCAATCAAGGTGGACGCCGTTGCGCTATCTGGGGAAAGGCCATTCTTAAATGGCTACCTATTCAGGAACTGTTCCTTTAGGAACTGCACTTTCCATAGAGTTACGCTATTTTTCCGGCCCGATGAAGTGCCTCACATTCAGCACTTGGAGTGGCTAAACTGGATATCTCCTTTGCCACAACAAGAAGTCTTACCTGGAACTGAGCCACCACCTCAGATTGAAGATAGAACGGAGGTACGCGAAGATGACGAGTCTCAAGTCAGCACGCCAGAAGGGTAAGATTGAAGAGTTTATCAAAGAACACGAAGCCGACCCAGATGGCGACCTCGACAAGTTGGACGCCGTGATCAAGCGTCCAGTTCAGGGAAACGGGAAAGCAACTCGTCCAGCATCGTCTGAGGACGCATCCGACGATTGAAGCGGTACCCAAACTCTTTGACGTAGGTCTCAAGATACTTGGGCGATACGCTGATATGTGTGCCTGAGATTGCGTTTTTCAGGTGGCGGAAAAAGTTCTCGACCTGGTTAGTCGTCGTGCCGCCCTCTGCCACGCATTCGCCCTGACCGTGGTTCACTGTCTTGTGGGTGTACTCCGCAGGGTGGAACGTCTTTTGGTAAGCCCGCAGCTCGTCCGTATGCAGTTCTGAACCCTGCCTAACATTCTCAAGTATTTCCGGCTTCAAAGAGCCGCGTGTCTGGTCTGGGACCACTTTGGCAATCGCGGTGCCGTCACGTTCCAGCATCGCCATTACAACGCTCTTGCGCTTGCGCCAGTCCATGCCCTTGGTCTTGCCGCCCACAAAGGTCTCATCGACTTCAACCACGATGCCTTCGCCGCCAATAGGTTCTTCGCCGTCCACCGCCGCCATTTGTTCGCGGATCAGCTTCGCCATGCGCCATGCGGTCTTGTAAGTGACACCAAGCTGACGCTGCAATTCCTTGCCGCTCACGCCATGCTTGGACGTGGTGAACAGGAATACCGCGTAGAACCAAAGCTGCAAGGGCGTCCGGCTCTTTTCGAAGATGCTGCCCACCATCGGGTGAATGTGGTGGCCGCACCACTGGCAGGAGAAAGCCTGTTCATTGGTCAGGCGATACCACTTCGCCTCACGCTCACACTTGGGGCAGACATGGCCTTGACCGAAGCGGACGTTGAACAAATGCTCAAGGCAAGCCTCGTCGGTGGGGAATTGCTTGAAGAACTGGCGGACGTTGGTCTGTTTCATACAGTATATGTGGGGTTTCCTTTACCGTATGTCAAGGGGATAAACTCCTTTAAGGCCGTCGAACGCCAAGGCGGAAAGGTCAAACAGGAAGAGCGTGGTGCCTTGTCTGCCGAAGTCTTGGGTGAAAGGGTCGCGTTTCAGGTCCGTGAAAAGCAAAAGCGGCGGCGGCGACCTCTGACCGATAGCGAAAAGCGATGGCGTTCACCGCCATTCAGCAAGCTGTCGCGTGCTTGGGTTATCAATGTCATCGCTTGTGCAGACGGGCCGCTCAGTTCTCGGCTCTCCAGTGGTCGATAAGGAAGACGGATAGCGTCTGTCCGGCTGCTAAAGCTTGCTGATGGAGTTTCCGCCATCCGCGATCAG
This sequence comes from Thalassococcus sp. S3, assembly GCF_004216475.1. Taxonomy (GTDB): domain Bacteria; phylum Pseudomonadota; class Alphaproteobacteria; order Rhodobacterales; family Rhodobacteraceae. The sequence goes on along the minus strand of NZ_CP022303.1, from coordinate 3,115,676 downwards.
CGCGCTGCCGGTGACAAAGGAGGACTGGTCCGACAGCAGGAACATCGCGGCGTTCGCAATCTCGTCCGCCGTCGCCATACGTTTCAGCGCGTGAAGGCGTTCGACGAAGGTGTGAAATTCGGGATCGTCCCCGGCCATCGCGGTTTTCGTCCCGCCGGGAAGAAGTGCGTTGACGCGAATATTGTCCGGACCGTGCTCTGCCGCGAGGACTTGCGTCATGCCAATCAGGCCCGCTTTTGCTGCCGCATAGGCGGCCATGCCCGGCAGTCCGATCGTGTGTCCAACGAAAGACGATGTGAAAACGATTGCGCCGCCGCCGCGCTTTTGCAGGGCCGGGATCTGATGTTTCGCGGCGTGAAATCCGCTGGTCAGATTGACGTTGATGACATTGGTCCAATTCTTTTCGGTCATCTGCGAGATCGCGCCTTGGACGCCGGTTGTGCCTGCGTTGTTAAAGGCACCATCCAGACCGCCGAAAGCGCTCTGGGCCAGTGCGACCAGGTCGGCGGCATATGCGCCGTCCGCGACATCACCGGCGAGGAAAACCGCCTTGCCGCCGCGCTTGCGGATCTTTTCTGTGATGTCTTTCAACCGATCCTCCCGGCGTGCGCCGAGGATGACCTGAGCACCTTCGCCCGCGAAAATCCGTGCCGCCGCTGCGCCGATGCCGCTGCTTGCGCCCGTCACGATGATGGTTTTGCCGTCCAATTGCATATCGCTCTCCCAGCGTTGTTGCAGGAGCGAGCGATAAAGACCCGACGCACCCTTGGGCGATCCGTTTCATGCGCAAGCAGCCAAGGGGCACGACAGCCGCATCGAATGCTTGATCCTTTGCACAACTTGCCGTCTGATGCGGAAAACTCTGGAACGGTCCGGCCATGACGACCCCTTGTATCATCTGCGTTGCCATCACAGGCTCGGTTCCCACAAAGTCAGACAATCCGGCTGTGCCGATCTCCGTCTCCGAGCAGATCGAAAGCACGCATGAAGCATTCGAGGCCGGCGCGTCGATCTGTCATGCGCATGTGCGCAACGACGATGAAACACCCAGTTCCGACCCGGAAAAGTTCGCCGCCCTGAAAGAGGGGGTGGAGCGGCACTGCCCGGGCATGATTATCCAGTTTTCAACAGGCGGTCGGTCCGGTGCCGGCAGGGCGCGTGGCGGGATGCTTCCGCTTTGCCCCGATATGGCAAGCCTGTCGGTGGGATCGAACAACTTTCCCACGCGTGTCTATGAGAACCCCCCGGATCTTGTTGATTGGCTGGCGGGTGAGATGCTGACCTATGACATCAAGCCCGAGATCGAAGCGTTTGATCTTAGTCATATTTTTCGTGCGTCACAGATGTTTTCGGCAGGCCGGATAAAGGAGGTGCCTTACGTCCAATTCGTGATGGGTGTCAAAAACGCCATGCCGGCGGACAAGCAGGTTTTCGATTTCTACGTGGCGACGGTGCAGCGGCTCTTTCCCGGCGCGCCGTGGTGTGCGGCGGGCATAGGGGCAAACCAGATCCCCCTCAACGAATGGGCCATCGCGGCGGGCGGGCATGCGAGAACGGGGCTTGAAGACAATGTCCGTCTGGACAAGGCGACCCTTGCACCGTCGAATGCCGCGCTTGTCCGGCGGACCGTCGAGATCTGCGCGACGTATGATCGACCCGTTGCACAGCCGCACGAGGCGCGTGCGATCCTCGGGCTGCGTGCGGCCGTGGCCTGACCCGTGGGATTTTTCGAGGCTGTCGCGACCTGCTTGCGTAAATACGTCGTCTTTTCGGGCCGCGCGACGCGACCGGAATACTGGTATTTCCTTCTCTTCGTCATCCTGGGCAACGTCATCACCGATCAGATTGACGTCACCTTTGGCGCAGCCAGCGGGTCGGGATATCTGAGCCAGATCTTTTCCCTGCTCACCCTTCTGCCCCTTCTGTCGGCCGGGTGGCGCCGGATGCATGACAGCGGGCGCAGCGGTCTTCATCTTCTTTATCCGCTGATCGTGATGATCGGCCTGACCACGTTCCTGGGGCTGCTCACCGGCTTCGAGCCCATGATGCTTGGCGACATCGGCGAGCTGATCGCCGGGGTTGGGGCGGTCATCGCTCTGTTCTCGATGCTGGTCTTCTTGATCTCCCCGCTTTTGGTGCTTTGGTGGCTCGCCCGGCCCACTGAAATGCGGGACAATGCCTATGGTCCGCGTCCCCGCATGTGAAGGTTTGTTTAAAAGTAACTTTCAGATAACGGTTTTGTTTGGACAACTCTACGCGAGCCGGTATGCTACGGCGTACCAGACGCGTTTGACTTTTCCGCGTCGGCCCATTTTTCCCCGGAAAGGTTCTCAGATGCCCAAACGTGGCACGTCGTCAGACCATCGCGAGGAAAGGATCGCCCCACGCGACATGGATTGGGACGCCATGGAGCAGGCCGAAACCGTTCTAGACCGGATGCCTTCTGTCCTGCCGACGGGATCCGTGGCGCTTTTGGCGCGGGAGGTGATCGCGCGTTTGGCCGAACGACCGGTCGCTGCACAGATGAGCAACGAAATGACGCCCTTGGCAGCGTCTCTGATCGGCGCGGATGATGGGGCACCCCTGCGACTGGTGATGCGCCTGCTGGCCGGAGGCGTCGCGGTCGAGACCGTCTATCTGACCCATCTGGCCGGCGCGGCCCGCGAGCTTGGCCATCTATGGGAACAGGATCTGGTGCCCTCGGCACAGGTGACCATCGCGGCTGGGCGCATCTATATGATCATGCGGGGCCTTGGCGCCCATCTCGCGCCTGTGGAACTGCCGCGGGGTCGTCACGCCATATTTGCCGCCGTTCCGGGAGAAAAACATACGCTCGGGATCTCGATGGCTGCGGACCTTTTTCGCAAGGAAGGCTGGCTGATCGATCTCAAGATCGGGATGTCGCATGACGAATTGATAGAGGAGGTTCTGCGAACCGAAGCCTCGTTGATGGGTCTTTCGGCGTCCAGCAAAACGGTTTTGCCAGAACTGATCAGGCTGATCGCTTCGGTGCGGATGAGCTTGCCACATATACGGATACTTGTTTCGGGCAGCATCGTGTCGCAAGAACCGGATCTTAAGAGGATCTGTGATGCCGACGCGGTGGCAAGCGATTTTGAAACCGCGCGCACTGCGTTGCAGGACATGTGGGATGCTTTGGGCGGACCGACCCGGCGGATCTTGCAATAGGGAGGCGCGTGATGCTGGATCTGACCCCGGACCTGTCTCCGGCTGAACCCCGGACCCTTTGCACCGATTGCGGTGTGTCCCGGATGGAAGACCCCAAGGCGTGTGGGCGCGCCTGTCAGTTCATCCGTCCCGACTATCCGCAACTGGAAAAGCAGGTGCATGGCCGGGTGCGCGATGGGGACGGGGACGAGCTCTTCTTCGGTCCGATGCAGGCCATGTACCGTGCTCGCCTGCGCGCGCCTCTACCGGGCGCGCAATGGACGGGGATTACGACCCGACTTGCGCAGCGGATGCTGGAAACGGGGGCCGTCGAGGCGGTTCTCACCGTGGCTCCGGACCCCGAGGATCGATGGAAGCCGGTTCCGGTGCTGGTGCGCGATCCCGCGGATATGGCGCAGGTGCGTGGTATGCGCATGGGATATGCGCCGCTGCTGGCCTTGCTTGAACCTGCGCGTCGGCAGGGGATCACGCGATTGGCGGTGATCGGCATTCCGTGCCAGGTCTATGCCTTGCGCGCGCTTGAGGCCGAATTGGGCTTTGAGCACATCACGGTGATCGGCACGCCGTGTTCAGACAATACCGGGACGGCGCGGTTTCACGACTTTCTCGCGCGTTTGTCGGACCGGCCTGACGAGATTTGCTATCTGGAATTCCGCGCCGATTATCATGTCGAGCTTCGCTTTGATGACGGGCGGCGCAGGGAAATCCCGTTTCTTCAATTGCCCATCTCGGACCTGCCTGACGATTTCTTTCCGCTGACCTGTCGCACCTGCGTGGACTATACCAACGTGCTTGCCGACATCACCGTCGGCTATATGGGCGGCGAGGGGGATCAATGGCTTTTGATCCGCAATGCCAGAGGTCAGGCGCTGGTGGATGCATTGGGTGATGAACTGGTGCTCGACCCGCCGGGCAGCCGGGGCAATCGGGCAAATGCGGTGAAGGGCTTCATTGCCAATACCGAGCGCGCGGCAGGCGGCTTACCGCTGCGCCGGATGCCGGGCTGGCTGCGGCCCATCGTGGGGTGGCTGATGCCCAAGGTCGGCCCCAAGGGGCTGGAATTCGCGCGCGCACGGGTCGAGATGAAGGCTGCCGAGACGATCCTGCATCTGCGGCGGCACAAGCAGGCACGCATGAAGTCGATGATCCCGAACCATGTCTGGACACTGGCGGAGCGATACGGGCTGGAGCCGGAGCGAGGCGAGAAATAGCGGGCCTCTCCGCCTGATCTCATCTGTCGGATTTTCCGTATTTTTATCGAGAAGAAGACAGGACCGCGCGTCATCATGTTGGGCCGGGATATCGTCGAAAGGAGGCGTTAACCTTAATGCGTGTTAGGGTTAACGGGGGAGGGTGAGGCCTGTCGCATTGGGATCGTTAGGGGTGGTCTCAGTTTCTTGCGCGTGGCGCGGTGCTGGCTTTTGGGACAAAAAAGCGGGCGCTGGGGCCCGCTTTTTCAATTTTCTGTCTCGGGTGCTCAGACCGCGATCTTGCCGCCGCCTTCTTTGGTGACCACCACCACCGATGGACGCGGTGGCATGTTGGGGTCGAAGTCGGGCCAGCGGGTGGCCGGGTCTTCGAAGGTCGAATCGCGCTCGAACCCTGCGAAGTCCTTGGTGCCGTCGGTGCCGGGATGCTGGACGGCGAGGAAGAGCGTCTCGCTGTCTTCGGTGAAGTAGGGGCCGCAAAGCTCTCCGCCGACGGGGCAGCGGAAGAAGAGCTTGGAATGGCCGCGCAGGTCGCCTTCGGTTTCCAGCGCATATAGGCCATCGGATTTGCCGGTCTTGCCCCAGCCGGTGCCCTGGTCGGTGGAGATCCAGAGGCGGCCATCGGCGTCGATGGCGCAGTTGTCAGGCGAGCCGAACCAGCCGCTTTCCGAGGTCTCGGGATGCCACTCTGCGCCCACTTCGGTGATGGTCGGATCGCCGCATTTCACTAGGATCGACCAGGTGCCGGTCGTGGCAGCGTGGTTGCCACCTTCCTCTTTGATTTCAATGATATGGCCAAAGCTGCTTTCCGGGCGCGGGTTGGCCGCGTCCACCTGATCGGGTGTCCGACGGGTGTTGTTGGTCAGCATGATATAGGCCGTGCCATCGCCGCGCGGCTCTGCGTCTTCGGGGCGGTCCATGGGGGTGGCGCCCAGAAGGTCGGCGGCCAGACGCGTGTCGATCATCACGTCGCCCTGATCGTTGAAGCCGTTCTCGGCCGTCAGCGGGCCTTCGCCGTGGGTCAGGGCCAGCCAGTCGATGGTGCCATCCTCGTTGAAGCGCGCGACATAGAGCGTACCTTCGGAGAGGAGCGAGGAGCCGAAGACAGAATTCTCGTCCGTCACGGCATCCGCCGACACCCACTTGTACTGATAGTCAAAGCGGTTGTCGTCGCCTGAATAAATCACCAGACGGCCATCGCTGGAGACTGTTGTCTCCGCACCTTCATGGCGGAAGCGGCCCAGGGCGGTGTGCTTGATCGGAGTGGCGTCCGGGTTGCGCGGATCAACTTCAACAATCCAGCCGAAGCGGTTGGGTTCATTGGGTTCTTTGTCGATATTGAAGCGATCGTGATATTGGCCCCAGGCATACCACATGCCCGGCACGCCGTAGCGTTCCATCTGGGTGGCCTCGGCCTGTTCGGACACGTCGGGCTTGCCGTCTGCGTCCAGCTTGTCGGTCCAGAAATAGCCGTGGAAGTTCTCTTCGGCCATCAGATAGGTGCCCCAGGGCGTCATGCCGCCGGCGCAATTGTTGATCGTGCCGATCACCGTCATGCCGTCCGCGTCGGCGTTGGTTTTCATCCGGTCGTGCCCTGCGGCAGGGCCGGAGAAGGTCATCGCCGTCTCAAGCGGGCTGATGCGGCGGTTATAGGCGCTGTCCTTGACCAGCGCCCACTTGCCGTCCTCGCCTTGGGCGATCTCGACCACGGTGCCGCCATGGGCCGCCATTTCGATATCCACCAACGCCTTGGTCATACCCTGGAAGCCGTCGCGGTCCTGCCGGCCGAGGCCGGGGAACATCACCTCTTCGTTGGTGTATTCATGGTTCACGCAGAGCAGGCCACGGGTGCCGTCTTCGTTGAGCGCGGTGAAGCCGACATAGTCGTTGTTATAGCCGAACTGCTTGAGCTGCGCGCCGGCGGTTTGGTTCATCACGTCGAAATCAGGCGCGTCGGCAGTGATCGGATCGCCCCAGCGCAGGAGCACATCTGCGTTGTAACCCTCTGCAATATGGTGCTTTTCATCGTTGCCCCAGGGCAGTTCGTCGAACATGTAGCGGCTGGCGGAGGCGGCGGAGGCCGCCTTGGGCGCGACCATCGCGGAGGTGCCGAAAAGGGCGGTGGTGGCAGACACGGCAAGCGCGCCGCGCAGAATGTCGCGGCGGCCATAGCGGGCGTTGATCACGTCGCCGATGGTCTTGCTCAAATTCGGGTTTGTCGGGATGTCGTCAAAGGCTTCGAATGCTTCGGCCTTGTTGCCGTAATCGGGGTCGTTGATGATCGTTTTGCGATCCATTTCAGGGTAGCTCCCGTTGGAAAAGGTGGCTCGTTAACAAATCAGAAGGATTTGTTATTGGGCGCGTTCTGGCAATCGGCTGTAACAGTGCGGTGACAGACGCCCCTGTTTTCAGCGGATTTCCGCCACTTTTCACTCCGCAGGGCTGAACCCTTCGATGAGCTGGCGCAGGCCCAGGGCGGCGCCTGCGAACACGGCCAGGAAGGTGACCGGCGCGCTGAAGGCAAGAAGGCTGAAAGCCGAGAGGCCCTGTCCCACGGTGCAGCCGATGGCGATGACCGCACCCGCACCCATGATGCCGGCGCCGATGATCTGGCGGCGGAGTTCGCGGGGGTCTTCGCAGGCTTCCCAGCGGAAATGACCCTTGAGGAGCGAGCCGACGAAGGCGCCGAGCCAGACGCCGGCGATGGAGCCGACGGCGAAGGACACGGCACGGGCGGAGCCGGTCATGGCGAAGAGGATGGTCTCGCCCACGGGGGCGGAGAAGCTGTGAGAAACGACCGGTAAGGCTTCGAAACCATTGTCAAAAACCCAGTTGGTTCCGGCCCAGCCTGAGACGATGGCAAGGCCCACGATCACCGACCAGAACATGGCCGAGCGGTCTTCGCGCAGGGCGCTGCTGGAGAGAGCAAAGAGGCAGATGAGGGTGCCTGTGGCGAGGCCGATCCAGTGGAGGGGTAATCCGGTGAGGGCGGCGGCGTGGTGGGCGAGGCCGGGAGGTGTGTCGGTGGTCACGGCTTCCTGATGAAAGAGGAGGTCGCGGAGCGGGGCCAGAGGACCGGCGAGCACGACGTAGGTGGAGACACCCATGACCAGCACGATGACGAAGGCGCGCAGGTCGCCGCCACCCAGCCGGGCGATGGCGCCATAGCCGCAATTGCCGGCCATAGCCATGCCATAGCCGAACATCAATCCGCCGACGATGGAGGCGAGCGGCATCCAACGTATTGACAAATAATAGGTTTCGCTGTCCGTCAAAAGGCCCGCGCCGATCAGGCCGAAGCTGCCCATCACTGCGACACCGATGGCCAAGGCCCACATGCGCAGGCGCGTGTCGCTGCCGCCATAGAGAAAATCCTCGATCGCGCCGAGCGTGCAGAAGCGTCCCAGCCGGGCGGCAAGGCCCAGAAGCACACCTCCGAACAGCCCGACGAGGGCCACCAAATGGCTGTCTTCGATCCAGGTCAGCATGTGGCCGCTCCTCCCAAAGTCCGGCCCCTCGCACCGCCCAGCTTGGCGCAGGACGGGCGGGCGATCAATCTGTTAAATCTGTGCCTTTCGGACGAAATCGCGTACTGATGTGACCCGATTTCGTACGGATTGGGGGATTTGCATCGGTTTTCGTACGAAATTCCTGACGCGTAGTCCGCCTGTTTCATGGATTGGGCGGTTTGTACGTGATTTCGTACGAAACGCCTCGCGCCTCAGTCGTCGTTGCAGAAAAGCTCATAGACCACTTCGAGGATCTTCTTGGGCCGGTCATCGGCGAGGCGGTAGTAGATCGCCTTGCCCTCGCGCCGGGGGATGACGAGCCCTTCGAGACGCAAGCGGGAAAGCTGCTGGGAGACGGCGGCCTGGCGGGCCGACAGCAGCTCTTCCAGCTCGGTCACCGATTTCTCGCCGGTCACTAGATGGCAGAGGATCATCAGCCGCCCCTCGTGACTGATCGCCTTGAGAAAGTTCGACGCGGTGGTGGCGTTCTCGACCATCTTGTCGAGATCTTCGCCATCCATGTCGGGGGAGAAAACGGGAAGTCCCATGATGCCTCTGCTCTGATCCTTTGGGCGCGCGTCAGAATGCTATTTGGTCTTCAATGGCGTCGATACCAGCCTGGGCGCAGACATCGTCGAGTTCAGGCCCCGGCGCGCCGGACACACCGATGCCCGCCACGATGCTGCCATCGCCATCGAGAACCGGAAGGCCACCACCCAGGGGCAGGGCTTCGCTGAGGTCACGGATGGCGGAGGCGGGGGTGCCGGGCGCGGTCAACTCGGCCAGATCGGTGGTGCCGGTGCGGAAGCTGACGGAGGTCCACGCCTTGCGGCGGGACGTCTCGTAGACATGGGCGCCGGCGAAGCGGTCGCGGACGAAGACCTGCGGTATGCCGAAGCGGTCGACCACGGTGATGCCCACCTGGTAGCCCGCGTCCCTGCAGGAGAGGAGCGCGGCCTCGGCCATCTGCTGGGCCACTTCGGGTTTCAGAACGCGGAAGGTGACGAAGGCGTCATCTTCGGCAAGGGCCGGGCTGGCCGCCACGGTAAAGGCGAGGGCAAGGGGTTTCCACATCAGCTTTCTCCTCCGGCATAGTCGGTGTGGGTCGTCAGCATCTTGGTCAGCAGGGGCCAGAAGAAATCCTCTCCCGGATAGCCTTCGAGGCGGTCGAGCTCGACCCCGTCCTCCACCAGCAGAAAGGTGGGGGTGAAGCCGACGCGGCGTTTGACCTGCACCTCTGCCGCAACCGCGCGGACGTTGACCCGGCGGAGGGGGGCGAATTTGCCTTCCGCCGTCTTGGGGTAGATCGGGCCGATCTCTTCGGTCCATTTCTCGCACCAGACGCAGCCGGCTTCGTCCACCATCACAAGCTCGGCCGCCTGCACCTGCGCAGCCGAGAGGGCGAGGGCGATTGCCCCGGCGAGCGTCTTGAAAAAGGACATGACCCCTCGGAATTATCTCTTGCGTTACGCACAACGTAATTTGAATATGTGAATAGATCAAGCGTGTCGGAGGAGGGCGCGCTTGGGACGCTCGGGAGGAGCGTATGTTCGAAATAACCTTTGCCGGGGCGGCCCTTGCGGGCCTCCTGAGCTTTTTCACCCCCTGCGTGCTGCCTATGGTGCCGTTTTACCTGTCCTATATGGGCGGGTTGAGCATGGCGGAGCTGCGCGGGGATGGTGCCATTGCCGTGGGGGCGCAAAGGCGGCTGTTGGTGTCGGCGACGTGTTTCGCGCTGGGGGTGACGACGGTGTTCGTGCTGCTGGGCATGGGGGCCACGGCGTTGGGGCAGCTCTTGGGCCAGTATCTTGAGCCCTTATCTTACGTGGCCGCCGCCATTCTGGTGGTGTTCGGGCTGCATTTCCTGGGCGTCATTCAGGTGCCGCTGCTCTACCGCGAGGCGCGGATGGAGAGCAATGCCGAGGCCTCGACCTTGCTGGGCGCGTATCTGATGGGGCTGGCCTTTGGCTTTGGCTGGACGCCCTGTGTGGGGCCGGCGCTGGCCTCGATTCTGATGATCGCGAGCGGGATGGGGGATGTGACGCAAGGCGGTTTGCTGCTCTTTACCTACGGGGTGGGGATGACCGCGCCGTTTGTGGTGGCGGCCCTGTTTGCGAGGCCGTTTCTGGGGTTCGTACAACGGAACCGGGCGGCGTTTGCGTATGTCGAGAAGGGGATGGGCGCGATGCTGATCGTCTTTGCCGTGCTGATCGCGACGGGGGGCGTGAACCTGATCGCGGATGCGATGATCCGCTGGTTCCCGGGATTTCTGAACGTTGGCTGAGGGAGGATTGAGATGAGACATTGGATAGCCGCGATGGCCGTGGCGCTGGCGCTGCCGGCGGGCGCGGGAGAGCTGGGCGATGACGGGCTGCACAAGGCGGCGTGGATGCGCGACACGTTCAAGGATCTGGGTGAGGATCTGGAAGAGGCGAAGGCGGAGGGCAAACGGCTGGCGCTGATCTTCGAACAGCGCGGCTGCATCTATTGCACCAAGATGCACGAGGAGGTGTTTCCGAGGCCGGAGATCGCGGCGTATATCGAAGAGAATTACTTCGTGGTGCAGTTGAACCTGCATGGCGACACGGAAGTCACGGATTTCGACGGCGATACGCGCAGCGAAAAGGCGATGGCGCGGAAGTGGAACATCCTCTTCACGCCCACGATTCTGTTCCTGCCGGACGAGGTGGAGGAGGGTGCCACGGCACCGCAGGCCGCAGTGGCGGTGATGCCGGGGGCGTTCGGGCCGGGCACCACGCTGGATATGTTCACCTGGGTGAAGGAAGAGCGCTATGCCCTTGATGGAGATGAGGATTTTCAGCGCTATCACGCCCGCCGCATTCAGGAGCGTAACAACGGAAGCACGGATTGAGACAGAACAATCAATTCACATTCATGAATTTGTTGTTGCGTAAAAGGGGCGGTGTGCCCTACGGTATACAAAGCCAGACCACGCGGGAGACGTGGCCGCCAAGGGAGGGAATATGAGACGAATTGTGACAATCGCCGCGCTGTTTTTAGGGCAGGCGGCCTGGGCCGGAGACGTGGTTGCCCCGGCGGATGTGTCCTATGACGACGGGATCGTGGAGGCCTCGCTCACGGGCGTTGCCGGAGATCCGGTGGCGGGCAGAGAGACCTTTGCCAACCGAAAGCTGGGCAATTGCCTGGCGTGCCACATGAATTCGGACATGCCGGAGGAATCCTTTCACGGAGAGGTCGGGCCGATGCTGGACGGCGCGGCGGACCGCTGGTCGGAGGCGGAGCTGAGGGGGATCGTGTCGAATTCGAAGATGATGTTCGAGGGCACGATCATGCCGGCCTTTTACGTGGATGCGGGCTATACCCGCCCGCTGGACGATTTCGCGGGCACCCCGATCCTGACCGCACAGCAGGTCGAGGATGTGGTGGCCTATCTGATGACACTGAAAGAGGAGTGAGCCGGTTCGGCTGACGCTCGGAGAGGAGACGAGACATGGAATTCTCAAGACGAGAGACGCTTGCATTGGGCCTGGGGGCGGCTGCCCTTGTCGGGCTGCCGATGCCGGCCTGGGCCTCGGCCACGGATGAGGCGATTGCGGCCTTCACCGGCGGCGCGGATGTGGCCGAAGGCGGCGTGACGCTGACGGCGCCCGAGATCGCGGAGAACGGGAACACGGTGCCGATCGAGGTCGATGCACCGGGTGCTACGGCGATCCTGATCCTGGCGGCAGGCAACCCGCTGCCGGGCGTGGCGACGTTCAACTTCGGCCCGCTGGCGGCGAGCCAGTCTGCGTCGACCCGGATCCGGCTGGCGGAGACGCAGGAAGTCGTGGCGGTGGCGAAGATGTCCGATGGCAGCTTTGCCAAGGCGTCATCGACCGTGAAAGTCACAATCGGCGGCTGCGGCGGCTGAGCCTTTAGAGGAGAGAGAACATGGCATCTGGTGTCAAACCCCGCGTGAAGGTTCCGAAATCTGCGGCGGCCGGAGAGGTGGTCACGATCAAGACGCTGATCAGCCACAAGATGGAAAGCGGCCAGCGCAAGGACAAGGAAGGCAACGTCATCCCCCGCTCGATCATCAACCGCTTCACGGCGGAATATAACGGCGAGATGGTGGTGGATGTGACGATTGAGCCCGCGGTCTCGACCAACCCGTATTTCCAGTTCGAGACGAAAATTCCCGAAGCCGGTGAGTTCAAGTTCACCTGGTACGACGATGACGGGTCGGTCTACGAGACCATGAAGGCGGTCGCGATCGGCTGAGGCCGACGCGACAGGGAGGAGAACAAGACAATGGGAACGAAATGGGTAACCCTGACCGCCGCGATTGGCCTTGCGGCGGGGATGGGGATGGCGGGAGAGGATGCAACCCTCACCGTGAATGACGAGATGACGCTGGTGACCAAAACGAAGGCGCCGGCGCATATGGAGAATGTCGACGAGATCTATTCCGGCTGGACCTTCCGGTCGGACGAGACGCAGGCGCTGCAGATGGACGATTTCGACAATCCGGCCTTCGTGTTCGTGGACACGGCGATGGACCTCTTCGACACGCCGGAGGGCACGCAGAACCAGGCCTGTTCGTCCTGCCACGAGAGTGTGGAGGATTTCGCGGGGCTGAGCGCGACGCTGCCGAGGGTGAATGCCGACGGAGAGCTGGAAACGCTGACCGAGCTGGTCAACGGCTGCCGGACGGAGCGGATGGGCGCGGAGGAATGGAAATATTCCGGTGCGCAGATGTCGGCGATGACGGCGCTGATCAGCCTGCAATCCCGCGGGATGCCGATGAATGTGGCCATTGACGGACCGGCACAGAGCTTTTGGGAGGCGGGTAAGGAGCTTTACTATACCCGCGTCGGGCAGCTCGACATGGCGTGCAGCAATTGTCACGAGGACAATTACGGCATCATGATCCGCGCCGACCATCTGAGCCAGGGTCAGATCAACGGCTTTCCGACCTACCGGCTGAAGAACGCCAAGATCAACACGACCCATGGCCGGTTCAAGGGCTGCATGAAGAACATCCGCGCCACGCCTTACAAAGAGGGCGGGGACGAGTTCAAGGCGCTGGAGCTCTATGTGGCGAGCCGTGGCAATGGATTGTCGGTCGAGGCACCGTCCGTCCGCAACTGAGTTTTGCCCGCGCGACCCTGGGGCCGCGCGGGTTTTTCGCATCTAACGCATTCACACATGCGCATGTGTGTCTGATTGAGGAAGAGACATGATTTCACGCCGCGACTTTCTTCAGGTCTCGATGGCCGCCTCGGCGCTTTATGGTGCGTCAGGGTTCGGGCAGTGGGCAAGGCTGGCCGCACAGCAGGCGCTGACGCAGGACCAGCTTTTGCAGTTCGACACGTTCGGGAATGTCTCGCTGATCCATGTGACGGACATCCACGCGCAGTTGAAACCGATCTATTTTCGCGAGCCGCAGGTGAATATCGGGGTGGGCGTGAATGCTGGGCAGATGCCGCATATCACCGGCGCCGAATTCCGGCGGGCATATGGCATAGACGATGGAAGTCCGTCGGCCTATGCACTGACATATAATGATTTTTCCGCACTGGCCCAGTCCTATGGAAAGGTCGGCGGGCTGGACCGGGTGAGCACGGTCATCAATGCGATCCGGGCGGACCGGCCCGATGCGCTGCTCTTGGACGGGGGCGATACCTGGCATGGTTCCTACACCTGCTATCAGACGCAGGGGCAGGACATGGTCAACGTGATGAATGCGCTCAAGCCGGATGCGATGACGTTTCACTGGGAGTTCACGCTGGGCTCGGACCGGGTGAACGAGATTGTCGAGGGGCTGCCCTTTGCCGCCCTTGGTCAGAACATCTTTGACGCGGAATGGGACGAGCCGGCAGAGTTGTTCAAACCCTACGAGTTCTTCGAACGCGGCGGGGTGAAGGTGGCGGTGATCGGGCAGGCTTTCCCGTATATGCCGATTGCCAACCCGCGCTGGATGTTCCCGGAATATTCGTTCGGTATCCGCGACGAGAACATGCAGCAGATGGTCGATGAGGTGCGCGCACAAGGTGCCGAATTGGTTGTGTGCCTGAGCCATAACGGCTTTGACGTGGACAAGAAGATGGCGGGCGTTGTGACGGGCATCGACGTGATCCTGTCGGGGCATACCCATGACGCGCTGCCGGAGCCGGTGCAGGTGGGCGAGACGTTTATCGTAGCCTCAGGCTCGAACGGGAAATTCGTCTCCCGCGTGGATCTGGATGTGCGCGACGGGCGGATGATGGGAATCCGGCACAAGCTGATCCCGGTCTTCAGCGACGTGATCGCACCCGATCCCGTGGTGACCAAGCTGATCGACTCGGAGCGCGCGCCGTATGAGGAGACCTTGAGCGAGGTGATCGGGCAGACCGAAAGCCTGCTCTACCGGCGGGGCAACTTCAACGGCTCGTGGGACGATCTGATCTGTGACGCGCTGCTGAGCGAACGGGAGGCGGAGATTGCGCTGAGCCCCGGCGTGCGCTGGGGGCCGTCGATCCTGCCGGGGCAGAACATCACGCGCGAGGATATCTGGAACGTGACCTCGATGTCCTACGGCGAGGCTTACCGCACGGAGATGACCGGGGAATTCCTGCATGTGGTGCTGGAGGATGTGGGCGACAACCTCTTCAACCCCGACCCATATTATCAGCAGGGCGGCGACATGGTGCGGGTGGGTGGCCTTGGCTATCACATCGACATCTCGAAGCCGCAGGGCGAGCGGATCACCGAAATGACGCTCTTGAGCACCGGAGAGCCGATTGATCCGGCGCGCAACTATGTCGTCGCGGGCTGGGCCAGCGTGAACGAAGGCACGGAAGGCCCGCAGATCTGGGACGTGGTGGAAAACCACATCCGCAAGCAGGGCACCGTGAGGCTGGAGCCCAACAATTCCGTCAAGATCACCGGCGTCTGAGCCGGAACCGGAGGTATTCGAGATGAGCAATCAGAAACCCTCGCGTCGTCAATTCCTGGCCGGAGCGGCCGCCGTGGGCGCGGCGAGTGCCGCGCAGGCTGGGGGCGACCCGCTGATAACGGAGGTGCAGCCCTGGGCGCAGGGACTGGGCGACGGGGTCGATGCGACGCCTTACGGGCTGCCGATTGAATATGAGGCCGATGTGGTGCGGCGGAACGTGGAATGGCTGACGGCGGACACAATCAGTTCGATCAACTTCACGCCGATCCACGCGCTGGACGGGACGATCACTCCGCAGGGTTGCGCGTTCGAGCGGCATCATTCAGGCGCGATTGAGCTGAAGAAAGAGGATTACCGTTTGATGATCAATGGCTTGGTCGATCAGCCGCTGATCTTCACCTATGCCGATCTGGAGCGGTTTCCCCGCGAAAACCACGTCTATTTCTGCGAATGCGCGGCCAATACGGGCATGGAATGGGCGGGCGCGCAGCTCAATGGCGCGCAGTTCACCCACGGGATGATCCACAACATGGAATATACCGGCGTGCCGCTGCGCAAGATTCTGGAGGAGGCCGGATATCAGGCGGGAGGCAAATGGGTCTATGTGGAGGGGGCGGATGCGTCCTCCAACGGGCGCTCGATCCCGATGGAGAAGGCGCTCGACGATGTGCTGGTCGCGTTCAAGGCCAACGGGGAGGCGTTGCGGAAAGAGCATGGCTATCCGGTAAGGCTCGTCGTGCCGGGCTGGGAAGGCAACATGTGGGTCAAGTGGCTGCGCCGGGTCGAGGTGATGGACCAGCCGGTGGAGAGCCGGGAGGAGACCAGCAAATACACGGACGTGCTGGACAACGGCGTGGCGCGGAAATGGACCTGGGCGATGGATGCGAAATCGGTCGTGACCAGCCCCAGCCCACAGGCGCCGATCACCCACGGCAAGGGGCCGCTGGTGATCACGGGGCTCGCATGGTCGGGGCGCGGGGCGATCACGCGGGTCGATGTCTCGAAGGACGGCGGGATGACATGGGAGACGGCACGGCTCGCCAAGCCCGGAGAGAAGATGGCGCTGACACGGTTCTATCTGGATACGGACTGGGACGGGCAGGAGATGCTGCTGCAGAGCCGGGCGATGGATGACACAGGGTACATCCAGCCGACCAAGGCGCAGTTGCGCGAGGTGCGCGGGCTGAATTCGATCTATCACAACAATTGCATCCAGACCTGGTGGGTCAAGGAGAGCGGAGAGGCGGAAAATGTCGAAGTTTCTTAAGGGTTTGGCGGCCGCTCTTCTGGTGCCTGGCATGGCGTGGGCCGAAGGCTACGGGCTGGGACGGCCCGCGCTGCCCGAAGAGATCGCGGCGTGGGATCTGGATGTGAGCCCGGACGGCACGGGCCTGCCGGAGGGCTCGGGCGATGTGTGGACCGGGGAGGAGCTTTTTGCGGATGCCTGTGCCAGTTGCCATGGGGATTTCGCGGAAGGCGTGGGCAACTGGCCGAAGCTGGCGGGCGGTATGGATACGCTGGATCACGAGGATCCGCTGAAGACGGTGGGGTCCTACTGGCCGCATCTGTCGACGGCGTGGGATTACGTGAACCGCTCGATGCCGTTTGGGAATGCGCAGAGCCTGGAGCCGGACGAGGTTTACGCGATTGTGGCGTATATTCTTTATTCCAACGATCTGGTGGACGAGGATTTCACGCTGAGCCACGAGAATTTCCTGGAGGTGGAAATGTACAACACCGACGGGTTCATCCTGGATGACCGGGCAGAGACGGAATACGCGATCTGGACGGGGGAGCCCTGCATGGAGAACTGCAAGGACAGCGTCGAGATCACGATGCGCGCGAGGGTGCTGGATGTTACCCCGCAGGACGAGGGGATTCAGGCGGTTGCGGAAGTGGCGGCAGAGCCCGCCGCGGAGCTGAAGCCGAAGCTGGAGGTCGTCGCGATTGATCCCGAATTGCTAAAGGCGGGAGAGAAGGCGTTTCGCAAGTGCAAGGCCTGCCATCAGGTCGGCGAAGGGGCAAAGAACAAGACCGGCCCGGAGTTGAATGGCATCGTGAACGCAGCAGCAGGATCAGTGGACGGGTTCAAATATTCCAAACCGATGGCCACCGCCGGAGCGGAGGGGCTGGTCTGGACAGAGGCGGAACTGGCGGCGTTTCTGGCCAAGCCCAAGGCCTATATGAAAGGCACGCGCATGGCCTTTGCCGGGTTCCGCAAGGACGCAGAGATCGAGGCGGTGATCGCTTATCTGCGGTCGTTCCCGGAGTAGGAAGAGCCCGCCCGTCTTGGCGGGCGGCAGGGCTGTCCTGCGCAGTCGCAGGCCAGGAAGCAGGGCGCCCCTTTTCGGGCGATCAAGCCCCACACAGCGGGGCGAGAGCGGAGCCTGTCGCCTGGCCCTTTTGTCCCTGCCCGCACCGCCGTTTTTTGGCCCGTCCCTGAAAACCAACCTTTTGCGGCGCCCGAGGATCGCGTGCCGTCAGAACGGTGTTCGCGGCCGAGACGCCCCGCGCCGGATCCTATGGTACGTTGCGTCAGACTTCATACGCCGGTTTGTGATCGGGATTTCTGGTTGCGATTGAGATTGGGGATGGATTGCCGGATTTGGAGTAACTTTCCTTTTCAAGTACAATATAGTTAACGGCCTTCCTTAAACTTATTTCAGAGGTTCTGAAACGCTTTTCCGCCGCCTGCCCAGACGCGGAATGGGCCCCATGTCCCGATCTAGTTGGTTGCATCACTAAGCATACTGCGCAAACCTCTGACCCACGGTCACCTTGCCTATGGGAGGAACGACACTGGCTCCACGCGGCGCGACGCGCCCGGAGCGAAGGCATGGCGGCTGAGGTCCGCGGCAGATGCCGGCAGGACAAAACAGGGAGGAGAGATCAATGCGAATTACCATCATGGCGGCAGCCATCTGTGCCGTTTCGGGGCCGCTTTTGGCCGAGGAGGTCAACCTGCCGTCGCAGCTGGCCTGGACCGCCTATGGCACCGGTTCGGCGGGCTATAACCAGTCGGTCGCCATCGGCGCGGCCCTTCAGGAGGCGACGGGCATCAATCTGCGCGTGCTGCCGGGCAAGAACGATATCGCGCGTACCGAGCCTTTGCGTCAGGGCAAGGTCCAGTTCTCGGCCAACGGGGTGGGCGGCTCGTTCATGGCGCAGGAGGGCGTCTTCCAGTTCGGCGCTGAAAACTGGGGTCCCCAGCCTGTCCGCATCCTGGCCGCCAACAACGGCGGCGCGGTCGGCCTGTCGATGGCCGTGGCCGCAGAGGCCTGCGAGAAGGCCGGAAAGCCCGGCTGCGAAGGGTTCGAATATTCGGATCTGAAGGGCATGCGCGTTGCTTACGTGAAAGGCGCACCGGCGCTGAACGTCAACAACGAGGCCTATCTGGCTTATGGCGGCCTGACCTGGGACGATGTCGAGATCGTGGAGTTCGGCGGCTTTGGTGACAGTTGGGCCGGGATGATCGACGGAAGTGTCGACGCGGCCTTTGCCTCCACCAATTCGGGACGTGCCTATGAGGCCGAATCCGGTCCGCGCGGTGTCTTCTGGCCGCCGATTGATCCGGACAACACCGAAGGGCTGGCCCGAATGCAGGCCATCGCGCCGTTCTTTGCGCCCATGACGGCGGTTGTCGGGGCGGGCATTGATGGCACCGACGGCGTGCCGACGGCTGGATATGCTTATCCGGTTCTGATGACCTATGCAGCGCAGGATGCTGATCTGGCCTATAACATGACCAAGGCGATGCATGTGCTGTTCGACCAATATGACGGCAATGCGCCGGGTATCGGTGGATGGGCGCTGGACAAGCAGAACTTTGAATGGGTCGCCCCCTACCACGACGGCGCTGTCCGCTATTACAGCGAGATCGGCGCCTGGTCGGACGCGGCACAGGCGCATAACGATGGCCTTGTCGAGCGGCAGGCCGCGCTGATGGCGGCCTGGGAAGAGCTGAAAGCCGAAGGCCCGGATGACTGGGAGGCGGCCTGGAACGCCAAGCGCCGAGAGGCTTTGGAAGCGGGCGGTTTCGACGTCGTTTTCTGATCGGACTCAAAGACGAAACAGGCGGGCGCGTCAGCCCGCCTTCAGCCTTGCGCCGGGAGCACCCGGACTGAGCGATCGAGAGCGACATGACAGATACGAGCGAGGTTCGGACCCGCGGCGAAGCCGCGCTGGACGCCGAACAGAAATCCGAACGGCTGGAATTTTCCGGACCCGCGCGATGGACGATCATCGTGGTCACGCTGGTTGCGATCGGCATCGCGATAAACCAGCTTTTTAATCTGCGGATCGGTGGCTATTCCTTTCTGGAGGGGATGTATCTTTACGTCCTGGCCGGCCTTTTCCTCAGCCTGACCTTCATCACCTTCCGCGCCTATGGGCCACCCTCGCCACGCGTGCCTTGGTATGATTGGTGTCTTGCAGCGGTGACCCTCGCGGTATGCGCCTTCTTTGTTGCAACGGCGGGAGAGAGCCTGGACAGTGGGTGGGAATATGCCGCGCCGGAACGCGCCGTCTGGGCGTCGATTGTCCTTTACCTACTTATTCTCGAAGGAACGCGCAGGGCGGGCGGCATGGTGCTCTTCTGTGTCGTGCTGCTTTTCTCGCTTTACCCTACATTCGCCGAACATGTGCCGGACCCGCTGAACGGGTTTACCCAGCCGTTCACGGATGTGATCCCGTATTTCATGATCTCGTCGGAGGCGTCTTTCGGGATCCCGATGCGCGCCTTTGGAAATCTTGTGATCGGGTTCATCCTGTTCGGGGCGGTGCTGCAATTCACCGGGGGCGGCAAGTTCTTCAACAACCTCGCCATGGCAGTGGTGGGCGGCTATCGCGGCGGTGCTGCGAAGGTGTCGATTTTCGCCTCGGGCTTCATGGGGTCGATGTCTGGGTCTGTGATCTCGAACGTGCTGACGACCGGTGCGGTTTCGATCCCGGCGATGCGGAAAACCGGCTTTGCACCGCGATATGCCGCCGCGACCGAGGCTTGCGCGTCGACCGGTGGCGTCCTGATGCCGCCGATCATGGGGGCCACGGCCTTTGTCATCGCCTCATGGCTGAGCCGTCCTTACGTCGAGATTATGCTGGCCGCCGCGATCCCCTCGCTGCTTTATTTCTTTGGCCTCTTTGTCCAGATCGACGCCTATTCGGCGCGCCGAGGGCTGAAAGGATTGCCACAGGAGGATCGGCCACGCGCCTTGAAGACCCTTGCCGATGGTTGGCTGTATGTCGCGGTATTTGCCCTCTTGATCTACCTGATGGTTGCGTTTCGCTGGGAGACCACGGCGCCGTTCTATGCGGTTGCCCTTCTTCTGATCGTCAACCAGTTCAGGCCGGGTGACCGCGTGTCGCTGAACGGGCTTTTCAGCATTATCGCCTCGGTCGGGCGCACGCTGGCCGAATTGGTTGCGGTGCTGCTTGGCATTGGCATGATCGTGGGGGCGTTCCAGGCGACTGGCCTGACGGGGCCGCTGGCCAATGAGTTGGTCTACGCCGCTGGCAACTCGCTGCCGATGCTGCTTTTGATGGGGGCGGTGACCTCGTTCATCTTCGGAATGGGGATGACGGTGACGGCCTGTTACATCTTTCTTGCGGTCGTGCTGGCCCCGGCGCTGGTGCAGGCGGGGCTGAACGAGCTCGCCGTGCATCTTTTCATCCTTTACTGGGGCATGGTCAGTTTCATCACGCCGCCGGTGGCGCTGGGCGCGTTTGCCGCGGCGTCGATGGCGGGGGCCAACGCGTTCAAGACCGCCTTTGAGGCGATGAAGCTGGGCGGTGTGATCTACGTGGTGCCGTTCTTCTTTGTCCTGAACCCTGCGCTGATCGGGCAGGGCGCGCTGGCAGAAGTCATCGTGGTGCTGATCTGCGCCCTGATGGGGGTGTGGTTCATTTCCTCGGCCTTGCAGGGTTATGTCAGCTTCGTCGGTCCGCTGCATTCAAGCACGCTCAGCACGGTGATGCGGGCCGTGCTCCTCTTTGCGGGTCTGATGGTTGCCGCCCCGGTGGGCGGCGTGGCGGGGCTGAACCACACGGTGCTGACCCTCACGGGGTTCGCGGTGGCGCTGGTTCCGTTCCTGGTGGCCTGGCGCGCGGGGGCGGAGAGGTCCGTGGCGTGAGCGCGCGCCCGGGCCCGCGCCAGGTTGGCTGAGAGGGCGGGGCGCGCACCCGTTCACGCTTGGTCCGCGACAAGCCTCCGCGCGGCGTCGGCGATGCGATCTTCGCTTGGCAGGTAAGCGGCCTCAAGCTCTCGCGCGAAGGGGGTCGGGATGTCAGGCGCGGTCAAGCGGGTGATCGGCGCGCTGAGATCTGCAAAGGCCTTTTCCGCCAGGATCGCCGCGAGGTCGTTGATCGACGCCCCGCGCCCGATCGCCTCGGACAGAAGAACCACGCGGCCTGTCTTGGCGACCGACGCCAGGATCGGGTCGAGTGTCAGCGGATAGATGCGGCGAAGGTCGATGACTTCGGCGGAGATGCCATCCGCTTCAAGCGTCCTGGCCGCCCGGAGCGCACGTTTCAGCATCAGAGCCGATCCGATCAGTGTGACGTCGGAGCCGTCCCGCACGATTACGCTGCCGGCAGATGCGTTGGCGGCGCCGTCCGGGTCAATTTCGCCCTTGCCCGCATGGTAGAGCGCCATGTGTTCCATGAAGAGCACGGGGTTGTTGTCGCGCACGGCGGCGCGCATCATGGCGTAGGCATCGGCGGGGTTGGATGGGGCAAAGACCTTCACCCCCGGCACCCCGACGAGCCAGGAATGGTGGTCATAGGCATGGCCATGGAACGGGCCGATCCCGTATTTCACCCGCAGCACCATCGGCACGGATTGGGTGCCGCCGGAATAGTAATGCATCGCGCCGGCGTCGAGGAATTGCTGCATGACCAAGGCCAGGAATTCGCCGAACATCAGATCGACCACCGGGCGCTTGCCCTGCATGGCCGCCCCTACGGCGAGGCCCGCGATCGTGCCCTCGGACATCGGCATATCGATGACCCGGTCGGCGCCGAATTCGTCGAAGAGACCGGCAGTCGAGCGCAAGGGACCGCCAAAGCGCCCGATATCCTGGCCCAGGAGAAAGACGTCACGGTCCGCACGCATCTCATCGCGCAGTGCGGCGACGGTGGCTTGCTGAAAGGTCATCCGGCTCATCCGCGCGCCTCCGCAGCGAAGACGTCCGCGACATCGAGCGCGGAGGCATCGGGCACCGGATCGGCCAAGGCCGTCTCGAATGCGGCGTTCACCTCGGCCACGAGATCGGCATCGAGGGCGTCCATCCCGGCCTCGGTCATCACCCCTTCGTCAATGAGGTAACGGCGGTAGCGCGCGACCGGGTCCTTGGCCCGCCAGGCCGCGATTTCGTCCGCGTCGCGGTAATCTTCGGCGTCGGAGTAGAAATGCCCGGCCACCCGGTAGGTTCGCGCCTCGATCAGGGTCGGACCTTCGCCGGCGCGGGCACGGGCAATGGCGGCGTCCATCGCGCCCCGCATGGCCAGCACGTCGTTTCCGTCAACGGTGTGTCCGGGCATGCCGAACCCGTCGGCACGGGCGGCAATCGACCCACCGACCCCGCCGGAGAGCGGGGTGGAAATGGCGATCTGGTTGTTCTGGCACACAAAGATGATCGGCAGTGTCTGAACGGCGGCCATGTTCATCGCCTCGTGGCAGTCGCCCCGGCTGGATGTGCCATCGCCAAAGACGGCGAGCGCGATGTCGTCGCGACCGTCCAGCTTTGCCGCGAGAGCCGCACCCGCCGCATAGCCCAGAGGGGGGCCAAGCGAACCGCCATAAAGGCCGATCAGCCCCAGTTCCGGCGGCCCGCAGACATCGGACCTGTGCCGGCCCTTGTGATAGGCGGTGGATTTGCCCAGGAACCCCGCCATCAGCCGTGACATGTCGGCGCCCTTGGCCAATGCCGCCGTGACCGCGCCCCGGTAATGCGGGGCAACGACGTCCCGGTCCCGAAGGCCGTAATAGACGGCAGCAGTGACCGCTTCCTCGCCCTCCAGCCCGTGCCAATGCCCGTCATGCTTGCCTAGCACCTGGTCGAGCGCGCGGGTCAGGCTCATCAGCCGGTACATGCCCTCAAGCACCTGATTGTCCTTGCGCATCGTCATGCCCCTGCCGGCCGGTACTGCCCGAGGATCGTGCCCGCCGCGACCTCGGTGTCATTGGCCACCAGGGTTTCGACCAGTGTGCCGTCCTCGGCGGCATCGACTTCCATCGACACCTTGTCGGTCATGATCTCGACGAGGGTATCCCCGGCCTTGAAGGCGGCGCCGGTCTCGACGAGCCATTCGACCAGCGTGGCCTCGGTCACGCCTTCGCCCAGATCGGGCAGCGTTATGTCTTTGAGATCGCTCACGGGGTGTCCTTTTCCGGTTGGGGGCTGAGAAGGGCCCGGGGATCGGCCAGCCGATCCGAGAGGTGGTCGAGAAACGCATTGGCCTGTTCGCCATTGATCGCGCGGTGATCGAAGGTCAGCGACAGCGGCAGAATGTCTGCGCTCTTGATGCTGCCCTGGCGCACCACCGGTTCGGCGCGAATGCCGGTCGCGGCGAGGATCGCCAGTTGGGGCAAGGGCAGGAGAGGCGTGGCATAGCGCGGCGTCCGGGCGCGCCCGGCGCTGGAGAAGGTGAAGGTGCCGCCTTGCATGTCCTGAGCGGACAGCGCCTTGCCCCGCGCACGGTCGGCGAGGGCCCGGGTGCGGGCGGCCATGTCGAAGGCGTCGATGCCGCCGATATCGCTCAGGACCGGGGCCATCAGCCCACCATCCTGCAGCGCGATGGCCAGACCGATGTTGATGTCTTCGACACGGTGCAGCGTGTCGCCCTCAAGCCATCCATTGAAGGCGGGATGGCCCTGGAGCGCGCGGGCAAGGGCGGTCAGCACGAAATGCGACACGGTCGGTGCCGCGCCCTTGGCCTTCAGCTCTGCTCGCAACGCGGTCAGAGCGGTGACATCGGCATCGGCGAACACCGTGCAGTGCGGAGCGGTGCTCCAGCTGTGCGACAGGGCCTTGGCCAGATGCCGCTGCATCGGGGGCAGCCGGGTCTCAGCCATTCTGAATGGATGGCCAGCGCCATGAAAGATAAAGCGACATCGCGAAACTCCTCCCAGATTCCACTCGACAGTTTGTAACATATGTTATTAATATTCTGTCAATGGCCTTCTTGTTGCTTGCATCGATTTGGCCATAATGGGAGGAAAATTATGGATTTTTTCAAAAACATCGCCGCAGGGGCGATTCTGGCCTGTTTGGCCGGAGCGCCGTCCTGGGCGCAGGACGTGACCTTGACGCTGGGGCACGTGGCCCCGCCCAACACCAGCTATCAGGCGGCGGCTGAGCGATTTGCCACAGCGCTTTCGGAGCTTTCGGAAGGGGAGATGGCGGTTGATATCGTGCCGGGTGCTGCGCTGGGCGGTCTGGCGGAGCTTTGGGCGCAGACCCGGTCCAGCGCGCTTGATCTGCATCTGATCGACATCGGCGGCGTGATCGCCATGAAGGAAGGTCGTGCGTTTCTGGTGACCTGGGCGCCGTTCCTTTTCAACGATCAGGCCCATTTTCATCGCTTTGCCGACAGCGATCTTTTTGTGGAGATGATGTCCGGGATGGAGGAAGCGACAGGCATCAAATATCTCGGTTATGTCGGGGATCGCCCGCCCCGGATCGTGACGACGGCCGAAACGCCGGTTGCAAGCCCGGAGGATCTGGCGGGGCTCAAGATCCGGACGCCGCAGCATCCCTTCGTGATTGCCGCATTCGAGGCCTGGGGTGCCAGCTCTTCCCCCATCGGCGCGGCGGAGTTGCTGATCGCCCTCAAGACCGGCGTAGTGGACGGGCAGGATAACGGGATCACCGATTTCATTGGGGGCGGCTATGCCGAGGCCAACAAACACCTGACGCCGCTGAATTATATTCTGTCGGGGCTGGGGGTGTGGATGTCGCCCGGCAAATGGGCCGAGATGAGCCCGGACCAGCGCAACTGGCTGACGGAGGCTGCCCGGCGGGCAGGCGAGGATGGCAAGGCGATCCACGACGCCGAGATCGCGGAGGCCTATGCGGGCCTGGACGGCTTGGGCGTCACGGTGACGGAGCCTGACCTCGACGCGTTCCGGGCGGCGATTGCGCCGTGGATCGAGGCGGCGGATGGCAAGGCCTGGCCCGAAGGTCAGTACGACCTGATCAACGGGCTATGAGCCGATCGGTGGGCGGCGACAAGCTGGCCCGGCTGCGCAGCTTTGTGTCACGGGGGCTGTTGGTGGCGGTGACGCTTGCGCTTGCCATGCTCATCCTGCTGGAGGTCTATCAGATCACCCTGCGCTATGTGCTGGCGCAAAGCCTGCCCTGGGGGCGTGATGTCGCGGGTCTGCTGCTGTTCACGCTGGCCTGGCTTGGCCTGCCCCTTTTGTGGCTGGAGCGGAGCCATCTGAACGTGCTGCTCTTCCGGATGTCGGCGGCGCGCGCGCGGGCATGGGACAGGGGCCTCGACGCGGTGGCCTGCGTCGCGGCCATCGCGTTGAGCGGGTACATCTGGCAGGCGATGGAGAGTTTCCGTTTCATCGACATGCCGACCCTGGGTGTCAGCGCGGAGATCCGGTTCTATCCATTGTTTGCCGGCAGCATCCTCTTCGCCCTGGCGGCGGCCCTGAACCTTACCGAGCGGCGCGCCTCATGATCGAGGTAGGATTTACCATGGCGGTCATGTTGGGGCTGATGTTCCTTCGCGTGCCGGTCTTTCTGGCGATCGGTTTGGCCGCGGGCGCCTTCGCGCTCGCCTACGCGCCGATCCTGCGCGGAGACGTTCTGGCACAGACCTTTCTGAGGGGCCTCGACAATCAGGCCTTCAGTGCCATCGCTTATTTCTTTGCGGCCGGGGCAATCATGAATGCCGGCGGGATGAGCACGCGGCTTCTGGAACTGGCGCGCGCGCTGATCGCCCATGTACGCGGCGGGCTCGCCCATGCGAATATCACGGCCTCGGTCATCTTCGCAGGTATCTCGGGATCGGCGGTGGCGGATGCGGCTGCCGTGGGCTCGGTAATGATCCCGGCGATGGAGAAAGACGGCTATTCGCCCGCCTATGCCGCCGCCGTGACGGCAAGTTCGGCGACCATCGGGCTGATGATCCCGCCGTCGATCCCCATGGTGGTCTTTGCCCTTTTCACCCCGGCGGATGTGACCGATCTGTTTATCGCCGGTATCCTGCCGGGTCTTCTGATGGGGCTGTTCCTGCTGGTCGCCTCGATCCTGCTGGCCCTCCGGCGCGGCTATGCGGCGCATGAATGGCAGGGGCTGGGGCGGATCTGGCGCGCGCTGAGGTCGAGCTTTCTGGCCCTGATGATGCCGCTGCTGGTGATCGCGGGCATGCTGACCGGGGTGGCGACGGTCAATGAAATCGGCGCGCTTGCCGCGATCTATGCCATGCTCGTCTCGATGCTGGTTTATCGCGACGTGCCGGTGGCAGAGTTGGTGCAGGCCCTTGCCGTGGCCGCGCGCGATGCCGCAAAGATCCTGATCATCATCGCGGCCTCGGGCGCCTTTGTCTGGATTTCCGCAAGGGTCGGTCTGTCGCTGGAGATGGCGGCCGGGATCACCGATCTGGCCCTTGGTCCGACGGCGTTGCTGGCCCTGATCGCGGTCCTCCTGCTGCTTCTGGGCATGGTGCTGGAGCCCGTGACGCTGCTGGTCGTGATCGCACCGGTGATCGCCCCCGTGGCGATCCTGGCCGGTGTCGATGTCGTGCAGCTTGGCGTTGTGTTCATCCTGGCCTCCGCGATAGGTCTTGTGACCCCACCGGTCGGTGTGCTCTTGTTCGTGACGAGCGCGCAGGCGCGGGTGCCGCTGACCCTGGTGGTGCGCGAAAGTCTTGTTTTTCTGGCAGCCCTGCTGCTGCTTCTGGCGGCCGTGGTGGCGTGGCCAATGTTGACACTTGGATTGGGCAGCCTTCTTGGATAGCGACGCTGAAAACCGACAGACCGATGCAATCGAAACGCTGACCTTCCGGTTCATCAAGCTGGGCAACAAGATCGCTGCAAGCTTTTCGGATTACGGCAACAAGCACGGGATCATCCTGTCGGAATGGCGCTGCATCATCTGGCTGGCCGCGATGCCGGGGTCTTCGGGGCAGGATACGGCGCACGGCACGGCGATGGATCGGATGAATGTCAGCCGCAATCTCCGGTCACTTGAGAAGAAGGGGCTGGTGACCCGCCGGGCCGACGATCAGGACGCAAAGCGTTGGCTGTGGGAGCTGACACGGGCCGGGCGCGACATATACGAGGCGATCATGCCTTACGCCGCCAAGCGCGACCGGAGGATCACCGAGGCGTTCACCGCCGCCGAACTCTCCGCGCTCAACAAGGCCCTGACCAAGGCCATGGAAGCGCTGGACTAAGCCCGCTTTGAGATCGGAACATATAGCGTCCCGTGTGTAACATAATTTACAAATTGAGGAGCCCGAAGATGACGTCGAGGGATGAGGTCAAGGTCGCGATTGTCACCGGAAGCGCGAGCGGTATCGGTCTGGCGGTCACGCGCGAGCTGGCGGCCCAAGACTACCGCGTTTTCGCAATCGACAAGGTGGACGGGTTTCGGGAACCGCTCAGCGCCGAAGAACAATCCCGCATAACGCCCATCGCCGCGGACCTGACGGATGCGGAGGCCATCGACGCGGCCTTCGCCCGTATCACGGCGGAGACGGGGGCGGTTTCCTTGTTGGTCAACAACGCGGGTACTGCGGATATCTGCCTGATCGAAGACCTGACCCTGCAGGACTGGAGCCGGGTCTTCGCGGTCAATCTGACCGCGGCGCTGCTGTGTCTGCAAAAGTCCCTGCCGCTCTTGCGCGCGGCGGGCAGGGGCAGCGTGGTTAACGTGTCTTCTCTGGCGGGCAAGCGCATGTCCTATAACGGAGGCGTTGCATATACGGCGTCGAAATCGGGCCTTTTGGGGCTGACGCGGCACGCCGCGTTCGAATTCGCGCGCGACAACATCCGCGTCAATGCGATCTGTCCGGGGCCTGTTCTGACCCCGATGATCCTTGAGAATACGACCCAAACCGAGCGAGACGGCGCCCAAGTGAAAATGCCGCTGGGTGAATGGGTTATGCCAGAAGATATCGCACATGCGGTGATGTTCCTTGCAGGACCGGCAAGTGCGAAAATGACGGGAACGACCCTGGACGTCGATAGTGGATTTCTGGTCTCGAACGGGACGGCCTATGCGGAGTATTTCAAGCATCGCAAGGGGGCGTCAGGGGGGCGATAGCCCCGCGAAGGGCGGCAGCAAGCGGAGCCTTTGGCCCCGCTTGAGATGACGTGCCATGCGGGCTTCTTACACAGTCTGGAGGCCGCGCAGTCCGGCCAATAGGCGCGGGATCTTTTCCTTGAACCGGAAGAAGCCATGCGTGGCATGTGGCCAGGCGGCCTCGTCATAGGGGCGAAGGGCGCGGATCAGGGTGGTTCGGTCAGTCAGGCGCGCTTCGGCCCGGCTGAGTGCGGAGGCTTCGGGGCCGACGGGGGCGTATGGGGTGACGATCTGGTCGAGCCGCTCGGCCTCGGCCCATTCGGCGATGTCGGTGATGCGGGGGATGGGCCCCAGACGGTGAGAGAGGCGCTGGGTCAGATCGTCGATGGCGCCCTCTTCGAAGTCGAGCACACGCGGAGAGAGGGCGAGCGGGCTGAGATCCGCGCGGTGGGAGATGACGGCGACGCAGGCAGGTTCCAGCCCCTGGTCGAGCAGGAACCCGGGGCTGAGATCGTCGGGCGTGATCAGAAGACCGGTGCGCAGGTCGGAGCGCCAGCGCCCGCCGGTGGGCGCGGGGCGGCGGTCGGGCGGGAGCGGTGCGTTGAGAGGCGGCGCGGACCGGGCAAGCTGGCCGGAGGGGTTGAAGCGCCCTTCGGTGTATTTCGCGATGTTGTCGGGGCGGGCGAGGTAGGTTTTGCCACGGGTCTGGATGCCGCCCACCCAGCGCCAGCCCAGCGTGTTGGAGGCCGGATCGCCGTCCAGGAGGTGACGCAGGAAGAAATCGGCGCCCAGTTCCCAAGGCAGGTCCAGCGTGAAGATCCAGATGGAGGCGAACCACATACGGGCGTGGTTGTGCAGATAGCCGGTCTCGACCAGCTCATGCGCCCAGTGGTCGAAACACGCGATGCCGGTCTGGCCGAGGCAAGCAGCCTCCCACCGGGCGCGCAGGCCAGATTGGGTCTGCACGGCGTCTAGAGTGGCGCGCAGTCCGCGCTGGTAGTCGTCCCAGACGGAGGGGCGCATTTCCAGCCAGCCTTTCCAATAGGTCCGCCAATAGACCTCCTGGATGAATTTCTCGGCGGTGGAGGGGGAGAAGCGACCGAGGACGGCCTGGATGACCTCGGCCTCGGTGATCAGGCGATGGCGGATATAGGGGGAGAGCGTCGAGACGCCGTCATGCCGTTCGGGACCCAGATCGTAGTTGCGGCGGCTGGCATAGGCGCTGCCGGCCTTGGGCAGAAAACGCTGCAGACGTTCGAGGGCGGCGGTACGGGTGGGCGTGAAATCTGAACTCATGCGGGGCAGGTAGCGGGCGGGGCGGAGGCTTCAATGGCACGGCTTCGCCACCGCTGGCCCTTGCAGCCCCCCGGAGCCAGGACTAAGACTCCCTTAACCAAGCGCCGGGTATGGTCCCGGCACCTTAGCAAAGCAGGCGGCGCACATGAACAATCCAGTCGAAACCTACATGAACCTTGTGCCCATGGTGGTGGAGCAAACCAGCCGGGGCGAGCGGGCCTATGACATTTTCTCACGCCTGCTGAAAGAAAGGATCGTGTTCATCAACGGACCGATCCATGACGGCATGAGCCACCTGATCGTGGCCCAGCTTCTGCATCTGGAGGCGGAGAACCCGTCGAAGGAAATTTCGATGTATATCAACTCCCCCGGTGGCGTGGTGACGAGCGGTTTGTCGATCTACGACACGATGCAGTACATCAAGCCCAAAGTGTCGACGCTGTGCATCGGGCAGGCGGCCTCGATGGGGTCGCTGCTGCTGGTGGGTGGAGAGCCGGGCATGCGCTTCTCGCTACCAAACTCCCGCATCATGGTGCACCAGCCGTCGGGCGGTTATCAGGGGCAGGCGTCGGACATCATGATCCACGCGGCGGAGACGCAGAAACTGAAGGACCGCCTATACGATATCTACGTGCGTCATACGGGCCAGACCAAGAAGGCGGTCGAAAAGGCGCTGGATCGGGACAATTTCATGAGCCCGGAAGAGGCCAAGGAGTGGGGGCATATCGACGAGATCGTCGAGTCGCGTCCGAAAACCGATGGCGAGGATGCGTAAATTCACGGCGGTTTGAAAACCCTGTGCCCTCTCCCGGCGGAAGGGGGCACATTTTGCGATTGTGGTGCCGGAACCGCTGCCCTAAGCTGCCCCAACGGTGGGTCGAGGCGCCCCGAAACGGGGCATTGGCAGAAGGCGAAGCCTGAAAGGTAAATCATGGCAACGAATTCAAGCGGCGACAGCAAAAACACTCTGTATTGCAGCTTTTGCGGCAAGAGCCAGCATGAGGTGCGCAAGCTGATCGCGGGCCCGACCGTCTTTATCTGTGATGAATGCGTCGAGCTTTGCATGGACATCATCCGGGAGGAGACGAAGGCGAGCGGTCTGAAAGCCACCGACGGCGTGCCCACCCCGCGCGATATCTGCGAGGTGCTGGACGATTACGTGATCGGGCAGGCAATGGCCAAGAGGGTCCTGTCGGTCGCGGTGCACAACCATTACAAGAGGCTGAACCACGCCCAGAAAGCGGGCGCGGATATCGAACTGGCCAAGTCGAACATCCTGCTGATCGGGCCCACGGGCTGCGGCAAGACGCTGCTGGCGCAGACGCTGGCGCGGATCCTGGATGTACCCTTTACGATGGCGGATGCGACGACGCTGACCGAAGCGGGCTATGTGGGCGAGGATGTGGAGAATATCATTCTCAAGCTCTTGCAGGCCAGCGAATACAATGTGGAACGCGCGCAGCGGGGCATCGTCTATATCGACGAGGTCGACAAGATCACGCGCAAGTCCGAAAACCCGTCGATCACGCGGGACGTGTCGGGTGAGGGGGTGCAGCAGGCACTCTTGAAGCTGATGGAGGGCACGGTCGCGAGTGTGCCGCCACAGGGTGGGCGCAAGCATCCACAGCAGGAGTTCCTACAGGTGGACACGACGAATATCCTCTTCATATGCGGCGGAGCCTTTGCGGGGCTCGACAAGATCATTGCGCAACGCGGCAAGGGCTCGGCCATGGGGTTCGGCGCGGATGTGCGAGACAATGACGAGCGCGGCGTGGGCGAGATCTTTACCGATCTGGAGCCGGAGGACTTGCTGAAATTCGGGCTGATCCCGGAATTCGTGGGCCGTCTGCCGGTGCTGGCGACGCTGGAGGATCTGGACGAGGATGCGCTGGTCACGATCCTCACCAAGCCCAAGAACGCGCTGGTCAAACAGTATCAGCGGCTCTTTGAGCTGGAAGATACGGAGTTGAGCTTTACCGACGATGCGCTGCAGGCGATTGCCAAGCGCGCGATCGAGCGGAAGACGGGCGCACGGGGGCTGAGGTCGATCCTGGAGGATATCCTGCTGGATACGATGTTCGAATTGCCTGGGCTCGACAGTGTGACCAAGGTGGTGGTCAACGAAGAGGCGGTCACGTCGGATGCGGCGCCGCTGATGATCCACGCGGATGCGGAGAAAGAGCCGGCCTCGGCCGGGTGAGGGGAAGGACGGGGACGACGCTCCTGCGGGCTGAAGCCCACAGATCGCCCCGCCCGCCGTCCCGTAAGGATTTGATAACCGGGCTGTGAGATAGAAAGGACGTCAGATGCCTCCTTTTTCATGTGGGAGAGGGACATGCGGCGGATTTCGTCCGGAGGGATATTCGAGGCCAAGGCAGGGTATTGCCGGGCGGTGGTCGCGGGCGGGTTCGTGCATGTGGCCGGGACCACGGCGCAGGGCGAGGACATTCCGGACGATGTGGTAGGCCAGTGCCGCGCGGTGCTGGAGGCTATCGGGGCGGCACTTGCCGAAGCGGGGACCGGGTTCGAGGATGTGGTGCGGGTGACCTATATGCTGCCCGACCGGACAGAGTTCGAGGCCTGCTGGCCGCTTTTGGCGGAGACGTTCGGGGCCAACCCGCCAGCGGCCACGATGATCGAATGCGGCCTGATCGACCCGAAATATCGCATCGAGATCGAGGTGACTGCCCTTGCACGATGATGCCTGCGCGGCCATGTCTCGCCGGGCGCCACTGGACCTTCGCCGGCCGATGGGCCATATCTGCGGCAGAGATCTGAGGAGAGGCCGATGGGCATCCTGAACACGCTTCTGAGAGCGGTGACCTGGTGGAACGGACAGACGCTGGGTACCCAGCTTTTCACCTGGCGCAATGGCGTGAAGGTGGGAGAGGACAATGAGGGCAACGTCTTTTACCGCAACCGCGACGACAGCCGCCGCTGGGTGATCTACAACGGAGAGGCGGAGGCGAGCCGGATCAGCCCGGATTGGCACGGCTGGCTGCACCGCACCTGGGACGAGCCCCCCACGGACAAACCGCTGCCGCGCAAGGATTGGGAAAAGCCGCATCAGGAGAACCTGACAGGCACGGCGCTGGCCTATGCGCCCGCAGGGTCGATCCGCCGCCGCGCGGAACCGGCACCGCGGAGCGACTACGAGGCCTGGACCCCGGAATAGGGCGAAAAAGAGCATGGCACATAGCAAGACCGAAGTGCTTGTAGGCGGCGTGGTACTGGCCGGGGCCATTGCCTTTGCCGTCTATGCCGGACAGGCGGCCGGGATCACCCAGGGCGGCGCGGGATATGACCTCACCGCCTCCTTCCGCTCTCTGGAAGGGGTTTCGGTTGGCACCGATGTCAGGCTGGCGGGGGTGAAGATCGGCACCGTCACCGAGGTGAACCTGAACCCCGAGACGTTCCGCGCGGATACGCTTTTCACCGTGGCCAACGGGATCGACATCCCCGATGATAGCGCGGTTGTCGTGTCCTCCGAAGGCCTTCTGGGCGGAAACTTCGTTGAAATCGTACCGGGCGGGTCGCCCTTTGCCTTTGCGGCGGGCGATGAGATCACCGACACGCAGGGCGCGGTGAGCCTGATTTCGCTGCTGTTGAAATTTGTCTCCGGAGAGGGCGGCGAGTGAGAACTCTTTGGGCAGTGCTGGGCGCTTTGTGCCTTGCCATGCCGGCCGCGGGCCAGCAGGCGGCGACGGGTGCGGGCGCGGTGCTGCGCGGGCTCGACAAGGTGAATGGAGAGACAACGGATATCGAGGTGCGGGCAGGCCAGACGGCGGAGCTGTTCGGTCTCGATGTGCTTGTGGCCCAATGCCGGTTTCCCGCGGGCAACCCGACCGGGGATGCCTATGCCTATCTTTCGGTGCGTGAACGACAGGATCCCGACGCGCTCTTCGATGGCTGGATGATTGCATCCTCGCCTGCGCTAAACGCGCTGGATCATTCGCGCTACGACGTCTGGGTGCTGCGCTGTATCACCTCCTGAGCGGAGGGGATGGTTGGCGCGGTGAAATCGGCGTCTTGCGCAAGCGCGGCTTCGAGACGGGTGTGATAGGCGGCGCGCGGGATCTCGATCGCGCCGAGTGAGGCCAGGTGATCGGTGAGGAACTGCGTGTCAAACAGCGTGAAGCCTGCCAGGTTGAGCCGATCCACCAGATAGGCCAGGGCCAGTTTGGAGGCATCGCGGCGACGCGAAAACATGCTTTCCCCGAAAAAGGCGCCGCCCAGGACGACACCGTAGACCCCACCGATCAGAGTGCCCTCTTCGCGGATTTCCAGTGAATGGGCATGTCCGGCCTCGTGCAGGGCCACGTAGAGGCGCCGGATTTCGTCGTTGATCCATGTTTCGGCGCGATCCGCGCAGCCATCGACCACCGCCGCGAAGTCCTGATCGACCACGACCTGATAGCCCCCCTTGCGCATCCGGCGGGCCAGGGAGCGGGAGATGTGAAATCCATCCAGGGGAATGATCCCGCGGCGGCGGGGATCGACCCAGAAAACCTCGATATCGTTGCGATGCTCGGCCATCGGAAAGATCCCGATGGAATAGCCGTGCAGCAAAAGGTTGGGCGTGAGCGTCATTGCGGTTGGATCAGATCTCGCCCGCGCAGCCTAGCGGGATCGACCTGCGCCGCGCAAGGATCACGCGTCGGCCATGTTGGTCTCTAGCCAGCGCTCGAGCCAGTGAATATTATAGTCGCCCTTGTGGATATCGACCTCTTCCAGCAGCGCGTGAAAGAGCGGGACGGTGGTGTCGATCCCGTCCACGATCAACTCGCCCAGGGCGCGGTTGAGACGGGCCAGCGCTTCGGTCCGGTCACGGCCATGCACGATCAGTTTGGCGATCAGGCTGTCGTAGTAAGGCGGGATCGAATAGCCATCATAAAGCGCGCTGTCCATACGCACGCCCAAGCCACCGGGGGCGTGATACGCGCTGATCTTGCCGGGGCAGGGGGAAAAGTTGGGCAGGCGTTCGGCGTTGATGCGCACTTCGATCGCGTGACCGTTGATCTGAAGATCGTCCTGGCTAAAGGACATCGGCAGCCCGGCGGCGACACGGATCTGTTCGCGCACCAGATCGACGCCAAAGATACCTTCGGTGACAGGATGTTCGACCTGAAGGCGGGTGTTCATTTCGATGAAATAGAACTCCCCCTTTTCGTAAAGAAATTCAATGGTTCCCGCGCCGGCATAGTTGATGCGGGCCACCGCGTCGGCGCAGATCTGACCGATCCGCGCGCGGTCGTCGGTGCTGATGGAGGGGCCGGGCGCCTCTTCGAACACTTTCTGGTGGCGGCGCTGGAGCGAGCAGTCGCGTTCCCCCAGATGCACGGCGCGGCCCTTGCCATCGCCGAAGACCTGGATTTCGATATGGCGCGGCGTGGTGAGGTACTTTTCGATGTAAACCTCGTCGTTGCCAAAGGCGGCCTTTGCCTCGGACCGCGCGGTCTGAAAGGCCATATCGAGATCTGCCGCGCTTTGCGCCACTTTCATGCCACGCCCACCGCCCCCGGCGGTGGCCTTGACGATCACGGGATACCCCATGTCGGCGGCAAGCGAACGGGCCTCGTCCAGTGTCGGAACGCCACCATCGCTTCCGGGCACGCAGGGCACGCCCAATTCCTTCATCGTGTCTTTGGCGGTGATCTTGTCGCCCATGATCCGGATATGCTCGGCCGTGGGCCCGATGAAGGTGAGGCCGTGGTCCTGGACGATCTGAACGAATTGGGCATTTTCGGACAGAAAGCCATAGCCGGGATGAATGGCTTCGGCCCCGGTCACCTCACAGGCGGCCATGATGGCGGGAATGGACAGATAGCTTTCGGTGCCCGAGGGCGGGCCGATACAGACGGATTCGTCGGCCATCCGCACATGCATCGCGTCGCTGTCGGCGGTGGAATGGACGGCGACAGACGCGATGCCCATTTCACGCGCGGCCCGGATGACGCGCAGGGCGATCTCTCCACGATTGGCAATCAGGATTTTATTGAACATCTTGAAGGCCTTATTCGAGGATGACGAGGGGTGTTCCGTATTCGACGGCGGCTCCGTCCTCGACAAGGATCCGCTTGACTGTTCCCGAGTGGGACGCGGGAATGTGGTTCATGGTTTTCATCGCCTCGACGATGAGCAATGTATCGCCCTCTGCAACCGTGTCGCCCACGCTGATGAAGGCGGGCGCATTGGGTTCGGGTTGCATATAGACGGTTCCGACCATGGGCGAGGTGACAGCGCCGGGATGGTTGGCGGGGTCCTCGGTGGCGGGTGGCTCGGCTGTGTCGGGGGCGCTGGCTGCGGGTTCGGCCGCGGGCACTGTGGTTGAGACCACGGCCTGCGCGGGGGCCGCCACGGGAGCGGGTTGAACCCGGCTGACCCGGACATTCAGACTGTCGTCTTCGCCGTAGTCCCGTTTGACCTGCAGTTCAGTCAGATCGTTTTCGCGCAAAAGCTCCGCCAACGCCTTGATGAATGCTACATCCGCGTCATGCTTGGTGTCTGTCATGTTATCCTCGACCGCGTTTGCCTGTCGCCCGTCTGCCTGCGGGTTTGTCCAATGGATGCGCTTATAGGCCAAGGTGAGAGGCGTGAAAAGCGCCCATCCGCTGCAGACCGATGATGCAGGTTTCGGATGGACGGCACGCAGGCGTCGAAAGACCTTGCAGGTCCGGGTGGTTCTGGGTGTGATACGAGGGGGCCAGCGACGGGGGTGAGCGGTGAATATCGGAATGTGGTTGGGACGGATGGCACAGCAGGCGCCGGAGCGGCCGGCGCTGTATCTGGGCCGGGATCTGGTTGCCGATTACGGTCTGTTCCACGAGCGCGCGGCAAGGGTGGCGGGCTGGCTGATCAAGCGGGGCGTGGAGCCGGGTGATCGGGTCGCGATCTACCTGTCCAACAGTCCGACCTATCTGATCGTGCTCTACGGTATCTGGTATGCGGGCGCGGTGGCGGTGCCAGTGAATGCCAAGCTGCACGCAAAGGAAGTGGCCTATATCCTGGATCACTCAGGGACGCGCCTTTGCTTTGCCACCCCCAAACGGGTGCAGGATCTGACCGACGCAGAGGTCGGTGCCGAGATCGTCGACATCACGGGGCCGGACTTCGACGAGGCCTTCGCCACAAGGCCCGTCGAAGGGCCGATAGAGCGCGCGCCCGCGGATCTCTGCTGGCTCTTCTATACATCGGGGACGACGGGGCGGCCGAAGGGTGTGATGATTACCCACCGGATGCTGATGGCGATGTCGCTGAGTTATCAGACGGATGTGGATCAGGTCAGGCCGGAAGACACCGCCCTTTACGCCGCTCCGATGAGCCACGGCGCGGGCATTTACAACATGATCCACGTCCGCTTTGGCGCAAGACATGTCTGTCCGGTGTCGGGCGGGTTCGATCCGGTGGAGATCTTCGAGCTGGCCCGCGGTTTTGGCAACGTGCACATGTTCGCGGCCCCCACGATGGTCAAACGCCTGACCGAAGCGGCCAAGGACGGAGCGGGCACGGGGGCGGGGCTGCGCACGATCGTCTATGCGGGAGGGCCGATGTATCAGGCCGACATCATCGACGCGGTCAGGCAATTCGGGCCGATCTTCGTGCAGATTTACGGACAGGGGGAATGCCCGATGGGCATCACCGCGCTGTCGCGGCACGATGTGAGCGACCGGATGCATCCCCGCTGGCACACGAGACTGGCCAGCGTGGGCCGGGCGCAATCAGCGGTAGAGGTGCGCATCGCGGGAGAGGGCAGCGCGGAAGCACCGCCGGGCGTCCAGGGCGAGATCATGGTGCGCGGAGACGTGGTGATGCCGGGATATTGGAAGAACGAGCCGGCCACGGCTCAGGCGCTGCGCGGCGGCTGGCTGATGACGGGCGATGTGGGCGCGATGGATGCGGACGGCTATGTGACGCTAAAGGACCGGTCAAAGGATGTGATCATCACGGGAGGCTCCAACGTCTATCCCCGGGAGGTGGAGGAGGTGTTGCAGACCCACCCGGACGTCAGGGAGGTTGCGGTGGTGGGCCGACCCCATGCGGATTGGGGAGAGGAGGTGGTTGCCTTCGTGGTGGGAGAGGCGAAGGAAGCGGAGCTGGATCAGCTCTGTCAGCAGAACATCGCGCGATTCAAGAGGCCCAAGGCTTATCTGAGGCTGGAGACGCTGCCAAAGAACAACTACGGAAAGGTCCTGAAAACGCGTTTACGGGAGCTGCTGGAGGAGCAGGCATGAGCGAGTTGGAGGGGAAGACGGCGTTGATCACGGGCTCGGTCCAGGGGATCGGGAGGGCCATTGCGGAGGCGCTTGCAGGCGCAGGAGTGCGGATCGCGGTCCACGGGCTGGCAGGCGATGCAGAGGTCTATGAGGTTTGCGAAGCGCTTAAGGACATGGGCGCGCCACAGGCGGAGTTTTTTGGCGGGGATCTGAGGCATGCGGACCAGATCGACGGGCTGATGCGGGCGGTGCACGCCTGGGGTGGGCCGGACATTCTGGTCAACAATGCAGGCATTCAGGAGATGGCCCCGCTGAAAACGGTGTCATGAGACATCTGGGACCAGATTATGGCGGTCAATCTGTCGGCGGCGTTTCAGACCATGCAGGCCGCGCTGCCGGGCATGGCGGAGCGCGGATATGGAAGGGTCATCAACATCGCCTCGGTCCACGGGCTGGTGGCAAGCAAATACAAGGCGCCATATGTGGCCGCCAAGCACGGGCTAGTCGGACTGAGCAAGGTGGCGGCGTTGGAATATGCGGCCAAGGGGGACCCGGCAAAGGGGGCTGTGACGGTGAACTGCATCTGTCCGGGCTGGACGAACACGGCGATCATCGAGCCGCAGATTGCCGAGCGGGCGGCCGCCTTCGACGGCGACCGAGAGGCGGCAATTGCCGATATGCTGACGCAAAAGCAGCCCAGTTTGAGGGGCTCGGAACCCGAAGAGATTGGAGCCCTGGCGCTGTGGCTGTGTCAGCCGTTGGCACATAATCTGACCGGAGCGGCAATCCCCGTGGATGGAGGGTGGACGGCCCAGTAACGCGTTGCGGTGTGCCCCGGGGGGCGCCGATTTCCGTATCGGAAATCGGCAGAAAATGTCACATTTTCTGCGGGTGCCAGAGGGTAGGTGTTTTGAGAAGGGCGCAATTTCCGAGACGGAAATTGACGGAAAACGGGACGTTTTCCGGCGCATCGAGGCAGAAGGCGCACCGAGGCAGAAGGCGCAACGAAAAAGGGCCGATCCGAGGACCGGCCCGAAGTGGGTCCGAAGACCGCCAAGCCGGCTCAGATTGCGAGGTATTCTGCGCGCAGCTCTTCGTTTTCCAGCACTTCTGACGCGGTGCCATCGAAAACGATCCCGCCTGTATCCAGGATCACGGCGCGGTCGGCGAGCTCGAGCGCCCGGACCGCGTTCTGCTCGACAATGACCGTGGTCATGCCTTGCTCTTTGATGTGGATGAGCGTTTTCTCGATCTCGTCCACGATGACGGGGGCCAGGCCCTCGTAGGGTTCATCCAGCAACAGCACCTTGATGTCGCGGGCCAACGCCCTGGCGATGGACAGCATCTGCTGCTCGCCGCCCGACAGCGTCACGCCTTCCTGACTACGCCGTTCGCCGAGGCGCGGAAAGAGGTCGTAGAGCCGATCGAGCGACCAGCCGATGGGCGGGGCGATCTGGGCGAGCTTGAGATTCTCCTCCACCGTGAGGCCGGGGATGATCCGGCGGTCTTCGGGCACGAGGCCCAGCCCGACGCTGGCGGCTTCGTGGCTGGACATGTTGTGCAGGGGCTGATGGTCGAGCCAGATCTCGCCCTGCCGCACCTCCGGGTCGCCGATGCGGGCGATGGAGCGCAGCGTGGAGGTTTTGCCGGCGCCGTTGCGGCCCAGAAGGGCGAGGATCTCGCCTTCGTGGACGTTAAAGGAGATACCTTGCACGATGTAGCTTTCGCCGTAATAGGCGTGCATGTCCCAGACCGACAGGAAGGCCGGGGCGGTGGAGGCCATGTTGGCGTTTTTGGAGAAGTCGGGTTTGACGTTCATGACAGCATCCTCGCCTTACGCGCTTTCGCCCAGATAGGCTTCGCGCACCTTCGGGTGGCCCTTGATGTTCTCGGGCGTGTCTTCGACCAGGGGGGTGCCCTGGGCCAGCACGGTGATACGCTCGGCCAAGGAGAACACCACATGCATGTCGTGTTCGATGATGGCGATGGTGATATCGCGCTTCTCCTTGATCTCCTTGAGCAGGTCGATCGTGTTGTTGGTGTCGGCACGGGCCATGCCGGCGGTGGGCTCGTCCAGAAGCAGCAGGCGCGGCTCCTGACTGAGGCACATGCCAATCTCGAGCCGGCGTTTGTCACCGCGCGACATGGAGGCGGCGTGCATGTGGCGCTTGTCGGCCATGTTCATGTCTTCCAGCACCGCCTCGGCCCGTTCGATGATGTCCTTTTGCGCCGTGACGGAGGCGATAGCGTTCATTTCGAACGCGCCGTCGCGCTTGGCAAAGCAGGGGATCATCATGTTTTCCAGCACCGTGAGGTCGCCGAAGATCTCGGGCGTCTGGAACACGCGGGAGATGCCCATCTGGTTGATCTCGTATGGCGCGCGGCCCAGCACGGATTGGCCGTCGAACATCACCGACCCGGTGTCGGGGATCAGCTTGCCGACGAGGCAGTTGAGCAGGGTGGACTTGCCCGCGCCATTGGGTCCGATTATGGCATGGACGGTGTTTTCGGCAACCGAGAGGTTCACGTCCTTCAGAGCCTGGAGGCCGCCGAAGCGTTTGCCCACGTTTTTGACGTCTAGAATTCCCATGAGACGGTCTCCTTATTCCGCGGGCTCGGTGGTGCCGGTGGGCTTGTCTTCGGATGCCTTGCGGCGGCGGAAGAGGCGGGCGATGCGCTGGCCGCCCTCGATCAGGCCACCGGGCAGGAAGATCACGACGAGCATGAAGATGATGCCCAGCGTGAGGTGCCAGCCCTTGCCGATGAAGGGGTAGATCAGCGAGACGATCACATCCTCAAGCCCGTCGGGCAGGAAGGCGAACCAGCCATGCAGGATGTCGGAATTGATCTTGGAGATGATGTTTTCCATGTATTTGATCATGCCCGCGCCCAGCACCGGGCCGATCAGGGTACCGGCCCCGCCGAGGATGGTCATCAGAACGACCTCGCCAGACGCGGTCCAGAACATCCGCTCGGCGCCCGCGAGAGGGTCCATCGCGGCCATCAGGCCACCGGCGAGGCCGGCATACATGCCGGAGATCACAAAGGCGGCGAGCGTATAGGGACGGGTGTTGAGGCCGGTATAGTTCATGCGCTGCTGGTTGGATTTGACGGCCCGAAGCATCATGCCGAAGGGGGAGCGGAAGATGCGGATGGCCAGATAGAAGGCCGCCAGCATGATTGCGACGCAGAAATAGTAGCCCACGTTGAAGGTGAAGAGCCACGAGCCCACCGCCAGTTCGACGCTGTCGCGCATCTCGAGCCCGAAGAGGCCGGGCACGGGGATATTGCCCTCGGGCGTTTGCGAGGCGCCGAGGATGCGAGGATCGTCGAGCGCCAGTTGCAGCCCGGTTTCGCCGCCGGTGATAGGCGTGAGCACGGAATAGGCAAGGGCAAAGGACATCTGGGCGAAGGCCAGCGTCAGGATCGAGAAGTAGATGCCGGAGCGGCGCAGGCTGACGAAGCCGATCAGAAGGGCAAAGATGCCGGAGGTGATGACGGCCAGAAGGATCGCAGGGATCACGTTCATGCTGAGCAGCTTGAACATCCAGACGGCGGAGTAGGAGCCGACCCCGAGGAAGGCCGCGTGCCCGAAGCTGAGATAACCGGTCAGCCCGAAGAGGATGTTGAAGCCGATGGCGAAGATCCCGAAGATCACGAAACGCTGCATCAGGTCCGGATAGCCCGCGTTGAACTGCGCCATGGCGGAGCCTTCGGGGAAGGGGTTCAGCAGGAACGGCGCGCAAAGCGTCAGAACCGCGACCAGCAGCAGGAGGGATGTGTCTCGTTTATCCAGTCCGAACATGGATCAGTCCTCCATCACGCCCTTGCGGCCCATCAGGCCCCGGGGACGGGTAAGCAGAATGATGATGGCGACCAGATAGATGATGATCTGGTTGATGCCGGGAATGAGGGCGATGACCTCTTTCATCGAGGCAAAGCTTTCGAGGATGCCCAGAAGGAAGCCGGCCAGAACGGCGCCGGGCAGGGAGCCCATGCCGCCCACGACCACCACGACGAAGCTAAGGACGAGGAAGTCCATGCCCATGTGGTAATTGGGTGAGTTGATGGGCGTGTACATCACCCCTGCCAGACCCGCGACGGCGGCGGCGAGGCCGAACATGATGGTAAAGCGCCGGTCGATGTTGATGCCCAGAAGGCCCACGGTTTCCCGGTCGGCCATGCCAGCGCGGACAACCATCCCGAAGGTGGTGAATTGCAGGAAGGCGAAGACGGCACCGATGATGAGCGCGGCGAAGGCGAAGTAGACGAGCCGCCAGTAGGGGTAGATGATCGTGTTGGGATCAAAGCCCAGCAGCGCGCCGAAATCGAAAGAGCCGGTAAAGGCGGCGGGCGCGGGCGTGGGGATCGGGTTGGCGCCGTAGAAATACTTGATGATTTCCTGCAGCACGATGGCCAGGCCGAAGGTCACGAGGATCTGATCGGCATGGGGACGCTTGTAGAAGTGCTTGATCAGTCCGCGCTCCATGATCACGCCGATGGCGATCATCACGGGGATGGCGAATAAGATCGACAGAGGCACGGCCCAGTCGATGATCGCGGCCCCGGTGGCCTCGCCGAAGATGTCGTAGACGTAAGGCACCTCGACCTTGAGGGGGTTGCCGAGGAAATCCTTGCGGGTTTCGTCGATGATGGTGTGAGACAGGGTCAGGATACGGCTGAGCGTGACCGCACAGAAGGCGCCGATCATGAAGAGCGCGCCATGGGCGAAGTTGACGACGCCAAGCGTGCCGAAAATGAGGGTGAGACCCAGCGCGATCAGCGCATAGGCCGAGCCCTTGTCGAGCCCGTTGAGTATCTGAAGGATGATGGCGTCCATGGGCCTGCCTCTCGTGGGGTTTGATCGCCGGATGCAGAAGGCGTGTGGTTGGGCGAAGCATGCTCCGCCCGACCGGGTTTGGCGTTTGCGAAAAAGGGCGATGGGGCGGGGAGGGCCCCGCCCGCCTGCCGCTTAGGCGCCGTTGTTGCAGGTGCCCAGAGCGCCGCCCGAGAATTGCGGGTGATCGGGGGCATAGGTGACCTGATCGACCGGCGTGACTTCGACGATTTCCAGAAGGTCGAATTCGGAGGTCGGGTTCTCTTTCCCCTTCACGACCAGCACGTCCTTGAAGCACTGGTGGTCTTCGGCACGGTAGAGCGTCTTGCCGTTGCCCAGACCGTCAAACTCGAAACCTTCGAGCGCTTCGACCACCGCGCAGGGCGCGAAGGAGCCCGCACGTTCGACGGCGTCAGCATAGAGCAGGGTCTGCACATAGCAGGTATGGGCCGCCTGCGACGGCGGGAAGCCGTATTTGGTGCCGAAGCTTTTGACGAACGCCTTGGAGCCTTCGTCCTGCAGAGACCAGTGCCAGTTGGTGGAGCCGAAGATGCCCTTCACGTTGGCGCCGGCACCCTTTGCCATCAGGCGGGAGTAGAGCGGCACGATGATCTGGAAGTCCTTGCCGTTGACCTGCTTGTCGCGCAGGCCGAACTGAACGGCGTTGGTCAGCGAGTTGACCATGTTGCCGCCATAGTGGTTCAGGACCAGCGTGTCGGCGCCGGATTGAAGCACGGGCGCGATGTAGGACGAGAAGTCGGTCTGCGTGAGCGGCGTCTTCACCGCAGCCACGGTTTCCCAGCCCATCGCCTCGGTCGAGGATTTCACGGCCTCTTCGGTCGTGTAGCCCCAGTTGTAGTCCGCCGTCAGGTGATAGGCCTTGCGGTCGGTGCCATAATTGGCCGCCAGCACCGGCGCGAGCGCGGCACCGGACATGTAGGAGTTGAAGAAGTGGCGGAAGCCATTGGCCCGCTTGTCCTTGCCGGTCGTGTCGTTGGAGTGTGTCAGACCGGCCATGAAGATGATGCCAGCCTCCTGGCAGAGGGCTTGGACGGCCACAGCCACGCCGGAGGACGACCCGCCCGTGATCATCACGGCGCCGTCTTTTTCGATCATCGACTTGGCGGATGCGCGCGCGGCGTCGGATTTGGTCTGGGTGTCGCCGGTCACGTATTCGACCTTCTTGCCCAGGATGCCGTTGCCCTTCAGCGCCTTGGACGAGAACGTGCCCATCATGCCGCCGTCGCCGCCGCCATTGAGATGCTCGACCGCCAACTCATATGCGCGCAATTCGTCCGCGCCTTCGTCGGCATAGGGGCCGGTCTGCGGTACGTTGAAGCCCAGCGTCACCGTGCCGCCCGTGGGGGCGTTGGTGAAACCTTCGTGTCCGGCTGCTGACAGGTAGGTCGGCAATGCAAGGCCTGCGCCTGCAACTGCGCCCGTGCGCAGCACGCCACGACGTGTGACATTGGTTTTTGACATGGAGTCCTCCCGTGTTGTGATTGGTCCTGCCGGCTCCTCTTCCGAGCAGGACCCACATCTATAGATGCAAAGAGACTATGGGCGATCGGCAGAAAATTGC
This sequence comes from Thalassococcus sp. S3, assembly GCF_004216475.1. GTDB lineage: Bacteria > Pseudomonadota > Alphaproteobacteria > Rhodobacterales > Rhodobacteraceae. Next base: position 3,071,688 of record NZ_CP022303.1, on the reverse strand, counting down.
GCAATAACCCCCTTGAAAAGCACAAGAATTTTGTAAACAACTGAACAGTATTCCACGGTATTCTGTAAAAAGATGTATGTTGCATCGCAGAAAGCCGTTGAAATGACGGGAAAACGGGGAAGGGCGGCCAATGGCGCGCGACACGCTGACGGGAAGCCGCATTCGGGAGCGGCGGAGTATTGCCGGTCTGAGACAGGCGGATCTGGCGCGGCGGGTCGGCATCTCGGCGAGCTATCTCAACCTGATCGAACACAATCGGCGCAGAATCGGCGGCAAGTTGCTGGTGGACATCGCGGGCGTGTTGGGGGTGGAGCCGTCGATGCTGAGCGAGGGGGCGGAGGCGGCCCTGATCGCCACGCTGAGGGAGGCGGCGGCGGATGCGGGCACGCCGGTCGCGGAGATGGACCGCGCGGACGAATTCGCGGGCCGCTTTCCGGGCTGGGCGGAGGTGCTGGCTCGCGCCCATCGCCGCATCGCCACGCTGGAGCGCACGGTGGAGACGCTGTCGGACCGGCTGACCCACGATCCGCATCTGGCGGCGTCGCTCCACGAGGTTCTGTCGACAGCGACAGCGATCCGGTCGACGGCGTCGATCCTGGCGGAGACGGGAGAGATCGAGCCGCAATGGAGGGACAGGTTTCACCGCAACCTGAACGAGGATTCCCGCCGTCTGGCTGAAAGCAGCAAGGCCCTGGTTGGGTATTTGGATGAAAGTGGAGAGGATGCGGGGCGCGGGGTGGCCCCGCAGGAAGAGGTGGAGGCCTTTGTCGCGGCAAGGGATCACCACTTCGCCGACCTGGAGCGCGGGGAGATCAAGGCAGACAAGATCGTCACAGAGGCGCAGGATCTGACGGGCAAGGCGGCCCGGCAGATCGCCAAAGGCGTACTGGCGCAATATGAAAGCGATGCGAAGGCGATGCCGCTTGAGGAGGTTGCAGGGGCTTTGGGGCGGCATGGGCTGGATCCGGTCGCCCTTGCTGATGCGTTCGGCGTGGATTTGCCCTGCGTCTTTCGCAGGCTGGCCAGCCTGCCGGACGCGCTGGTGGGTCAGACGCTGGGGCTGGTGGTGTGCGACGCTTCGGGCAGTCTGATCTTTCGCAAGCAGATCGAGGGCTTTGCGCTGCCGCGTTTTGGCGCGTCCTGCCCGCTCTGGCCGGTCTTCACCGCGCTCAGCCGCCCGGGGCAGCCGCTGCGGCGCAGGGTGGTGCAGATGGGACGGTCAAGTGCTGTTTTTGAGTGTTTCGCCATCGCCCGGGATGTCGGACGGCCCAGTTTCGAGCGAGACCCGCAGGTGCAATCGACGATGCTGATCGTGCCGGTTCGGGAGGCGGCGGAAGAGGATCAGCCGCCGCTGAGCGTCGGAAGCTCGTGCCGGATCTGCCCGGCGGCCCGGTGCGCCGCGCGACGGGAGCCGTCGATCCTGCGCGAAGAGTTTTGACTCGATCCCGAAAACTGGGGATAACGGTTGCAATTATAAGAATACGAAGACCGCGCGGGGACAACCCTGCGCGTACCATTCCGGGGGGAAGGGACTGATGAGCCGCAAGGTCCTGTTGATCGAAGATGAACCCAACATCATCGAGGCGATCCGCTTTTTGCTGACCCGCGATGGCTGGCAGGTGGAGACGCATTCGGATGGCACCACGGCCGTGGAGGCGGTCAAGCGGGCCGCACCGGATCTGGTGATCCTGGACGTGATGCTGCCGGGCCGGAGCGGAATGGAAATCCTCAAGGATCTGCGAGAGATCGACGCGACCCGGGCGCTGCCGGTTCTGATGCTGACGGCAAGAGGCCAGAGCCGGGATCGGGATATGGCGGAAAAGGCGGGCGTAAGCCGGTTCATGACCAAGCCGTTTTCGAACACCGAAGTGCTCACAGCCGTGCGCGACCTGCTCGCACAGGCATCACAATCATGACGCCGGGCGGGCCATCGGTCTTTCTGGAGCGGCAGAGCTATCGCCGCCGGCGCCTGCTGGACGCGGCCCGGTTCCTGCCGGTTCTGGGCGCGCTGCTCTTTGCCTTTCCGCTGCTCTGGCCCAAACCGGAGACAGGCGAGGCGGTGTCGATGTCTTCGGCGATGCTCTATGTCTTTGGGGTCTGGGCGGTGCTGATCGGACTGGCGGCCTGTTTCGGTCTGGCGCAGAGGCGCTGGAGCCGCGCACCGGTGGACCCGCAGGGAGAGTAGACGTTGGCGTCGCTCAACACCCTGGTCGCGGTTTGCCTGGGCTATGTGGTCATCCTGTTCGCGGTGGCCTTCTGGGCGGAGCGGATCGCGGCGACGGGACGCGCGGGCTGGCTGCGCTCGCCCCTGATCTACACTCTGTCGCTGTCGATCTATTGCACGGGCTGGACCTTTTATGGCGCGGTGGGCTACGCGGCCCGCTCGGGCCTGGAATTCGTCACTATCTATCTGGGCCCCACGCTGGTGATGATCGCCTGGTGGTGGGGCCTGCGCAAACTGGTGCGCATCGGGCGCAGCCAGAGGGTCACCTCCATCGCGGACCTGATCTCGGCCCGCTACGGCAAATCCAACATGCTGGCGATCTGCGTTACGATCCTGGCCGTGATCGGGGTGACGCCGTATATTTCGCTGCAGCTTCAGTCGATCACGCTGTCCTTTTCGATTTTTGCCGAACCGGGGCCATCGGGGGATGCGCCCAATGCCAGCGCGTTCTGGGTGGCGGTGGGGCTGGCGGTCTTTGCCATTCTCTTCGGCACCCGAAACCTCGATGCCAATGAACGTCACCACGGCGTGGTCACGGCCATTGCGCTGGAAGCGGTGGTCAAGCTCGTCGCGCTGCTGGCGGTCGGCATTTTCGTGGTCTGGGGCATTGCCGGAGGGTTTTCGGAGACGCTGGCCCGCATCGACGCCTCGGATATCGGGGCGTGGGAAGTGCATGGCGGGCGCTGGGCGGCGATCACCTTTCTTGCTGCTGCGGCCTTTGTCTGCCTGCCCAGAATGTTCCAGGTGATGGTGGTCGAGAACGAGGACGAGCAGCATCTGCGCACCGCCGCCTGGGCCTTTCCGCTTTACCTGATGCTGATGAGCCTTTTTGTCGTGCCCATCGCGGTGGTGGGGCTGGACCTGATGCCCGAAGGGTCGAACCCGGATCTGTTCGTCCTGTCGATCCCGTTGCAGCAGGGGCAGGACGGGCTGGCGATGCTGTCGTTTCTGGGCGGCTTTTCCTCGGCCACCTCGATGGTGATCGTGGCGGCGATGGCGCTGTCGACGATGGTGTCGAACCACATCGTGATGCCCATCTGGTTGAGCGTGAGGGGCATTGGCGGCGCGTCGGTGTCGGGCGATGTGCGCAACGTTGTGCTGCTGGCCCGCCGTGTGTCGATCGCGGGGATCATGGCGCTGGGCTATGTCTATTACAGCGTGTCGGGCGGCGGAGCGCTGGCCTCTATCGGTCTGATTGCCTTTGCTGGCATAGCACAAATCCTCCCAGCGCTTCTGGGCGCGCTCTATTGGCGCGGGGCCACGCGGATGGGCGCGCTGGCGGGGCTGACGGTGGGCTTCGGGCTCTGGCTTTACACGCTGCTTTTGCCGGGGATTGGCGGGCCGGTGATTGCGAGCGTGGTCGAGCAGGGGCCGTTCGGTGTCGGCTGGCTGCGGCCACAGGCGCTTTTTGGCATCACGGGGCTGGACCCGATCGTGCATTCGGTGATGTGGAGCCTTCTGCTGAACGCCTTTGCCTTCGTCACGGTCTCGCTGAGCAGCTTTCCCAGCCCCATCGAGCGGCTGCAGGGCGCGCAATTCGTCAATGTCTTCGATCACTCCAAGGGGCCGCGGGGATGGACCGGATCGGTTGCGCAAAGCGAGGATCTGATGATCATGTCCCAAAGGATCCTGGGCGCACGCGAGGCACAGGCCCTCTTCCAGCGGGAGGCGGACCGGCAGGGGCAGCGGGGTCATCTGCCGGATCCGACGCCGGAATTCCTGGAAAGCCTGGAGCGGGAGCTGTCGGGGTCGGTGGGCGCGGCGACGGCACATGCGATGGTAGGCCAGATCGTGGGCCGCGCGTCGGTGTCGGTCGAGGATCTGATGGCGGTGGCGAGCGAGTCGGCGCAGATGTTGGAATATTCCAGCCAGCTTGAGGCCAAGTCCGAAGAACTGAGCCGCACTGCGGCCCAATTGCGCGACGCCAACGCCAAGCTGACGCAGATTTCGGTGCAGAAGGACGCGTTCCTGAGCCAGGTGAGCCACGAACTGCGCACGCCCATGACCTCCATCCGCGCGTTTTCTGAGATTTTGCGCGATACCCATGGCCTTGGGCAGCTTGAGAAGACCCGCTATGCCGGCATCATCCATGGCGAGGCGCTTCGGTTGACCCGGCTTCTGGACGATCTTCTGGATCTCAGCGTTCTAGAAAGCGGGCAGGTTAGCCTGAACATGCGCGAAGGATCGGTCAGCAGCGTGCTGGATCATGCGGTCGCCACGGCACTGGCGGGATCGGATGCGAAGCTGACCATTCGGCGCAGGCGTTTGAGCGAGGGGGTTCCGATCTATTCGGATCTCGACCGCCTGGCGCAGGTCTTTATAAACCTCATCACCAATGCCCAGAAATACTGCGACGCGCCCGATCCGGTCCTCAGCATCGTCGTACATGAGGTGGCCGACAGCATCGCCGTCGATTTCATCGACAATGGCAGCGGCATTCCCCGCGAAGCCCGTTCGCTGGTTTTCGAGAAATTCGCCCGGGTCAGTGGCGAAAAGGCGGGGGGAGCGGGCCTGGGGCTGGCGATTTGCCGGGAGATCATGCAGCGGCTTGACGGCGATGTGCAGTACCTCAGCGGGCATCCGGGCGCCGCGTTTCGGGTGACGCTGCCCAGGGTTCGCGCGATGGCTGCGCAATAGGCGGCCGTCGTAAAGGCAATCGTAACCATCTCTGTGCTAGGCGTTGGCTCAGGCGGCCTGAATGGCGGCAGAAGGGTGAGCACGAACGTGACTGCACAAGCGATCATGCGACGCAAACTGGAAAGCGGGCGCGGTGACAAGGACGAACGATCCATTGGCGCGGCAAAGGCGTTGAGATTGACGTTGGCCCGTGTGGCCGATGATCTGTTCGGTTTGCCGCTGGCGGTGATCGGGATCACGCAGGGAGCGGTGGCGTCCGAAAAGGTGGCGGAGCATCTGGAGGATGACCGCCTGCTGATCGTGCTGGACGGACAGGAGGGCACGGTCGGGGCGGCCTCCGTTTCGCTGGCGCTGGTGGCGGCGATCATTCAGCAGCAGACCATGGGGCGGGTTCTGGAGCGTGCGGCGGAGCCACGCCCCTTTACCTCGACCGACGCGGCGATGTGCGCGCCGGTTCTGGACGCTCTTTTGGGGCGGGCGGCGGATCTGGCCCAGCTTCCCTCTGACAAGGCCATGTTGCGCGCCCAGCGCTATGGCGCGCGGGCGGAGGATGCACGCAGTCTGGCGCTTGCCTTGGCCCAGCCCAGCTATCGGGTCTTCAGCCTGACATTGGATATTGCGCTGGGCAAACATCAGGGCGCTCTCACGCTGCTGCTTCCTGACGCGCCCGTACCAAAGGCCGAAGCGTCAAGTCGGGTGGAAGATGTGGACGATGTGTCGCTGAATGCACCGATGATGCAGGTCACGGCAGAGCTGACGGCGGTCCTTTGCAAGCTGCGCATGCCGCTGGCCGAACTTAATGCGCTCAAACCGGGTGATCTGCTTCCGCTTACGCGCAATCGGCTGCATGAAACCAGCCTTGTGACCGTGACCGGACGCACGGTGGCCCAGGCGCGGCTGGGTCAGCTTTTGGGCAATCGGGCCGTCAGGCTGGCGGGCGATGGGGCCACGCGTGTGGGGGCAGAACCGAAAACCCCCGCCGGGTTTGAGCTCTCGGCGACGACATCCGAAACGGGTGAGGCCAAACCGCCAACGGTCGTCGGCACAGTCGAGGTGGATCTGCCGGATCTTCCGGGCCTGTCCATGGACGACCCGGACCTTTCGATCATGAGCGCGGAGGAAGCCGCCGCAGAGATCAGCGAACTTGCTGGGCTCGATACCGGCGACTGGAATGACGACGCTGACGAAGTGACCGGACGCCCGGTCTAGGTCTTGGCGGCTCCGGCTCTTGCTTTGTCTGACAAAGCGGCCAAGACGCGCCGAACGTCAGCCCTGAGGGGCGGAGGCCTCCAGGGCGGGGCGCAAACCGTCAAGGTTGTAGCCGGCGGCCCGCGTGGCTGCGAGAATGTCATCGGCGCTCAACGTGCCGGCCTGGCCAAGCGCCCAGACGACGCTACACCGGGTGCCGGAGGCGCAATAGGCCAGCACCGGGCCTTCAGCGTCTTCGATGAGCTTGCGTTGCCGCGCAACGTTTTCAGGCGTCATTGTCTCGTGCGTCAGTGCGAGGACGTGAAAGTCTACGCCCGCCGCCTTGGCCGCGGCCTCGATCACTTCGGCATAGTGCGTCGGTGGAATTTCCGGGTCGGGACGGTTGCAGATCACCGTCGTAAAGCCTGCTTCGACAAGGGCGGGGACGTCTTCGGCGGCGATCTGGGGCGACACCGCGTATTGGGGTGTGATGTGACGGATATCCATAGCCGCGAGATATGCGTTCGATGGCGTTCTGTCCAGCGGTGCGCCGCGCTTCGATCAGATCTTGTTCACGGGGATCTTGAGCATCACGTCGCCGTGGTCATCGGGCTCCGGCATGTGACCGGCGCGCATGTTGACCTGAAGCGACGGCAAGATCAGCTTTGGCATGCCCAGTGTCGCATCCCGTGCATCGCGCATTTCGCAGAATTCGGCCTGGCTGCGCCCCGCGCCGACGTGAATGTTGCGGGCCTTTTGTTCGGCCACGCTGGTCTCCCACGCGAATTCATCGCGACCGGGCGCCTTGTAATCATGACCCACGAAGATGCGTGTCTCATCCGGCAGGGAGAGGATCTTCTGGATCGACTGATAGAGATCCGAAGAGGACCCGCCCGGAAAATCGCACCGCGCGGTTCCAAAGTCAGGCATGAACAGCGTATCGCCGACAAAAGCCGCGTCACCGATCACATAGGTCAAACAGGCCGGGGTATGGCCGGGTGTGTGCAGCACATCCCCGCGCATCTGTCCGATATGAAAACTGTCACCTTCCTGAAACAGCGCGTCGAACTGAGAGCCATCGCGCTGAAATGCGGTTCCTTCGTTGAAGACCTTGCCAAAGGTATCCTGCACGACCGTGATCCGGTCGCCGATGCCGATCCGGCCGCCCAGATGGTCCTGCAGGTAGGGCGCGGCCGACAGATGATCCGCGTGGACGTGGCTTTCGAGGATCCACTCGACCTGCATATCCTCGGCCCGGACCCAGGCGATGATCGCATCGGCCGAGCGGGTGTCGGTGCGACCGGATGCCTGGTCGAAATCGAGCACGCTGTCGATGATTGCGCAGCACCGTCCTTCGGGTTCGCGGACGACATAGGACACCGTGTTGGTCGCGGCGTCGAAAAAGGCCTTCACGATGGGTCTCATATCGCTCTCCTTTCGAAGGATCATATGGCGTTTCGTGCATGTGTTTCAACGTCAGAAATCTGCGTTCTGTTTGACCTCGATCAACGCGGAGCTGCTGCGAATTAGGGCAATATGCCGATAAAGCATGCAGGGCTGGCGAATTGATGCGCAAATCGGTCGCAGGGCCTCCAAAAACCGGACTTGGCTTCGTATCTCTGTCATGCCTGAGGGGTAATGAATGTAACATAACATCAGGGGGAGCACTCAATGACACAAAGCGAAATGATCCAGTTTGCCGAAACGCTGGAAGCCCGCATCGCATCTTCGAATGCGGCTGGCCGTCAGTCGTTGCAACCGAAGCTCCACAAGTTGATTGTTCAGCTTGGCGAGAACGGCTTTGATGTGCCGCGACGTCTGAAACGGTTGGACAACGAATTGGTTGAAGAGGCGATCGAAGCCCGCTTCGACAATATGCCGGTCTAGGTCAGGAACACGCCCAGGATCACCAGCATCAGCCCGAGAACCGAGACGAACAACGCGCCGAGGTTCAGGGGGATCGCCTTTTGAATGGCTTCACGCAGCGCCGCGTCGGACAATCCGGCGCGGCGTGCTTTTGTGACACGCACGATGCTCCACACCAGTCCGATCAGCCCCATCAATGTGAGGGCCGCGCCGATCCAGATCAGAAGGTCCGACATGTCTGCACTCCGCTACGCCAGTGCCGCGCGCCTAGCGCAGGCATCACCGGGTTGCAAGCGGGATGAGGGGCACACCTGTCCGCCTGGTGTCTTGCCAGGGACGGGACGGGCGGATAGGAGGACGATCCAGCCCCCATGTTCCGGCCCAAGGAGATCCCGCCGATGACAGAGACCGTGACCGACGCATCCTACCGCGTCACCGCTGACGAATTGCGCCAGTTCATCGAACGGATCGAGCGTCTGGAAGCAGAGAAGAAAGACATCGCCGAACAGCAAAAAGAGGTGATGGCCGAAGCCAAGGCCCGCGGGTACGACACCAAGGTGATGCGCAAGGTCATCGCGCTGCGCAAAAGGGACAAGGATGACATCGCCGAGGAAGAGGCGATCCTTGAGATGTACAAGGAAGCGCTGGGCATGTGAGCGGGCACGACGCCGACATTATCCGGTTCCGATATCCAAACGCGCAATCGAAACGGTTTTGATCACGGCAAAGGCGGCGTCCCCCACCCGAAGCTGCAAGGCGTCGGCAGACCGACGGGTGATCCGGGCCAGAAGGCGGTCGGTGCCGCATTGCAATTGAACGATCCGGCCGGGTCCGCTGCCGTCCCGGATCGACAGGATCGTCACCGGCAGGATGTTCAGGGCCGAAAGCCCGGTGGGACGCGTACGGGACAGGATGACATCCTGGGCCAGGATACGCACACGGATCGGCGCCCCTTCGACGGCCTGCATGCGCGGCAAAAACAGCCGTCCGCCTGAGAAATCCAGCTCGGTCAGCCCGTCGGAATGGTGCTGGGCCACGCATGCGGGAAGGACAGCGCCGGCCTCGCGAACGCCAAGCTGACGCACCATGTCGGGGTCGGAGAGCACCTGCTCGGCCGGGCCGGACCGGGCCACGCGCCCCTCGTCCAGAACGACCACGGTTGTCGACAGGCGGGCGATCTCGGCCATGGCATGGCTGACATAGAGAATGGGTATGGCGGTCTGATCCCGAAGACGTTCGAGGTAGGGCAGGATTTCGGCCTTGCGCGCGGCATCCAGCGCGGCAAGAGGTTCGTCCATGAGCAGCATACGCGGGTTGCAAAGGAGCGTACGACCGATCGCGACACGCTGCTTTTCGCCGCCCGACAAGGCGCCGGGTCGCCGGTCAAGCAAGGGCGCGATCCCAAGAAGGTCAACCACAGAACCGAATTGGGGCGCGTCAGCGGAGGCGGGCGCGAAGCGCCGACCATAGTTGAGGTTCTGTCGGACAGTCAGGTGAGGAAAGAGGCGCCCGTCCTGAAAGACATAGCCAAGGCGGCGCTTGCGCGGCGGCAGGAACGTTCCCGCATCTGCGTCAAAGAGGGTGTCCTTGGACAGAATGATCCGTCCTGCGTCGGGACGCAGCAAACCGGCGACCGCGTTGATCACCGTCGACTTTCCCGCGCCCGACCGTCCGAAGAGCGCGGTAATCCCGGCAGGTGCCTCAAAGGAGACATCAAGGGCGAACCGGGCAAAGCGATGCGATATGGCGACACGAAGGGTCATGCGCCCGACACCCTGCGAGCGGCCCGGCGTGCCAGGATCTCTGAGATGAGGAGCGCCGCCATCGCGACGAAGACGGAGACGAGAACCAGCCGAAGCGCCGCACTTTCGCCGCCGGGCACCTGCAGAAACGCGTAGATCGCAGATGGGATGGTCTGTGTCTCGCCCGGGATGTTCGACACAAACGTGATCGTGGCACCGAATTCGCCCATGGCTTTTGCAAAGGCGAGGATCGCGCCGGTCACAAGGCCGGGCAGGGCAAGCGGCACGGTGATCGTGGTGAAAATCCAGATCCGGCTCGCGCCGAGCGTTGCTGCAGCCTCCTCAAGCCCGGGATCGACCGCCTCGATCGCCAGACGGATGGCACGAACCATAAGGGGGAAGGCCATGATCGCGGCGGCAAGGGCCGCGCCGGTCCATCGAAAGGCGAAGGTCAGGCCAAATGTGTCAAAGAGCCACCCGCCCAACGGCGCCTGGCGTCCGAAGGTCAGAAGCAGGACGTAGCCCGTCACGACCGGGGGCAGGATCAAAGGCAGGTGAACGAGCCCGTTCAACAGTTGTTTTCCCGGAAATTGCCAGCGGGCAAGGGCGTAAGCGACCAGGATGCCGACCGGAAGGCTCAAGAGCGTCGCGGTCAGAGACACCTGGATCGACAGCAGCACGGCCTGCCATTCTTCTGGGCCCAGCCAATTGCTCACGGGGCGTCCAGTACCGTGAAACCCTGAGCGGTGAACGCAGCCGACGCGGAGGGGCCCGCGAGAAAGTCCAGAAAAGACCACGCCTCGTCCGGTGCGTCCACATGCAGCGCGACGGGATAGAGAACGGGCGGATGGCTGTCTTGGGGAAAGAGGCCCAGAAGACGCACGCGCGGTTCGGCATTCACGTCACTGGCATAAACGATCCCCAGGGGCGCCGCGCCGATCGCGACCAGCCTGAGCGCGGCGCGCACGTTGTCGGTTTGCGCAAGACGGGTGGAGACGTCGGGCCAAAGGTCCAGCGCCTCAAGAGCGGCCTTGCCGTAAAGGCCCGCGGGCACGGCATCGACCATCGCAATCGCCAGGCGATCATCCCCCAATGCCTCGGCCAGAGGAGCACCGGCTTCGGGACGGACCGACACTGTCGAGGCGGCAGGCGCGATGAGGGCGATCCGGTTGCTCAGAAGATTGCGCATCGTGCCCTGCGCCAGAAGGCGGTTTTCTCCGAGCACATTCATCCAGTGAGTATTCGCAAGCAGGATGACATCCGCCGGAGCCCCGTGCTGGATCTGTCGCGCCAGCGCCGAACTGCCCGCATAAGACAGCACGACGTCAATCTCCGAAAGCGCTTCGTATTGCGTTGCGACCTCATCCAACGCCGTCTTCAGGCTCGCGGCCGCGAAGACCGTGATGCGAGCCGTCTCGGCCCGGGCTGTCATCGCCGACAACACCAGCAGAATGGTCAGGAAAATCAGATGGATCTGGGCGGTCAGACGAAACATGACGCAACCATTCCCGGTTCGCAGGCGCTTGACAAGGGTCAGCCGTTGGCTGGTTTCAGGGCGCGATGACCCGCAGACCGGGAATGGCCCGGATCTCGGCCATATCGGCATCGTAGGCTTCGGTGACCTCGTCAACAAAAGCCTCGGTCCAGCCCGGAATGTCGAGCTCTTCCTCCAGGACATCCATGCGGGCAAACTTACCCAGGAATGCGGCGATCACCCTGCGCTTCTGGGCTTCGGTCATGATCGGATGTTCGCGCAGATAGTTGCGAAAGCGTCGCATGCCTTCGGGTTGCATCAGATCGTGCAACAGGTCGAACCCGCCGATGATCTTCTCACCCGGCGCCAGACCGGCAACCGCGCGAATGATCTCGGCCCAAATGAGCGGCGTGTCTTCGTTGCACCAGACGGTGATGCCGACATTGGGGGCCGCGGCTTGCGTCGCCGCGAGCATGTCGGACCAGCGCACATCGCGCAGATCGACGCCATCCAGCAGCGTTTCGATGTCAGAGGCTTCGGTGCTTTCCAAGAGCTGCGGCAAGAACGTGACCGGGTTACGGATGGCGAAGAAAATTTCGATCCGGTCCTCTGGGAACAATTGGTTCAGGCTTGCGATGCGATCCGGAGCAGCGGGGTAAAAGAGACCGTCGCGATAGGCGTATTTCGGCACGCCGAAAAAGTTGGCGTTGGACAGGATCAGCCGGTCAGCGCTCTCCTCGTCGAGGATCGCATCCATCAGCACGTCGCGAGCATTCGGATCCGCATCGGCGTTCTGCATGGCGCCCAGCGTCCGGCGCAGCAATTCCCGGTACTTGCCCGGTCCGGGAACGGCGATGGCTTTTTGCGAAAAGGACGCCTTGTTGCGCAGCAGGCAGCGGATCAGGCGGTCGTCATCGGTAAAGTGCGCGCCGCAATGAAAGATCACCTGCATCTTGTGTATTTTGCCTGATCAACTGCTCTGAAATCATGGCGTATCGCCTTGGTTTGAACCAGTCAAACGCCTTTGAGGTTTTGACGGGTGTGCGATTCCGTCTTGCAGCACCTTCGATCAAACGCTAGAGCACCGGTCTAGGCCCCTATAGCTCAGCTGGTAGAGCAACTGATTTGTAATCAGTAGGTCCGCGGTTCGAGTCCGTGTGGGGGCACCATAGATTACTCCGCGAATCCAAAGCGTCCCTGAGAACCGAGCACTTCTGCGTGTAACCACTTGCGCGGGAGAGGCCTGACTTGGTGCCAAAACCTGCCGCATCAGCTGTACCTGTCCACGCTGTCTGAACGTCCTGCGGCTAAAGTCCCATCGCCGCCGGGCCAACAAAGAGACCTTGCGCCATAAGCTTTGCGCTCTGGTCGGGCCAAGTTGGGGTGCTGTTCGGGCAATTCCGAAATGGTCTACTGATTTCCAAACCTTGGCCGGGCAGGGGACTGTGCGTCATACCGGACAATTCAGCAGTCCGTTTGGATGGACGGCGACGCTGCTGGGGAGCGGGCAGCGTCACCGGCTTGGCTAGTTTGATTTGTAGGCCACCACTGAAACTTCGACCAGAATGGGCGCGTCGGGCTTGCCGCCGGGGAGCTCTTTGACGGCGATTGCTGCGCGGGATGGCGGGATGTCCCCGTCACCCCAATAGGTGCCATAGACCTCGTTGAACCCGCCATAGAGCGAGATGTCGGAGAGGTAGACCGTCGCACGCACCGCGTCGTTGAAGTCATAACCCGCCTGATCAAGCACCGCCTTGAGGTTTTCCATGACAATCCTTGACTGGTCCTGGATGTCGTTTTCGCCGTCTGCGGCGTGGGCCGGCAGCGCGCCGTTCACATAGGGGATTTGCCCGGATACATAGAGAAAGCCGTTGTCGGTCTTGATGCCTGGCGTGTAGGGGGCGATCGGCACATTGCCTTCGGGATAGATGCCGGTGCGGGCCTGGTCGGCGATAGCCGTGCCGGTGGCGAATGTGGCGAGCACAACGGCCGCCAGGGCAATACAGTTTTTCATTTCAAAATCCTCTCTGTTGGAAAACGGCTTATTTTGCGGCTTCGATAATCATGTCTGCGACGAATTTGGGCTGGGATACGGCAACCGCGTGGCTGGCATCGACCTCTCGGGCGGTGGCACCGATCTTTTTGGCGAATTGGCGCTGCAGCGCGGTCGGTGTCATGTAGTCTTCGCCCGCGATGACATAGAAGCTTGGCTTATGCTCCCAGGCGGCGTGACTGACCGGCTGACCGAGGGCCTCGCTGTTCAGAAGTCCCTGTGTTGCGGCCATGATGTCGGCGTCAGCTTTGGGCACGTCATGCGCGAACAGGCTGGCCATCGCGTCGTCCGGCAGAAAGAAGTACCCTGCGTCGTCCTGTTGCAGGGCCGCGATGCCGGGGGCTGGAAACGTGTCCAATTCGGCGGCTTCCCCTAGGCTTTGACCGGCATTCGGTGCGTAGGCAGCGACGTAGACCAGCGCATGCACCTTGTCGTTCAGACCGGCCTCCGTGATGACTTGCCCACCCCAGGAGTGGCCGACCAGAACAACCGGGCCTTGGGCGCGGGCGATGGCCCGGTTGGTAAAAGCGACATCGCCGGCCAGGGAGTCCAGCGGGTTTTGGACCGAGATGACGTCGAGGCCGGCTTGCTCAAGAAACGGTACAACCCCGGACCATGCGGAGCCGTCAGCAAAGGCGCCATGGACGAGGACCACGGATTTGGCCGTGAGATCGGGGTCCTCAGCGGATGCGGAGCCCGCCAACGCGGTCAGGGCTATGGACGCAGATGTCACAGCAGCTTTCAAAATCACTTATTTTCTCCTTGTGAGCTATTAGATAGTGCACAATCCAATATCTTATATTTAAATACAAGTCTACAAATATTTAGTACGCTATCTTTTGACTCGTTCGAACTCTCCTGTCTCGCGACAGTCGAACTGTTAGGATATTCCGAGACGGATGGCGTTCAGCTCTTTGATCAGCTTCTGCGCCTGATCGCCGCCCACGTTGACAAGGCAGCCCAGGCGTTCGGGAATGTCACTGGCTTTTTCGCGCAGCGCCTGCCCGGCGTTCGTCAGGGACACCACAACCGACCTTTCGTCGGCCTTGCTGCGGGTTCGCGTCACAAGGCCAAGCGCCTCCATACGCTTGATCATAGGGGTTGCGGTCGCGCCTTCGATTTCAAGCTTTTCCGCGATCTGCTGCACGCCGAGGTCGCCATGTTGCCAAAGCACGAGAAGGGTCAGGTATTGTGGATAGGTCACGCCCAGATCCGACAAGAGTTCCGCATAGGCTTTGGTGAAAGCGCGTGACGTTGCATATAGCGCAAAGCAAAGCTGATCTTGCAACAGAGGCGCGTCGGGTTTCGATCCATCAGGCAATACAGATGTTCCTCAGAATTTTGTGCACTTGCTTTTAGTGCACGAGAGAGTTCGACACAATAGCGACCAACCGTGCAACCGTCGCGAAGATCGGTTTTGTCCGCAGAGCCATCAACTTGGTACGATCTGGCGCCGCTGCGTCGCCGCAAGTCGGCTTGAGCCCTTTTTGCCGGATGGTGCGCGGGCAGTCAGTGTCTGCTCTTGACCAGATGGTGCTGTCGCTGAAGCTGCACTCTTCGCGCGCCGAGCCGCGCCATGTGGCGCGGCTCGGTCATTCACGCTGTCGTCCGGCTTAGCTGACGCTTCCTAGCTTCAAGGAGATAACACCGCCGACGATCAGGATAACGCCAAGCACACGGAACAGCGTGACTGCGTCTCCGAAGAACATGACCCCAACAATAAACGTACCAGCCGCACCGATGCCTCCCCATACCGCATAGGCGGTACCAATCGAAATTGTTTGCTGCGAGTACCAAAGCAAAAAGCCGGAAATGAAGATACATACAACAGCAAGTCCTATGCCAAACATGAGTTGCCCCGGGTTTTGAGACAGCTTCAGCCCGACCGGCCAGCCAATTTCGAAAAGGCCTGCGGTCAGCAGGGCGATCCATGCAATTGTCACACTGGACAGTCCGAGTGCCGTCATTTCTTATACTCCGTGATAATGCGGCCTTACGCCGCCATTTTTCAATCCGTCTGGACGGAATGATAGGAGAAGCCCTTGGGACGTCAACAAACCATCGACGAAAAATTTGTTTTGGATCAGGCAGAGGCCCTTGTCCGCGAGAAAGGTGTGGGCGCGCTTACGCTCGCGAATGTCGCCAAACGCGCGGGGATCAGCAAAGGAGGTTTGCAGTATCGTTTCGAAACGAAAAGGGAACTGGTGCGCGCCATGTTGACCCGTGCTTTCGATCGTCTGGATGCGTCTTTTGAAGCAGCGGTCATAACGCTTGGCGGCGCCAGCGTCCACGAGATCGAAGGGTACGTTCACGGTATGCTAAAGGAGACTGGCTCATACGGGCGACCAGACGCAGCGCTATTCGCAGCGGCGTTTTCCGAGCCAGACCTTCTGGCTGAATTTGCGCCTCGTTATTCCGACATGCTGGGGCGCGTTAAGGCTCGTTGCGACTCAAAGACAGATGCGGCTTTAGTTCTCCTTGCGACAGATGGGCTATGGCTGCTGGAGGTTTTAGGTCTGAATCCGCTAACTAGTTCCGAGAGGGAACGCGTACTCGCACGCTTGGTGGAACTTGCACGCGCTTCGGCGCAACGATGACTGCTGAGAAGGCGTTAAAGAAGGCATTGGCGCAGGTGCAGCGAAAGCCCCTTTGTCCCGCAGAGCCGTCATCGGAACCACTTGCAGCTAGGGTTTGGAATGAGCCCAAGCTTCCACGTGCCGTACAACTGACGAAAGTCCGCTTTGCACCGTGATTGTGCGGCTCAGGCCGGAAATCACCAGTGCTGGTAAGCTGCTCTGCCGGGTTCAATTGGTGGCCTTTCGTCGTCTGCTCTTCGAGTGAGCCCACGTGGACAAGGTGAATATGGTCGAGACGCAATCCTTGCATCCGCGCCTTGCACGTGCGAACACCGGGGCGTCGAGCAACGCCTCAAGTTCAGCCAGACATTTTGCAAATCTTGCGTTTTGGACGGGCTGGATGACGAACGACCATTGTATATCGATAGCAGGTGCTGAGCAGACGTTCGTCTCTGACCGTGAGCGTCTTATTGATCTCGCTCTGAGGATCGTAGACAGCCGTGCGGTCGCCGAAGAGATCGTTCAGGAAAGCTGGATCAGATGGCACGGCAAGGAATACGCGCAAGCCGAAGCAGGGCCGATCTTCAGGCGCATCGTGTCAAACCTCGCTAAGGATTGGCGGCGCAGCCGAACAGCCGAGCAAGTCGCGTTGTCCGAGATTTACGAGAGGCGTAATGCGACACCCAGTACGGAAACGGCGGTTATCGCGCGCAATGAGCTCTCCATCATTGTCCGAACGCTTCTGAGTATGTCAGACCGCCATGTCCGGGCGTTCCGGATGAGAATGATCGAAGGGCGCACGTACAAAGAGATCGGGCAGGCTTTGGGTCTTTCGGTCTCGCATTCCCACAAGCTGATTGAACAAGTCATGGTGGAAATTTATTTCGCCCTTGATGGCTGAAACGCCGAAAAAACAGAATGCTCGACCGTTATAGAGATACGAGTACGAAGATATGCAAGGCGGATGAGCGACGACACCAACCGAGATCCAGCAAGACAGAAGCTGGCGGAGGAGGCCGCCCGCATTCTGCGGCGGCTGGATGAGGACCCCGACGATCACGCTGCGCTGAAGGACCGGGATGCGTTCCTGGCGCGCGGGCGTGACGCCAAGAGGATTTACGCCGTCATGGCCAGGGGGTTTGCCGCTGCACCCAAGACGCTGAAAGATCGGGATCGGCGCTACAGCATTGGGATCGTCGGAGGGGTCTTGGCGCTCTTGTCCCTGGCCTTTGCGTGGGAGCCTTTGAAAGTTGCATGGCTCGCAGATTACACCACGCGCCTCACCACCGAGATCATCGAGCTGGAATCCGGCGATACCACAACCCTGGACGCGTCCTCGGCTATTCAAGAAGAAACCAATGCAAAGATCCGGACGGTGGACCTTCTCAAGGGGGCGGGCTTTTTTGATGTCGACGATGATGGCCGACGGTTCATCGTTCAGGCGGGCAATGTCACGGCGGAAGCCTTGGGGACAGCATTTGAAGTCATGCGGCTGGGCGATGATGTGATCATCACGGTAGCAGATGGAATAGTCGAAGTGACGGGGGCGGGACAAATCCGACAATTGACCGAAGGTAAGCAAATTCGCGTGTCGCCATTCGAGACCAGTATCAGATCTGTCGAACCGGACACCGTTGCAGGCTGGCGAAGAGACCGGTTGACGATTGGTGGCATGACCTTTGGAGAAGTTGCATCCGTCATTGAACGCAGGATGAGCGGCAGGGTCTTTGTCATCAGCAACCGCCTTGCGGATGACCCCGTGGCGGGGGCGCTGGACCTTTCCATGCCACGTAACGCACTCAAGACCCTTGCAGCGACCAGCGGTGCATCGGTTGTCGAGGTCTCCCCGTATCTGACCATCATATATTCCCGATAAGAAAAATCGGGTACTTTGCGAAAAACGCCGCACCTGATCCGTTTTATTTGTGAAGGACGCCTGAGTGGCCGCTTGGGTGTCCCATGAGACGAGATTGGGACCGACGTTCATGCGACCAACAAGAACATTGCCACGGATACTTTCAACGACAGCGCTCGCAACGGCGGGTGTCTTCGCTGCACCTGCCATATTCGCAGGTTCCGATCAGGCGATTGACGTGCCTGCTCAGGACCTCTTTACCGCCATCGAGGAGCTGAGCACCGAAACAGGGGTGCCAATCGCGGTCAATGCGCGCTTTGTGGAAAACAGACGCAGCAACGCGGTCGTTGGTCCCATGTCGGCAAGGCAAGCTCTTGAGAAGATGCTTGATGACCCCGATCTTGCGATTTCGGAGCTCCAAGATGGTGGCTTGGCAATCGTACCGACGAATAGGCTCAATCTGGTCAGCCAAAACGCCACAGATGAGACCTTGGATCTCGGGACACTTGTGTTGACGTCCGATGAGGCCCGTGCGGGTGTCTTTGGTGACAGGCCGATCCAAGACGTGCCATTCAGCGTCACGTCCTTCACGTCCGAGTTGATCGAGAACCAGCAAGCCGGAAAGATCTCCGATGTCCTCGAAAACGACCCCTCTGTGCGATCAAATGTTCCGCGCGGCGGCAGCACGGATCAGTTCATCGTGCGCGGTTTTCCGATTTTCAATTCCGAGGTTGCCTTAGAAGGGCTGTTTGGGCTGACACCAGGGCGCTCCACGAGCCTTCAGCCTTACGAAAAGGTAGAAGTGTTTCGGGGGCCAAATGCCATCCTGAATGGTGTGCCACCGTTCGGGAACATCGGGGGTGTCATAAACTTGGTGCCTAAACGGGCCGAAGATACTCCGATCACCGACTTGAGTTTCAGTTATGAATCCGAAGGCCATATTGGCACGCATCTGGATTTCGGTCGCAGGTATGGAGAGAACGGCGAGTTCGGCCTCAGGTTCAATGGTGCCTTCAGTTCGGGTGATCTCACTGGCGACAACAACGCGCTGGAAGACTCGGTGGCCGGTCTTGCATTGGACTACCGTGGTGATCGCTTGCGCGTAACGGCGGATTTTCTCTATCAGGATCTGTTCTATGATGCGCCGCAGAACCTCTTTCTGCCCGGCTCGGGGGACTTCGCGATCCCAGATGCCCCAAACGGTGCGACGAACAACAATGCACCATTCGCATTTTCTGAGAATATCACCAGACGTGGCGTTGTCGGGTTCGAGTACGATATCCTGGACAATTGGACGCTTTCGGCGCGCTACGGCACGCGGCAAGGGGATGAACGGGGCCTGGATGCTCTGGCACGTACAATCGTGGACGGCGCTGGAACCTTGTCGGGTTCAACCGTGATCCTGGGGGAGTCCGAGATCAAAGTAGACAGTTATGACGTGGGCCTATCCGGAGAATTTGCCACCGGCTCGGTCAATCACGAGGTTGCGTTACAGTATTCAGGTTACAAAGAAGACGCATATCGAGCCGTAACAGGCGCGCTGGTGCCTACATTTGGCGGAACGCTCGACGCGCCAGAGCCGCTCCTCACACGTCCCGAGTTGCCACCGCTTGGGCCATTGCAACGTAACCGGAGCAGAGACTTCAAGAGCTTTGCAGCAGTCTGGACGTCAAAGTTCCTGGAGGACAGGCTGCAGTTTACGGGCGGTCTCCGGTGGCAAGACCTTTCGATCGACAATTTCAGCGAAGGTACTCTCACGACCTCTTACGACGATTCAGAAGTCAGTCCCGTTCTAGGGATCGTGTACAAACCAAGAGAGGAGTTGTCCCTTTACGCAAGCTACAGCGAGGGCCTGACACCGGGGCCCTTCGCGCCCGGTCTGGCCGACAACGCCGGGGAGGCTTTTGCCCCCTTTGTCAGCGAGCAATACGAGATGGGCGCAAAATGGGACACCAACGGTTTCGGAGCAAGCATTTCGATTTTCCAGATATCTCAGCCACAAAGCTTCATCGAACCAGCCACAAACCTCTTCCGCGTTGATGGGGAGATCGAAAATCGCGGCATTGAAACGCTGGTCTACGGCAACTTGACCGAGAATTTGCGGCTGCTGGGGGGTGTGACATTCATGGATGGGAAACAAGCTGCCACCGCGGGCGGTGCGACCGATGGGAATGACGCTATTGGCATTCCGAACGTGCAGCTGAACCTCTACGCAGAGTATCAGGTTCCCAGAGTACCGGGCCTCACGTTGAGCGGCCGCTACATCTACACATCAAGCCAGGAATTGAACGCGGAGAATACGCAGAGCATCCCCAGTTGGGACCGCATCGATGTCGGCGCGAGCTATGACTTCGATGTGAATGGCACGCCTGCGACGGTGAACCTCGATATCACCAATGTAACGGATAGCGCCTACTGGCAGTCTACGGGAAGGAGTTTTCTAAGCCTCGGTGCGCCCAGAACTGTCCGACTGACCACGGCATTCAAGTTCTAAATGAAGCCTCCACGCCTCTGCGAACTTGACTGCTAGGGTCAGACATAGCCCGGACGAAGGTGGTCACCCGATGCCCTCTACCAACCTCGTCCCAGCCGACAAACGACCTCTGAACCTCTTCTGAAAACCGGCGATTGCCGATCCGCTGGTAGAGCATGCATAGATGAACCGTCTGATCCAGTACATGCTTCCCTACAAGCGAACGATGCTCGCAGTCGTTCTGTCGATCCTTGTTGTGACGGCGACGGGGTTGCTTGCCCCCTGGCTGGTGCGCGCCATCGTGTTGATCATCGAGACCGGGGCAGAGGATGCAAGCCAAACCCTGACGCTGATCGCGGTCGGGCTGGTCGCAATCTATATCGGACGCAGCACCGCAGAGGCCGCCGTTTTTCACTATTCCCACGTCGTTGCGTTCAAAACCTGCCGGGACTTGCGCGACGCGGTCTACACGCATCTTCAACGTCTGTCCCCCGGCTGGTTTGCCGCGCGAAAGTCGGGCGACATCACCACACGTGTGATCGACGACACGTTGAAACTGGAACCGGTGATCGCCGATGCCGTCTATGGCTTTGTCGTGTCGATGATCCTTGCATTCGGCATCCTGATCATTCTGCTTTTCCTGTCACCGATCCTGACCATTCTGGCGCTGCTGCCGCTTCCGATTGCGGTGTTCATTATGGTCAAGATTGGACGCAAAGCGATCCCGTCCTTCGACAACGAGGCGAACCGCGAGGGAGACCTATCGGCCTTGGTGCAGGACCATGTCAGCGGCATACGGGAGATCCAGATCTTCAATCAGGAAGAGCGGACACGGCGCCGCTTCTTGCGCAAATCCGATTTCCTGGCCCGGCGTCAAATCCGCTCCCGGACGCTGATCGCACCTTTTGATCCAGCTGTCGAAGGCGCAATCGGGGTGTCCACGGCATTGGTCGTGCTGATCGGCGGCCGCATGGCGCTCGCGGGTGAGATCCTTGTCGCCGATCTTGTCGCCTTCATCCTCTACATCGTCACGCTCTATCAGCCGCTGTATTCGATTGTTGGGGCAACAGAGGCTTTGCAGCGCGGGTTATCCAGCCTTAAACGGGTCAACGATCTGCTTGATACCGCACCCGCGGTTGCGGAGCCGGAACATCCGCAACTCCTTCCCCATCCAGATCGCCCTGAAATCAGCTTCGATGCTGTGTCGTTCCGCTATCATGACAATCAGCCCGTTCTGCGCGATCTCTCGCTCACGATTGCGCCCGGTGAGACCCTTGCCGTGATTGGCCCAACAGGCGCCGGAAAATCGACCCTCGCCCAACTGGTCGCGCGATTTTACGACGTGGACGAGGGGCGTATTACGCTGAACGGGGTTGACCTGCGCGACCTGCCACTGTCCGTGCTTCGGCGCCAAATCTCCATGGTTCTGCAGGATGTATTCCTGTTCCACGGAACGATCAGGGACAACATCCGCTTCGGTCGGGAAAATGCCGACGACGCCGCGATTTGGGACGCTGCCAGGGCGGCCGGTGCGGATGATTTCATCAATGCGTTGTCGGGCGGGTATGACACCATGGTCGGCGAACGCGGCATCCGGCTG